>JAZUFA010000056.1:0-88900 GCA_045640445.1 Candidatus Cryptobacteroides sp. | reverse complement strand
AAGTCCAATAAGGACACTGGTTCTCCTGAGAGTCAGGTTGCTTTATTCTCCTACCGTATCGCTCACCTTACCGAGCACGTGAAGAAGAACAAGAAGGACGTTGTAACACGCCGTTCACTTCTCCGCCTCGTCGGCAAGCGTCGTCAGGTTCTGGATTACCTCCAGAAGATTGACATCGAGAGATACAGAAAGATCGTCAAGGAGCTCGGTCTCCGTCGATAAAAGAATAGGAGTTTGGGGGTGGTGCCCGGGGGGCACCATCCTTTTTTTTAGAAGAAAGACGTAATAGAGAAACAATAATGAACATTATCAACAAAACTATCACTCTCGCGGATGGCCGCGTGATTGAGATCGAAACCGGCAAGTTGGCAAAGCAGGCCGCCGGTTCAGCCGTAGTGAAGATGGGTGGCACCATGCTCCTCGCCACCGTTACAGCAGCAACAGAAGTTAAGGAAGGCACCGATTTCATGCCCCTTACCGTAGATTACAAGGAAAAGTTCTATTCAGCAGGCCGCTTCCCCGGCGGTTTCCTCAAGAGGGAAGGCAAGTCATCAGACTATGAGATCCTCATCTCACGTCTCATCGACCGTCCTATCCGTCCTCTCTGGCCGGATGATTTCCACCTCGAGGTCTTCGTAAACGTAACCCTCATCAGTGCCGAGAAGGATATCCAGCCCGACGCACTCGCAGGTCTTGCAGCATCATGCGCACTCGCAACATCCGACCTTCCTTTCGGAGGCCCTATCTCAGAGGTCCGCGTATGCCGCATTAATGGTGAGTTCGTTATCAACCCTACATTCTCAGAGATGAAGAACTCAGACATCGAACTCATGGTCGCTGCAACTGAGGAGAACATCATGATGGTAGAGGGTGAGATGAACGAGGTCAGCGAGCACGACATGCTCGAGGCCATCAAGTTCGCTCACGAGGAAATCAAGAAGCACTGCCGCGTTCAGAAGGAACTCATGGCAGAGCTCGGAACCGACGTCAACAAGCGCGACTATCCTCACGACATCGAGGATGAGGAGCTCAAGAAGGCAGTCGAGGATTTCTGCTACAGCAAGTGCTATGCTCTCGCAAAGAGCGCAAAGCCCAAGCACGAGCGCGAGGACGGCTTCGCAGCCATCCAGGACGAGTTCATCGCAACTCTTCCCGAGCCCACAACTCCCGAGGAGAAGGAGGAATATGCACAGAAGGTGGCTCTCGTAGGCCGCTACTATCATAACGTAGAGAAGGAAGCAATGCGCAACATGATCCTCGACGAGGGTCAGCGTCTCGACGGCCGCGTATGCAACGAGGTCCGTCCTATCTGGTGCGAGGTCGGTTATCTTCCTTGCGCACACGGCAGCGCAATCTTCACACGTGGTGAGACCCAGTCTCTTGCTACCGTTACCCTCGGTACCAAGATGGACATGAAGGAAACTGACGAAGTCCTCATCCAGGACGACCAGCAGTTTGTTCTCCACTACAACTTCCCTCCCTTCGCAACAGGTGAGGCAAAGAGCCAGCGTGGCGTAGGCCGTCGCGAGATCGGTCACGGCAACCTCGCACTCCGCGCCCTCAAGCCCGTAGTTCCCCTCGCTCCCGAGAATCCTTACGCAGTACGCGTGGTTTCCGATATCCTCGAGTCCAACGGCTCATCATCAATGGCTTCAGTATGTGGCGGCTGCCTCGCACTCATGGACGCAGGTGTCAAGATCAAGAAGCCCGTTGCAGGTGTTGCCATGGGACTTATCACCGATGCAGAGCGCCCCAACGATCGTTACGCCATCCTTACCGATATCCTCGGTGACGAGGATCACCTCGGCGACATGGACTTCAAGGTTACCGGTACCGCAGACGGTATCACCGCAACCCAGATGGATATCAAGGTCGACGGCCTCAGCTATGACGTTCTCGAGAAGGCTCTCGAGCAGGCACGCCAGGGCCGCATGCACATCATGGGCGAGATGATGAAGACCATCAGCGAGCCCCGTGAGGACTACAAGCCCTTCGTTCCCCGCATCCAGCAGATCATCGTCGGTTCCGAGTTCATCGGCGCCATCATCGGCAAGGGCGGCGAGACCATCCAGAAGATCCAGAAGGAGACCGGCACCGTCATCACCATCGAAGAGCAGCCCAATCCTGCAGGCGAGGGTACAGTCGGCGTTGTCGACATCGCATCCGACAACAAGGACAACATGCAGAAGGCACTTGACTGGATCAAGGGTATCTGCGCAGTTCCCGAGGCCGGTACAGTATATCACGGAAAGGTTGTCAGCATCCTCGAGTTCGGTGCTTTCGTAGAGATCCTCCCCGGTAAGGAAGGCCTCCTCCACGTCAGCGAGATCGCCTGGACAAAGACAGAGAAGGTCGAGGACGTTCTCAAGGTCGGCGACGAGATCGACGTCAAGCTTCTTGAGATCGACGCCAAGACCGGCAAGATGCGCCTCTCAATGCGCGCCCTCACCGAGAAGCCCGAAGGTTATGTAGAGCCCGAGCGTCGCGGTGGCAACGGTGGCAACCGTGGTGGCAACGACCGTCGTGGCGGTGACCGCCGCGAGGGTGGACGCCGTGACGGAGACCGTCGCGAGCATGGCGACCGCCGCGAAGGAGGCCGCAGGGATGACCACAGAGGCCCCCGCCGTCCCGCTGGTCCCCGCACCGACATCCCCGCTCCCACAGCCGAGGATTTCCGTGAACCCGCAGAGGAGGTTTTCTAGTAGAAACACTTATATGACACGCAGGCAGCCGTTCTGGCTGCCTGTTTTGTTTTATTCTTGTAACTATATGTTCTATTTTTAATACTAACTGAGAACTCGAAGTGCTAACTTTGTGATACGATAATCACAAATAACACACAATATGAAGAAACTCTTTGTTGCACTCATCGCTCTCTCTGCTACGGTTGCAGCCACGGCACAGACAAAAGTGCATGTGAAGGATGCCGACGATAGCGGCGCCATCATCCCTGCAGAGATATACGGTCAGTTCTCAGAGCATCTCGGACGTTGCATCTATGACGGCATCTGGGTAGGCCCTGATTCCTCCATTCCTAATATCGACGGCTATCGCAAGGATGTGCTCGAGGCACTCCGCGAGATAGCTGTGCCTGTTCTCCGCTGGCCCGGCGGATGCTTCGCCGACGACTACCACTGGCGCGACGGCATAGGCCCCAAGGACCAGCGCACTAAGATCAGCAACAACAACTGGGGCGGCACCCTCGAGGACAACAGTTTCGGAACCCACGAGTTCCTCAACTTCTGTGAGCTTCTCGGCTGCCAGCCTTACATCAGCGGCAACGTGGGCAGCGGCACCGCAGAGGAGCTTGCCAAGTGGGTCGAGTATATGACATCCGACTCACAGAGCACAGTTGCCAACGAGCGTCGCGCAAACGGCCGCGACAAGGCCTGGGACGTGAAGTACCTCGGCATCGGTAACGAGGCCTGGGGATGCGGCGGTAATATGACCCCCGAGTACTATTCCGACCTCTTCAAGCGCTACACCACCTATACCCGCGACTACACCCGCCAGCATCGTCTCTACAAGATCGCCAGCGGTGCATCCGACACCGATTATAACTGGACCGAAGTGTGCATGAAGAACATCGGCACCCATATGGACGCCATTGCGGTTCACTATTATACAGTGCTTGACTGGGGTGACAAGGGCTTTGCCACCAAGTTCACCAACAAGGAGTACTACAGGACTCTCGGACGCGCTTACGGAATCGACGAGTGCCTCCAGAAGCACCTCGCCATCATGGACAAGTACGATCCCGAGAAGAACATCGACCTTCTGGTTGACGAGTGGGGAACATGGTGGAACGTCGAGCCCGGCACGAATCCCGGCCATCTCTTCCAGCAGAACGCCATGCGTGACGTGATAGTTGCAGCTATGACCTTCAACATCTTCCATCAGTATACCGACCGTATCAAGATGTGCAACATCGCCCAGGTAGTCAACGTGCTGCAGTCAATGGTACTCACCCAGGGCGACCAGATGGTGAAGACTCCTACCTGGTATCTCTTCGAGCTCTACAAGCCTCATCAGAACGCACAGGCAGTGCCTGTCGACTATGAGAAGGGCGAGCTCTGCTATACCGACAAGGGCATGGTTCCCGAACTCAGCGTCAGCGCATCACGCAAGGACGGCGCTCTCACCGTATCGCTCGTTAACCCTTCTCTTGACAAGGACCAGAAGGTTGTCCTCGACTGGGACACCATCGGCGGCAAGGCAGACGTCACCGCCCGCATCCTTACGGCAGAGCATATCAATGATTACAACGACTTCGGCAAGGAGCCCGCAGTTGCCACCAAGGACTTCAAGGACTTCAAGGTAAGCAAACAGGGAATAACATTCACCCTGCCGGCAAAGGCAGTCGTGAACTTCACAATCAAGTAAACTCCCAAAAATATAAAAGAAATGCCGCTCGTTCGAGCGGCATTCTTTTTATTATTACTCTTCTTCCGGCTTGTCTTTCAGCAGTGCCTCATAACCGGGAATTGACTTTCCCATTGCCTTGTGCAGGCCCTGCAGGGCGTCGTTTATGCTCATGACCTTTCCGTCGGGAGTAATGGTGGCGTAATTGTCATTGAAGGTGGTTATGCCCTCGCTGCTCTTGGCGTTGCCGGTGAAGTGATAGTCGTAGTAGGCCACAACATCGAGTGAGTCGGCGTCGGCGATGCGCTGACGCAGCATCTCCATTCCGGCGAGCAACTTCCGGTCCATCTCGATGGCCTTCATCTTGGCTTCTGCATTCCTGGACATTCCGTCTTTCTTGTATTTGTTGTAGAAGTTGGTGTCCTGGTCGAGCTTCAGGGAGAAGGTCTTGATGCGCCTCTCGATTTCCTGCCCGAAGGTTGTGCTGTCGATTCTCTCTACTGTGTTGAAGGTAACCTTTGCGTCCGCTCCCACGAGGCGGATTATCTCCGTTTCGAGGGCTTCACGGTACATGTCAGGCTTCTGCCCGCATCCTGCAAGGCACAGCGCCATTGCTGCGAATATGATGATGTTGCGTTTCATGCCTGCAAAGATAATGAAATTGCCGTCTATTCCACCATTGCGGCGACGATTGTATCAATGTCAGACTGAGGTACACCGTAGTCGAGGAGTGTATTGACCGCCTTCTGCTGGAAAGTGGAACCGTCATGTCCTTCGATGAATTCCATTCCCTTTGTAAAGTAGTAGTTGTTGTACCTTCCGACTCTGTCGCGTGTGCCCACGCAGCTGAATGATGTAAGTTCGTAGTCGATCGAGCAGTCTTTCTGCGAAACGCCGCATATGGCCTCGATGAGCATGCAGATGTATCCTGTTCGGTCGGCTCCAACCTGGCAGTGTATATAGCAGGCTTCGCCTTTCACCAGTGTCTTTGCAATTCCGGCAAAGATCGTCTGGATTTTTGCATCTGTTATGTCAGAGTAACTGCTGATATTTCCGTTGGTATAATCTACAAGGTTCCTGTCCAGAGGCCTGTTGGCGGGCTGGCTGAATGTGTTCATTGCCCTGAGGTCCACATCCATCCTGACGCCCATGTAGCCTGTGATCCAAGCCTGCTCTTCAGCAGTAGTCCTGTCCATATTGCTGCCACGGAAGAGCATGTTGTACCGGAGAGCATGATCCACTCCGACCTTCAGACCGCCGAAGTCGCGCAGGTTGTTGGCGCGGCTCTCATTGATCACATTGCTTACGGTAAGATAGCGGCGCAGACCTGTTGTCGTGAAAGTGCCCTGGCTCAGTTCCTCATCGTCAGTGCTTACGGTATACCAATAACTGTCATTCGGAATCAGGTTGTATACTTCCGCGTATCCACCTGTTACGGTATAGGTCCTTACGAGTTCCTCATCGGCCCTGCCTGCATCATTGTAGACTGCTACTGTCACCGTGGTCCCGTCCGGCTCGTCAACGGGTATGAGAACAGGCTTGGGACGGTCATAGGTTTTGCTGGACGTTCCATTGGGGTATTTCGTTACGACTGTGACCGTGCTCCAGTTGGAATCGGTGTAATTGGCATCGGCATCTTTAAGATATGCCATGACGGTATCGTCGGTCAGGTCGAAGTTGCCCAGGTCGAGATTCGGAATTACTCCCGGTTCCTTGATGACGAGCGTGAAGCTGGCGGATGCCGAAGTATATTCCGTTGATTCGGCAGCCGTGGCAGTGATGGTGGTGATTCCTGTTCCGACAATCCTCAGCTGGCTGTTGCCGGCAATCTCCGCAACTTCGGGATTGGAAGATGAATATGTTACAAAGGTCTGTGCTCCTGACACGAACTGGGGGAGATTATATGTCGCGCCTGTCTGGTACTCTGACCCTTCGCCTATGTACCATGTGACTCTGCTCTCTGCAAACTGAATGGCCTGGCCGGACCTTGTATCCTGGGTATCAATCTTCTTGTAGAGCAGGACGCGGTTGCCCGCAGTCCCGTTATATATGAAGCCGCTGCCGGAGTATGTCATGTAATACTTGCTTCCTCCATTGCCGCCGTTCTTTGCACTCATCAGCTGTATTCCTGAACCGTCAAGAACGATCGTGTGCTGATAGTCGGCACCGTTTTCTGTCTTGCTGCTGCTTATACGCATTCCGGCGGAGTTGAAGAAGACATATTTGCCCTCGCTGTTCATGATATCGTAGGCGGGTAGGTTATTCTGGTCACTCTGTTTGTGCTTCTGTGCGCCGACCTTTATATTCATGGAAATCTTTTCGACTTCTTCAGTGGCCTCGATCCTGCCATTAATATCGGTGACGGAGAGTGTGCTGGCAATGCTGCCTATGGTGGAGAATGCGTGGTCCTTTGCGGTGTTGACTATGATGTATTGTCCGGCCCAATTCGCATCGCCAGGATCTGAGGTTACCTTGACGTAGTAGTCCTTTGCCTTTCCGGGAACGCTGCTGATGAATTTGTAGTTGATCTTGCCTATGGTGCCGGCCTTGAACTCCATGGTCTTGCCCTGTACTCTCTTTGTGGAGTAGATCTGCTCACCTCCGCATTCTGCCATAACCGTAATGGTGAAGTTGCCGGTTGCGCTGAAAGGCATCACTCCCATATAGAATGATGCGCTGGCGCCTGATGCTATCTCCTCGCCGCCGGTAACATTGAGCACGGCCGTCGTGGTAGCCTTGCCGGTAACCGGGCTCCAGCCTGTACCGGATGTGATCTTTCCGCTGAACTCACCGGCTATCTCGACTGGTGCCGAGAAGATGATACTGCTCACTTTGACGGGGGAGTCCTCCTGATTGGTGACGTTGAAGTTCACAACTGAGGCGATTTGCTCCATCTGCAGGTGGGGGACGTCGGAGCCTGCAACCGCCAGAGCCTTTCCGAACAGCGGGAAAGCCTCGCCGGCAAGATGTGCCTTGCTGCCGTTGCCCTGCTGGATGTTTTCAGCGGGAAGGATGATGCGTGTGCCGTCTTCTCCAACAGCGTTTGCGGGGTAGATGGCGTACCAGTCAGACGGATCGTCAGGGGCTGAAACCTCGCCTTTGAAACTGTCGTTGCCTTCGTATTCGAATATTGCGGTCTGCAGGGAGCTTTCGTGCAGGTATGCTACCGTCAGCTCGTCGCCGCTGTTCCATACGATAGAACTGCCGCTGACTGCGGTCCTGGTGTCAGTGCATGCTGCGCTGATATGGTATTCCTGGGTTTCAGCAACGCTTTCAACCTCCGGGTCGGAGGGAACCGCAGGCTCTTCGGGAAGAACCTGCTTGCTGCAGGCTGCCAGGCAGAATGCTGCAGCGAGCAGCATAGGGATGCAATGTCTGTTAGAAATCATACTCTTCACCATCTTCTTCGTCCCAATTATTGATGCCGAACATCTGATTCTGTTGCGATAGTGTCAGAAGGACCGCTTTGCAAACCTGTACCTCGATTGTCTTGCAGACAGGCGCTTTGTAGGTGCGAGTATTCATTTTTTCTATAGGGTTTATACAAAACAACCATTGAATATACAAAAAAGTAGCACAATTTGTGCTACTTTCCTGATAAAATGTGAATATGTTCTGCTTGTTATTCAAGCATTGCGTTCTGGAATGCCTGAATCTGTGCGTCTGTGATGCCTGCCGACTTGAGGTAGGTGATCGCCTTGTCCTGGAAGGTGCTGCCGGACAGACCCTTCAGGTACGGATAGCAGGTTGCCATCGCGGCGTCGCCCTTGACCTTGAAGTTGCGGTCGCGTGTGTGCACGCAACTGAATGAAGTAAGTTCGTAGTCGATCGAGCAGTCCTTCTCCGATACGCCCAGTACAGCCTCGAGCACGCAGCATACATAACCTGTGCGGTCGGCACCTGCGAAGCAGTGGATATAGACCGCCTCTCCGTCTGCCACCGAGTCGAAGATGGCCGTGAATATATTCTTGACCTTGTTCTTTCTCGTATTGTTGGTGCTGGTGTTGCTGCTGTTGAAGATGAGGTCGCTGCCTCCGCTGATGCCCTCATGAGACCAGTTTACGTTCAGAGGGTTGCTGGCGACGTTCCTTGTCTGGGAACCTGATGTTGCCCTGAGGTCGACGTCAAGGCTTATGCCCATATAGTTCAGGAGGATGTCCCTCTCCTCTGCAGTAACCTCGTTCATGTTGGAGCCGCGGAACAGCAGGTTGTACTTGACAGTCTTGTTGTTCATGCCCTTGAGCCCTCCTAAGTCGCGGCAGTTGTTTGCCCTGTCGGCCCAGATTGCATCGCTGACCTTCATCAGACGGCGGTCGCCTGTGGTCACGAAATGGCCCTTGGCTATCTCAGAAGCATTGGCTGTGACTGTATACCAGTACGTTCTGCCTGGAATGAGGTTGTAGAAGTCTACGGCATCGTTTGCAACCGTTGCCGTGATGCTGTTCTCCACATCGGTGCGTGCCTGGTTGTTGTATACTGTCACGTTTACCTGTGTGCCGTTCCATCCTGTGAGTGGAATCGTGACGGGCGCCGGCTTGTCATAGGCCGTGATGTGTGAGTCTCCAATGCTGTATCTGTCGTTGAGGTCGCCGTTCCCTCCGTTGGGGTAACTGTCCACGATGGAGCCTGCGCTCCAGTCGTTGCCGTATTGAGCGGCAGCGGCAGTCAGGTATGGCTGGATGGTGCTGTTGACGAGGTTGAAGCTGCCGAGGTCCCTTTCCGTCAGGGATGCATCTGCAGTCTCGAATGTGTAGTTTATCTTGCCGATTGTATTTGCAGCAAAGGTCATGCTCTTGGTGACGGTCTTTTCAGACACGGTCTCCCGGCCATCGCAGGTCGCATGGACTGCAATCTTGAACTCGCCGTCTGTTACGCTGAACGGCATCATGCCCAGGGAGAATACTGCCGATTCTTCGGGTGCCAGAGCTGTTCCGTCCGACACGTCGAGCCTGACGGTGCAGGAAGACCTCTCGGTTGAGGGTGTCCATACAGGTGCTGCTGCCGTAAGGTCGGTGGTGAACTCGCCGCAGATGGCTACAGGTGCTGTGAACTCTATACTTGTAACTATGATATCCTTGCTGTTGCCGTTGGTGATCTTGAACCTGCACTGGGAGAGCACCTGCGACATTGCGAACTGTGGCGTTTCGGTGGATGCGGAGTAGGTTGCGCTGCCAGTAAGGGGGAATCCCGGGCCGGCAAGATGCGCCGTGCTGCCGTATCCGTCCTGTACCTGCACGGCATCCACCCTGGCGGCTGCTGCGGTTGGCACTTTTGCACCTGCATTGTAAGGGTATTCGGCAATCCAGCTGCATCCTTCGTCAGGAGTGTACACTTCTCCGGTGAAGACGCTGCCTTCGCCGGAGTAGGTGAACTTTGCGGTCTCGTACTTGCCGTTGTGCTTGTAGAATACCGTCAGGGCGTCGTCGGACGCCCACGCGGTCTTGAGGCCGTCGTTGGTTGTCCTGGTCTGTGTGCAGTCGGCATTGATGGCAAAGGCCACCTTCTGCTCTCCGGCAACGGGTTCATCGGTTGCGATGGGCTGCTTTTCGCATCCTGCAAACAGGAGAATGGCATTCAATGCCAGAATGAGGGGTAATCTTCTATAACTCATACTCGTTACCGTTTTGCCAGTCGTTTATGTTAGAATTCTGATTCAGGGCGGCCTTGTGGGATATGCCCATGTTGTTGATCACGTAGCTCTCGCCATGCTCCGGTATCTGGGTGCCGGCGGCGTTGCTGTTTTCGAATGTGAAGGTGAGAAAGCGGTTGGCGTCCGTGAAGGTGCCCACCGTGTTCATCTGCCTGGTGTATGCCTTGCCTTCCGTTTCGGGTGTTCCGTCGTTGTTGGCGTCATACTTGGTCACCTTGTAGGCCCATGTCGACCAGGAGGTCTCCTCGACCTTGTAATAGCCCGAATAGACGAGTTTGAGCACGGCATAAGGGTCTTCGTCGGCTTTGGTCTTGGTGACGATTACATTGGCCGAATATGCCGTGTAGGCGTTGTCGGCGGTGCTGCCGTCGGCTGAAGTAACCTTCGTGATTCTGAAGGTCGCGCTTTCGCCTATGGCGAGACCCTTCTTGACTATCTTTATGTAAGGCAGATAGACCACGGGCCTGTCGTAAGGTATGACGCTTCTGAACCCGCTTGGCTTTGAATCATCCTTTGCGTATACGCCGGAGATTTCCTCGTTGGTCCTGATGCCCAGGCCGCCCTTGTTGGACGGGTCGGCCTGCATGGTGAACTGGACGATGAACTTCTGACCACGGTAATTGCTGCCGTCGAGGCCGACGTAGTTGCTCTTGAAGTCGTATCCGGTAACTTCGATATAGTCGTTGCGGATAGGGGTTCCGGTGACGTTTGTGGCGGGATTGATCCTGATATAGTCCTGTATCTTTCCCTTGGTAGTCCAGGGTGTCCAGGGCACCCAGTATTCGTCGTGGCCGTCGGAGGGTTTGCTGTCGACCACGTTGTTGTCCTTGTCTTTGTGAACTGTTATGCCGCCTGTGCCTGTGGTGACCCATTCAAGGGTTGAGAGGGAGGTGTTGGCGTTGCATGTGTAGAGGCTCACGTTGTTCTCGCTGAAGTCCTTGAGGAACGAGAACTGGTCGGTAAGGACATCGAGGATCACCGTGGCTTCGGCCGTAAGGTCGGCCGTTTCGATGATGTCCTTGGAGATGGCGTCGAATGCGGCCTTGAGGTCGGCCGGGTTCGATGAGTCGAACACGTACTTGTCACCTTCGAGGCTCAGGCTCCTGTCGCCTTCATTCACTGTATGGAACGGCTGGGTGTACAGATACCCGTCTTCTCCCTCGGGGGATGGCATCTGGGCATCCACATCGGTCAGCTGGCCCGAAAGGGGAGTGGTGGGAACGTTTCCGTCAACCCTGATCTCCGTGTTGTAGGTGGAAGACACGTGCCTCATGTAGAAGTATGTGTCACCCTTCTGCTCATCGTCAGAAAGGTCGCCGAATGCTCCGACGCTGTATACGGTAGCAATCTTCTTCAATTCATTGGCGGCTTCCACAACAACGGGCGCATAGTACCTGTTGGGCAGGGGCTGGGCTACGTTGTTGATCTTCGGGTAGCCATAGATCGTGGGGTTGGAACTCGGGTACTGGCTTTCAGCCTTCGCCCATGTTTCACCTGTTCCGCAGCATCCGTCGGTGAAGAATACCACGACCTTCTGCCGTCCGTCGTTTCTGACGTCATCGGAAGTAAGGAGATTGTACGCAAGCGCGAGGCCTTCGGCAGACGGGGTACCGGTGTCGGTGGTGCTCTTCTTCATGCCGTTCACCGCAGTCTTTGCTGCCGAGATGTCGGTGGAATTCATCTCGATCCACTTTCCGCATATGTTCGTGGCGTGGGTCAGGTCGGGATTCTCCGTCTTGTAGTTCACATAATGGTCGATGCGTCGTCCGCCGCCTTCGAACTTCACGATCGCCATCCTGTGCGCCGGAGTTTCGCCGTTGTTGTAGATATTGTCGATGAACTGGGCGACGGCCGACTTGAGGGCGTCCGCCCTGTAGGTGCCTCCGCTGGAGTGGCTGTTCTTTCCGATGTCGTATGAGTACATCGAGTTGGAGTTGTCGAGCACGAGGACTATGTCGAGGGGGTTCGTCACCTTCTGACCTGTAACATATGTCTCGAGTGTGAGAGTGTATGTTCCGTCAAGGTTGTCCTTTACGGTCTTGCTCTGTTCCACGCTGCCCTGGGCGAATGCGGGAACCATTCCTGCGAGCGCTGCAATTGTGCAAATGAGTCTTTTCATATCCGTCCCTCCTTTAGTCCTTTATCTGGTTGTCCAACTGTAGGGAAACTGCCTGGCCCCATGCCTCCTCCACCTGGTCGGCACGAACTGCCTGGACGGCTATGCCGATCTCGAGGTGGCACTGGGGATAAGGCTGCGTCTTGTATTCTTCGGTGAAGCCGACCTCGCCGAAGAGGGTGTTCGCCGGCTTGATGGTGTGTCCTCCGGGAACGGGATGCTTGTAATAGTAGAAGCCGTCGGAATGCTTGAACCATCCTGAACGGACGACTCCTGACTCGCCGAGGGATACGAGTTCCTCGCAGGGAGTGATTGCTGCGGGGATCAGGTTGCCCTGCTCGTCGGTCTCTCCCTCTTCAGGGTCATACACCCAGTTGCCGAGGACTGCCACACGCATGTATGCGGTGGCGGTGCCGGTGTTGGTGATGGTCAGGTCGGACTTCTCGCGGGTCCCGGCATCCACGGTGTCGTCTATCTCCACCTCCACCTTCTTGTTGAGGGTGAACGTGTAGGTCCTTATCTGGCCTGCGAGCCAGTTGCGGTCTGATATCTTCTTTGCGAAGTCGACCGATGCGATGTTGCCGGGGTACTCAACCCAGTCGCCGCCTGCGACCTTTGCCCTATAGGTGTACTCTACGGTGAGGGTGACGTCGTCGCCGAGGGTCTGGGGGATGAACATGAAGGTCTTCTCATCCTTTGCGGTTCCGGCCGTCATGGTGAGCTCGTCGCTGCCGTAGGTCTGGCTGAAGGTCTTGCCTGAGCCTGCGTCGGGAGTCCAGAGTGATACAAGCGCCGACTTGTCAACACCTGCATCGGAGTTGCTGCCGGTCGTGTAGCCTTCATAGACGGGCTTGACAACGCATGTTCCGCTTGAAAGCATACCGCTGAATGTGATCTTGTCGATTGAGGTGATGGCAAGGTTCTCGTCGCTGGCCGTCAGCTTGAAGGTCACGCCCGTGAGGGTGTGGTAGAGCAGCACTCTGTGGTCGCTGTCCTTGTCGCTGACGCTCTGGGCCTTTGTAAGCTTCTTCGAGGAGATGAGGATGTCGTCCTGCAGCACTGCCGAGTTACTGGCGTCTATGCCGGGGGAGACGTACGAGAAGGTGATTGTGCCGTTGCCTTTGGAGCTGCCCTTGCTGTCCTTGTTCTCGCTGGGTGCGTAGGCGGGCCCTGCCGTAAACGGCGACGAGCCGGACTTGTAGGTGAGGGGAGCGCGGAAGAAGAACAGGAGCTCTTCGTTTTCCGGCCAGTCGAAACCGATGCCGTAGTCATGGCTCCACTTCTCTGTGCCGGACTCGTTGGTGTACTTCACCTCATCGCCCCACTTCGTGGATCCTGAGTATGCCGTTACGCCAAGGGCGTTATAGTTCTGTGCCAGGTTTTCGGTGTAGATGGGCAGACCTTTTGTTTCGGCTGCCGGCAAATATACCTCCTCGCCTATGTCGGCGACTGACTCTATAAGCTCAAGCCCTGCTATACCGGTCTCCTCCGATATGTCGATTGGCTCGGACGTCCTTATCGCTACAGCCGACTTTGTGCGGGCGTTCTCGCCGCCTGCAATGAATACTATTTTATGATCCGACCCTTCGACCTTCTCCTGCTTGAATTCAGGCTGAAGCGAGCATGAACCCAGAGCAGTGCATATGAGTATCGAAAGACCAAGGGTTGAACCTGTCCTTGACATATATGACAACATATAAGAATTCTTATGTGGGTGAATGTAATGGAATACCAAGGAAATCTCCTCTTTTTTGCAAGAGGAGGTTTCCTGAAAGATTCAATGGGGGAGACTACATGTCTTCGTCTTCACCCTCGCCGTTCTGAGTGTCTGTATCAGTGTCCTCGAGGCCGAAGAACTCGTTGAATGACACGCAGTCGCAGGTGGTGAGGGCAACGTTGCAGTTGAGGGCCTTCTTCACAGCGCGTGAGAATGTCTTTTCACCCATATGGAAGGTGTAGACGTGCTCTGTTGTGATGAAGTTCACATCAGCAGAGTAATCGCCGGGAGCTACAACCATGTAGAGTGATACATAGTTGCTCTTGCCGTTCTGGATGATCTTGCCTTCCTCGTCGAATGCTGATACGAATGACTCGGTGCCGCCTGTCATCATCAGGTCGGAACCTACGAGGTCGTACTGCAGGTTGCCTGCGCAGTTGTCGGATGCGTTGAAGAATACACCAACGAGGTTCTCACCTACAGCGATATTGTCATCAGTAGAGAATACTCGGAACTCGATTACGCTGCCCAGCATGTACATTGTCATGTTGGCCTGGATATCCTCGGGATACTCGATTACGCTTGAGTTGAGGGTGAACTGCCTTGATACGCAAGGCATGCAGTCGCGTACAGGATACGGCTTTGTTTCGCCTTCTATGATCTGGTCGATAACTACGGATGCATCGGTGGTTTTCTTGGTGTATGTAATCTGGATCGAAGGGGTTACAAGACCTGCGTGGAGGAAACCTACCTTGTGTGTGATTTCAGCATTGATTGTGATATTTGCCGGCTTGTCCTCATAACCTACAACAAAGATGTCGATGGGATATGACTGAACGTACTTCGTTGTAACGGTAAGACCGCCCTGCTGGCTTGTCTGCTGTGTGCTGCTGATAGGCTCGGGTGTGACTGTGACCTGTGCGTTTCCGTAGTAGTCGATGAGAAGATTGGTTGCGCCGGTGCAACCGTATTCGAGATCACGGTCGTAGTTCTTGATCTTGAACCTGACAATTCCTGCAGGAGCCTGGAATCCGATGGCATCCATGTAATCGTCTCCTGACCTGTTCACATTAGGGAAATCAGTCATGTTGACCTCCCCGATCTGGAATGAGAAATCGTCGGTATAGGAGAAGATTTCAGGCTCCGTGCTGGTGTACTGGGTTGTGGGGATGTGAACCCACATATTGTAAGGGTCGTTGTTCACGATACCCTGTGCTGACAGCATGGCTTCTGCCTCGGGCTGATACATATACGCGAAAATTGCATCGCCGGGCCTGAAGTCCGCTGTAGGATAGATGACGTTGGTGCCTGTAGGCCTCTTGTCAACTTCTGCACGTCCCTGGTTCACAATGGAACTGTTGCGGAACTGGAAGTAACCCATCTCGTCGCCGTCTTCCCAGACGTAGTTCCAGGTTGTTTCGTTCTGCTGGTTGAGATAGGCTTTGGTCTCCTCCTCCTCAATCGCTCCGACCTCGTTCACGAGACCAACGGTAAAACTTGTGTTGTTTGGTGCTGAAACGGGTTCGTAATCGTTTTCAACTACCGAGCAGGAATACAGAGCCACTGCTCCTGCTGCCAGGATGAATAAATACTTTTTCATAATGGTGTGGGGTTATGAGTTTGTATTGTATAAAATATGTATGTGTGTACGGATCTGGCAAATCCGTGTGGCTCCGGGATTTTGTTATCCCAGAGTCACAGGCTCAGCGTCATCATCGAAGTCGATGTTGCCGCCGTCGATGCTGTCCCATCTGTCCACCTGGACCTTGAGTCCGGATGCACAGATGAAACCACTCATTTCAAAGTCGCAGTATCTCACTGCGGGGCTTTCGTATATTGTCTTCTTTTTCATTTTCACGCGTATAATATTAAATGAATTAGATATCTTCTTCTTCGCTTCCTCCGGCCTCGGTACCGCCTTTAGTCTTACCGCCTTCAAACTTGTTGTTAACATAAGCCTCTGCACGTGCGGGCTTGCCTGTCTCAACTCTTGTGTTGGTGAAGTGGTAGAGGAGTGAGATTGCGCCACCGCTGAGATCATCAGTGGTAATGTCACCTGTTTTGTTCAGGAGTATGCAGTATACCTGGTCGGGATTCGTGCCCTTGATGTCTTTGGCGTTAATCTGGCGGCCGACTCTTGCGCCGTTATTCTCAAGGTCTGTAGCAGGTGATGAGCTTAACGCAGCGGCAGTGATTCCGAAGGTGTTTGCACTGATGAGTTCCTGGGTGATGGATTTTTTTGTTGTCGTGTACATCCATGACCAGTTTGTCTTCTCGGTCACTGTATAGTCCTTGTTACCTGTAAGTCGCTTGATAACGATGTAGCAGGGTGCGGGGCGTCCAAGGCTGTTGGTGAGTTCCTTCTGAGTAAGGACAACTGTGTAGTGTACGCTTGCATCGTCAGATGAGGTGATCTCGAAGATTGCGCTTTCGCCGATCTTAAGGCCGTCCTTCATGATACAGATTGAAGGAGTGTCGACTGAAGGAACGGGATACGGCTTGATCTTCTTGCCGTCAACATAGATACCTGACTCAATATCGTTACTAGGCATTGCGTAGCCACCCTCGTAGTCGGGATTGACCTCGACAGGGAAGGAGATGACAACCTTCTTCCCCCAGTGGTCTGTATTGCCGTTCTTTGTACGGGGACCTACCCAGTTACCCTTTGTTACGATGTTTCCTGTTGCCTTGTCCCAGACATCGTCCAAACCGTAGTTGAAGTTTGTAACGGAGATCTTGTTCTTTATCTTACCCTTGCTGTGGTCGTTGTCGTCAACCCAAGGAGCGTCATCCGTTGATGACAATTCAAGCACCGGGTTGTCCTTGGTAGCATCACCATAGTAACCTGTCTGGCCCTTGTCAACCCAGGTATAATTTCCGTTCTCATCTACACCGGTGCATGCCATAACCTTGCAGGTGATATCTTCAACCTTTGTTCCTGCGGGAATGAGGAAGTTGTCTGATACGACGTCGATCACTGAAGTTGAAGATTCGTTGAGCTCGATGGTCTCACCACCTACAGTTGAGCTGCTTGCGATAGCCTCGAAGATTGATTCAAGGTTCTCACCCTCACCGGCGTCGAAGTAGAATCCGCCACCCATGAGAGGAGTGCCGGGATTTGAAGCACTTACAGCATCCGGATAGTTGGATGATATGTACTTCATGTAGTTGATGTAGGTTTGGTTGGTGATAGCCATTGTTACTGAGAATACCTGTGCCTTATAGGTGCCTTCACGGTTCTTCATCGGCTTGGCATAGTCAATTGCCTTGTTGGCAACTTCCTCCCTTGAAAGGCTATGTCCATCGGGGTGGTCTTCGTCTGTAATTACCTCGTTGCTACCGTAAGGTTCACCGTCGGTGAACATCACTATGACCTTTGAACTTTCTGCAAAGCGTGTTGCATCAATAGCATCGATGTTGTTCTTTGCTGCAAGTATACCGCGGTCCTGGCGTGTACCGCTACCAAGAGTCAAGTCCTGTACCGTCTGCTTCAATGTTGCTACATTGCCTGAATAGGTGTTGTAGATGGGTATGAAGTTGTTTGTCTTGTCGGCATCGGTGCGGCTCTTCTCATAATCGGTGGTGTTGCCGGTGATGTAGTGCTCGTGCTTGTCGAATGTGACGATGCTGATTCTGTGCTTTATGTCGTCATCTGTTCCGAGCGTGTTGTCTTTTCCTTTTGCATTATCGGCCACCTTGTCGATGAAAGCTACGCAGGCTTTCTTGAGGACTTCCAGACGGGTGAGGTTCCTGTACTCGTAGAGAACACCAGTATAGATTGTTCTGTTCTCGGCGGTCACATTTGTGGGTGCAGTGTCTGTGATACCTCCCCCTGAAAGATAATGCTTTTTGTTTGCGCTGTCTGTAAAATAGAGCCTGTAATAGCGGGTACCTCCGACTTTATCTGATCTTTCTTGGTATACTTTATATATGGTTCCATCTGTATGCATGTAACCATATGTGCCATTGCCAGCTTGGTTGTATGTATAGCTCTGCGATTTTCTTGCAGTTGTTTCCTGAGAGCCGCTGCTGTTTTTCATTGAACTTGAGACGTCAAGTACAAGCACGAGGTCAACGGGCTTGGAAGTGGTGGTGACGGTTGTTACAGATGTACCGGTAACGTAGGTTTCAAGGTCGATCGTGTACTTACCGTTGTCAGGATCCACGGGATTGATCACCTTTGAAAGATGGATTGCATCAGTGGGGTCGGGCTGCTGTGCATAGGCCCTGAGGCTGAAACCTGAAAGGAGGGCAGCTGCTACAAATATGTATGTATATATCTTTTTCATGGCGTATTTTCAATTATTTTCCGTCTGTTCCTTCTTCGTCGTCGCTCTCGTCATCTCCGTATGTGGTACCATCGGGGTAGACATTGCTGAAGTGGTAGATTTCCCAGCCGAAATCGTCCATGTCGTCCTTCCTGTTAGCGTCGAAGCCCTGAATCATGATTTCGAGTTCAAGATGGGCGTCAGTTGCGTACAGGCCCATCGGACATGTTCCTGCTGTAGCCTTGCTGAACAGAGCCTGAGCTGCGGGCACTGCTTCGCCCGGGTGCAATCTGCGGGTGTAGTAGAAATAACCATCTGCGCCCTTTTCCCATACTGCGTTCTCGCCGTAGAGGCCGGAGAATATGCACTCGTCTGTGTTAAGAGTCTTGCCGTCAGCCTTGTAGATGCCGCCCCAAGGTGCTGCAATCTGGTCCATTCCACTGTAATAGCTGTGTGAGTCGAACCAGTTGCCAACAACGGCAGCACGGATGTATACGTCAACGTTGCCGGTGTTCTTCATCACGAGGTTCTGCTTGATCTTCTTGACGCCGGATGCGTCTTCAACCATGTCATCGGTAACCTTTACTGCAACGTGGTTTGCTGAAAGTGTGTAGGTATAGAGCTTGCCTGCTTCCCAAACTTTGCCCTTGAAACTTACGGACTTTCTGTACTGCTTGGTTCCGATTGTGTATTCAATGGTGAGCTTGGTGTCGTTGCTTGTGGTCTGAGGAACGAAGAAGAAGGTATTTGAGAAGTCGTCTTCGTTGAGGTTCATCTGACCAAGGGCTGTGTCTGCGTTGCCAGGAACCGTTGCACCCTCGAAGTCGGTGCTCTCGGGGAACTGACCGTTGTTGCTGACAACGCCGGTGCAGTAGATGAAGTAGTCGTGATATACCTTGGTAAGTCCGTCCCAATCCCATGCAGCAGCTGTAGCAGACTTGGGAACGCTGGGCGTTGTGTTGCTGTTGGTGTTGCTGTAGCTCTGGTCGGGAGTGACTGTGCAATGGCCGTTGGAGAGGATGTTGGTCACGGTGATCTTTGTGATGTTGGTGATCTTGGCGTACTCGGTACCGCTCTTGGTCTCCGTTCCTTCCCTTACTGCATTACCGGATTTGAACTTGACGCCGGCCATGGTGTGGTAGAAGAGAACTGTGGGGGACTCCTTCCAATACTGTGTCTTTGTCACGTATTTGCTGGTGAAGAGGAGGTCCTTGAGGAGGGCAGCACCTTCGCCGCTTGCGTAGCTGTCAGCAGGTGCACTATAGTTGAAGGATATGATACCATTCTTGCCATCTGTGCTCTTTGTGAGAGCAAGGTCTGAATAACCGAGAGTGGCATCACTAGTATTCTCAAGGTTTGCGGGTGCTCCCATGAAGAAGAGCAGGTCGCCGTCGCCGGGCCATCCGTCGGTGAAGTCGAAGGCATAGCGGTTCTGGCTTGCCTGGATGAGGCCGCACTGGAATGACTTGTATCCCTCGGAAAGGCGTCCTTTGCTATCGTAAGGGATGGCGCTGAAGTTTTTGAAGTTGGTGGTGAAGGTCTCCGTGTAAACGGGAACACCCTTTGTGTCAACTTCGTTATTATAATAGGTAGCGTCCAGGTCTTCAACGGTTTCGATGAGGTAGATCTGGTCGGGGTCGCCCGGCTCTGAAAGGGCGATGCGGCTGGTCTGAACTCTTGCGGGCATGCCGTCGGTTGACTTAGTCTTGATGTTGTCGATGCCACCAACCGTGAATATCACCTGGTTGGGGTCGGCTTCCTCGGGAGTCAGGTTCTCTTTGGGTTCCTCGTTACAAGCTGCAAAGGCAGCTACGGCAACGAGCAAGGCGAAGATTTTACAATAATTTTTCATGTTTATACTTTACTTACTTTCTTATTTTCAGTTCAATATGCCATTTGGGCACAATACCTATCAATTGGCAAAATTACGAAAAAAATCTATACTTCCTATAAATAATTGGATTATTTCCCTTGATAATGTGCAAAATGGCGGCTGAAACAGCCGCCATTCATGCATATGGATATGTGTGATTGTCTTTTAGATATCTTCCTCCTCGTTGCCTCCGTTTTCGGTGCCGCTTGAGGCAGCGGTGCCGCCCTTGAACTTGTTGTGGGCCCAGGCTTCAGCACGTGCAGGCTTGCCTGTAGTGCTGCGGGTGTTGGTGAAGTGGAAGAGTACGGAAATTGCGCTGTTGTCGTAGTTGTTCGAGTAGCTTGTTCCGTCATTTTCCTTGAGCACGCACCAGGTGATGCCCTCGGTTTCGTCGGTGATGAACTTGCCGACGGTGACTCCGTTGTTCACGAGGTCGGCGCCCTCGCCGAGGATGTATGCCTTTGCTGAATCGTACTTATCTGCGAACTCTGCGGGAATGTCGAGGTTCTTCAGGCATTCGGTGATCTTTGAGTTCGTGGCGTCGTTAGTGTAGAGCCAGCTCCAGTCTGACTCTTCGATTGTGTAGGTCTCGCCTCCGTCAAGCCTCTTGACCACTACATAGCAGGGGTGGAGAGAGCCGTTGGACGCCTTCTGGGTGAGGGCGATGGTCCTGGCCTTGGAGTTGTGGCCGTCGGTCATCTTGAATACTGCGCTCTCGCCGGAATGGAGACCGTCCTTCATGATGCAGATTGACGGGAAGGGCTTGTAGGGGATGGGGTAGGGCTCGTATCTGTCCCATTTGCCGTCGCCGTCGGAGTCGTAGTACAGACCTGAAGTGGCTTCGTTGCTGGGCATGTCGAGACCTCCGGTGTAGTCGGGGTTCAGGGTGACCTTGAAGGTGATGACGAGCTTGTTGCCGTAGAAGCTTGTGTTGGAGCCGAAGGTTCGGGGACCGACCCAGTTGCCCTTGAGGTCGACTTCGGTCTTGGACTCGTTGAGGACGTCAGCCTTGCTGTAATCGAATCCGGTGACGGTAAGTTTGTTGCCGGTGATCTCGGCTTTTATGTCCTCGAAGTTGTCGTTATAGTAGTAGCCGGGATTGCCTTCGGTTACCCAGACGGGAACCTCATTGCCGGCTTCGTCGGTGGTTGTTCCCGTACATGATTCCACATGCCACTGTACGTTGGCATGCTCGGCATCGATGCCTGCGGGAAGGATGAAGTTGTCTGATACAACGTCGATTACTGCTGAGGATGTCTTGTCGACGTTCTTGATATCCGAGGTGGCTTCTCCTGCGATTGCCTTGAAGATGGATGCGAGGTCGGAACCGTCGGATGTCTGGTAGTAGGGAACACCTCCGCCTACAGCACCGTTCTGGGGAACGTATTTCTGCCACTGATCGGTGTAGTCCTTGGGCATTGTTGCTGCGTCAGGGTATCTTGATGACAGGCAGCTCATGTAGGCATTGAGCTGGTTCTGGTCAGTCACGGAGCCGAATACACCCACGGTGTAAATCTTGGCTCCGTAGATGGTGCCCTTCAGGACCTGGCCGGATGCGATGGCGTCCGATGCCACTTTGGAGTCGAAGCCGGAACCGTGGTTGGGCTCACCGTCGGTGAATACAAGGACAACCTTGCTGCTCACGCGGTCTGAGGGAATGGTCTCGAGGAGTTTGGTCACCTTGACCATGCCTCGGTCGACACCGGTCTGGCCGCCTACGGCCATTTCGTTGATGGCGGCTTTCAACTCGTCCGCCGCACCTTCGGTCTGAACTGATTTGAAATTCTTTACGACTTCAGTGTGGCTGTAATTGTTGCCGTTTATGTGGTTGCCTTCGGTAAGGTCGGCTGCACCCTCCTTGTCGTTGGGGTAATGGGTGTATGCGAACTTAATGATGGATATTCTGTGGTCGACATTATCCCTTGCGGCATTTGCCGTAATCTCATCGACGAATGCGTTGCATGCCTCTCTCAGAAGGTTGATCTTGGAACCGATGGAGGTTCTGGTATACAATGTTCCTGACCAGATGGTGTCTGTTGCCTTCTGGGGTGCCGTGGTGACATCGCTAGGCATAGTGGCCGAGATGCCATTGGGGGTCAGGTGGTAAACGACACCGTTGACCGTGATCCTTGCACCATAGCAGACTGTGCCCTCGCTGGGGTCGGGGCCGGAGTATACTCTGGCATAGGAGGATTCGTCGTCGGTGTTTCCTATTTTGTAGTAACGGTAATCTTTATTGGAAGAGGTGTTCTTGCCGAGGATGCCCTGGTATGACCATGTTCCCTTGGACATTTGCTTGAAAGATCCGTCACTCTGTTTCTGATACAGGGCACCATACCATATCTGGTCGTCCAAGCCCGTTGTTATGTACTTGAATTCTGTGGTTGGTGCCTTTTCAGTCGATCCTGTGGGGGCGTACAGATAATAGCGGACGTCGTTGTAGTCGAAGTACAGATAATATTTGTTGTTGTCGGGCATGTACCTGTACCTTGAAACTGTCGAGTAGCTTCCGTCCTGGTTCTTGTAGTAATATGTGGAACTCAGATTGTTGTACGAGAAAGTGGTCCTGCTGGCAGGGTCGTATCTGTATGCGTTGTCCTTCATCGAGCCGGACGCGTCGAGCAGAAGGATAAGGTCGACGGGGACCGCCTCCACGTCCTGGTCGAACGTACCGGTAACATATGAGTCCAGGGTGATCTGGTAGTCGGTCTTCGAGTCCCCGATAGGCGCGATGGTCTTGTCAAGGACTATCCTGCTTTTCTCCGTCTGCTGGGCAGATGATGTAAATCCGGGCAGCAGCAGTGCAGCTGCTGCAAGGGCGAATATATATTTTGCTATGCTTTTCATTTCAGGAGTGTTCTGTTATTCAAGTTCATCGTCATACTGGTCGACGAATACGTCGGTCAGCCAGCCGTAAGCCTCGATCATCTTGTCGATCTTGTCGGCATGGAAGCTCTGCGCCAGGATGTCCATCTCGAGATGGGCGCTCTCGCCATAAAGGCCGGAGGGACCGTCAGAGCTTGCGGTGAAACTGGTGAACAGGGGGAATTTAACCTTGTTGCCGGGTTTTACCTTATATTTATAATAGAAGAAGCCGTCGCCACCCTTCTCGGGGTCGCTGTATACCCAGTGGGTCTCGTCGAGACCGGTGAAGGAGCCGTCGGTTGTTCCGAGCTTGCCGTTGTTGTAACTGAAGCCGGCCCAATCGGTGACGATCTGGGGAGGGACGTGGGTGTCGAACCAGTTGCCTATGACGGTTGCGCGGATGTATGCGTCGGTGTTGCCAGTGTTCTGGATCTTGAGGTTGCTCTTGGTCTTTCCTGTCTCAGGGTCTATGTCGTCTGAAATCTTGAGCGCTACATGGTTTGCCGTGAGAGTGTATGTGTAGAGGTAACCGGGCTTCCATGTCTGGCCGTTAAACTTGACCTTGCGGGTGTTGGTCTTTGTCTCGCCATTACGTGTGATGGTGTAGGTGATGGCGATGGTGGCGTCGGCGCCTGTGGTCTGCGGCACGAAGAAGAAGGTCTTGCTGAAGTCGGCGTCATTGAGGTTGTACTGGCCGAGTTCCCTGGAGTTTCCGGGTGCGGTCTCACCCTCGAAGTCCGTGGACCCGGGGTAGGTGTATGAGCTGTTGGTTCCGTTGCTTATGTTCTGCAGCCCGCTGACCTTATAGTTGGCTTTGGTTGCAACGTCGGACCATACAGATACGAGCGCTGACTTGTCGACCTGCCCCTTGTCGTCCTTCTGGTAAGGGTTGCTGTCGTTGTTTGTATAATCAGGGTCGTAGGAAGGAGTAACGACACAGTGGCCGGTGGAGAGGATGTTGGTGAGGGCGATGTCCGTTATGCTGGTTACGACCTCGCCTGTATTGGTGCTCTTGATGGAGCCATCCTTGTTAATCTCCCTGGGAGCGTTGCCGGACTTGAACTTGACGCCCGCGAGGGTGTGGTAGAACAGGACCTTGGAATGCTCGTCCTTGCGCTCGAAGTAATACTGTTTTGTAATATCCTTGGTTGTGAAGAGGATGTCCTCCTGCTTTTCTGCTGCGCCGGGGGTGACGAAGTCGAATGCGATGTTCGCCTTGCTGCCGGGGGTGCACTTGATGTTGTAGCAGCCATAGTTGCCCGATGCGTCTTCAGCGCTTGCGGCTTTGCTGGTGAGGTCTTCGGGAGAACCGAAGAAGAACAGGAGGCTCGATGCTGACTCGGGCCATCCGGCCTCGCCGAAATCGTATCCGTAGGTTCTGGTGCTGGCCTCGAGAAGTCCTGACCAGTACGACTTGCCTCCGGTATAGACGCTGGTGCCGTCGTAGGGGATGGTGCTGATGTCACCGCGCTCGGCGACGAAGTTCTCGGTGTAGATGGGGGTTCCCTTGGTGGCCACGTCGCCCAGGCCGTAGAGATCGTCGATCTTCTGGGCTGTGACGATGAGGTAAAGCTGGTCGGGGTCACCGGGGTCCGAGATGGATATCCTGTCAATTTGTTCGGCTTCGGGAAGTCCGGTGCTGGTCTTGGTGTCGACTGCGGCTCCTCCGACGGTGAATTTCATCATGGTGCCGGTTTCATCATCCGGCGTGGGCTCGTTGCCTCCTGGCTCTTCCTTGCAGGCGTTGACCGCGGTCAGGCAGGTAATGACCAGGAAGATTTTCAATAAACTTTTCGTGCTCTTCATTATGTTTTAGGTAACGCGCGAATATGCGCGGGTCTTCTATTCATGCAAATACAATGCAAAAGTGGGCAAAAAATGTGAAAATGTCAATGAAAAATATGCAAAAAGCCTGCAACTGTGTGTGCTGCAGGAAATACGGGGTGCTGAATGCCACCAAATCGAAGAAATTTTTCACAAAATGTTGTTAACCAACGAAAATTTTACTTAATTTTGTGCGATTATGCTTGAATAGTCGGAAATAAATGTAATCTATAACGTAATATGAAAAGATTTTTTGCAATTCTTGCGGCACTCGTTTGTGGAGTAATCGCTTCCGCACAGCAGTACACCGAGCCCGTTGTGACTGAGTCACAGGATGGTGAAGGCGGACGCACCGTAGTATCTTCTACCACAAGCAAGAACGTGCTCACCAATGACTTCAAGTACAACTGGGAGCTCATCGGACTTCTCGGTACCCAGTTCTACTATGGTGAGAATGACAAGTACATGGGCTTCTGGGAGCGTTTCACATTCCCTGCAGCCGACATCATGCTCAACAAGTGGGCATCTCCTAGCATCGGTTTCGCAGTAGGTGTAACAGGTCTTAAGATGAAGGGCGTTTATCAGTGGGATGCAGCCACAGGTGCACCCGCACAGGCCAACCCTCCTCACTTCATGACTGATGACGTCTACAAGACAAATCACATGACCCGCGATAGCCATCAGATCGACCTCCGTTATCAGAACGGCTGGTTCATCAATCCTTACATCGTTGCCATGTTCGACCTCAGCAACATGATCGGCGGCGTCAAGGCTGACCGCTTCTATACCGCTCAGTTCTATGCCGGTGGTGGTGTGATGCTCGGCTTCGACAAGAACCAGATGCAGCTCTCAAGCGCTCGTGGCGTAAGCTTCAATACCGGACTCCTCAACAAGTTCCGTATCAACGAGCACTTCGACTTCGTGATCAACCTCCGCGGTGCACTCGTATCAGACGACTTCGACGGTGAGAGCCGCGAGCAGAACGAGTCATACGATGCATCCCACATCAAGAACAACTTCCCCTTCGACGGCATGGCAGGCGTTACCGCAGGTCTCTGCCTCCACTTCGGTGTGAAGAAGGATCTCCATACTTGGAAGAATGCCAACAGCGTTACCGCAGACCACTATGTTGCACCTGTTGTCATCAAGGAGAAGGAAATCGTTCACGATACAATCCAGGTCGGCACTCCTGTCAGCCCCGAGCTCTGGTTCCACATCCAGTTCAAGATCGACCGCACCGAGATCCAGCCTCGTGAGCGTATCAACATCAACTCAGTTGCCGACTTCATCAAGTCTGCTCCCGACACCAAGTTCCTCGTTGCAGGTTTCGCCGACAAGCAGACCTCTTATCCCGAGCACAACATGTGGCTGTCAGAGCACCGTGCAAAGAACGTTTACAACATGCTCGTAAACGAGTTCGGTGTTGATCCCGACCAGCTCGAGATCGATTACCGGGGTGGTGTCGACTACATGTTCTACACCAAGGAAGAGCTCAGCCGCTGCGTCATGATCATTCCTCTCGTAGGTAAGAACATCGAAGACTACGGTCAGAGAACTCTCCCTAAGGACAGTCTGACTAAGTAATTCTTGATGAAAAATACTCTTCTTAAAAAGATAGAGGACAGAACAATCGTAGCCGGGGTCGTTGGCCTCGGCTACGTTGGTCTACCTCTTGCCGTTGAAAAGGCAAAGGCCGGTTTCCGCACTATCGGATTCGATGTGCAGAAGCAGAAGGTCGACATGGTGAATGCCGGTCACAACTATATCGGCGATGTTGTGGATTCCGATCTGCAGCGGCTCGTGAGCGAGGGCATGCTCTCCGCTACAAGCGACTTCTCCTTCATCAAGGACGTCGACTTCGTTGCCATCTGCGTGCCTACTCCTCTCGATGCACATCAGCAGCCTGATATCAGTTACGTGCGCAGCAGCGCCGAAGCAGTGGCTGAGTATCTTCACCCAGGAATGATGGTTGTCCTCGAGTCCACCACCTATCCCGGTACCACAGAGGAACTCATCAAGCCCATTCTCGAGAAGTCCGGCCTCAAGTGCGGCGAGGACTTCTATCTCGGCTTCTCACCCGAGCGTGTGGATCCCGGCAACCTCATCTACAAGACAAAGAACACCCCCAAGGTTGTAGGCGGTCTGGGTGCCGATGCCAGCGAGGTCATCAGCGCCATGTATGAGGCTGTGCTGCAGGGCAGCGTCTTCCGCGCCAGCTCTCCCGCCGTTGCCGAGATGACGAAGATTCTCGAGAACACCTACCGCAACATAAACATCGGTCTCATCAACGAGCTTGCAATCCTCTGCAACCGCATGGGAATAGACCTCTGGGAGGTGATAGAGGCGGCAAAGACCAAGCCTTTCGGCTTCACTCCGTTCTATCCCGGCCCGGGTCTTGGTGGCCACTGCATTCCTCTCGATCCTTATTATCTTAGTTGGAAAGCCCGCGAGTACGGGTTTCACACTTCGATGATCGAGGCTTCGATGATGGTGAACGACCGTATGCCCGAGTACTGCGTAAGCCGTGCTGCCGACATGCTTAACCGCCGCTTTGCCAAGGCGCTCAATGGCGCTAAGGTGCTCGTGCTCGGCGTGGCATACAAGCAGGACATCGACGACTACCGCGAGTCTCCCGCCATCGAGGTTTACATGAACCTCAGGAAGGAGGGCGCCGACGTCTGCTACTTCGACCCGTATATCCCTGAGTTCCGCCACAAGGGCGAGACCGTCAAGGGCGAGCCGGAACTCACGGCAGAACTGCTCGAGAGCTGCGACCTTGTGGTTGTTACGGCTGCGCATACCAAGGTGGACTACGAGTTCGTCCAGGCTCATGCCAAGGCCATCTTTGACACCAAGAACGTGATGAAGCGCGTGTGCGCGCGTGATAATATAGAAGTACTGTAGCATGGCTGTTTTTGTACACGAGAGTTCCTACGTTGACGAAGGGGCTGTCATCGGCGACGGCACCAAGGTGTGGCATTTCTGCCACATCCAGGCTGGCGCGGTAATAGGGGAGAACTGCTCCCTCGGCCAGAACGTCAACGTTGCGGACGGCGTGCACATAGGCAATGGCTGCAGGATACAGAACAATGTGTCGGTGTACAGCGGCGTCACGCTCGAAGACAACGTCTTCTGCGGGCCGTCGTGTGTGTTCACCAACGTTACCGTACCCCGTGCCGCCTATCCGGTACATGGGGTCTATAACAGGACTTTGATTAAGGAAGGGGCTTCCCTTGGCGCAAATTGCACGATAGTGTGCGGCCATACCGTAGGCCGGTGCGCCATGATAGCGGCTGGCGCCGTTGTTACCACGGATGTCCCGGACTTTGCACTTATGGCCGGTGTTCCCGCCCGTCAGATAGGGTGGGTGAACGCTGAGGGCAAGAGAGTTGACTCCTGCCCGACAGACTAGTTAGTACTATGGAATTCAGGGATTTGCGCAAGCAGCATGAGATGCTTTCAGAAAGCATCGATGCTGCGATTCTCAAGGCTGTGGCCGGCGGACACTACATCATGGGCCCCGAGGTCAAACAACTTGAAGCCGAACTGGCAGAATATGTCGGCGTCAAGCATTGCCTGACCTGTGCCAACGGCACGGATGCGCTTGCATTGGCGCTTAAGGCCTGGGGCGTCGGCCCCGGCGATGCCGTTTTTGTTCCTGATTTCACATTCTTTGCATCCGCTGAGGTTGTTGCAGCCGAGGGCGCCACGCCCGTCTTTGTCGATGTCCTTGAGGATACCTTCAATATTGATCCTGCTGACCTCGAGAGGGCTGTTGTGGAAGTCCGTGCTGAGGGGAATCTTGTGCCGAAGGCTGTCGTTGCAGTCGATCTTTTCGGCCTTCCTGCCGATTTCAGGCGCATAAGGGAGATCGCTGACACCTATGGCCTTCTTGTCCTTGAAGACGGCGCGCAGGGCTTTGGCGGCAGCATGGACGGCCGCCGCGCCTGCTCTTTCGGCGACATAGCCACCACGTCCTTCTTCCCGGCAAAACCACTAGGCTGCTATGGTGACGGAGGGGCCGTTTTCACCGACAATGACGAGTGGGCGGCACTGATGGACAGCTACCGTGTTCACGGCAAGGGAAACTGCAAGTACGAGAATGTCCGCATAGGTATGAACTCCCGTCTCGATACGGTTCAGGCGGCTGTTCTCCTTGAGAAATTGAAGGCCTTCAAGGCGTATGAACTTGAGGACGTGAACTCAGCTGCAAAAGCATATTCCGAGCGCCTTTCGGGGGCTGTCAAAGTGCCTTCAATTCCGACCGGATACGGCTCCAGCTGGGCTCAATATTCCATACTTTTGGAGTCTTCCGAGCAGCGCGAAAATGTGCAAAAATCCCTGAAGGAAGAGGGCATTCCAACCATGGTATATTACCCCCTTCCGATGCATCTCCAGAAGGCTTTCGAGGGCTCTGAAGGGCTGCGTTCCTGCCCTCTTGCAGAGTCTCTCTGCCAGCGTGCTCTGGCATTGCCAATGCATCCGTATTTGACTGAGGAACAGATAGATACCGTTTGTTGTAAGCTCCTTGCTGCATTATGATTTTCAAGAAGAAACCTTGGGTCAGACTGCAGTATGATCCCGACCTCTCAAAATACACCGAACACGGCTCCGACACGGGTGCTAAGCTCGACATTTCGTCGGTTGAGAATCCCGATGTCCTGAGGGTCTATGAGGCTTCTAAAAAGTTGCCCCGATATGAACTCTGGCCATGGCTTCTCGCCCATGCCGGAGAGCTTCAGGAGAGCACTGTTCTGCTTGACACCGACAGCGGCGATATCGTGCGCCAGTTTGCCTACAAGAATCCTCAGTTTTTCTTCTCGCACAAGAGGCTGAACCGCATAAGGCATCTGAATACTTTCCTCAACCGCGCCAACGAATCTCTTGCGGATGGAGGGTATCTTATGTGCCATGCGACTACGGCGATGATGAAGAAGCGCATGATACGCGACAGGCATTCAAAACCTGTCGGATGGTTCCTTTATGCCCTTCATTACCTTTGGCATCGTGTGTGTCCCAAGCTCAAGCTCACGAAATGGTTCTATTTCTGGGTTACAAAAGGACGCAACAGAACCTACCACAGGGTCGAGGTCATGGGCCGGTTATACAGAGCCGGCTTCGAGGTGGTTGACGAAGGCTTCCGCTTCGGTGAATTCTTCGTGCTTGCCCGCAAGGTCAAGGCGCCCATATGGGACGACGAACCCAGTTGTGGAGCTCTGATAAAGTTACCTCGTGTCAGCAAGGATGGTAATATCATCGGTGTCTACAAGTTCCGCACAATGTACTCTTACTCAGAGTATTTGCAGCCTTATATGTACGAGCATGGCGGGCTGAGGGAAGGCGGCAAGTTCGCTGACGATTACCGTGTGAACGAGATAGGCAGGCTTCTCCGTTCCTGCTGGCTCGACGAGATCCCGATGTTCATAAACCTCTTCAAGGGCCAGATGAAACTGGTGGGCGTGCGTCCGCTTTCAAGGCACTATTTCAGTCTGTATTCTCCCGAGATGCAGAAGCTCAGGACGCAGGTTAAACCAGGCCTTTTCCCTCCGTTCTATTACGAGAAGGAAACACCTAAAACCCTGGAGGAAGTCCAGGAGTCCGAGCGCCGCTATATAGAGGCATATCTGCGTGCTCCTTTCCGCACGGATGTGAAATATTTCTTCGGCAGCATCTCCAATATTCTTTTCCATAGGAAAAGGTCCCACTAGAAATTGGTATATTTACGCAAAATTTCTATTTTTGTGTAATTATACCCGGGGGTTACTATGCGCGCGTGTGCATATGGGACCCACGAGGGCGAAGCCGTGCTATGAAAAAGACACAAGACTCCGGGCAGTGGACAACTGTCATCAAGCCTAAGAACAACCTCTTTGAGGTCAACCTCAAGGAAATCTGGCAATACAGGGACCTCATCTCCCTTTTCATCAAGCGTAACATAATAACCCAATACAAGCAGACCATCCTCGGCCCTGTATGGTTCGTCGTGCAGCCCGCCCTGACCGTGATCATGTACATGATCGTCTTCGGCGGCATCGCCGGCATCCCCACCGACGGCATCGCCCGTCCTCTGTTCTATCTGGCCGGTACCTGCATGTGGCAGTACTTCGCCGACTGCCTGAACAAGACCTCGAACACTTTCGTGAACAATGCCGGAATCTTCGGCAAGGTCTATTTTCCCCGTCTCGCGGTGCCAATCGCCGACGTCCTCAGCGGTCTCGTAAGATTCGGCATCCAGTTCGGCTTCTTCGCGATAGTCTATGTCGTATATTCAATCTTCGATCCGACTTGTCAGGCCCATTTCACCTGGTATGCTCTGATGTTCCCTGTACTGGTTGCAATGCTGGCCGGCCTTGCCCTCGGGTTCGGTACTCTTATCTCTGCCATGACCACTAAATATCGCGACTTGCAGGTGCTTTTCAGTTTTATTGTGCAGTTGTGGATGTACGCTACTCCTATCGTCTATCCTCTCAGTAAGACTAATAGCATGGTGTGGTGTGGCATCCCCGTACATACGCTCATGTGTCTGAACCCTGTAACTCCCATCATCGAGACTTTTAAGTACGGGTTCCTCGGTTGCGGCGATTTCGTGGGCTGGCGCTGGCTCATATACAGCTTCGTCTTCATGGTGGTTCTCATATCCCTTGGAGTGGTTGTATTCAACAGGGTCCAGAAGAATTTCATGGATACGGTTTAATTGCAGGGAGGATTACGTATGGCAACAGCAATAGAATTCAACAATATCAGCAAGCAGTACAGACTTGGCCTTGTGTCAACCAGGACACTCGGCGCTGACCTCAATCGTTGGTGGACAATGAACGTACGTCACAAGGAGGATCCTTTCCTCAAGATAGGCTCCGTCAATGACCGATCATCAGCAGCCGACAGCGAGTTCGTCTGGGCTCTCCGGGACATCGACTTCAAGGTTGAGCAGGGCGATGTTGTCGGTATCATCGGCAAGAACGGTGCTGGCAAAAGTACGTTGCTCAAACTCCTCTCGAAGGTCACCGCACCCACCACGGGCACTATCCGCGCCCGCGGGCGTATCGGTTCCCTTCTCGAGGTCGGCACCGGCTTCCATCCCGAGATGACAGGCCGCGAGAACATCTATCTCAACGGCGCCATCATGGGTATGACCAAACAGGAAATCACAGCCAAACTTGATGAGATAGTCGACTTTTCCGGTTGCGAGAGATATCTTGACACTCCTGTAAAGCGATATTCTTCCGGAATGACCGTACGTCTGGGCTTTGCCGTTGCCGCTCATCTCGAACCGGAGATCCTTGTCGTCGACGAGGTTCTTGCAGTAGGTGACGCCGAGTTCCAGAAGAAGGCAATTGCCAAAATGCAGGACGTCAGCAGGGGAGAAGGACGTACCGTCCTGTTCGTGAGCCACAACATGGCGAGCATCTCCACCCTGTGCAAGTCATGCGTGCTGCTCGACAAGGGAACCATCGGATTCATGGGCAATACAGATGAATGCATAGGCTATTATTACTCATCCTGTGAGCGTGGCGATGCGGACAGCTTCAGCATCTTGCGGGATGTGCAGTACAAGGCCAAGGATATCGAAATACTCGACCTTAAAGTCGGTGGAAAAGCTCCGGAACTCTATATCCTGACAAAGGATTCAGACAATGCGCTCGATATCGAGGTGGAGCTTTCGGCTACGACCCATCACGATATTTATCTGGTTGCTTCTCTGTTCGAGGGCAGTGATATGGTGGCATCGTTCTCTTCCCAGAGCGGCGCCGGACATATCTACCGTCTGGATTCAGGAAAGCACATAATCAGGGAGAAAGTCTATCTGCCCAAAAACCTTGTCAACGGATCATACTATCTTTCTCTCAAACTGAATGATTCGAACGGTGGAAATCTTGTCGATATGCCCCGCATAATGAAAGTGCACAAGGAGGGATACTGCAGCCTTTACACCGGTACGTCCTTTACAAAGTCCAATTCAGGATATTTTGCAATAACGGATGAGGACTGAACACGGATATGATCTCTACAGCCACAACACGATGCGCCTGCATTGTGTCGCCGATACCGTGCTCTTTCCCGGGAGTGCAGGAGAGCTTGTAGAATCAGTAAGGCAGCAGTCCGGCCCGTATTTCATCCTTGCGGGAGGCAGTAATGTGATACTGCCCGCAAAGTTGCACAAGACTGTGATTCTTCTGTCGGAGATGGTGGATGAAATCTCTGTCTCAGGCAACATGGTCGGGTGCTCCGCATCAGTCCGTATCCAGAAGTTGATCCGTACAATGCAGAGCAGCAATCTTGGAGGCATGGAGTATCTCTTTTCCGTGCCCTGCACGGTGGGCGGCGCAGTATATATGAATGCCGGCCGGGCAGAGGTATTCCACCAGTCGATTGCCGATTTTGTGGTATCAGTTGAATGCTTCGACCCTGCGACGGGTGACATTGTCACACTCGGCAAGGCTGACTGTGAGTTTGCCCACAGGCATTCGGTATTTTGCGGGAATGGGATGATAATTCTAAAAGTGGTTCTCAAGATGGACAGCATTCCTGCAGAGCAGGTCGAGGCGGCCATACGTGACAGGATTTCCCTTGTGACAAATACTCAGGACGGCTCGAAGCCCAGTGCAGGGTCGGTGTTCAAGCGTTGTGACTCTGACGTTATGAACCGGTTGAAGGGTATCAGGATCGGCGGCGCCTGCTGGTCTCCGAAGACCCCCAATTGGATATCTAACGATAGAAATGCAAAGAACTGGCAGGTGCTCATGCTTGTCAAACTGGCACAGGCCGCCCACAAGTTGTGCCGCAAGTCCTGCACCCGCGAAGTGCTTTTAGTCAAGTGAAAACAATGAAGGTCGGTATTCTGACATATCACAGGTCTCAGAACTATGGTGCCCAGCTTCAGGCATGGGCTCTGAAGTCATATGTGGCGAGTCTGGGACATGAGGTGAATGTCATCGACTATTGGCCTGAGTATCATGACGGGCTCTATCGTCACGAGTATTTTGACAAGGCGGTCTTTGCAAGCAAGAGTATTCCTGGCAAAGTCAAGTACTTGGTCCGCGCGCTGGCAATGAAGTTCCTGGCTGCCAGAAGACATCGCAGTTGTGTGCTTTTTGCAAAGAGAAATCTAAGCTTGTCGGCAGCAAAGTCATATGATGTCATAATCTACGGCAGCGACCAGATCTGGCGCAAGCAGCATCTTCCCGGTTGCGAGTCCTTCAATCCGGTGTATTTCGGTGGCGGTGGCTATCAGGCAACGAAGATGCTTTCTTATGCGGCAAGCATGGGCCCGATCGAGGCCGGGTCAACAGAGGATGTGGAGTTCGTCAAGGGCAGCCTTGGCAGATTTGCAGCGTTGAGCGTCAGGGAAAAGGACCTTCAGGAGTTCCTCGCAGGCAAAGCCGGGCTGTCGGCATCGCTTGTATGTGATCCTGTATTCCTTCTTTCTGCACAGGAGTGGGTTACCCTCGCAGGTCTTGACAACTACAGCACGAAGAGGCATATTCTGCTTTACAATCTCTGCAATATTCCCGAAGTTGAGGCAAAGGCATCAGAACTTTCAAAGCAGAGAGGCCTTCCGATTGTCCGGTATTCCGGTCAGGTGCTCAAGTTCCCTGAAGGAAAGTCAGACAAGTTGGCACACGGCCCGCTGGACTTCCTGCGCGACCTCTATTCAGCCGAGTATGTCGTCACGTCTTCCTTCCATGGGGTGGCATTGTCGCTTGTTTTCGGGAAGCCTTTCTTCTATGCATCGCAGCCTGGTTTGAGTGGCCGTGTAATGCAACTCCTTGCCGGGATAGGTGCTCCTTCTGCGGATATGTTGCGCTGCAGTTCCACCGATGATATGACATCCGCTTTGAAGAAGATGTCTGAGAATTCACAAAAATGGCTCATGGCGAGCCTTGACAATCAGCATGGACAATAATCCTCTGTTTTCTGTCCTTGTCGCCAACTACAACAATGGCGATTATCTTCCTGACGCGGTCGAAAGTGTCAGGAAGCAGACATACACTAACTGGGAGATAATCCTGGTGGACGACGGTTCCACCGACAACTCTCTTGAATTGTACAAGATACTTGGTGAGGACCCGAGAATTCATATCTATTTCAACGAGAAGAACAGCGGCTGCGGGTTCACCAAGAACCGTTGCGCCGCCGAGGCCCACGGAGAGATCTGCGGTTTCCTCGACCCTGACGACACTCTTCTGCCTGAGGCCCTTGAGAAGCATGTGAAGGCACATCTTGAGAATGAGAACGCTTCTGTGGTGTATTCGAAGGCCCATTACTGTGACACCAACTTCAATGTCATAGATGAGGCGGAACTTCCGGACCTCAGCGGTGGCAGGACTTATTTCGACTATCGCTGGTGGGGCTGCATGCACTTCACTTCATACAAGAAGTTGTTTTATGACAAGACTGTGGGAATCAATCCCAAGGCTTATGCCGGAGTCGACCAGGACCTTTATTTCGTGATCGAGGAGGCCGGCGGCATTGTGGCGCTCGACGAGTTCTGCTACAATTACGTCATCAAGGGTCACGATCACTCCATCGCTACTGACCAGAAGAATTATTTCCGCCTTTGGTACTGGAACCTCGATGCCCGCCGCAGGGCAGCCGTCCGCAGAGGCCTTGATGTGGATGCCATCATGTACGAGGACACCAAACGAGTCTTTGACAAGTATGTTGACATACAGGTACATCAGGCCGTATATGACAAGGAGCTCGAGGTGAGGGCTTCATTGGCATATCGTATTGGCAATGCCATAGTTGCTCCCGTGAAGAAGATTGCGGGACTTTTCAGAAAGAAGTAAGATGGAACTCGACATCATACTGATCTCCTATAATCAGGAAGCCTTCATAGCCAGGGCTGTTGACAGCATTCTTGCTCAACGACTCGCTGAAGACGTTAAGTTGAAACTCATCGTCGCCGATGATGTTTCGACCGATGGCACTCCAGACATCATCAAGGAGCATCTGGCAGGTTCCTGCATCCCGGCTGAATTCCTGCCGAAAGAGAAGAATATCGGATATATCCGGAATTACAAGCAGGCCTTTGCTGCTTGCATGGGGGATTATGTCGCCATTCTCGAAGGAGATGACTACTGGCTTGAAGGACATCTCCAGCAGCATATTGATTTCCTGACAGCGCATGAAGAGTATTCGATGTCGATGAACCGTCATTTCAGGCTTATGCCTGGTGGCGAGTTCAAAGAGGGTGGCTGGGGTAGCATGGGGGATTTTCGCACCGTTGGTATTGACGAGCAGTTAGGCTCTGGCAATCAGCTCGGGAACCTCTCCGCCTGCATGTTCAGGGGGAGCCTTGTGCGGTCAATCCCGGATCCGTTCTACGACTTGAATATGGCCGACTGGGAGCTGGGTGCATATATGGCTCAATTCGGGCCGATTGCGATTCTGCGCCAGCAGACATCTGTCTACCGCATATCGGACAAGGGCCAGTGGGCCGGCTTGACGGACGGCGAGAAGAAGGCTGCCTTGGTGGCAGATCTGCGTGCAATGGACTCTTTCTTTGGTGGGAAGTACCATGCCTTCTGCCGAAAATATGAATTCAAGATAAAGCATCCGAAACTTCAGCGCATCAAGCATAGTTGTGGCGTTGCCCTTCGCAGATTATTTGGAAAATGAAACAGATAACAGTAACATCCCCTTTGCTCCCGAATCTCGATGAACTCCGCGAAATGATGGAGGACATCTGGGCGAAGCATTGGGTGACCAATCTCGGTGAGTACCACGAGAGGCTTGAGCATGAACTTGCCGAGTACCTCAAGGTGCCTTATATCAGCTTGTTCACCAATGGAACCATTCCGTTGATTACGGCTCTTCAGGCCCTTGACATACGCAAGGGTGAGGTGATTACCACTCCTTACAGTTTCGTGGCAACAACCCATAGCATCTGGTGGAACGGTCTGAAGCCGGTATTCGCCGACATCGACCCTGTGACCTGTAATCTCGATCCTGCAAAGATTGAGGCCGCCATTACGCCCGATACTGTTGCCATCATGCCCGTTCATTGCTACGGACAGCCTTGCGACACTGCTGCAATCCAGGCGGTTGCCGACAAATATGGGCTCAAGGTCATTTACGATGCGGCTCATGCCTTTGGCGTTGAGGTGGATGGGAAGAGCATCCTGAACGAAGGTGACATCTCAACTCTCAGCTTCCATGCAACGAAAGTGTATAACACTCTGGAAGGCGGCGCCCTGGTCTGCCGTACCGGGGAAATGAAATGCAGGATTGATTATCTGCGCAACTTCGGTTTCGAGGACGAGACCACCGTCGTGGGCCCCGGTATCAACGGCAAGGTTGACGAGGTCCGCAGCGCCTACGGCCTGCTGAACCTGCGCCAGGTGAACTCTGCCATTGCCGCCCGCAAGACTGCCGCAGAACGTTACCGCGAGGCTCTGCGCGGAGTGCCCGGCATCCGCTTCTTCGAGGACACACCCGGTGTTCGCCACAATTATTCATACTTCCCGATCTTTGTTGATGCGGAAAAATACGGTAAAACACGCGACGAACTCTACGCGGAGATGAAAGCGCATGCAGTCCTCGGCCGCAGATATTTCTACCCGCTCATCAGCACATTCGACAGCTATTCATCCCTGCCTTCGGCTGTACCTGAGAATCTGCCGGTAGCCACGAGGCTCGCCGATGAGGTTATCTGCCTGCCTATGCATCATCTGCTGAGTGAGGATGATATCCAAAGAGTCATTGACCTGATTGTAAAGTAGTTTATGAAACTCGCTATAATGCAGCCGTACTTCATGCCGTACATCGGATACTTCCAGGCAATTGCTGCCGTGGACAAATATATCCTGTACAGTAACCTGAACTTCATCAAGGAAGCGTGGATGAACAGGAACAGACTGCTTTTGAAAGACGGCAGGATATATCAGTTCACGGTGCCGCTCCTTCATAAGAGTTCGAATCAGATGATACGGGAGGTGAGGATAGACAATTCAAAACCGTGGGCCAGGAATCTGCTTCTCACCATTGCTTCGAATTACAATAAGGCGCCATATTATGCCGAAACGTATCCTTTGGTGGAGAAACTGCTGAACAGACGATATGAATATCTGTATGAACTGAATGCTGCCTGTGTCATGGAAATCGCTGAACATCTGGGTATCCGGACAGAGATAGAATATGATAACTCGCGTTTCCTCGACATGGAGGAAGACTTGTCAACCATCGAATCTCTCGGTTATGGGAGATTCCCATATATGGAGAAGACTTCTCCGATCAAAAAGACTGCCCGTGTTATCGAGATGTGCAGGCGGGAAGGTGCCCGGACTTTCATAAATGCGATAGGAGGGCAGGCCCTTTACGACAAGCATGAGTTTGCTGAATACGGGATTGATCTTTTGTTCGTCAAGACCGGAGATATATCCTATCCTCAGCATAATGGTTTCCAGGAACCTGGCCTATCGATACTTGACGTGATGATGTTCAATGGCAGGGAGGGAACAAAGGAACTGCTCAAAAATTATACTTTAGTGTAGATGAAAACAGTAATGCTTGTTTTCGGAACCCGTCCGGAGGCTATCAAGATGTGCCCCCTGGTCAAGGAGTTCCAGAAAAATCCGGATAGTTTCAAGACGATAGTATGCGTGACAGGACAGCATCGCGAGATGCTGGACCAGGTGCTCGATATCTTTGGTGTTGTGCAGGATTATGACCTGAATATCATGCAGCAGGGGCAGGATCTGTATGATGTTACTTCCCGTGTTCTCCTCGGTATGCGAAACGTTTTGATGGAAGCTGAACCGGATCGTTCGTAAAATGATGGAATAAATATGGATCCGCTTCTATCTGTCGTCACCATAACATATAATCATGAGCCATACATCCGGAAATGTATTGAGGGTGTATTGATGCAGAAGGTGAATTTCCCTGTTGAACTCATCATAGCGGATGACTGCAGCACAGATGGAACCAGGGCGATATGTGAGGACTATGCGCGCAGGTTCCCCGACCTGATCCGTCTTGTCCTGTCTGAGAAAAATGCAGGTGCCCTGCAGAATGAACGGCGCGCCATGGGGTTGGCGCGCGGCCGGTATGTAGCATTATGTGAGGGCGACGATTATTGGACGGATGAGTTCAAATTACAGAAGCAGGCCGACTTTCTGGAGTCGAACCCTGACTACTCAATTTGTTTTCATAACCGCATGGTCGAGAAGTCGGGCGAGGTGTTGTTTGAAAACGCGTTTGAGCGTTTCGTGGCTTCCGATGGTGCCGGCTTCGACCTGACGCCCGAGATATTTTACCATAACTGGATAACATATCCTTTCTCAATGGTGTTCAGGAGAGAGTCATTCAGCCTGGACTGGTATGACGAGTATGAATATTTCAGGGATTCTCACATGATCCTGCTCATGCTGCTTCAGGGCAAAGGCTATGTCTTCAATTTTGTCGGTGGCGTGCGGACTGTCCACGACGACAGCATGTATCATACCATGTCCCCCTGTCAGTCGGCAAGGATGGACATGCTGGTATATGAAGAACTTTACAGGCATAACAGGAATACATCCGAAGGAAAGAATTTGAGGAATGCATATGCGGCCCGTATCCAGGCCTTCATCAATGCCTCGAAGGCGTCAGGCGCAGGCTTTTTCCGGTGCATCGGGCTTGCGTTGTCGCTGTTTTTCGTCAAGCCTTCGATGAAATCCTTGGTGAAGAATGTTATTTCAATCTGCAGGAAATGAAAAGCATAAGCCATTATATCTATTGGTTAAGGAGAGACTTTGTGAAGATGCTTCTGAGCATCAAGCCTCTTTCCCTGAGCATGTCGAAGCACCATCTGAAGGCATATCTGTCCATGTTCTATTTCAACTGGACAGGTCGGAGAATCAGGTGGGACGACCCCGGGGACTTCAACCAGTGGCTGATGGCTTTGTCGCTTAAGAACAGCAAAGGCGGGAACCGCGGCATGATAATCCAGTGCGCGGATAAATATGCCGTCAGGGAGTTTGTCGAGGCAGCAGGATACGGCCATACATTGAATGAACTGTATGGGGTATACGACAGTGTCGATGACATAGACTTCGAGTCCCTGCCCTCAAGTTTCGTAATGAAGATGAACAACGCTTCCGGCAGGAACCTGATCTGTAAGGACAAGTCGTCCATCTGCTGGCCTGAACAGGCTGCAAAATTCCGCGAATGGCTGGCAGACAGAAACTTCGGGCTTCTTTCGGGGGAATGGCAGTATTCCATGATAGAGCCGAAGATTGTCGTCGAGAGGTATCTGGATGCATTGGACAGTTCTTCTCTTACAGATTACAAATTCCACGTAATCAATGGCAAGGTTTTCTCCTGCGAGGTGGGATATGACAGAAATCCCGACGCCCAGCATGCGGAAGTGAGCCTCGATGATTACGACCTGTCATGGAACAGGACCGAAGGCGTCAGGGAGTGCCGTCATACGAACAGGAAGGAGATAGCCCGGCCCGGAAACCTGGCCGGGATGGTCAATATGGCCGAAGACCTGTGCCGAAGTTTTGAGTATTGCCGGTTTGATGTATACGAGGTTGACGGAAAGACCATCTTCGGAGAGATGACTTTCACTCCGAATGGCTGTGTGCTGGCGTCCTATAATGACTGGTATCTCGATAAGATGTTGGATTTCGCTAAGTCAAGCTGGAATGAGGGACAATAAGAAGGTGTCAATTATAATGCCGCTCTTCAATGATGCGGCATACGTTGAGGCGGCAATCGGCTCCGTCCTTGCCCAGTCGTATACCGATTGGGAATTGATAATAGTCGATGACGGATCCTCCGATGGGTCATACGAGGCGGCGAGGGCATTTGAATCAGACAGAATCAAGGTCATAACCCAAAAGAACAGCGGCGCCTGCGTGGCCAGGGACAGGGCGCTCAGGGAGTCTTCCGGCGCATTCGTGAAGTTCCTGGACGCAGATGATCTGCTTGATAAGGACTGTTTGTCAGTTCAGATCGCACAGATAGAGGGACTTGGAGAGAATGAGATACCTTTTGGAGACTATAACTTCATCAATCCGGAAGGTCAGGTGATACACGAGCACAAGTTCTCCTGGCAGGAGGAACTCGAGGCCAATCAGGAACTCTTCTTCTATTCCCATTGGGAAGTCCTCATTACCACACCCCTGCACAGGCGCGAGCTGCTGGAGGCCGTGGGCTTCTTTGATGAGAAGCTGCCCCGCGGGCAGGAGTATGACCTGCACTTCAGACTGGCGAACAGCGGTTGCCGCTTCGTCTACTGCCCTGCAATCACTTTCAGTTACAGAAAGCATGATTCGATATACAGGATATCGACCGGCACCAAAGCCCGCAATTATGAGACTTCGGCATATCTGGCCTATACATATCAGAAGTTCGAGGACCTGCTCGTGGCAAAATACGGTGAACTTCCATACGAGTTCAGACCGGGCCTCTTCAAGTTCTGGTTTGCAAGATCGAGGGCTGCCTTCGCTGCAAGGAACAAGGAGGACGGCAAGCATTGCCTCGCCAATGCGAGGAGGGTGCTTTGCTGGAAGAACCGCTTCTTCCGCGTATATTCCGTGGTCGGCAGGGTCATAGGGTATGTGCCGCTGGAGTCCTTGCTGAGGTTAAGGCTCAAGCTCATTGGCAAAAACAAGACCGGCCAGGCTGAGAATCTTGGACGTTTCATATGATTTCCGTAGTCATACCGTTATATAACAAGGCTTCAAGCATAGGCGGGACACTTGACAGTGTGCTCGTGCAGACATATGCTGACTTCGAAGTCATCGTGGTGGATGACGGTTCTGCCGATGGTGGCGCGGATGTGGTTCTGAGCTATGACGATGCGCGGGTACGTTATGTCCGCAAGGAGAATGGTGGGGTGTCATCTGCCAGGAATATGGGAATAGCGTTGGCGAAGGGCGAGTATGTTTCCTTCCTGGACGCCGATGACAAATGGGATCCTACCTATTTGGAGGAACTCGTCCGCTTGATTGAAGATTGCCCGGAGGCAGGCATATATGGCCTCGGCCTGGGATTGAGCGTAGCCGGCAAGCCCCAGGATGAGAAGGATGGCAGCGGATTCCGTGGCTATGTCAGGAATCCCTGGACAACGAATCCCTGGTGCTGGACAGGCAGCAGTACGACAATACGCAAGGAGGCTTTCGACAAAGTAGGACTTTTCGATGAGAGGATGGCATATGGCGAAGACCTCGACATGTGGTGGCGTGTCGCCATGGAGTATCCCGGGGCATATTATGAGAAGACGCTGGCCTATTATGAACAGGAGTCCGAAAACCGGGCTATGACCAGATTCAAGCCGTTCGAGAAGCATCTTCCGTTCTATATCGAGAAGTATGATGCCTACAGGGCAGCCGACAGGGATTTTCGTTTCTTCTTTGACAGGGAGTGCCTTTACAGGATATTCCAGTATACGGGAATGAAGCAATATGAAGCTGACCTCGATAGGGTGCTGGCAAAGATTGACTTCTCCCTGCAGAAAAAATCGATGCGCTTGAGGTTCATGTTCCCCGGTATATACCGCATATATTTGAAACTGCGCGGCAGAGTATGAGATTCTCAGTAATCATCCCATTGTACAACAAGGCTCCTTACGCCGAAAAGTCTGTCCGCAGTGTGCTGGCTCAGACGTTTGAGGATTACGAGCTTATCGTCATCGATGATGGCAGCACCGACGAATCGCTAGATGTCGTCAAGTCTGTTCTTGACGGGACTTCAGCCGTAGTGACGAGCCAACCCAACCAGGGCGTCAGCGTTGCCAGGAACAATGGCATTGCGCTGGCTAAGGGTGAATACATCTGTTTTCTTGATGCGGATGACTGGTGGGCTCCGACTTTCCTTGAGGAGATGGATGCATTCATAAGGGATTATCCGGAGGCGGGAATCTATGCAGTCAATTATTACTATGTCAAGAACGGACGGACGCAGTCCAGGATAGACATACCTACGGGATATATCGACTATTTTGCCGAGTATGCAAGGATAATGCAGATGCCTGTTACCTCCATATCCGTTGCTATCCCTCGTGGCGTGTTCGAGGAAGTAGGATGCTTCCGTCCGGAGCTCAAGTTGGGTGAGGACTTCGACCTTTGGCTGCGTATTGCTTTCAAACATAAAGTTGCTTTCCTGAACAGCCGTTTGGCATACTACAATCAGGATGTTGACGTAAATGCCAGAGGCGTTGGACCTTTGCGTGCTCCTGAAAACCACTTCCTCTGGAACCTTGGCCGCTACGCTGCTGAAGAGACGGGCAACCCCGGATTCAAGCAATTGGTCGACAATATCCGCGTTTACTCGCTGAAACCATATTACCTTTCTTCCAAATACAGACAGTTGGCACAGCAGGAACTTGACAAAGTCGACTGGGCACGGCAGCCTCAATCCGTTTGTGCGGAGTATCGCAAGCCCGTATGGCTGCTGCGTTTCAAGGAATGGGTCAGGAGAACCGGATATGCCTTGAAAAAGAAGTTTGTCGGATGATTCCCAAGATAATACATTACTGCTGGTTCGGCCGTGGGCAGATGCCGCAGCTGGCGCTTGACTGCATGGCGTCCTGGCGCAGGCTCATGCCGGACTGGACGTTCATGGAGTGGAACGAGGACAACTTTGATGTGAATTCACTTCCATATGTCAAGGAGGCATACGAGGCCCGCAAGTTTGCTTTTGTTAGCGATTATGTGCGGCTGTATGCATTATACAATCATGGCGGCCTGTATATGGATGTCGACTTCGAAGTCTTCAAGTCATTCGATGACTTGCTGGACCATCCGGCGTTTGCCGGGTATGAGGGCAGCAAGCATTCGCCTGTGATGATGGGCGTGCTCGCCAGCGAGCAGCATGGATCATGGGTGGCAAAGCAGATGGGACTGTACGCCGGCAGGCATTTTGTCCAGCCTGACGGGTCATATGACATGACCACCAACGTGGCGTTCCTGACCGGCCGTATGATGGAGCAGGGCCTTATGTGCGACGGAATTGAAAAGGATTTTGACGGGCTCCACGTCTTTCCGGTGGATTATTTCTGCCCCAGGCAGACAACCGGTGAGTACTTCAGGACGGAGAACACATATTGTGACCATAAAGGTCTGGATTCCTGGAGCAATCCGAAGAAACCGCTGATCCTGAGGATTGCGGGGCCAAAGTTAAGTATAAAGTTGATCAAACTTAAAAGACGTATTTTCGGCTGATATGACGAATTTCTTCCCCAAATATTTTGCAGACAGAGCTATAGCCATATATGTGGTTCTTCTGATTCTTGTATCAGTTGCATTCGGATATCCCATTGCCTGGTACTGGTGGCTGTTCGGCCTGGTTGAGGTCGGCTCTTTTTTCTACTTCAGTAATGCCATATCTAAGGTGTGGCAGCGTTATGAAGGTAAGAATCTTGAGCACCGCCTGTTCCTTGCGTCTGCCGTAATCAGAATCATATATGTGCTGTTCTCATATCTGTTCTATGATATGATGACAGGCGCACCGTTTGAGTTCTCCCCCGGAGACTCCTTATGGTATCATGACATGGGGTGCCTTGGGGCTGATATAGTGTGGGGAGCAGACGTCAAATGGTCTGTTTTCTTTGAAGGAGTTTCTCTAACGGACCTTGGTTATCCTGTATGGTTGACGATTGTATATTCCTTGACCGGAAAGTCGGTTATCCTGTCCCGTTGCGTCAAGGCTTTGATAAGTGCCGGAACGGCCGTTCTGATGTACAGGATTGCAAGGCGAAATTTTGGTGAGAGCGTAGGCCGTATGACAGCCGTGTTCTTCATGCTGATGCCGAACTTCATTTTCTATTGCGGCATCAACCTCAAGGAAACCGAGATGCTCTTCCTGTCCGTGCTTTTCATCGAAAAGGCTGACCATCTGATGCACAGCACAAAAGCATCGTTCACCGACATATTCCTCATGATACTTGCCGCAGCTGCCAGTTACTTCTTCAGAGGCGTTCTGGCTGTGCTGCTGTTCCTTTCATTCGGATGTGCCATAGTCCTTGGTAATGCCAGGATCAAGAAGGGTGGAAAGTGGGTTATCGAAGGCCTGTTCATTCTGCTCTTCATGGGAGTGCTGGTCTGGAACAGAGGTGCTGCTATCCTCGGCGTGGGTGACTATTCATCAATCCAGGCCGAACAGGAGGCGAACATTCAATGGCGCGCTACCCGAGAGGGCGGAAATGCATTGGCCACCAACGCCAGCAGTGCAGTGTATGCTCCTTTGATCTTTACCATCCCGTTCCCGACTATGGTTGATGTGGGTTTCCAGGAAGACCAGATTATGATTCATGGTGGTAATTTTGTGAAGAATATAACCAGTTTCCTGACAATACTGGCGCTCATTCTTTTGTTTAAGAGTGGAAAGTGGCGCGACCATATGCTGCCGCTGTCGTTCATGCTGGGGTATCTGTTGATACTGATATTCAGTAACTATGCCCACTCAGAACGCTTCCATATACCGTCATTGCCTTTTGAGCTCATGTTTGCGGCATATGGAGTCTCGCAATTCAAGGGGAAGCACAAGAACTGGTTTGCAATATGGCTTGCCATCATATTCATCGCAGACGTCGGATGGTCATGGTTCAAGCTCCGTGGAAGGGGAATGTAATGAAAGTACTTATAGTAGCATCATACAACAAGGGTCATTTTGCTCCATTCATAGTGGAGCAGGCTGCCGAATTGGCTGAGCTGGGGTGCTGTATGGAGTTCTTTGGCATAACAGGCAAGGGAATCAAAGGCTATCTCAAGGCGTATCCGGCTCTGAAAAGGAAAATAAAGGAATTCGAGCCTGACATCATCCATGCCCATTATGGTTTGAGCGGGCTGCTGGCCTGTCTGCAGCGCAGGGTGCCTGTCGTGACAACCTATCACGGCAGCGACATCAATGACAGGAAGGTGCTTCCGTTCTCAAAACTTGCCATGCGCCTCTCAGCTTTCAATATCTTCGTGTCCCGGAAGACAATGGAGATAGCGGGCTATCTGAAGAGAGGAGAGCTTGTGCCGTGCGGAATAGCTGAGAATGAGATACAGGCCATGCCCAAGACCGGGGCAAGGGAGAGGATGGGTCTTGACACGTCCCGTAAATACGTGCTCTTCGCTGGTGCGTTCGACAACACAGTCAAGAATTACCCTCTTGCAGAACAGACAATGTCGTTGTTGCCCGGCTGTCAGTTGATAGAACTTAAAGGTTATGACAGGTCTCAGGTGACTATGCTGATGCGTGCGGCGGATGCTATCCTCATGACGTCGCATACTGAGGGTTCGCCCCAGGTCATCAAGGAAGCGATGATGTGCGGCTGTCCCGTAGTCAGCGTGGATGTGGGAGACGTCAGCGAAGTGGTCGAAGGAGTCGCAGGGTGCTTCGTCTGTGACAGGACGGCTGAGGCGCTGGCAGGAAAGTTGGAAGTTGCCATAGCATATGGCGAGACCGGGGGACGCGACCGTATCGTGTCCCGCGGGCTTACAGGCAAGGCTGTGGCAGATAGAATAATTGAAATATACAAGTCGGTCATATGACGAACTGGTTCCAATCGGATGAGTGCCTGGCCTTGTACAGTTCGATGTCCTTCATCGAACCGTTCGAGTGTTCTGTAAGCAGAGGCGGTGAGGTCAAGGGACGCATCGTCGGATATATCCAGAGGGACGGGGGACGTATCATGCGGTTTCTCTCCCGCAGGGCGATAATAAACGGCGGCCCCATGCTTTCCGGTGATATTACAGATGTGGAGATTCAGGAACTGCTGAATTCCTGCAGACGGCAATTGTATGGCAGGGCCATCTATGCCGAGATCAGGAATTTTGCCGATTATTGCCAGTATCGTGACGTGTTTTGCAAATACGGCTGGCAATATGAGCCTCATTATAACTTCCACATAGACACTTCTTCGATGGAGGTCGTCGAGGCGAATCTTGGAAAGAGCCGGAAACGCGATATCCGTACGTCTTTTCGTGACGGCGCCACAATAGGAGAGGCTGAATCTACGGACGAGGTCAAGGCTCTGTACGATATATTAGAAACGCTTTATACCACAAAAGTTAAGACGCCGCTGTTCCCGTTCGAATTCTTCAAGAAACTTTATTCTGAAAACTGGGGCAGGATCTTTGTTGTCAGATTCGAGGGGCGTGTTGTGGGTGGTACCGTATGTGTGTGCGGTGATGATACCGTTTATGAGTGGTTTGCCTGTGGCGAGGATGGGATCAGCAAGAGCGTGTTTCCCTCAACATTGGCTACATATGCCGGAATCCGATATGCTGCTGAAAATGGTTATCGACGGTTTGACATGATGGGCGCCGGCGCTCCTGGAGACGGTGGCTATGGCGTGCGTGATTTCAAGGCCAAGTTCGGCGGTGAGCTGGTGGAACACGGCCGCTTCAAATATGTCCTCGATCCATTCCTTTACAAATTGGGAGCGCTTGGAGTCAAGATACTTAAGAAATTGAAATGAACATCCTGATAGACATTGGACATCCTGCCCACGTGCATCTGTTCAGATGCTCTGCCCACGATATGATTAAGGCGGGCAACAAAGTTCTCTTCACCTGCAGGGACAAGGAATTTGAGTTAGCTCTGCTTGAAGCCGAGGGATTCGACTACGTCTGCTTCGGCAAGAAATACAAGTCGACTGCAGGCAAGGTCTGGGGTCTTCTGAAGTTTGACTGGAAGGAACTCCGCACATGCTGGCGGTTCAAGCCTGACGTGCTTCTGAGCCATGGTTCGATGTACGCCGCCCATGCGGCATGGCTTTACCGCAGGCCGCATATCTCGTTTGAGGATACATATAACTTTGAGCAGATTCGCTTGTATGAGCCGTTCACAAAGGCGATTCTTACAGGTGATTACGAGCATCCCTTCATCTCGAAGAAGGAAATCCATTATGCCGGTTACCACGAACTTGCATACCTCCACCCGAACAGGTTCTCACCTGACAGATCAGTCCTTGGTGAACTTGGGGTCAAGGAGGGGGAGAAGTACAGCCTTCTGCGCTTCGTTTCGTGGAACGCGACTCACGACAAGGGCCACAAGGGCATGAGCTATGAGAACAAACTGAGGGCAGTTGAGGAGTTCTCGAAGTATGGCAAGGTGTTCATATCTTCAGAGAAGGAACTGCCTGATGAGCTGGAAAAGTATAAACTGCCGACGGCTCCGGAGAAGGTGCATAGTGTGATGGCTTTTGCTTCGATGATATTCGGTGAAAGCGCCACCATGGTGTCCGAAGGAGTCGTGCTCGGTGTCCCGGGTGTCTATATGGACGACACCGGCCGCTATTATACCACGGAGCAGGAGAAGAGATACGGCATGTGCTTCAACTTCAGCGAGTCTGATGATGACCAGCAGAGGGCAATCAGCAAGGGCGTGGACATACTTTCAGGGAAGGTGGATCTGTCCGGATACGGACGTCTGATGGCTGACAAGATAGATGTGACGGCTTTTCTGGAGTCTGTCGTTTCAAAGGTAATACACAAAGAAATATGAGAAACTGGATTAAGTATTTCCACAGGGGATTCTGGTACAGGATGTCCAAGGCTCCTGGCCGTGGAATGAGGGTTCATGCATTGAGGAAGCTCGGATTCACGATAGGGGAGGATGTTTATATCGGCCCCGGGCTGACCGTTACGGCAGGCATAATGGACACCAGGATGGAACTTGTTCTGGAAGACCGGGTGAGCCTCGGCCCCAATGTGACGCTGGTGCTGGCGTCCCACCCGAACAACAGCCGTCTGTCCGCCGTAATACCCGCACCTCCCCGTTTCATATCGATAGGCCATGATTCGTGGCTTGGGGCCGGTGCCATTGTGCTGCCGGGAGTGAAGATAGGGAAGTGCTGCGTAGTTGGTGCCGGTGCTGTTGTAACCAGGGACGTGCCCGACTATAGTGTCGTTGCAGGAGTCCCCGCCAGGGTCATAAGGGAGATCGACAAGTCAGAATTGCCGGAGTAAGATGGATTTTACGCTCACAAAATATGGTGAACTTCTCAAGGCCTTGCAAGGATATGGCAACATATCTTTAAGGCACGACGTTGACCTCAAGCCCCTGAACAGCTTGAAGACGGCGCAGTTGGAAGCATCCATGGGGTGGACTGCCACATATTATTTCCGTGCTGTTCCTGAGAGTTGGGATGAGGATATAATCCGGCAGATATCGGCTCTTGGCCATGAGATAGGCTATCACTATGAATGCCTTACCACCTGCAATGGTGATGTTGATGCCGCATGGGAGGACTTCAAGTCTAATCTTGCAAAATTGGAAGCCATTGTGGGCAAACCGATAACGAAGATATGCATGCATGGCAGCCCGAAGTCGAAGTGGGACAGCAAGGATATCTGGAAGAAATATGACTACAGGAGTGTCGGAGCCGAGTTCGAGCCTTACCTCGACACCGACTTTTCAAAGACGTTCTATCTGACCGATACCGGCAGGCGCTGGGACGGCTTTAAAGTGAGTGTCAGAGACAGGATTCCGGAGTATCAGGACAGGTGGACAAAGGACAAACTTGTATTTCATACAACCGATGATGTGATGTCTGCCGCAAAAGAGGGATTTTTGCCAAAAAACGTGATGATTACCACACATCCTCAGAGGTGGAACGATTCTTTTGTCCCATGGATGAGGGAACTTGTCCTCCAAAATGCCAAAAACCTGGTTAAAAGGCTGATGATTATGCGAAATAATGCTTAACTTTGTAAGTTATATATTGCAATTATGAAAACATACAGAATACTTTCAATTGCGTTCATCGGTGCTGCAATGCTTCTTGCAGCATCATGTGCGACACCTAAACAAGTAGTTTATCTCCAGGACATGGGGCAGAACAGCCAGATTGAGATGGAGAACAAGATTCAGGCTGTCATCGTTCCCTATGACGAGCTTGACGTAATCATATCCTGCCCTGATCCTGAGATTGCAAAGCCTTTCAACATCAGGACATCAGGTGTAGTAGGCAGTGGCATGACAGGTGGTACTAATCAGTTTACCTATCTTGTTGATCCCGATGGGAATATCCAGCTTCCTATTCTGGGAGAAATCCATGCTGCCGGCCTTACCCGTCTTCAGCTTCAGGACCTGATCTGCAACATTCTGGTCGACGGTAACTATCTCGCAGATCCTTATGTCATGGTACGCTTCTACAACTTCAAGGTGTTCTTCCTTGGTTCAGACGGCGGCAAGACCATCAACATCTCCAATGAGCGCTGCACCTTCCTCGAGGCCCTTGCGATGTCAGGCGATATCAGCGCATACACACGCCGCGACAAGATCGGCGTTCTTCGCGAGATCGACGGCAAGATGACCATGCACTACATCGACCCCCGCAAGTCCGACGTGTTCAACGACCCGTTCTTCATCCTTCAGAAGAACGATATCATCGTTACACAGTCATACGGTTCCAAGTACTGGCGCGATGAGGTGAGCTTCTGGAACTCATGGATTTCCCTGGGAACCTCATTCGCATCGTTGGCTACAACCCTTTTCCTTGTTTTTAGAGTTGCAAAGTAATGGAAGACAACAGAAACAACGAGTCTACATTTGTTGAAGAGAGTACCAGCGACTTTCTCCATATCAAAGACATAACCATAACGCTTCTCAGGAACCTCCACTGGTTCCTGCTTTGCGCCGTAATCGGAGCGTTTGTATCATGGTATTCTGTTCACCAGAAGCCACGTATCTATAGCTCGAATGCCAGAATTGCAATCCAGTCCCTCATCAACGACAACGCGATCCAGGCTCCGAGCAACCAGATGAACAGCCTCGGTTCACGCCGTATCCAGCTGAACTATACTGCGATCAACAGTGAGATATTTGCTCTCAAGTCAAAGACTGCCATGATCCAGGTTGTGGAGAACCTGAATCTCAATGTCGGTTACAAGTGCCGCAGCAAGGTCGTAAAGCGCGACCGTGACCTCTATGGCGAGAGCCCTGTCACAGTCAATTTCATGGACTTCAACGGCACTCAGTATCAGACTGTTGTCGTTACACCTGTTTCAGACAGCCTTTATACCATTTCGGAAGGCGAGTCATATACACAGAAGGCTGCATATGGCGACACCCTTGCCACACCTACCACGAGGATTGTAGTGGACAAGACCTGGTTCCTTACCGATTCTTATTATGGCACGCCCATCACCGTCAGCTATATGAATGTCAATGATGTTGCTGACAGGTACAGGGATGCACTCTCCGTCTCCCGCAACGACGAGATGGATAATGTGCTCAGCCTCTCAATCCGCGATACTTCGCCTATCAAGGCAGCAGCGATCTGTAACGAGGTCATAGCCGTATACAATGGCAATGCTGTAAACGCAAAAAAGGCTGTCATAGCTCAAACATATGATTACATCAATGACCGTCTGAATTCACTTGACAACGACCTGAGCAGCAAGGAAGGCGAAATAGCAGCCTTCAAGAGTGCCAACCAGATTGTCGACACGCAGAATTATGGTCAGGAGTTCGTTGCTGGAAACGTCGAGGCTTCCGAGGAGATGGAGGCCCTTCAGCGTCAGTTGTCTCTGGCAAGATACGTACGCAGTGCTGCAGGAAATTCTAACGGAGGTACTCTTCCTACCGGCATCGGTCTGAACAACAGCACTGTGGATGAGATGATAGCCCAGTATAACGAGAATGCCAAGAAGCTTGACAAGTACGCTTCCACTGGCGCGACAAACAACCCTGTTGTGAAGGAGCTCCAGGCCGACCAGGCATCTCAGAAGGCCACCATCGAGAGCATGCTCGACAGTTATATCGGCACAATGGAGGAAAAGGCACGTGGCGTTGAGGCATACTCGTCCCATGTCCGTTCGCAACTCCGTTCCGCTCCTGTCAAGCAGGTGTACATCGAGGGCGTGGAGCGTTTGCAGAAGATCAAGGAGAGCCTTTATCTGAACCTCCTCAGCAAGCGTGAGGAACTCCTCATCAGCCAGCCGTCCATCGAGGGCAATGCCCGCATTATCGATGAGGCCCGTGTGAACCGTAATCCGGTAGCGCCCGACGAGAGGCGCCAGACAATAGTCGGCTTCCTCATCGGCCTGCTCATCCCCGTCGCACTCTTCTTCCTCTTCAGCATATTCGACACACGTGTGCGCTTCCGCGACGATGTTGAAAGAATAGTATCTGCTCCTTTCCTTGCCGAGATACCTTCCAACCATCTCCCCGGCGAGAAGAAGGCCAAGAAGAAAAAGAAGAAGTCATCTTCAAAGAAGGGCACTCACCATCATACAAAGACGGATCCTCCCCAGATCGTTGTGTCCAACAAGCGCCGCGACCCGATATCTGAGGCGTTCCGTATCCTGCGATCCAACATAGAGTACGTCAAGGATGGTGACAAGGCTTCCAATGTATTCCTCATGACTTCGCTCCTCGAGAGTTCAGGTAAGTCATTCATCACCACGAACCTTGCAACCTCTCTCGGCCTTGTTGGCAAGAAGGTCTGCGTGCTCGATGTCGATCTCCGCAAGTGTACTCTCACCAAGCAGTTCTCAAGCACAAAGGTTACCGGCATGTCAGAGTATCTGTCAGGCCAGATTGACGACGTCACAAGCATCGTTACAAAGGACGCGATTTCAGATTGCGTCGACGCAGTGTTCACCGGTGCCATGCCGCCCAACCCTGCCGAGCTTCTCTCCGACGAGCGCTTTGGCAGGATGATGGACTATCTGCGCACCCAGTACGAGTATATCTTCCTTGACTCCATCCCTGCAGGCATCCTTGCAGATGCAAGCATCGTGAAGAAATATGCCGATTCCACCATCTTCGTAGTCCGCTCAGGTTATGTTGACAAGCGTATGCTTCCTGACGTGGAGAAGATCTACAAGACCGGCGCATTCCCCAAGATGAACATCATCCTCAACGATGTGGAGTATGCAAAGAAGAGCCACTATGGTTACGGCTATGGCTACGGCTACGGCTACGGCCACGGCTATGGTTATGGCTACGGTCACAGCTATGGCTACGGCAGCGCATACGGCTACGGCGACAAGGGATACGGTTATGGCGACTACGACAAGGAGCATCCCGAAGAGGCTGCTGACGGCGGAAAGAAGCATCGCCGTCGCCGTTCGTCTGAATCTTCTTCTGAATCAGAAAGCGCAGAATAATGGCAAATTTCGCATTGATAGGAGCTGCGGGTTACATTGCTCCCCGCCACCTCAAGGCAATAAAGGATACCGGCAACGAACTGCTCGCTGCATATGACAAGTTCGACAGCGTAGGCCGTCTTGACAGCTTCTTCCCCGAGTGCTCTTTCTTCACCGAGAACGAGCTGTTCGACCGCCATTGCTCGAAGCTCCAGAACTCATCCACCCCTTTGCAGTGGATGAGCGTCTGCACGCCCAACTACACCCACGACGCATTCATCCGCTACGGACTGCGTCTGGGCTGCGACGTGATCTGCGAGAAGCCCGTCGTGCTCAATCCCTATAACATCGACGCTCTTGAAAAGGTTGAGGCGGAGACCGGCCACAAGGCATACAATATCCTCCAGCTCCGTCTGCATGACTCCATCGCCGCACTTAAGAAGAAGGTGGATGAGGGTCCGCAGGACAAGATCTACGACGTGGACCTCACCTATATAACCTCCCGCGGCCGTTGGTACTATACTTCATGGAAGGGTGACGTGCACAAGAGTGGCGGAATCGCCACCAACATAGGCGTGCACTTCTACGATATGCTGCAGTGGATATTCGGCCCCGTGGAGCAGAATATCGTGCATGTGATGAGCTTCGACCGCGTTGCGGGCTTCCTTCTCCTTAAGAAGGCCCGCGTGCGCTACTTCCTCAGCATCAATGCCGACTGCCTGCCCGAGAATGCGGTACAGGGCGAGAAACGCACCTACCGCACCCTCAGTATCGACGGCGACGAGTTCGAGTTCAGCCAGGGCTTCACCGAGCTGCACACCCTCAGTTACCAGAAGATACTTTCAGGCGAGGGCTTCCGCATCAGCGAGGCGCGTCCGTGCATCGAGATCGTGAGCCAGATACGTAACGCGACCCCCATCGGCCTCAAGGGTGACTACCACCCTCTGGCAAAACTTCCCTTGAGCCCGCATCCTTTCGGATGGGACGAGAAGAGATAATGACTTCTGTCGAGATATATCTTGAACTTCTTCGAGCCGGCCTTTGGAACAGGCCGGCCGTCGTTTCCGGCTCCGTCAAGTTCTCGGAGATCATGAGCCTTGCGGTCAGCCAGAACACACAACCTGTGGTGAGCAAGGCCCTGCTGGACAAGATGGGCGCCAAGCTCCCGCCGCAGGCATATGATGCTCTGCTGGAGAGCGTCAGGAAGTGCGACAAATCCCACGAAGCCGCCAACCAGGTCATAGCATACTGCTTTTCCGCCCTCGAGGGCGAAGGCATTCACCCCGTACTCCTCAAGGGGCAGGGGATTGCTTCATGGTACCCTGTGCCGACTATCCGTCAGGCCGGGGACATCGACATTTATGTCAGTGAGTTCGACCGCGCCCGCGAAGTGATGAAGCGCCTTTTCGGCGCTGAAACGGAGGTGGGCGGCAAGCACGTGACCTTCCACGTTGGCGGGACACTCGACATCGAACTTCACAAGTATACGGAGACGCTTGGTAATAAACGCCGGAATGCTGAATATCAGCGAATTTCTGACGCCGGCACCTTGCAGGGGCTCGAGCAGGTGAACCTGGACGGAGCCCTCGTCAACACCCCCGAACCCACCTTCAATGCCTTCTATATCCTGCATCATCTGTGGTGTCATTTCAAGGCCATGGGCATAGGCATGCGCCAGCTCTGCGACTGGGCCGTGTTCCTGCATTCGCACAGAGGCCGGCTTGACCTTGACAGTTTGGAGAAGTGGCTCGACTATTTCAAGTTGAAGGATGTCTGGCAGGTCTTCGGTTGCGCAGCCGTGCAGACTCTGGGACTTCCTCCGGAGGATGTGCCGTTCTACGATGCATCAAAGGCTGGAAGAGGCTCGAAGCTCGCCGGCTTCTTCCTCGTCCAGGGCGACAACCGCGAGTTCAAGCACGGCCGCCAGGGTCAGAGCAAATTAAAGCACAAGGGTGGTTCCTTGCGCTTCATTCACAGGCGTTTGAAGATGATGCTCCCCATCTTTCCGGGGAAGGCCCTACTCCAGTATGTTGGAGACATCAAGAACGGTCTCCTGAAGCTGTTTAAGGCTTGAACGCCTTACCTTGGACTCGAGCAGATGCTCGAACTGCGACTTGCGGTGCAGGTCTGTGCCGCAGTATGAATACCCCTCCTCTGACAACAGCCACTGTGCACGGCTCTGCGCCTCCTTGCCGTAGTACCCGGTAAGGGATGCAATGTTGAGCTGGAATTCTATCTCGTTGTCAAGGAGCGCAACGTACTTGTGCTCGCTCATATACTGATACCTCTCGGGGTGTGCAAGGACCGGTGAATAGCCGGCCTTTTCTATTTTACGCAGCGTTCCGAACAGGTCGACGGGCGGGTTGAAGTACGACGTTTCCACGAGCAGCCTCTTGTCCGGAAGTGGCAGGAAGTCCTTTGACTCCAGTCTTTTCAGGAACAGGTCGTCAAGCATGTTCTCCGATGCGAGGAAAAGCTTCAGATGCCCGGTGTAGGCAGCCTGAAGTTCGTCGAACCTTCTTCTCAGGTCGTCGGTCTCATTGGGCATGTCCACCATTACATGGGGTGTGAAGAATACGTTCTTCACGCCTGCCTCCTCGTAGCGTGCGAGTACGGAAAGACTGTCTTCAAGAGTCTTGAAGCCGTCGTCGACGCCGGGGAGGATGTGGCAATGCCAGTCCGTGAAACCGTCAAATACACCTTTGAGAGGCGAGCTGAGAAAGTCTGCAATCGATATCATACCCCGCAAAGATAGCAATTTTGTGAATTTTTGCCGCAATTTGGTGAACACGCGTATGTGCGTGTGCGTTATTGAGTACTTATTCGTATATTTGTATAATTTATTCCTGCATTATGGCAAAAATCATAACGTTCGGCGAAATCATGCTTCGCCTCAGCCCCGAAGGCCAGGACCGCTTCATTCAGACCGACTCTTTCCGTATCATTCCCGGCGGTGGAGAGGCCAATGTGGCAGTGAGCCTTGCAAACTACGGTCACGATGCCTTCTATGTCACGAAACTCCCTTCTCACGAAATAGGTCAGATAGCAGTCAACGCACTCCGCCGCTACGGTGTGCGCACCGACTACATAACCCGCGGCGGCAACCGCATCGGCCTCTATTATGCAGAAACCGGCGCATCGATGCGTCCCTCGAAGGTCATCTACGACCGCGCTCACTCCGCAATCGCCGAGGCTGACCCCGGGGACTTCGACTTCGATGCAATAATGGAAGGTGCAAGCTGGTTCCACTGGTCCGGCATCAGCCCCGCGATCTCCGACAAGGCCGCGCATCTCACCCTCCTTGCATGTCAGGCTGCAAAGCGCCACGGCGTCACCGTAAGCGTCGACCTCAACTTCCGCAAGAAGCTCTGGACTTCAGAAAAGGCCATCTCCGTGATGCGCCCTCTCATGCAGTATGTGGATGTATGCATAGGCAATGAGGAGGATGCGGAACTCTGCCTCGGCTTCAAGCCGGATGCAGACGTCGAGGCCGGCAATACCGATGCAGCCGGCTACGAGGGCATCTTCCGCCAGATGATGCAGGAGTTCGGCTTCAAGTATGTGGTCTCAACCCTCCGCGAGTCATATTCCGCCACCCATAACGGCTGGAAGGCGCTCATCTACGACGGCAAGGAATTCTACCAGAGCCGCCGCTACGACATCGAGCCCATCATCGACCGTGTAGGAGGAGGCGATTCGTTCTCCGGCGGCCTCATCCACGGCATGCTCAAGTACCCCGGCGACCAGGCTGCCGCCCTCGAGTTCGCAGTTGCGGCCTCCGCCCTGAAGCATACCGTAAACGGCGACTTCAACCTCGTGACAGAATCAGAAGTTTTGAATCTTGTTGGCGGTTCCGCCAACGGAAGAGTGCAGAGATAATATTATGGCAAAGTACAGCAAGATGCAGGTCCTCGCGACCATGAAGGAGACCGGAATGGTTCCGGTGTTCTACAGCGCAGATGAGGAAGTGGCAAAGAAAGTCCTCAAGGCCTGCTACGACGGCGGAGTCCGCGCATTCGAATTCACAAACAGGGGCGACTTCGCACAGGAGGTGTTCGCCGAACTTGTAAAATATGCAAACAGCGAGCTCCCCGGAATGATAGTCGGAATCGGTTCCGTCATCGATGCCCCCACAGCCGCCATGTATCTGCAGCTTGGCGCAAACTTCGTGGTCGGCCCTCTCTTCAACCCTGAGATCGCTCCCGTATGCAACCGCCGCCTCGTGCCCTACTGCCCCGGCTGCGGCACCGTCAGCGAGGTGGGCGCAGCGCAGGCACTCGGCTGCGACCTCTGCAAGGTGTTCCCCGGCGACGTGCTCGGCCCCAAGTTCGTCAAAGGCCTCCGCGCTCCCATGCCCTGGAGCCAGATCATGGTCACCGGCGGCGTGAAGCCCGAGCGTGAGAACCTCGAGGCCTGGTTCAAGGCCGGCGTCACATGCGTGGGCATGGGATCCAACCTCTTCCCCAAGGACGTTATCGCGGCAGGGGACTGGAGCAGTATCAGCGAGCTCTGCAAGAATGCACTTGAAATCATCAAAGAAGTAAAATAGCTATATGAACCAGACTGCAAAAAAGACAAACTACAGGTGGGTCATCTGCGCGATGCTCTTCTTCGCGACCACTATCAACTATATGGACCGCCAGGTGCTGTCCCTCACCTTCGAGGACTTCATCCGCCCCGAGTTCCACTGGACAAACAACCACTACGGTACCATCACCGGTATCTTCTCGCTGTTCTATGCAGTGGCCATGCTCTTCGCCGGCACCCTCGTCGACAAGCTCGGTACCAAGAAGGGCTATCTCTGGAGCATAGGCATCTGGTCTGTAGGTGCATGCGCACATGCCGTCTGCGGCGTCCTCACCCAGAAGTTCATCGGCGTCGACAGCGCAGAGGCCCTCAGGGCCATCACAGCTGCAGATGCAGTGTCGAAGATCGCCGTGGTCAGCATGACCATGTTCATCATAGCGCGGTGCATACTTGCACTCGGTGAGGCCGGCAACTTCCCGGCAGCCATAAAGGCGACGGCCGAGTACTTCCCCAAGAAGGACCGCGCCTTCGCCACTTCCATCTTCAATGCAGGCTCAACCATCGGCGCCCTCGTGGCTCCGTTCTGCATTCCCGCACTTGCCGCAAAGTTCGGCTGGGAGGCAGCCTTCATCATCATCGGTGCCCTCGGCTTCATCTGGATGGGATTCTGGACATTCCTCTACAAGAAACCCGAGCAGAACCCTGCAGTGAATGCAGCCGAGCTCGAGTACATCGAGCAGGACAGGGCGGAGGAGGAGGCGGCAAAGGCAGCTGCAGCCGAGGCCGCAAAGAACGAGAAGAAGATTTCCCTCTGGAAGTGCTTCACCTACAGGCAGACCTGGGCGTTCGCATTCGGCAAGCTCCTGCCCGACGGTGTGTGGTGGTTCTTCCTCTTCTGGATGCCTTCGTTCCTCAAGAACGTATACGGCATGGCTTCCACCGAGCCCCGCTTCCAGATAGCCATCGGAGCCCTCTACCTCATCGTGATGCTCTCCATCTTCGGAGGATACCTTCCCACCATCTTCATCGAAAAGAAGAAGATGAACCCTTATGCAGGCCGCATGCGCGCCATGCTCATCTTCGCGTTCTTCCCGCTCGTGGCTCTCGGTGCGCTTCCTCTCGCTCATATCTCATACTGGATCCCCGTTGTCCTCATAGGTATTGCAGCCGCAGCTCACCAGTCATGGAGCGCAAACATATTCTCCACCGTGGGTGACATGTTCCCCAAGTCCACCATCGCCACCGTTACAGGCATCGGCGGCATGGCAGGCGGCCTCGGCAGCTTCGCTATCCAGAAGGCTGCCGGCCTGCTCTTCGACGCCAGCGAGGCAGGGGGCTGGAACATCCTCGGATGCCAGGGCATTCAGGCGGGCTATCTCATCATGTTCACATTCTGCGGAGTGGCATATCTGCTCAGCTGGATCATAATGAAGAGCCTTGTCCCTGAGTACAAGCCCATCGTCATAGAATAACCGAATAAATATGAAAAATAAGTTAGTAGTGTCTTTTGTTGTCCTGCTCGGACTCTCGGCGCTGCTGCCTGCCAGGGCAAGCGCGCAGGAGACTGAGCTGGAACAGTTCCAGCAGACAGCCTCCTCCCAGTCCGTCCTATACAGGGGACGGGCTGCGCTCTTGTACTCGAACGCCCTTTACAACGGCCATTATTTCTGGCAGACAAAGGAGTTCAGGACAGGCTCTGTGCTGTACAATGGAAAGTTCTATTCAGGAGTCCTTCTTAACATCGACGCCTGTGCCAATGAACTTCTCGTGAAGATCAATTCCAGCGCCCCCGCCATCGTCGTAACCCGCGATCTGGTTACCGGGTTCGAGATCGATGGCGAGAAGTTCGTCAACCTCAAGGCGGGCGGGCAGGAAGATGCCCGCGAGGGTTTCTACCAGGTGGCCTGCGAGAATCCGCTTGTCTACCACCGTGTCGACAAGAACTTCACCAGCAGCGCCAGCAACGTGAATGGCGCGGCAATAGGCTATGACGACCCCGACTACCGCAACGATGTCCTCAATTATTTCATGAACGAGGAACGCTGGTATGTGGTCAAGGACGGCAAACTCAAGAGGATAGGACGCCGCAAGGCGCTCAAGACAATTAATGCGGCAAACAACAGATAGCATATGAAAAAGATCCTTTTTGCAATTCTTCTGCTGTCTGCAGCCTGTTTACAGACAAAGGCCCAGAATGTCGTGGAGGTCAAGGGTGTAAGTTCCGATTCACTCGTGAATTACCTCCGTACAAACATGGGCGCCCGCGTGTATTTCCTCAAGAACGCCGACGACAAGGCATTCTATTCGGTCAGCGCACCGAAGAACTTCTTTGTCTCCAAGGCCGTGGAGGAACTCAAGGCAAAGGGTTATTCGGCAAACGAATATGACGGTGCCTGGTTCATCGCAACCAATTCAGTGCTCGGATCATCAACCCTTCCTGCCGGATACTTCGACAAGGTGCTTCCCGTGTCGCAGCAGGACAGCGATCTTGCTGATTCCGAAAATGTTACTGCAACCTTCCAGAACAAGATATACGAGATTGGAACAAAGACCCCGGGAAGAACCGGCAAGGCGTACGTCCGCGGCTATGTGCGCGACGTCGCCACAGGCGAGCCCCTTGTAGGCGTAAGTGTCTACAATGAGAAGACGGGAGCCTATGCTCTGACCGACTTCACGGGTTTCTACCGCATTGCCCTTCCCATAGGCGAGTGCCAGCTGGGCTTCAGCGGCTTCTCCCTCGAGGACGTCAAACTGAACCTTGACGTGATGTCGGACGGCGGTCTCGACGTGGACATGAGGGAGCAGGTCACCACCCTCAAGGGTGCTGTGGTGTCTGCCGAGAGCCGTTCAGCCCACCGCGACGCCCGCATGGGCGTTGAGAAGGTGCGCATCGCTACTATCAAGAAGGTGCCCACGGCATTCGGCGAGGCCGACGTCCTCAAGGTCGTCCTCACCCTGCCCGGTGTCAAGTCGGTAGGTGAGGCTGCAACAGGCTTCAACGTACGAGGCGGAGCCACTGACCAGAACCTTATCCTGTTCAACGACGCCACCATCTACAATCCCGGACATATGTTCGGCGTCCTCAGTTCGTTCAATGCCGATGTGATCAACGACGTGCAGCTCTACAAGAGCAGCATCCCTGCCGAATACGGCGGCAGAATCTCTTCTGTGCTCGACATCCGCAGCAAGGAGGGCAATGCCAACAAGGTCACCGGTTCGCTCGGAATCGGCGTGCTCACCAGCAGCTTTACTCTCGAAGGACCCATCAAGAAGGGCAAGACCACCTTCATCGTAGGCGGCCGTACAACGTATTCTGACTGGATGCTCAACTTGCTCCCCAAGGACAAGAGTGAGTATGCAGGCGGAACTGCAGGATTCAGCGACATCAACGTTGGCATCACCCACAAGTTCAATTCCAACAACAGCATACAGGCATTCGGATACTGGTCACGCGACAAGTTCAGCTTCGGCTCAGACACCACATTCCGCTATTCCAACATGAATGCCTCCATCAAGTGGAACAGCCACTTCAGCGAGCGCCACTCAATGACGCTCACTGCAGGCTACGACAGATACCAGTCATCGCTCGAGGAGTCAGGTTATGAGCCCCAGGCATATCAGATCTTCACAGGAGTGCAGCAGGGGTATGCAAAGCTCGGCTTCAGGTCCAATTTCGGTTCCCATGTGGTTTCCTACGGTCTTAATGGTATATTCTATGACCTGAACCCCGGTAACCGCATTCCCATCAAGGCCGGTTCGCAGGTGGTGGCAGATGCCCTTGACAAGCAGAACGGCATAGAAGCCGCCCTGTATCTGAGCGACACCTGGAGCCCTACCGAAAAGGTTCAGCTGGAGTATGGCGTCAGAGGCGCCGGCTTCATGGCGCTCAACCCCTCGAAGTTCTACTTTTATCCTGAAGTCAGGCTTAGCGGAAAATACTCCTTCACTCCTGACTTCTCCCTCAAGGCAGGCTTCAACACGATGAGCCAGAACATCCATCTCATCTCCAACAACACGTCCATCTCTCCTATGGACACCTGGCGCTTGAGCAACGCCAAACTGCGTCCCCAGACCGGCTGGCAGGCAGCTGCAGGTGCATACTGGACGGTTGCCGACGGCAAGGTTGACCTTAGCGTGGAAGGGTACTGGAAGATGATGTACCACTATCCCGACTACAAGTCAGGCGCCATCCTCATCCTGAACCACGATCTTGAGGATGACCTCGTGGAGACAACAGGAAAGTCCTATGGCGTGGAGTTCATGGCAAGGAAGAACCTCGGCAAACTCAACGGATGGATATCCTACACATGGTCGAGGGCACAGCTCAGGGAAACGGCTGACCGTGGCGTCGAGACCATCAACGGAGGTCGCTGGTACAACGCTCCTCACGACAAGCCGCATGACTTCAAGATGGTGGCCAACTACAAGCTGACCCACCGTTACAGCTTCTCTGTCAACATCGACTATGCAACCGGACGTCCCGTTACGGTGCCCGTCGGCAAGTACCATTATGCCAACAGCATGATGGTGGCATACTCAGACAGGAACACCCACAGGATTCCCGACTACTTCCGTATGGACGTGGCCATGATCATCGAGCCCAGCCATTATCTCAAGCAGCTGGCCCATATGTCCGTGACCTTCGGTGCATACAATGTGACAGGCCGCAAGAACCCTTATTCAGTGTTCTACAAGACCGGCCGTGCAGGCGTCGAGGGCTATATGCTCTCAGTGTTCGCCTGCCCCATCCCTTATCTTTCACTTAACCTGAAGTTCTAGCCATGAGAAAGATATTGACATTAATGGCAGTCCTTGCCTGTGCGGCATCCTGCATCTATCCATATGAAGCCGAACTCGAGGAGCAGGGCCTCGGAGGCAACCTGGTTGTCGAAGGCGACATCATCATCGGCTCCAAGTCCAACTTCGCATTGAGCACCCTGATTCCTATGGGTGAGAATACCCCATCCATGCAGCCGTCCGGCGACCTCTGGGTGGAGAACGACGCCGGCGGCAGGTACGAAGGTGTGCAGGTGGCTCCCGGTGAATACGAGGTCGACCTCGCCGGAGCCCCGGCTGACGCTGCGTACCGTCTTTGCATTACGGCAATAGTAAGTAAAACCAGCCCTGCCCGCTCGTATTGCTCCTCATGGTCCAAGTCTGCAGGCGACTGCATAATCGACAAATTGGAAAGCGGTTTCTATTACAGCAAGCCCGAACATGTCGAAGGCGACAAGCCCCTGGGCGTCGAGATCAGCATGAGCCTGCATTCCGAGCAGAACAACAAGCACTTCCGATACAGATACGTCGAGGACTGGGAGTACACGGCTCAGGAACGTGCGATCTATTATTACGATCCCGCGGTTACGGAGGAACATCCGGGAGGCAATGTGGTAAGATATGAGGGCGATGAAAACACCTACTACTGCTGGAAGAAGGCGATGTCCCGCGGAATAAACCTCGCAACCACCGAGACTATGGGTGTGAACTCCCTTGAGGACTACCCGCTCTTCCGCTACACCAAGAACGACGACAGGCTTTCTGTTCTGTACCGCCTGCGCATGGAGGTCTATGCCATTTCTCAGGAAAGTTACAGATATCTCGAGCATGTCAAGCAGATGAGCGAGTACGACGGCAGCCTCTTCGCCCCTATGCCCAGCGAGGTGCGCGGAAACATACGCTGCACCACCGACGACGATGAAATCGTATATGGCTACGTGGGCGTTGCATATCCCGCCATCCGTGAGCTCTGGCTCAAGGCGGATGACATGATGATTTATGAAAGGGCTGAATATGACAGGACCGAGCCCGAGATCCTTGATGAGTCGTCGTGGCGCTTCTATTACAACAACAAGATATGGAGGCCCTACAGGCTCGATCCCATTGCCGGTTTGATGTGGCTCCCTGCACGTTGTGTGGACTGCCGTTACGGCGGAGGCAACAAGAACAGACCCGAAAACTGGCCCAACAGCCATCAATGATTGAGTTATGAAAAGGATAGCATTACTTTTTGTGCTGCTTTCAAGCATATGCGCATTTGCGCAGAACGGTCTTAGCGAGCGTGTCTTCCTGACCACCGACCGTCCTGTGTATCTCGCCGGCGACCGCATCTGGTGTTCGGCATTCTGCTTTGACGCCGCTACGGGCAGTCTGTCTGATTTCAGCAGCATAGCATATATCGAACTTCATTCGGCAACTACCATGGTTGCGACAGGTAAGGTGGCCCTCGTCGGCGGCCGTGGTGGCGCCGACATCGTGATACCTGCCGGCGTGCCCACAGGCAACTATGTGCTTGTCGCCTATACCGCGCAGAACTGCAACGAGGACGGCTTCGACTTCATGACAGGCGCCCGCACCATATCAATCTTCAACACGTCTTCTTCAGAAAGGGTGGAGAACGGTGTGGAAGTGGTGTCGGAGTACAAGCCTTCCGTCCCTGCTTCGAACATTGGCCGGATATCTGTCAATGTCCCCGAAAAGGCAGGGCAGGGCAGTACGGCATCCATGACGCTGTTCAATCCCGGTAAGGCCGCGACCCTCAGCGTCAGCGTCCGTCTGGAGGACGGCATAGCCGCGCCCGCCACTCTTGGCGCAGATGCCTTCCGCGCATCCCTCAAGCCCGGAACTTCGTTCAGCAACAATAGAATAGCAGAATATGAAGGTGAGGTGATCACCGGCCGCATAGTCGGCCTGAACCCCGCCCAGGCCGACTCGCTCTATGGCAAGTTCGGATTCATATCCGCTCCCGGCAACAAGTCGGATGTGTATTCCGCTCCCGTTCGCAAGGGCGGCGATATGGTCTTCTTCACCAGCAACATCTTCGGCGACAAGGACCTCGTCTGCGAGATCGAAGGCATGGACCCCAATGTGGCCTGCCATATGGAGCTTGATTCACCCTTCGTCAATGCCGCTGTCAGCGGAATCCCCGCGCTGGAGCTGTCAGGCAGCCTGCGCGACCGTCTTGAGAAGCGCACCATCTGCTCGAGGATAGAGAAGAATTTCTACGGCAAGATAATACCTGACTTCCTCCCGGTACGTCCCAACACCCTCTTCGGACAGGAGGTCATAACCTACAGGCTCGACGACTACACCCGCTTTCCTACGATGGAGGAGATAATCGTCGAGTTCATCCAGGAACTCCGCATCCGCAGGACCTCCGACCGCAAGAGGGATATCCAGGTGCGCCTGAACGATGTCTTCAATTCAGTCCGCTTCTCCAACAACGCATCGCTCATAATGGTCGACGGCATTCCCGTCTTCGACCCCGAGCGCGTGCTGGCATACGACCCTCTCCTCATCGAGACGGTCAACATCTACCCGTACGTATACTTTGTTGGCACACGTTCCTTCGAGGGTATAGTCAACCTTGAGACCTACAAGGGCAACATGCCCGGAATGACCTTCGAGCAGAACGTGCGAATAGTCGACTTCAAGGGCTGTTCATACCCTATGATATACAGTGGCACCGAGACCGGCGATGCATATCCCGACTACCGCCAGACTGCTTTCTGGCATCCTCTCGTCAGCATGGCCGCCGAGTCTGAGCAGACATTCGACGTCAAGCTTCCCGAATACCCCGGCACCTTCGTCGTGGAAGTAACCGGATTCGACGAGGCCGGCAACCCCATAAACTACACCACCTCCTTCGAGGTAAAATAAACAGCACTTCACATGTCATTCATCAACGAAGATTTCCTCCTCTCGAATGAAACTGCAAGGCAGCTTTACCACGGCCATGCCGAGCATATGCCCATCATCGACTACCATTGCCATCTGAACCCCCAGCAGATTGCCGAGAACATACAGTTCCGCGACATCACCCAGCTCTGGCTCGTCGACGGCCATGCCGGCGACCACTACAAGTGGCGTGCTATGCGTGCAAACGGTGTTCCTGAGGAATATATCACCGGCGGCACACGCACCCCTTGGGAAACCTTTGAGAAGTGGGCGGAGACCATGCCCTATGCAATGCGCAATCCTCTCTACCACTGGTCGCACCTTGAACTCAGCCGCGTGTTCGGCATCGACAAGGTGCTCAGTCCCAAAACGGCGCGTGAGATATTCGAGGAGTGCAACGCCAAGCTTGCCACCGAGGAATTCCGCGGCCAGGCCCTAATAAGGAAGTTCAATGTCAAGGTCGTCTGCACCACCGACGACCCTGCCGACGACCTCTGCTGGCACAGGATGATTGCGGAGAAACCCTTCGGTGTCAAGGTCCTTCCCGCATGGCGCCCCGACAAGGCCATGGCGATCGAGAACTCCAAGGCATATGTGGCATATATCGAGAAGCTCTCCGAGGCTGCACAGACTGATATTATCACCTTCAATGACCTTATGGACGCCCTTCAGAAGCGTCACGACTTCTTCGCTTCCATGGGTTGCAAGCTCTCTGACCACGGACTCGACACCTTCTATGCTGCGGATTATACTCAAACTGAGATCGAGGACATATTCGCGAACACGATGGCAGGCTTCGAGCCTTCAGCCGACGAGCTGGTGAAATTCCGCAGCGCAATGCTCTACGAGTTTGCAAGAATGGATGCGGAGTCAGGCTGGACCCAGCAGTTCCATGTTGGCGCCATACGTAACAACAATACGAAGATGTTCAATCTCGTAGGCCCCGACACCGGTTATGACGCCATACACGACCTTCAGTGTGCCGAAGCCGGCCACCGCTTCTTCGACCGTCTCACACTTGAGGGCAAACTGGCAAAGACCATACTGTACTGCCTGAATCCCAAGGACAACGAGACCATGATAACCATGGCCTACACCTTCAACGACGGCACCTGCCCAGGCAAGATGCAGTTCGGCTCCGGCTGGTGGTTCCTCGTCCAGGAGCACGGCATGCGCAAGCAGATAAACGACCTCAGCGTTCTCGGTCTCCTCAGCCGCTTCGTCGGCATGCTGACCGACTCCCGCAGCTTCATCAGCTACCCCCGCCACGAGTACTTCCGCCGCATTCTCTGCGACGTGCTCGGCACTGACGTGGAGGCAGGCAGGCTGCCCGCCAGCGAGATAGACTGGATAGGCCGTATGGTCGAGGACATCTCCTACAACAACGCGGACAAATACTTCGGATTCTAAAGAAAATCGCCGGGCTTCAAAGTCCGGCGATTCTTATCAGTAACTCAGATTGTCGACCATCATCAGCCAGTCTGACCACGACTGGATCTCTCCTTTGCTCCAGCAGGAGCCGAAGTAATAGGTGAAGGTTTCGCCGGACTTTATCCTGCGGCCCGTGATGCCGTGGTCGTCGCCGTGCGAGAGGCGGCCGTTCCTGCCGCCGGGAACGTAAACTGCCACGCCTATCATACCGTCTTCGGGCTCGACGCTCTGGTCCGAGGCCCTCTCCCAAAGGGCGTATCTGTCCTCGGCCTCGAGCTCGAACCGTACGGTTTCCTGTTCGGGATGGCGGAACACTCCTGCAACAACTTCCAGTTCGTCGCCGAACTCGCCGCTGAATGTGTACACATCCTCGACTTTGACGAAGTACGTGTCAGCCCTTACCGTGAATGTCTTCCGTAGCGATATGCTTTCGCCTCCGGCGTTCCATTCGGGATAATCCAGCCGGAATACTACTTTGTCCGGGGTCTGCTCGAGAATCTCCCAACTGCGGTAGTTTGTTGCAGGATACTGCAGGCGGTTTTCGATCACCACTGCGGATGCACCTCCGCCGAGGCTGACGCCCACCTTGTAGCAATCCTTGCCGTTGCCCCAGTCCTTGTGGTAGGTTTTTCCGTTCTCAAGCTCGTCCTTGTAGCGCTGGTCGGCCACAAGGGCGCCCGGCTTCTTGACCCAGATGTCGATGCCGGGCGACGTTGTCTCCGCTTCCAGGGCCTGGCCGTATATGCGGCCGCATATCAGGTTGTTCTCGAAGACGAAGTCGTCGGCCCGTTCGGGTACATGGCGGGCCATGACCTTATCCACCTCGGGAGCTTCGGAGCAGGCTGCGAGTGTGAGCAGCGCTGCAACTATGATGGATTTCTTCATTTATCGGAGATCGGGGGTTGCTACCCAGTCCATGTCGTTGTAATCGTCGTTCTCGCCGCACATTCCCCAGATGAAGGTGTAGTTGCGGGTTGCGCATGCGCTGTGGATGCTCCACTGGGGGCTTATCACGGCCTGCTCGTTGTGCATCCATATGTGGCGGGTCTCCTGAGGCTCTCCCATGAAGTGGCAGACTGCATCCTTCTCGGGTACCTCGAAGTAGAAGTATACCTCCATCCGGCGGTTGTGAGTATGTGCGGGCATTGTGTTCCAGGTGCTTCCCGGAGCAAGTTCGGTCATTCCCATCTGCAGCTGGCAGCAGGGCACCACCTCCTTTACGAGAAGGCGGTTAATGGTGCGCTCGTTGCTCTCCTCGAGGCTGCCAAGATGCATGACAACTGCATCCTTCTTGCTCACCTTCTTCACGCCAGTTTCGCGGTGTGCTGTGGCGGAGCAGAAGTAGAAGTGTGCGGGAGCCTCGGCTGAATCGCTCTTGAAGTAGATGTGGCGGTTGCCACGGCCTACATAGATTGCCTCCTTGTATTCGAGATGATACTCTTCTTCGCCCACAATCACCGAGCCTGCGCCGCCCACGTTTATGATTCCCAGCTCGCGGCGCTGGGTGAAGTAATCGGCACGCAGGATTTCGGGAGCTTCCAGTTTGAGGGTCTCCGCCCGTGGTACTGCACCGCCTGCGATGATGCGGTCGAACATCGAGTAAACCATGTTTATCTCGTCCGCCACCATGACATTCTCCACCAGATATTCCTGGCGGAGCCTTTCGGTGTCGTAGTGCTTTGCGTCCACGTTACTGGACGCCTGTCTTACTGTGCAATTGATCTTTGACATATTCTTATTTCGGTTGTTTTCCTATGTATGCGAGTATGCCTCCGTCCACATAGAGGACGTGGCCGTTAACTGCATCGGATGCATGCGATGCGAGGAACACTGCGGGGCCTCCGAGCTCATCGGGTGCGAGCCAGCGTCCGGCAGGGGTCTTTGCGCAGATGAAGCTGTCGAAGGGGTGCTTCGACCCGTCGGCCAGGGGCTCGCGCAGGGGAGCCGTCTGAGGAGTTGCTATGTATCCGGGGCCGATGGCGTTGCACTGGATGTTGTATTCGCCATACTCCGAGCAGATGTTGCGGGTGAGCATCTTCAGGCCGCCCTTGGCTGCGGCGTAGGCCGATACTGTCTCACGGCCAAGCTCGCTCATCATCGAGCAGATGTTGATGATCTTGCCCTCGCGGCGCTCCATCATCTGGGGCAGCACCGCCTTCGAGCAGATGAAGGGCCCCACAAGGTCGATGTCGATAACCTGCTGGAACTCCTCCCTTGCCATCTCATGCATGGGAATGCGCTTGATTATGCCTGCGTTGTTCACGAGTATGTCGATGTGGCCGAATTTCGCAGTGGCGTCGGCCACCATGTCCTGCACGGCCTTCTCGTCGGTTACGTCGCAGATGTATCCATAGGCGTTGACTCCGTCCTTGCGGTAGTCTTCCATGGCCTTGTCGATGTTGGTCTGTGTTCTGGCATTGAAGATTATGGCCTGTGCGCCTGCGTCTGAAAAAGCCTTGGCGATTGCGTAGCCTATGCCGTAGCATGCTCCGGTCACGAGCGCAACTTTGCCTTCAAGAGAGAAAGGGTTGTTCATATTGGATTGTAGTTTGCACAAATTTACTAATAAAAAAGCGTACCTTTGCACCATAACATAAAAACAACCGCATTATGACCATAGGAATCTGCAGCGACCACGCTGGAATCGAATACAAGACAAAGCTTATCAGTTACCTTCTCGGCAAGGGATATGAGGTGGTCAACTTCGGCACCGACAGCGCCGACAGCTGCGACTATTCAGACTACGCCCATCCGCTCGCATCGGCAGTGGAGACAGGCGCCGTCGATTGCGGAATCGCAATCTGCGGCACCGGCAACGGCATGGCAATGACGCTGAACCATCATGCAGGCATACGCGCAGGACTCGCATGGAGCACTGCAGTGGCACATCTGGTAAAGGAGCACAATAACGCCAACGTTCTCGTGATGCCCGCACGCTTCATCTCCTATCAGATGGCAGTCAGCTGTGTACGCGAGTGGCTGAAGACAGATTTCGCCGGCGGCCGTCACCAGAGACGCATCGACAAGATCCCTGTAAAATAGTGGAACCCCTGACCCATAACATAGAGGACTATTCCGAGGGAATAATCCTGCCCATCGACAAACCGTACCGATGGACGTCGGCCGACGTCATCCGCAAGGTCAAGTACGCCGCCATCAGGCACTTCGGCAAGAAGAACCTGAAGGTCGGCCACGCCGGAACCCTCGATCCTCTTGCTACGGGCATACTCCTCGTGTGCATAGGTCCGGCGACCAAGCGCGCCGAAGAACTCCAGCGTTCCGCCAAGCAGTACCTTGCCGGTGTCACCTTCGGAGCCACAACACCTTCATACGACCTTGAAAAGGAGATAGACGCCGAGTATCCTCTCGATGGCGTGAGCCGTGAGGCCCTGGAGTCTGTCCTGCCCAGGTTCGTTGGCGAGCAGGAACAGGTCGCGCCCCTTTTCAGCGCCAAGTCGGTCGACGGCGTGCGCGCCTATGAACTCGCACGCAAGATGTACCGCGAGCATCTGCGCACCGGCGCGGAGTTCAATCATGAACAGAGCGAGCTTCTCAGCCGCCAGCAGATCAACATATACTCCATGAGCCTTATGGACTGGCTCGACGGGCCTGCACCGTCCGCACCTGCCGTGCAGGAGGACAGGGTGGGCCGCATCCATGTCGCCGACATAAGCGGCCTCAGGCTTCCCACTGCCATGATACAGGTCGACTGCAGCAAGGGCACCTACATACGTGCCCTGGCCCGCGACCTTGGTGAGACGCTGGGTTCAGGAGCGTTCCTCAGCAGCCTTCGCAGAACGAAAAATGGCGGCTTCAGCATTGAAGACGCCATATCTCTGGATGAAGCGATGCAGCTTCTTATTTGAGTCTTTCGAGAGCGAATGCCCAGCGGGCGAGGGTCTCGTCCTTTCCAATGAAATACATGATGTCGGCAATGCCGAGTCCGCTTGCTGCGCCTGAAAGTACAAGGCGTGTGCAGTTCATGACCTTGCCCATAGGCATCTCATGGCCCTTGATGTATTCCTCGAGCGCTGTCTCAATGGCTTCCTTGTTCCAGTCTGCAACTGTGTCGCATACAGCCTTGCAGGCTTCGTTTGCGGCAGCCACGGCCTCCGGTTTCCAGAACTTGTCCACGTCCTTTGCAAGGAAGGGGGCGGTGAGGGTGTCGTCGTAGACCTTCGCCCTTGGATCGACGGGGCGGGAAGGATCGACGGGCTTCTCACTTGCAGCGCCTGCCTTGATGCCGTACTTTTCAAACTCTGCGGGAGCGACGAACAGGTATGATGCGATGGTCCAGAAGTCCTTGACGAAGGTGGCGCGCTCCTTTATGAGTGCTACAATCTCCACGAGCCTGGTGCTGTCGACGCAGATTCCCTTAGCCTCGAGCATGGGTGCAAAGATGGCTGCAAGCTCCTCGTCGCTCTTCATGCGGAGATATTCCTTGTTGAACCATTTAGCCTTCTCGGGATTGAACTTTGCACCGGACTTGCTGACCTTGTCGAGTGAGAAGGATGCAATCAGTTCATCCATGCTGAAGAGTTCCTGCTCGGTGCCGGGGTTCCAGCCGAGCATCGCAAGAAGGTTCACGAATGCGGGTGCGAAGTAACCGTCCTCACGGTAGCCGTGATAGGTCTCGCCTTCTGAATTGAGCCAGTTGAGGGGGAATACGGGGAATCCCATCTTGTCGCCGTCCCTCTTGCTGAGTTTGCCGTTTCCCACAGGCTTGAGCAGCAGGGGAAGATGTGCGAACTGCGGACGCTCCCAGCCGAATGCCTGATAGAGCAGATAGTGCAGGGGGAGTGAAGGGAGCCATTCCTCGCCGCGGATGACCTCGGTGATCTCCATGAGATGGTCGTCGACTATGTTGGCGAGATGGTATGTAGGGAGTTCGTCGGCACGCTTCCAGAGCACCTTGTCGTCGAGAGTCGATGTGTTCACCTCGATGTGTCCGCGGATAAGGTCGTCCATTGCGACAACCGTATCCTGAGGCATCTTGAAGCGGACGGTCCAGTCCGTTGTTTCCTCGATGAGGCGCTTCACCTCGTCCTCGGGAAGGACAAGGGAGTTGCGGAGGCTCTGACGGCTTTCCGCATTGTAGATGAAGGTCTTTCCTTCAGCCTCGGCAGCGGCGCGGGCTGCTTCCAGCGCCTCTGCGGAATCGAATGCGTAGTAAGCCCAGCCTGCAGCGATAAGCTGCTCGGCGTAAGCGCGGTAGATGGCGCGCCTCTGGCTCTGGCGATACGGAGCGTGAGGGTGCTTCTCTGTAGCGGTCTCCACAACCTTTCCGTTCTCGTCGACGCCCTCGTCAGGTATGATACCGCACCAACCCAGCGCCTCTATGATGTACTGTTCTGCGCCAGGTACGAACCTGTGTGAGTCTGTATCCTCGATTCTGATGATGAAATCACCGCCTTTCTGCTTGGCATACAGGTAGTTGTACAATGCGGTACGGACACCGCCCATATGGAGTGGCCCGGTAGGTGAGGGGGCGAATCTTACTCTTGTGCGTTTCATGTTATTTTCTTCTGATAGCTGGTGTGTTCTTCAATACTGCGAGGCTGCCCGTTTCGTCAACAAGGAGGGTGGGACGCTTGTCCATATCGTAGTTGAATGTTCTCTGATTGTCCTTGCTGCTGTATCCGACACGGGTTCCGCTGGGGGTCTCGTGAAGCTGGATACCTTCCTTGTGCGACGCCTCAGCCTTGTCGTATACGAAGTTGCGGGTGATGAGGATGTAGTCGCCCATCTCCGGGGTAGGACCGATGACATCCTTGAACTTCAGGCCTGTAACTATGGAGGTGATGTGGATATGGTCTCCTATCTCGGGATCATCGTCCCATATGAGGCCGCGCTTGAAGTTGTTGGCGCCGCCCGTATACTCGTCGATCTTTGCGTTGATGGCGCTCATGTCGTCCATTGTGAGGCCCTTGTCGTTGCGTCCTCCGGTGATGTTCACGAGCACGTTGCTTGCTGTCTTGAGGTCGAAGTCGTTCAGCAGGGGGGACTTGAATGCCTGGTTCACGGCATCCTCGATGCGGTTCTTGCCGCTTCCCGAGCCGTATCCCATCAATGCCATTCCACTGTCCTTCATCATCGTCTTGACATCCTCGAAGTCCACGTTGATGTAGCCGGGCTTCTGGATTATCTCTATTATACCGCGTACTGCGGTTGAAAGGACTTCGTCAGCCTTGGGGAAAGCATCGTGGATGAGCAGGGTGCCATAGTACTCATACAGCTTCTCGTTGTTTATGATAAGCAGCGAGTCGACGTTCCTCTCGAGTTCGTGTATGCCTTCGATTGCGCGGGTAAGCGCCTTGTTGCCCTCGTTCTTGAAAGGAAGGGTCACCACAGCTACGGTAAGGATTCCTTTGTCCTTTGCCATCTTTGCAATGACGGGAGCCGCACCGGTGCCGGTGCCGCCTCCCATACCTGCAGTGATGAAGAGCATCTGCGTGCCGGTGTTCATCACTATCCTCTCTATGTCCTGCTGGGATTCAAGTGCTGCGTTGCGGCCCTTGATGGGGTCGGTTCCTGCGCCAAGGCCATGTCCCATCTGGATCTTTGTCTGTATGGGGGAGTTCATGAGTGCCATGGCGTCGGTGTTGCAGACTATGAAGCTGCAACCCGTGATGCCTTCGCGGTACATGTTGTTCACCGCATTGCATCCGCCACCGCCTACGCCGATGACCTTGATTATTTCTTCAGACGGAGCCCAGTTGGTGGGAGCCGGTATGTCGATGTATTCTTCTTCCATAGTGCTTCTTGTTAATTAAGTCCGTCGTAAAGTCCTCCGATGGTATCGTCGAATATCTTGCTGAGTTTCTTTGTGAGCTTCGGTCCCCAGTTGATGGTGTTATGGGGCTTCTGAGGCTTGGCAGGTTTCTGCTTCTGCGGCTTCTGGAGTTTCTCGGGCTCGATTCTGTTTGCGGTCTCGTCCAGTATGGTGCCCTCGTAATTCTCCACTTCCTTGATTGGTTCGGGTTCTTCGATGATCACGGGCGCTGCTTCTTCAACGGCTGCAGGCTCGGGCTCCGTGGTGCAGTTCAGGTGAAGGTCCTGCTTTGCAGCGAGGATGAGGCCCACGGAAGCTGCGGCTGAAGGGTCGCAGACGTCGGGGCATCCTTCGGCACTGAACATATGTGACCTGGGATATCCGATGCGGACCTTGTATCCCGACATCTCCTTGATGAGGTTGGCGAAGTTTGCGAGCTTCGCGCATCCTCCGGTGACAACCACACCGCTCCTCAGACGGTCGGCATATCCGCTGTCCTGGATCTGGAACAGCACGGCGTCGATGATTTCCTTTGCCCTTGCCGTGATGACCTCGGAGAGATACTTCACGGGGAGGATCTCATATGCGCCTGTCTCCTCGTCGTTGATCTGGAGTATCTTGTCGCTCATGCTGAGAAGCTTCTCGGGCATGCATGCACCGAAGGCGAGCTTGATGTTCTCGGCAAGGTCGCGCTTGAAGCTTCCCTCGTACTTGATGTCGGATGTTATGCTCTCTCCTCCGAAGGGAATTGCTCCGTAATAGCGGAGTATCCTGCCCTGGTAGATCGTGAGGGAGGTCACGCCGCCGCCGACCTCGATGAGGGCCACACCATTGTCGCGCTCTTCATCGGTGAGGACTGCGTTTGCTGTTGCATGGGGCATGAAAATCTTTCCTGCAGGAGCAACACCAAGTTTGTTGAGGACGTTCTCGACGTTCTTCCTCGACCTCTTGGAACCTACGAAAACCCTGAAGTTGCCTTCGAGCACGTCGGCTATCGAGCCGACGATGTCGCGTTCGGGCTGCTGGATCAGTTCGTCGGCATTGAACGACTGTGCCACGGCACCGTAGATCTCCTCCTTGTCGGGGTCATCCAGAGGATAATCCTCGAGCGCCATGCTCTTGAGGCAGTCGATCTCCTCCTGGGTGATGCAGTCGTCAGGTTCGGTGCGCACCATCGATGCGGGTGCGGTCTCCTGATGCACGCCGTAGCGTGGAAGTCCTACCATAACCTGGAGGATCTTGATGCCGAGTTCCGCCTCCGCCTCCCTCAGCGCCTTGCCTACCGGCTCTGCGGCGCGCACGGGGTTGAAGACGGTGCTCTCGTTCACACCGTCGGAGGGCGTCTCCTTGTAGTAGATGATCTGAATGTTCTCACCGGTGACTTTCGCCACAGTCACCGCAATTTTTGTAGAACCCAGGTCTACAGATGCTAGATATCTGTCCTGCTGCATATTATTTGTTTTTTGAATTTCACGTTGACCGTCCTGTAGTATCCTTCATTTTTCGACGGCAGTATGTGCGAGTAGTATTTGCCCAGCCTCCAGAACTTCTCCTCCACCTCTGTGGGTGTGCCGAAGAGTATCTTCTCACCGCCTTCTGCGGATATGAGGATGAGCTCACCGTTCCTGTTCGCTTTCATGGCGCTTATGCGCTCCTTCCAGTAATGTGTGTCCATGTATCCGATCATTCCCAGGACCTGGCCGACCCACTGCGGGTCTTCGGGTATGATGCCCTCGATTACGGGCACGTCGGCAACGAAGCCGTCCTTGAGCCTGAGTATGTTGCCTTCCTCGTCGGCATATGCTTCCTCCGATCCGTCGATGAAGCGTATCATAGGATGCCTTCTCTCTATAAGGAGATGGAGCAGACCGTCGTCGGTGGTCCATGCCTCGCAGTTCCTTATGGCATTCTGCTCCTCGAGTATGCGTTCCATGTCGTCGAGCCTGACGCTGTCGATCCTCTGCCCGATGTAGCAGCCGTAGTATTTTTCAAGGCATGCGCGTACATCCGCCTCGTTCACGAAGTCCAGTGAGTCGGTGAACTGTACGTCCAGATCCCCGCAGGACAGCGCGGCACGCGAGCTGTGTCCTATCCCGGCAAGCAGACCGACTATGATCACGAATGCCAGTATGAAAGATGCAGTAAGCAGATGTCGTACTTTTGTCGTCATATCCTATCTCTTTTCGAGCATTTCAGTGATGGGGGCTATGAAGGCGCTGATGTCGCCGGCGCCGAAGGTCACCAGCACGTCGATATCCTCTTTCTTAAGATAATCCATGAGCTTCTCCTTGGATATCATCTTCTTCCGGGGTGCTGTGACGTCCTTGAAGATGATCTCTGAGGTGACTCCTTCGATGGGCAGCTCGCGTGCCGGATAGATGTCGAGCAGGATGAGCTTGTCCACTGCGCTGAGCGACTTTGCAAACTCGGCGGCGAAGTCACGGGTGCGGGTGTAGAGGTGCGGCTGGAAGATGGCTGTTATCTTCCTGCCGGGGAATATGCCGCGTATGCTGGAGATTGCGCTTGCAAGCTCGGCGGGATGGTGGGCATAATCGTCGATGTATGTCAGTCCGGGCCTGTTGACGTGCTCGTCGAGGCGGCGTTCAGCTCCCTGGAAGGTGCCGATGGCATGACGTATCTTCTGTGCGTCGGTGCCGTAGCAGAGACAGATTGCGGCTGCGGCGATACTGTTCTCGACATTGACCCATCCGAGCGTGCCGACCCTTATGTCCTTCAGGACACCGGCGGGGTAGACAAGGTCGTATGTGTAGTGGCCGTCTTCGCTGAGCCTGAGGTTGGCGCTGTGGATGTCGGCCTTCTCGTTGTCGAAGTGGTATGTGTAGATCTTCGCACTTATGTCATCCTTGCTGATGGGACAGCCGTACTTGAGGATGAGGGTCTCGCTCACCTGTGAGGCGAACTCCCGGAATGCCTGCTGGACGTGCTCGAGGTCGCCGTAGATGTCGAGATGGTCGGCATCCATGGCGGTGATGGCGGCGATAGCCGGGTGCAGCTGCAGGAATGAGCGGTCGAATTCGTCGGCCTCTGCAACAACGGTGGGAGTCTTGCTCATCAGCAGGTTGGTGCCGTAGTTCTTGGAGATGCCTCCGAGGAATGCGGAGCATCCCGAGCCGGCTTCCGTAAGTATATGGGCTACGAGGGTGCTCGTGGTGGTCTTTCCGTGGGTGCCTGCAACTGCAAGGCAGGTCTGGCCGGCGGTAATCTCGCCGAGGGCGAGGCTGCGCTTGACCACACGGTATCCCTTTTCCCTGACATACTGCAGTTCTCCTAGTTCTGCAGGTATCGCGGGTGTATATATGACGAGAGTCTGGGCTATGTCAGCCGGAATGAGGTCCGGGCGGTCCTCATAATGCACTGCTATGCCCTCGGCCTCCAGCCTGGCTGTAAGCTCGCTGGGAGTACGGTCGTATCCGCTCACCTCAAGCCCCTTGAACTTGAAGTACCTGGCAATGGCGCTCATGCCAATGCCGCCTATTCCAATGAAATATACGTTCGTCATATCAGTTTGTAAACTTCGTCTATTATTGTCTGTGCCGCATCCGGTCTCGCGAGAGGTGCCACGTTCCTCTCGAGTGTGGCAATCCTTTCAGGATCTCCGAGGAGCTCGATGGCTGTGGGCATCAGCCTGCTTTCCGCCTCCGCATCACGCACCAGCACGCCGGCATCCTTGCTTACGAGTGCCATTGCGTTGTGGGTCTGATGGTCCTCGGCCACATTGGGGCTGGGAACGAAGATGGCCGCCTTGTGGGCTGCGCATATCTCGGACACCGATGATGCTCCGGAACGGCTGATGATCACATCGGCACATGCGTATGCGAGGTCCATCCTGCCGATGAAGTCGGTATGGTGAATGAACGGGAGGTCCCTGCCTGCCATGAACTCATCTATGCCTTTCTTGTAGTAGCGTCCGCACTGCCAGAGAACCTCTATGCCTTCGGATCCGGGGCATCCGTCCTCTATCCATTTGCGCATGGCCTTGTTGAGGGTTCCTGCACCGAGGCTTCCGCCAACTATGAGCAGCTGCTTCCTTGAAGGGTCGAGCTTGTAGTATTCGTAGCCCTGCTGCTTCTCCTCCTCGCTGTACGGGTGGATCACCGAGCGGATGGGGTTGCCGCTGAACGTGATCTTGTCGGCGGGGAAGAAGCGCTCCATACCGTCATATGCAACACATATGCTGCCCACCCTCTTTGCAAGTATCTTGTTGGTGAGACCTGCGAATCCGTTCTGCTCCTGGATGAGAGCGGGGATCTTCTTTGCGGTGGCCTTCCAGAGCAGGGGGGCACTGGCATAGCCACCCACACCGATGGCTATATCAGGCTTGAACTCGTCGATTACCTTCCCTGCCTTCCTTATGCTGGCGAGTATCTTGAACGGCACCTGGATGTCGTTGATTATGTTCTTCCAGTTGAGCTGGCGCTGGATGCCGACGATGGGCAGACCTACTATCCTGTAGCCTGCTGCGGGGACTTTCTCCATCTCCATCTTGCCCTCTGCACCGACGAACAGTATCTCTGTTTCGGGGTTGACTTCCTTGAGTTTGTTTGCAATGGACACTGCGGGGAAAATGTGCCCGCCGGTACCGCCACCACTGATGATGACCCTAATCTTCCTGTATGTCATATTCGTTGTATTCATTCATTAACTCATCGTCCGCCGTCATTTCCCCGTGTGTCTCCTGAACTGTCTCGTGAGCCTCCACCAGAGGTACGGCCTGCTCTATTTCCTTGTTGATTTTGCGCGATGCGATTCTGCTGAAACTGAGTATTATTCCAAACGCCAGGCTGAAGCACAGGAACGCCGAGTTTCCGTGGCTGATGAGCGGAAGCGTCTGTCCCGTCATGGGCCCGATGTCGGCATTCACGAACATGTGGAGGAAGGCCTGTCCTGTTATGAGTATGGCCAGACCTGCCACGCTTAGCTTGGCGTAGAGGTCATTGCCGCAGTTCCTTACTATGATGGTGGCCCTTGCCATCAGGGACACATAAAGGAATATCACCAGGATCGCTCCAAGCAGACCGTACTCCTCTATGATGAAGCTGAACATGTAGTCCTCGGAAATGTCGGGAACCACATAGCGCTGGGTGCTCTGACCGGGGCCTTTGCCCAGGAATCCGCCTTCATGCACTGCGATCTTCGCGCTGTAGGGCTGGCGTATTTCGTCCAGAGCCTGCTGGTATTCTATCGAGCCCTTCTTTGACTCCCTCGCCTGCTTTTCCCAGTCCTCGTCATCGAAGATACGGCTGATGCCTGTGCCGATACGTCCGAGGACCTTTCCGTTCGAAATCTTGTAGATTCCGATGCAGAGCAGCAGGAGCACTATGCCGGACAATGCCAGGATACCGAGCTCCTTGGCGTTACCGCCTCCGAGCAGCAGGATGATGAACATCATTCCACCGAGGAACAGGGCGGCGGAATTGGAACCGCTGAGCACCATGATGAAAGTAACAAGGAAAGGAATGTACAGGTAGACGAACTTCTTCCATATGAGGTACTTCTTTCCTTCATATTTCTTCGGCCATCTGACGTTGCCGTTCTTGAGTGCGTCTATTGCCCAGGCCATGTACATTACCATTGCGACCTTGACCACCTCGAATACGTGCAGCTGGAAGCCTGCGACCCTGAGAATGCGCCTGGCGCCGTTGATTTCAATCGACTTGAGGAACGGAAGGTCGACCCTCATCAGCAGGAGGACAAGAAGGATCAGCGACAGCAGGAATCCCCACTTCGAGCACCACTGGAATATCTTTATGTTCTTTATGTTGTAGCAAATGATAATGAGCGCAAGGCCACCTGCCACGATGAACAGCTGGCTGCGGACAATGTCGAGTCTGGTCTGTCCGCCTTCGAGAAGCCTCGAGGTGGATGAGAATATGCAGACAATCGAGAACAGGATGAGCATCAAGACGATGATCCACACCACCTTGTCGCCTTCAAGACTGTCTGCGAAGTTCCAGAGTGACTTTTTCTTCTTTGCTGCCATGAGGGTCTAGAGTTTTCTTACTGCTTCCTTGAACTTGCGTCCGCGGTCCTCGTAGTTCTCGAACAGGTCGAAGCTTGCGCAGCAGGGGCTGAGCAGAACCACGTCTCCTGCCTTGGCCAGTTCGGCTGACTTCCTTACAGCCTCCTCGGCTGAGAGTGCGTCGACCATGGGTTTCCCGAACTTCTCGAATGCGGCGTGTATCCTGCTGTTGTCGACGCCCATGCAGACGATGGCCCTTACCTTGGTGCGGACGAGCTCGTCGAGGATGGAGTAGTCGTTGCCCTTGTCCTTGCCGCCCACTATCCATACGACGGGGCTTGTCTGGCTTTCAAGTGCGTACCATGCGGAGTCGATGTTGGTCGCCTTGGAGTCGTTTATGTACATCACGTCCTTTATGCTCATCACGGGCTCCAGACGGTGCTCGATGGGTGAGAAGGACTTGAGGGAGTTGCGTATCACACTGTCGGAGATACCTGTGGCCTTGGCTGCAAGAGCCGCTGCCATCGAGTTGTATACGTTGTGCCTGCCGCCGAGTGCGAGTTCCTTGAGGTAGATCTCGGTCTCGCTCTCCTCGTACTTCACAACTATCTTCTCGTCCTCGACATATGCGCCCTGCTCGACCTTGGTCTCCTGGGTGAAGGGGAGCATCTTTGCCTGAAGGACTATCTTGCTGAGGTGCTCGATCGTGATCTTGTCGTCCGAGTCGAAGATGAAGCAGTCCTCTGGACGCAGGTTCTGGGTTATCTTGAACTTGGCCTTCACGTAGTTCTCCATCTTGTGGTCATAGCGGTCGAGATGGTCGGGGGTGATATTGGTGATGATGGCGATGTCGGGGCGGAAGTCATAGGTGTCGTCAAGCTGGAAGCTGCTGATCTCCAGTACGTAGTAGTCGTGCTGCTCGGTGGCTACCTGCATGGCGTAGCTCTTTCCGATGTTGCCTCCCAGGCCCACGTTGAGGTCGGGCTCCTTGAGGAGGTAGTAGATGAGCGAGGTGGTGGTGGTCTTGCCGTTCGAACCGGTTATGCAGATCTTCTTCGCGTTGTCGTAACGTGAAGCGAACTCTATCTCGGATACGATGTGCGTGCCCTGATCCGCCAGCTTCTGCACCATGGGGGCCGTCGAGGGGATGCCGGGGCTCTTGACAACCTCGTCCGCATTGAGGATGAGGCTCTCGGTATGGCCACCCTGTTCGAACGGGATGTTCCATTCACGGAGTGTCCTGGCGTACTCTTCCTTGATCTGTCCCTTGTCTGAGAGAAATACGTCGAATCCTTTGACCTTTGCGAGCACTGCAGCGCCCACGCCGCTTTCTGCTCCGCCCAAAACTACTAAGCGTGCCATTATCTTATCTTCAAAAGTGCCAATGTTGAAACTGCCAGTATGATACCTATGATGTAGAATCTGCTAACGATGCGGGGCTCGGGAACACCCTTCTTCTGGTAATGGTGGTGGAGGGGAGCCATGAGGAACACGCGTCTGCCTTCGCCGTATTTGATCCTGGTGCGCTTGAAGTGGGTGCGCTGGATGATGACTGAGAGGCTTTCCATGAGGAAGATGCCGCAGAGTATGGGGAGGAGGAGTTCCTTGCGTATGAGCACTGCGCTCACGCCGATCACGCCGCCGATGGTGAGGCTGCCCGTGTCGCCCATGAATACCTGGGCGGGGAAGCAGTTGTACCAGAGGAATCCGAGCAGTGCGCCTACGAATGCCGCCATGTAGATTGCGACTTCACCGGCGCCAGGGATAAGCATGATGTTAAGGTACTTTGCATCCAGGGCGTCACCGCTGAGCCATGCCATGATACCTATTGCGATTCCGACGATTGCGGATGTGCCTGCTGCCAGGCCGTCCATTCCGTCGGTGAGGTTGGTTCCGTTGGAGCAGGCGAGTATGACAATGATGATCATCGCCATGTAGATGCCCCATGAGCAATATACTCCCAGCTGTCCTTTGAAGGGTGAGAGCCATGAATAGTCGAACTCGTGCGCCTTTACGAAGGGGATAGTCGTGACCAGGTTGTCGGTGGGAATCGATTTGCTGATGCATACGGTCACGGCAACTGTGAGGGCCAGGCCGAACTGGAGGACGAGCTTGCCCTTGGCGCTCATTCCCTCCTTGTTGTGCTTGAATACCTTGATGTAGTCGTCGGTGAAGCCGATCGCACCGCACCAGAGGGTGGTGAGGAGGAGCAGCAGGGTGTAGATGCTGTCGAGCCTGCAGACCAGAAGCGCCGATCCGACAACGGCCAGGATGATGATGATACCTCCCATCGTGGGTGTGCCCTTCTTCTGCATCTGACCTTCGAGTCCGAGGTCGCGTATGGTCTCACCGATCTGCTTCCTCTGCAGCCAGTGTATGATCTTCCCGCCTGCGAAGAATGCGATGAGCATGCTGAACACAGCTGCCAGCATAGCCCTGAATGACAGGTAGTTCATCAAACCGGCACCGGGGATGTCGAGTCCGAGGTCTGAAAGCCATTTTACAAGATGGTATAGCATATCCTATTCAATCGTTTTGAAAATTTCATCCACTATCTCCCTTTCGTCGAAGTGGGTCTTTTCCTTTCCTATTATCTGATAAGTCTCGTGTCCTTTGCCGGCGAGCAGTATCGTGGCGTCCTGCGGAGCGAACATTATGGCGCATCTGATGGCCTCCCTGCGGTCGGGTATGCATACTGCTTTTGCCTTTCCGGCGGGTGTGAAGCCCGTCACGATCTCCTCGATTATATTCTTCGTACTCTCTGTGCGGGAGTTGTCGGAGGTTACGATGATCCTGTCGGCATACTTCTCGGCAATTGCTGCCATTTCGGGACGCTTGGTCCTGTCACGGTCGCCGCCGCATCCGAACAGGCAGCAGAGCTGGTGCTCGGGAGCCACGTCCCTGAGAGTCTTGAGCACGTTCTCGAGGGCGTCAGGGGTATGTGCATAGTCGATGATGACGTTGATGCCTCTCGGTCCGCTCATGCTCTCGAGGCGTCCGGGTGCCGGCTGCAGCGATGACAGTGCGACGAGGGCTTCCTCCCTGTCGGCGCCAAGTGCGATGGCGGCGCAGTAGATTGCGAGCAGATTGTAGGCATTGTGCGCACCTACAAGGCGGGACCATACCTCGGTGCCGTCTATCCTGAGGAGCATTCCGTCGAAGCTCTGCTCGATTATGCGGCAGCTGTGGTCCGCAATGCTGCGGCAGCTGTAGGTCATCACCTCAGCCTTGGTGTTCTGTGTCATTATCATGCCGTTGCGGTCATCTGCGTTGATGATGGCGACGGCCTTGCGGGGGAGTCTGTCGAAGAAGAGCTTCTTGCATCTCAGATACTCGGCGAAGGTGCCGTGATAGTCGAGATGGTCATGTGTGAGGTTCGAGAAGATGCCCACATTGAAGTCCAGGCCGCTGACCCTGTCCTGCTCGATGCCGATGGAGCTCACCTCCATGAAGCAGTACTCGCAACCTGCAGCCACCATCTTCGCCATGAGCGAATTGATGGTGAACGGGTCGGAGGTGGTGTTGGCTGTTTCGAGGCGCTCCGTGCCCACATAGTTTGCTATGGTCGACAGGAGCCCGCAGCCGTAACCGAGCTTCATGAACATGTTGTACAGGAGGGTGACGGTAGTGGTCTTTCCGTTTGTGCCGGTGATTCCCACGAGCTTGAGCTCCCTGCTGGGGTGGCCGTAGAATGCATCAGCGACCATGGCTGCTGCGAGTCTGCTGTTCTCGACCGTCACAGAGGTGCAGCCGGGATAATCCGTCCATCCTTCACATATCACGGCAACCGCTCCCGCCCTTATTGCGGCGGGAATGAAGGCACGGCCGTCGTTTCCGCAGCCAGTGACGGCCACGAAGAGGGTGCCGGGAACGACTTTGCGGGAGTCGTTGGTTGCAAAGGTGATGTCGATGTCGGTGTTACCCGATACCGATGTGATTCCTGTATTCTTTATGAGCTCGCTCAGTTTCATTTTGCTTTCTCCAATTGTGGTCTGAAGTATGGATCCATGCAGTACAGACCGTCGATGAGTGTCTTGATTGCCCTGGCCGGAATTCCACCGCCCTGGAACTGTTTGTTCGTAGGCTTCGAGTATACTGCGCAGATCACGCTGTACTGGGGGTCCTCGGCGGGGAAGAACCCGACGAAGGTTCCCTGGTATTTCTTGCGGCCCTGTGCGTCTGAATACTGGCCGTTATCGAATGTTCCGAAAGATGTTCCCGTCTTTCCTGCAACGGTGCATTTCGCGCTCTTGAGCCTTTTTGCCGTACCTTCTTCCGTTACGGCGATCAGGGCGCGGGTGATGGTGTCGGCTACAGCCTTTGTGCATACGGCCGAATTGAGTATGCTGGGGCCGCGTTTGTCGACGGTTTTGCCGTTGACGTCATCGATGCTCTCAACCAGATAGGGCTTCATCATCTTTCCCTTGTTTGCAATCGCATTGTAGAAGGTGAGGATGTGCATCGGAGTCTCCTCGGTGGAGTATCCGAAGCCAATGGAGCCGAGGTCGGTGTTCGTCCAGTAGCGTGTGTCGGGGCTGGGAATGGTAGGGGTGAGCATTCCGTCGAGGTCGAAGTCGTAAGCCTCTCCCAACTTGTATGTGTAGATGTTCTGGAGGAACCTCCTGGTGTTGTCGGTCGTTCCATGCTTGCCGTAGTTCTTGACGGCCAGTGTGGCGAATACGTAATTGGACGAGATCTTGAATCCGTCGATGATGGATATTTCATGGACGCCGCCATGACTGTGGACGAAGTCGGGGATGTGGGGGTCGTTGATGCTGGTGCCTTCAACGTGGCCGCTTCCGGCGGGAAGCGTCTCCTCGAGGCTTTTGATGAATCCGTCGTTGAGCACGCTCATGAGGGTCACGGTCTTGAATACGGAGCCGGGCTCGCACTTGCGGCCGATGGCGAGGTTCTGGATCTCCTCGAAGGTGCCGGACTGCTGGTCCCTGACAAGGTTGACCATAGCCCTGATTGCGCCTGTGCCGACTTCCATGAGCACGAGGCATGCGCCGTCGAGGTCTTCCTCGACCTCAATCTGCTCGCGCAGGGCCTTGTCGGCTATTTCCTGGTAGTCGATGTTGATGGTGGTGCGCAGGTCAAGACCGTCGATGGCCTTCACGAATGTACTGTCGTTGTCGCGCATGCGGCCGTGGTCGGTCACGCGCAGGTACTCCTTTCCGTTGGTGCCGTGGAGGATGTGGTCGAACTTGCCTTCGAGGCCTATATGGGTGTTGCCCACGTTTGACTTGTTGTTGCGGACGAATCCGATAGTGCGCCTTGCCAGTTTTCCGTAAGGATACTTGCGGATGTAATCCTGCTCTATGATGAGCCCGCTCCTGTAACGTCCATCCCTGAAGAGGGGGAACTCGAGGATTTCGTTCCTGAGGTTGCGGTCGACCGGAGTGCCGATCTTCACATATTTGCGGTTGTTCTCACGGCCTTCCTTTATGAGCTGGTAATAGTGGTCCGCATTATGGTCCGGGAATACTCTTGCAAGCTCTACGGACAGTTCCTTCGCCTTGGCCAGCCAGTCGGCCTCGCGCCTCTCGGCCTCCTCCTTTGCAGCTGCGACCTTGAGAGGGTCGCCGTCCGCCTTTGCGATGCGGCTGTCCATCTTTGCCTTTATGTCCTTCTTGAGGACGGTGCAGTCCATGTATACCTGGTAGATGGGAGCGGAGAGGGCGAGAAGGCGGCCTTCGCAGTCGTAGATGTTGCCACGGGCGGGATCGATAGTCTTGGTTTCCACGGCAGGCGTAAGGGCCTCCTGGATCTTCTCGTCAGGATGGAAGAAGACCTGGATTCCTATTATGCGCGCCACGAGCACGGCTGAACCCAGCAGCAGGAACAGGTAGAGCACATAAAGTATCATGCTTATGCGCTCGCGTTTCTTGGTATTTCCTAAGTTCTCGCTCATGCTATTTTGAAAGTTGTACTGCAGGCTGCTGCGGCTCCATTACATCCGAGCCCATCTGCTGCAGCAGTTCGTTCACCGATGAACGGCGGGACAGACTCACAATTTCATATGTCTTCTGGGAGTGGATGATCTCCAGCTCCTGGATTGTCTTGTTGTTGTTCTCCACCTTGCTGAGGGTGTTGTCGATCATCAGGGATATCCAGATGACCATGGCGAACAGGAAGAAGGTGTAGACGATATGAACGAAGTATCTTCCCACGTTGAGACGCAGGAGGAATTCGCCCTTGAGTATGGCGACAAAACTGTTCTTGAGGAAGGTGCCTATGTCGGCAATCTTCCATGACCGTTTACCTTCGTTCATATCTTCTCAGCTATTCTGAGTTTTGCGCTGCGTGCGCGTGTGTTGCTTTCAATCTCGTCCTCTTCGGGAAGGATGGGCTTGCGGTTCACCGCCTTCATGGGGGCGGAACTGCGTCCGAACATGTCCTTGACCTCTTCGCCGTCGACGTTGCCGGTCTTGATGAAGTTCTTGACCATTCTGTCCTCGAGCGAGTGGTATGTGATCACCACCAGCCTTCCGCCCGGCCTGAGGGCCTTTGCGGAGCCCTCGAGGAACTTCTGGAGGGACCGCATCTCCTGGTTGACCTCTATGCGGAGACCTTGGTAGATCTTTGCGAGGTACTTGTGCTCAGCGAAAGAAGGCAGGGCTGCCGCAATGGCATTGTCGAGGTCGTCTGTAGTGAGGATGGGCGCCTTTGCGCGGGCAGCCACGATGAGCTGCGCCACACGGTGGGCGTTGTCCACCTCCGAATAGAGTCGTAGAACCTTCTCCAATTCTTCTTGCGTATAAGAATTTAAAATGTCTGCAGCGGTCTTACCGCCCTGCACATTCATTCGCATGTCGAGCTGCGCGCTGAAGCGGAATGAAAAGCCGCGTTCAGCTGTATCAAATTGATGGGAACTTACGCCGAGGTCGGCGAGTATCCCGTCAAAACCATCCTCCGTATGGAGTATGGCGTAATTGTGGATGAATCTGAAATTGTTGTGTACCAGAGTGAAACGGGGGTCGTCGATGGCGTTGGCGATCGCATCCTCGTCCCTGTCGAAGGAGACGAGGCGTCCGTCTGCGTTCAAACGGCTCATGATTTCCCTTGAATGGCCGCCGCCGCCGAAAGTCGCGTCGGCGTAGATGCCTGCAGGATTCTGCACGAGGGCATCGACACTCTGGTATAGGAGTACTGGATTGTGGTATTCGCTCATCGTCTCCGCCTATTTGCGGGAGAGGCTCTTGGCGATGGCTACGTAATTCTCGTTTGATATGCGGGACTGCTCGAATTGCTCCTTTGCCCAGATCTCGATCTTGAAGCCAATGCCAAAGAATTCCACTTCCTTGGTTACACCTATTGCGTCAAGAAGTTCCCTGGATATGGAGATGCGCCCCAGACGGGCGTCGGGCTCCACGATGTCACAGTCACGCATGTATTCTCTCCAGAACGTGACGTGGTCGGGATTGAAGAAGTCGAGAGTCTCCTTGATCTTTTCTGACTGGGCGTTCCACTCGTCGAAGGTGTACATTTCCAGACAGGGATCGTAGATGCTCTTTTTGATGACAAACCTCATGTCACTTCCAGCGGGCAATACGCCTCTGAATGACGCAGGAAGGACCAGGCGGCCCTTGTCGTCGACTTTTGAGGGGTATTTTCCTATGAATGTGACCATTTAAAAATTCTTATACGCAAACGCAAAGATATAAATATTTTTCCACTTTGTTACACAACCACCCAATTTTTTCCACTTTTGGGCCAAAATTGTGTGACTGAACAAAATGAAAGTCCCGCACCTCCTGAAGATGCGGGACTATGATGCTGGCAGGGGAGTGTCAGACCCGGGTCACTGGTCGGATGCGAGCGGCAGTTTTGCCTTGCGCCTTGTGGGCTTGCACACAATCTGGACGTCGATGTACTCCACCTTGTAGCCACGGAAGCGGCGGCCTTTGATGGCGGCCTCTATCTGGGGGAGCAGGCCGTCATCGTTGACGTTGACGTGCTCGCCTGTGATGCGGTCGTACAGGTGTACGTGATTCTCGCGCACGGCATCGAAGGTCATGACTCCGCCCTGTCCCATCCTGCGGCTGTAGATTCCGCAGTCGGCGAACTGGCTTAATATATTATATATGGATGCAGTGGAGATGGATGTGCCCAGCTGCGCCTTGATGTACGAAGCCACCTCGTCGGGTGTGGCGTGCTCGAGAGCGCACATGGCGCGGTGCACCGAAAGACGCTGCGCGGTGGCTTTGAGGCCGCGGTCGGCGAGGACGTCCTTGAGTTCTTCTTCGGTAAGGATTGGAGATGATCTGCGGCGAGACATACGGGTCCTGACATTGGTTTCCTCGCAAAGATAATCATTTTCTCGCAGCGGGTCTTGTGAGTTCCAAAATTATTTGTACCTTTGCATTCCCAACACGGTGAGATTAGTTCAGTTGGTAGAGCACCAGATTGTGGTTCTGGGTGTCGTGGGTTCGAGCCCCACATCTCACCCCAACAAAAAGGCTTCGTTTCTGCGAAGCCTTTTTTGTTGTCCGGGTGAGCTGCGGGGCCGCTACCATTAACCGGGGGCCGTGAGCTGCGGGGCCGCTACCATTAACCGGGGGCTTATCCCCCGGACCTCGCTTTGCGAGGCAAACCTTTTGATGGGGGCGCTGCCCCCATAACGTCCCCCGGCTCCCTACGGTCGCAAGCTTCAGCTGCTGTTTCTGAGAAGCCTTTTTTGTTATGACCTTCCTTGATTTGGGGCCTTTCCCTGGAAGGTGTCCGCCTTTTAGTTGGGACCTTCCTTGTTTCGAGGCGTTTTCCTGGAAGGTGTTGCCCTTTTCCTTGGGGCCTTCCTTGATCCAAGGTCTTTTCCTGGAAGGTGTCGATCTTTCCCCCGGGACCTTCCTTGATCCAAGGCCTTTTCCAGGAAGGTGTTGTCATTTTCTCTCAGGACTGGGCACAAAAATGCGGGATATCGTTCCCAGTCCCCCTTCTGAACCGGGGACCTGACACGTTAATCCATCAAATCGTGTCAAGTCCCCCTGTTGTTGTACGAAACCCTGATATTACTGGAAAAGTAGCGGCTCTGCCGGCCTAAAAGAAGGCTTCAAATTGGCGGGAATAATGTGATTGGCCAAAATAATCACGAATTGTTGGCGAAACGAACAAATAACAAGCCCGGCGCCTAAAATAACCCGATTAGTTGGCTTAATTACATCTTCCGGCCAGGATTTGACCTTGAAATTGGCCGTAATTGACTGCGAGTTTGAAGATTTTGGTTAAAGACTCGTCCAAACTTTCGGGTTCATATCAATGTGGCACAGCTGCAGGCTTGAGTCAATAAGATCCAGAGATACGAAGCGTTGGTCTCGCCATAAAAATGACGGATTTATGCCCGCTAATCATATTTCTGCCACGTTTTTGCTGATATCATGCCCGACACGGGGGGGTTGACTGTTCGCGGGCACGATATCGACGAAATCATGGCGAGATTGCCGTTTGCGGGAATAAAATCGGCGAAATCATGGCAGAGCCCGCAGTCAGCTGCTGATCGGTGTGTGTTCATGGTTCTGTCTGCTTACGCGAGGGTGGCAGTGGGAGGAAGGTTGGCACTCGAAGGTGCCAACCAGTAGAGGTTGAGTGTGGGTGCGGGAGTGCGAGGGTGAAGTGCGGCACCGCAGCCGAACTTGCGTCCGGCAGCTAAAGGCAAGCGTCGGCCGGATCTTTTGGAGAGTCCGGCCGTCACTTGCCTTTTGCCCAGTTAGGGACGCCCTCAGCCAGTCGGCATCCGCCGCCAGCCTGGGGCTCTTCTCAGAAATAAGTAGAGATGAGGCGGTGCACATATAGTGAAAATGTTTGACAGTATGTGTGCGG
>JAZUFA010000055.1:0-7986 GCA_045640445.1 Candidatus Cryptobacteroides sp. | reverse complement strand
CGCATCTTCCAGCTTGGCACGCAGCAGCGCTCATGGGAGCAGTTCCGCATAGCAAGCGAGATTGTGCGCAACGGCAGGATAGGAACTCTCCGCGAGGTAGAGATCCGTCTTCCCGGCGACCCTTCTGGCGGCAACGCCACTCCCACGCATGTTCCCGCCGGCTTCAACTACGAGAAGTGGCTTGGCTCTACTCCTTACGTTCCATATACAGAGGACCGCGTACACCCTCAGCAGGGTTACGGACGTCCCGGCTGGCTCCGCTGCGAGCAGTTCGGCGCCGGCATGATCACCGGCTGGGGCAACCATCACTTCGACATAGCCCAGTGGGCGATGGGCACCGAGTACACCGGTCCCGTGGAGATCTCGGGAGCCGCCGACTTCCCTACCGAAGGACTCTGGGACGTTCATGGCGACTACCATACCGAGATGCTCTATGCAAACGGCGTAAAGGTCTACGGCTTGACCGAGTCCGAGCAGAAGCCCAACGGCATCCTTTTCACGGGTGACGAAGGCTGGGTATTCGTCTGCCGCGGCGACTACAAGGCATCGGCTAACGATCCCACTACATTCTCAGGCAGCCCTCTGGTAGTTTCAGACAAGAAGCTTCTCGCTCCCCTTTCCGACAGCGAGATCCACCTGACAGTCAGCGACGACCACCATCTCAACTGGCTTAATGCAATACGTACGCGCCAGCAGCCCATCTCACCTGCCGAGGTCGGCCACCGTTCATGCTCAGTATGTCTGCTTCAGCACATAGCCATGAAGTTGGGACGCAAGCTGTATTGGGATCCGACCCTCGAGCGCTTCATCAACGACGACGAGGCCAACGCAATGCTGAGCCGTCCTGAAAGGTTCCCTTACGCCATAAAGAGAGGTTTATGAGAAAAGCACTCATAGCGCTGGCACTGCTTGCTGCCGGATGCACTGCTGCTCCGCAGATGAACGTCATCGACGACGGCGACAACATAATCATCCGCAGCGGCGAAAAGCCCGTTCTTGCATACAAGTACACTGTAACTGAGGCACCCGAGGGCGTGAGCGGCCTCTTTGCCCGCAGCGGTTACATCCATCCCGCATACACTCCTTCAGGCTTCGTGTTCACCAGAATACAGCCCGAAGACCACAGGCACCACTACGGCATCTGGAATCCGTGGACCAAAGTGGAGTACGACGGCAACGTGTATGACCTCTGGAACCTCGGCGACAGCCTCGGTACCGTAAGGGCTGCAGGCGTGCCCGAGACATTCTCAGACGGCAAGACCGCCGGTTTCAAGGCTGAGCTCGAGCACATCGCATTCACTCCCGGCAGCGAGACCAAGATAATGGACGAGACATGGACAGTGAAGGCCTGGGATGCCGACAGCGCGTATGTCTGGGACTTCGAGTCCACGCTCACTCCATGTACAGGCAAGACCGTGACAATCAAGGCATACCGTTACCAGGGATTCAGCTGCCGCTGCACTGAGGAATGGACAAACGAGAACTGCACGATGGTTACCTCAGAAGGCATCGAGCGTCCCGAGATAGACCAGTCACGTGCCAACTGGATCTACACCAATGGCGCCAACGGCGATCATATGGCAGGCTTCATGTTCATGTCAGACCCCGCAAACTATGACTCTCCCGAGCAGCTCCGCATCTGGGACCAGAATTCCAACGGGGGCCGCGGCGACGCATACGTCTGCTTCTGCCCTGCCAAGAGCGTGGACTGGGTGCTCGAGCCAGGCAAGAGTTACACTCTCCGCTACAGGGTCGTTGCGTACGATGGTGAGATGAATCCGGAAAGGGCCTCAACTCTATGGGAAGAATATAAAGCAAGCTTATGAAAAGAATAATAATTGCAGCAGCGCTGCTCGCTCTTGTTTCCAGCGTCACCTTCGCACAGGACCGCCAGGTGGTTGCAGAGCGTATCGGAAACAGAATCGACGTCACGATAGGTGACGTCTTCTTCACCAGCTACCGTTTCGAGGATGATGAAAAGTATCCCTTCTTCTTCCCCGTTAACGGGCCGGCTTCAGGCGGTAGCGTGACCAGCATGAGAAACGGTATGTATCCGCATCACTCGTCGCTCTTCTTCGGCTGCGACCTCGTGAACGGAGGCAACTACTGGCAGGAAGGACTTGATCGCGGCCGTATCGTATCAATAGGCGCGCGCGTCATCGAGTCCGGAGGCAGCCAGGCCGTGATCGAGGATGAATGCATATGGAAACGTCCCGATGCGGAAGCACCCGTAATCGACCGCCGCAGAATAGTCATCTCCGCGCCTGCCGAGGGGCTCTATCAGATCGACTTCGACGTCGAGATGGAGATGCTCATGGATGTGACCATACTCAAGACCAACCATTCGCTCTTCAGTGCCCGCATCGCCACCGACCTCACCGTTCCCCAGGGCGGCCACATGGTAAACAGCAGGGGCGACAAGGGTGAGAAGGAAACCTTCGGCGTCGAGTCGGAATGGATGGACTTCTACGGAAAGCGCAAGAGCGGAGTGGAGGGCATAGCGATCCTCCAGCACCCCGGAAACCCGGGCTTCCCGTCAAAGTGGTTCACGCGTGACTATGGTTTCATGTCCCCCACTCCTTACTGGTGGCCCTCTGACGACAAGGCCACATATTACAGCAAAGGCGACAAGGTCCGTCTCAGATATCGTGTACTCGTCCACAAGGGCTGTCCGAAGGACGCCGGAATAGATGAACTGTTCAAACAGTATGCAAATGAATAAGGCATTTATATTGGCTGCCGTCGCCATGACGGCAGCTTCATGTTCTCCCAAGGCTGGCGACAGCCAGGTGACACTGATAACGCTCGACCCCGGTCATTTCCATGCCGCACTGGTCCAGAAGACCCAATATGCGCAGGTCTCCCCTGATGTATATGTCTATACTCCCGGAGGCTCCGAGCTGGAGGAGCACCTTGCAAAGATCAAAGCCTACAACACACGCGAAGAAGATCCCACAGCATGGAATGAGGTGATCTATCAGGGCGATGATTTCCTCGAGAAGATGATCGGGGAGAAGAAGGGCAACGTCATGGTCACGGCAGGCAACAATGCCAAGAAGACCGAGTACATCAAGAAGACGCTCGATGCGGGTATCAACGTCCTTGCCGACAAGCCCATGGCCATCAATTCCCAGAATTTCGGCCTGCTTGAAGAATGCTTCAGGACAGCTGAGCAGAAAGGCCTCATCCTCTACGACATAATGACCGAGAGGTTCGAGATCACAAGCATGCTCCAGAAGGAGATAGCGCTGATTCCCGAAATCTTCGGCGAGCAGGAGCCGGGCACGCCCGAGGACCCCGGAATAATGATGGAGAGCGTCCACTGTTTCTACAAGAACGTCTCAGGCAAGGCGCTCACCCGCCCCGCATGGTTCTATGACGTGACCCAGCAGGGCGAAGGCATTGCCGACGTGATGGTACATCTTGTGGACCTCGTCCAGTGGGAATGCTTCCCGGAGCAGGCCATCGATTATAAAAAGGATGTCGACGTGACTTCTGCAAGTCACTGGAGCACCAATCTCACAGCCGCTGAATTCAAGAAATCAACCGGTCTTGACAAGTTCCCCGAATTCCTTCAGAAGAATGTCAGGGATGGTGTTCTGGAAGTATTTGCCAACGGAGAGATCAATTACAGCATCAATGGTCTCTGCGCAAAGGTACGCGCCATCTGGGACTATGAGCCGGCAAGCGGTGGCGACACCCATTTTGCAATAAGGCGCGGCACGAAGTCAGCCCTGGTCATCCGCCAGACCGAGGCCGAGAACTATGTTCCCGAACTCTACATCGAGCCCCTCGGCGACTGCAGCTTCGAGGAGATGGCTGACGCTTTCGGCCCCATTGCAAAGAAGTATCCCGGCGTGGAACTGAAGCTCCAGGACGACGGACGCGTGCTCGTGGCAATCCCCCAGAGCTACCGAAACGGTCATGAGGCACACTTCGGCCAGGTTACAGAGAACTTCCTCGACTATCTTGCAAACGGCACCATGCCCTCATGGGAGGTTCCCTGCATGATTGCCAAGTATTACATCACGACAAAAGGCTGGGAACTGGCCAACGAACAATTATGAAAAAGTTAATGGTACTTGCAGCTGCCGCGCTCATGGCTTGCAGCTGCGCACAAACATCAAAGGTTATGACAAAGGATTTCCTTGACCTCGCGACCGAAAGATATTCGGTACGCAGCTTCGCAAAGACTCCCGTCGAGCAGGAGAAGATCGACAAGATCCTCCGCGCCGGACAGGTGGCTCCCACAGCTGTGAATTCACAGCCTCAGATGATATACGTAGTCACCTCGGAGGAAGGCATTGCAAAGCTGAATGCCGTCTCCCCCTGCCTTTACGGTGCTCCGTCATGCTTCATCTTCTGCTATAACGACAACACAGTATGCAAGCGCGGTGCGGAGGACAATTACGGCGACATCGATGTCACCATCGTCCTCACCCACATGATGCTCGAGGCGGCGAACCTCGGCATAGGAACCGTACCTGTAGGCTATTATGATGAAGCCAAGTTAGTAGAGGCATTCCAGCTACCTGCTAACATCCATCCCATCCTCATCATGCCTTTCGGCTATGCTTCAGAGGACGCGAAGCCTTCGGACAGGCACTACTCTTACCGTCCCCTCGAGGAGACTGTAGAATACAGGTAGGATGGAAGTCAACGCTGAACTCAAGGCTTATGTAGAGAAGGAAATCATCCCCCTCTACGACAATTTCGACAAAGGGCACAGGCGCGACCACGTGAATACCGTGATCGCGCAGGCCCTTGAATTAAGCAGATATTATCCTGTTGATGTGAATATGATCTATGCGGCAGCGGCCTTCCACGACACCGGCCTCTGCAAGGGCCGCGAGACCCATCATACCGAATCCGCCAGGATAATCAGGGCGGACGCAAATCTGCCCCGCTGGTTCACCGGTGAGCAGATAGATATCATTGCGGACGCGGCGGAAGACCACAGGGCTTCAGCCAAAAGAGAGCCGCGCACGATCTACGGAAAGATCGTGGCGGAGGCCGACAGGATCATAGTGCCCGAAACCATTATCCTGCGTGCAATACAGTACAGCGTGAGCAACTTCCCCGAATACTCCAGGGAAGAGCACTGGATACGTACCAGCGGGCACATAAAGGACAAATACGCCGAGGGAGGCTACCTTAAACTATGGATCCCGGAGTCACCCAATGCCGGGCGTCTCCAGGATCTTCATAAACTCATAGCCGACGAGACCGCACTGAGGCAGGTCTTCGACAGACTTTACGACAAACTCTAGTCGAACTCTCCGTCGCAGATGACGTCCAATGGCCCGGCATCATCGAACTCCACAATCTTGAGTTCTCCAAGATGGGAGTTTATGCCGGCATGATGGATGACTCCGTCTGAAGTCTGAAGTGTATATTCCTTAGAATGGAAAGGCTTTACGCCGAGAAGATCGGCAAACGCCACTGCAGTGCACGCACATGACGGCGTGGCGTCTGCGGGGTTCCCGTCCTTTCCGTAACACTCCATACTGAAATCAGCCTCGTTGCCCTTGTCGAGAATCACAACTCCGTCAAGAGCGTTCATCATGCAGAGGGCATGGACTGTCCTGCGGTCACGGAAACGCGGGATGGTCACATCCCTGCCGTCAATGGCAAGATATGACTCATCCCCAACGTTATACCTGTAAATCCTTATCATTATTTGAGTCTGATATCAGCAGAACTTGAACCGACCATAACCTCCGGCTTCAGGTTGCTGTACTTGAAGACATTCTCGCTGTCGCTCCAGTAACGCAGTTTGCTGTCGGGTATGAATACGGTCACATTCTTCTTCTCGCCAGGATTGAGAGATACGCGGCTGAAGCCCTTGAGCTCCTTGATGGGGCTCTTGCCTTCATAGTCGGGTATGCGTACATAAACCTGGGCGACCTCGTCGCCGGCCATCTCGCCGGTATTTGCAACGGCGAACTTCACGTTCCAGCCCTTTCCGTGGCGGGAAACCTTGAGTCCGGAGTACTCGAAAGTGGTATAGCTGAGGCCATAGCCGAACTCGTACAGAGGCTCCTCCTCGAGATACTTGTATGTACGGCCGTTGGTAACCTGATAGTCGTCGAATGCAGGGAGCTGCTCCACACCCTTGTAGAATGTGAGAGGAAGCTTGCCGGAAGGGTTGACGTTGCCGAAGAGCACGTCAGCCACCGCCTGTCCGCCATACTCGCCGCCATACCATGACTCGACGATTGCGGGAAGGTTCTCATCCTCCCAATTAAGTGAGAGCGAGTTGCCTGCCACAAGGACGAGTACGACATTGGGATTGACTTCCTTAAGGGCCTTCAGGAACTCTATCTGGTCTGCAGGAAGATTGAGATCGGGACGGTCGAGACCTTCACGCTCTATGGTCTTGTTATAACCCATGGCAGCAATTACAACGTCACTTTCCTTTGCAAGGTCGATTGCCTGGGCGTATACCTCGGATGCCTGTGCACCGGGCTTCTTCCAGTTGAGCTTGAGGTTGCAGTAGTCACGCTCGTTGCTGAACTCCATGACAAGATGGTGCTTGCTGCCCTTCTTGAAGTTCAGGCTGCAAACATGGGGATCATCCTCATCGTCAAACTTGCCGAGGACGGGCTTGCCGTCAATGAATATCCTGCATATGCCACCGAACTGGACGAGTTCGAATTCATATTTTCCGTCCACGTCAGCAACGATGTCGCCCGTCCAGCGGGCGGACATCTGATGTACGTGCACGAGCGGGTCGGGTGCCTGGTTGGTGGGCTCGAAATAAAGGAGATTCTCCTTGCGCTCGGTGGTCTTGTGAGTCCAGTAGGTATCGTCGTAGTATTCGGCGGTGATGCCGTCGGCGAAGCAGGACTCGTCCATGAGCTGCATGCCGTTGCCGGCAGTCTTCCAGGGAGCGGTCACGACTTCGACATCTTTGCCACACATTTCCTTGACGCCATCCAGTATGCTTACAGGCATGATGGTAGGCATGCCGGAGTAGTCGCCGAGCTCGCACTTGTCGGCGTTGATGCCGACCACTGCGACCTTCTTCAGGTAGTTGCGGTTAAGAGGCAGGATGCCGTCGTTCTTGAGGAGGACGATGGACTCGCGTGCAGACTTGAGAGCAAGGTCCTGATGCTTCTGACAGCCGATAACGGACTCGGGAATCTTGGTGTAGGGATTGTGCTCGGGGTTGTCGAACATGCCAAGGCGCATCCTCGCGGTGAGTATGCGGCGGACTGCCCTGTCGATGTCCTCGTCGGTGACCATGCCCTTCTCATAAGCCTCTGTGAGGGGCTCGATGTAGAAGTTGTCGCCGCACTCGAGGTCGAGGCCGGCCTTGAGTGCGAGGGTTGCAGCCTCAAGCTTGTCGTCGGTGTACTTGTGGTCATAGTAGATGGTGCCGATGCCGCCGCAGTCTGAGACCACGTAGCCGTCGAATCCCCATTCGTCACGCAGCACCTCTGTGAGCAGCCAGTGGTTGCATGAGCAGGGCATGCCGTTGATGGCATTGTATGCCGCCATGACGGACTGTGCGTGGCCCTCGGTCACGCAGGTCTCGAATGCGGGCAGGAAGTACTCGCGTATCATCTTCATGGGCATAATAGCATTGCACTCGAAGCGGTTGTGCTCCTCGTTGTTGCCGGCAAAATGCTTGGGAGTCGATACGACCTTGATATAGCGCTTGTCATATCCCTGCAAGCCGCGCACGAACGCAGCTCCGGTCTGTCCGCTCAGGAACGGATCCTCTCCGTATGTCTCGGCAGTACGGCCCCAGCGGGGATCCCTTGCCATGTTCACGGTAGGAGACCAGAATGTGAGGACGTCGGCGAAGGCAAGGGTCTGGTTCCTGCCCTGGTCAAGGGCATTCCACTTTGCACGGGCCTCGTCTGAGATGGTACCGGAGATTTCCTCCACAAGAGCAGGGTCCCACATTGCACCAAGGGCGATTGCCTGAGGATATACCGTGAAGCGGCCGGGACGGACGACGCCGTGAAGCGCCTCATT
>JAZUFA010000054.1:0-59197 GCA_045640445.1 Candidatus Cryptobacteroides sp. | reverse complement strand
CTCGACGAGGAGGACTGCAAGACCCTCGCCCGCCAGGTCCTCACGGAGAACAACACGGAGCGCAGCGTGAAGACCGTGCGCGACTTGCTTGAAGCCCTCGCCGGTCTGAAGGTCAAGAACGGATACATACGGCAGTACCTGGTTCCGGCGTCCCCTGTGACGGGAAGGACAGAGCTATCGCAGAGCGTCCAGCTGCTCTACAAGCAGAAGGACAAGATGGCCCTCGACTTCGACGACCTGGTGTTCTTCACGGCATATATTCTCCACGAATTCCAGGATGTACGGGAAAAGTGGCAGGAAAGAATGAACTACGTGATGGTGGATGAGGCCCAGGACTGCAACACAACGGACTGGGATATAGTCGAGACCCTCTCGAAGCAGAACGGAAACCTCTTCATCGTTGGGGATCCCGACCAGTCCATATACGAGTGGAGAGGTGCAAAGCCCGACATGTTCGTCGCCTTCAAGGCCGACAAGGACATAGTTCTTGACGAGAACTACCGTTCCACCCCGGGAATCCTGGGAGTCGCAAACTCCATAATAGTCAACAATCGCAACCGCATAGAGAAGACCATGTTCACCCGCAAGGGGGCAGGGGATACCATAATCCATTTCCATGCCGCTACAGAAGCGCTGGAGTCGGCCTGGGTATGCACCGAAATAGTGAAGAGAGTACAGGGGCATGGATGTTCATACTCCGATTTTGCGGTGCTCTTCCGCGCTGCACATCTGTCGCGCACCATCGAACAGACCTTCATAAGGGCCGGTATCCCCTATGTAATGTGGGGCGGCGTGCGGTTCTTCGAGAGGCTGGAAGTCAAGGACTGCATCAGCTATCTCAGGCTTGTCGCCACCGACGACGACCTTGCCTTCGAAAGGGTGGTGAACACACCTTCCCGCAAGGTCGGCAAGGTCACGCTTGAACTTATTTCCGCCTACGCCTCGCAGGAGGGGACGTCTCTCTACCAGGCCCTGAAAAACCATCTTGATGACCCCAAACTGGACCGTGAGGCCCTTCGCTCCTTCGTAGGTCTCATCGAGGAGTGCCGCTCGAACATATACTCCTCAGGCATATGCACCATGCTGGAGCATATCCTGGAAAAGACCGGCCTCAAGAAGGAATACCGCGACGACAACGACGAGCAGAGGCTCGAGAATATCACCGAGCTGGTAAACTCCATCCGCCTTTACGAGCAGGAGCACATCGAATGGGAGAGCCTTCCGCTGTACGACTACCTTCAGGACATCGCGCTCTACACCAACGCAGACTACCGCAAGGAGACCAACAAGGTCAAGCTCATGACGGTCCACCAGAGCAAGGGTCTCGAATTCCCTTATGTCTTCATCATCGGTCTCAGCGACGGCATCTTTCCTAATGCCCGCAGCATACGTGAACGCAAGAAAAGCGCGCTCGAGGAAGAGCGCAGGCTCATGTACGTGGCTACGACCCGCGCTGAGAAGTGCCTCTTCATGACAGAATCGGAAGGTTACAACGTCCAGGCCCAGCAGGAGAAACTGCCCTCCCGCTTCCTTGCCGAGATAAAACGGGAGCTCTTTGTTACGGAAGGGGAGATGGACGAGGCCCTCTGGCAGCGCCTGCAGGAGCAGGTCAGAAACGAGGATCTCGGGGAGATGTCCAGACCGGACGAACCGGCAGGGACGCCGGACAGAATGACAGTCGGTTCATTGGTGAGCCACAAGGTCTTCGGAGACGGCGAGGTGCTGGAGATATCTGAAAACGGCTCATGCAAGGTGCGCTTCGACGGTGACAAGATCCGGTTCCTGAGAAGTACGATGCTCGAGTTAAAAAAAGCGATACGTATAGTACTTGGTCAGGACAAGAGGCACCTTTCCTAAGTATATGCAGGATCACTCTTCATACGGATATTGCCGCCTCAACTTTCCTTCGAATTCTTATCATAGTCATGAATATAACGAAACTTCTCTTTTCTCTTACTGCCCTGGTCGCCCTGTCTTCCTGCATGTCCGGCAACAACGAATGCACACAAGGCCAAATCGGTGCACCCGAAAACCGTAATTCCTTCTTTGATTACCAAGGCAATGGCCTGATAGTAGAGGCGAACGCTGATGCAATGGAGGATGACATGACCGTTCCGGTTGTGGTCGAAATCAATGCCGATCATAAAGAGGCAGTACTGGGACTGGATAAGGATTCATGCGGTTTCCTGATCCCCCAATATAGAATCAACTGCCGGGCATACAATCTTGCCAGCCTGTCAGGCACAGAGGGCGTCACAATGGCAACATTGGTGGTAACGGACCTGGACGGTGACGGATGCAAGGAGATACTTTTCCATAGCGGTGACATCATGACGCTGAACATCTTTTCTGTCGGAGAAGAGACCGGCTGGCCGTCATATGCAGGATCGATCCCCTGCAATTCCGAATTCTTCCAGACAGAAGACGGACGGATCGTCTGTCTTTTCGGCTCACAGGGCGGCGCCTTCATTGCCAGATATGCTGACGGCCATCTGGAATTCACGGAAGAGGACGGCATCGACATGCTGTTGTTTGCGTCCAAGGAATATCACAACCTCAGGTATTCCTTCGACGACACCAGTGCCGATGACCGCAAACATAAGCCCCTTTTCAAGACAACGGATTATATCATATGTCACAAAAACGACATAGCAGGATGCCATGCGCTGAAGACTGACCTTGACAACGACGGTGTTATGGAAGACTTGTATTTCGGCAATCTTGGCTGGGGCGCGACCACAATAGACAACATCCGCGTAAATGCCGTGACAGAATCTTACAGCATCATGGACGTGATGATCGGGAACCGCGACAGCATTGCGCTTGACATCACTGAATTCGACAGGACTGTCAAGGATTACTTGCAACTGTCAGCCTTTGATGTCGACTGTGACGGAACACCGGAAATCATCGCCTCGGCAGGAACGAGGAGGAAGAGTTCCAACTACATCTTCACATATGACAACGGTCTCTTCTTGAAGGACCATTTCTTCTGGAAAGGCCTGCTTCATGAGAAGGACCTTCGCAACAGAAAGCAATAGGGGAGACTCAGAACTCCAGCTGGAACCCTTTGCTCTTCAGCCTCTCATAGTTCTCCTTGTCAAACTTGTATTTGATGGGAGTCCTGGTTCCGTGGCGGAGTGACCCATCATCAACTTCAATCAGAATGCCCAGGTGCTTCATCTTGTTTGCGAAGTTCCTGCGGTCGAACTTGACTTCGAGTATGGATTCATAAAGATTCTGAAGTTGCGGCAATGTGAACACCTCGGGCATCAGGTCAAAGCCTACAGGTTCGAAATGGATTTTCTCCTTAAGCCGTGAGAATGCCTTACGAAGAATGGCGTCATGGTCGAAAGCGAGAGGAGGTATTCGTTTAAGCGGGGTCCATTCCGCCAGTTCGGCATCGGTATCCCCCTTGACTTCAGCAATCTTTACAAGCGCATAATGAGCGATGGTAATGACTCTTTCACGGGGGTCCCTGTCCATTTCGCTGAAGGATCCGACCTCCTTGAGGTCTGCCGCATGCAGCTTGAGACCCGTTTCTTCACGCAGCTCCCTTGCAGCCGTGTGTGCGATGGACTTGTCCTTCTCTATGTCCATGAACCCTCCGGGGAGTGCCCACATGCCTACACAGGCCGTGGCACTGGCCTCCTTCTCTTTGCCCCTTCTGACAAGAAGGACCTGTATATCTTTACCATCATATCCAAAAATAACACAGTCCGCAGTCACTGCCGGATGCGGATACTCATAAACGTAATTACCTTTATTCGCCATATTGAATGTGTATGCTTCACGCAAATATAGCCAAAATTTGAAAAAAATCGCCAAATCTCTCCCATGCAATAGGGCCCCACAACTACAACTTAACATAATGCAAATTGTGTAACAATATTTTCAGAAGAATAGCGCCGAGAATAAAGTCCTGCCTATTTCTTTGATTTACAATAAGATAGTAACAAATATCAAAGTTAACCGGCCGTTCGCTGTCATATTGAGGAATTATATTATTTTTGTAAGGACAATGAGAAATACAGGCAACGCATATCTTCATAAAACAGCGCTCTGGAAGTGGATTACACTTTTTGTAACCGCTTCCATAGGAGCCTTCATCCTCTATGGTCTAGCCTATGGTCCAACTGAGAATCTGGTGCCGGACGATGCAATTCTCACGCCCCTGCTGCTGTTCTCCGCATGCGCCTTGCTCCTTCTTGTCCACCGTTGGCTTTCCGGCCGGTTCGAGGACAGGAAGGTCACCGAGCTGAAGATGTCCAGGTTCCTGCCCGACATTGGCAGAGGTTTCGGAATGGGAACTGCGGTATTTGCTGCTGTGGCGCTGATAATGTGGATATGCGGCGTATACCGCATAGAGTCAATACAGTTCGACTGGAAAGGATTATGGCTGAGTTTCGCCTTCTTTGCGGTTGTGGCCGTGGGAGAGGAACTGTGTTGCCGGGGAGTAATGCAGCGCATGATCGAAGCGCGCTGGGGAACAGTCCCCGCCCTGATAACAGCCAGCCTGATCTTCGGCTTCCTGCACTATGGGAACGACAACTCCGGCGTCTGGCCATGTCTGGCCATAGCATTCATGGCCGTGGAAGGCGCCTCATTCTTCTATTCCGGTAATCTCTGGATGCCGATCGGAGTGCACTGGGGATGGAACTTCGCGCAGGGGAACATATTCGGAATGGCCGTGTCTGGAGGTGACATGGGATCGAGCATGATAACGGCAACCCTGAACGGTCCGTACATCCTCACAGGCGGCGGCTTCGGAGGTGAAGCGTCCATCATCACCTTCGTGCTCAGCACGGCATTGGCCGGATGGCTGATATACGAAGGCGTAAGGAAAGGTCACTTTGTCCCTTCAAGAAAGAAAATCAGAACATTCAATATGCAAAGGACTTACGAATTCATCAAGGCATGCGGGACTTATTTCCTCGCAACAACCGATGGCAGCCAGCCCAAGGTCAGACCGTTCGGAACAATCAACATCTTCGACGGAAAGCTCTACATCCAGACCGGTCACAGGAAGGATGTCGCCAAGCAGATAAAGAAAAACCCAAAGGTGGAACTCTGCTGCTGCAAGGACGGCGAATGGCTGCGCCTCAGCGGCGTTCTCGTGGAGGACGAACGCATAGAGGCCAGGAAGGCTATGCTGGACTCATATCCCGAACTGAGGTCGATGTATGACGAGAATGACGGCAATACGGCCGTCTACTGGTTCAAGGATGCGACCGCCAGATTCTGTTCATTCACCAAACCGGAAGAGGAAGTCGTCTTCTAAGTACTGCCCGGGCAGGCATCCGGTATCATCATTCAAAAGTTTATATATCAGCCATGTACGAAGTAACAAAGATCAAGGACGAAACCACTCCTGATGGCATCAGGATCATATATGCCAATACCTGCAGGGAGGTCTGCTCCCAGCAGGTGGCAGTCGCCGTAAAGGACGGCGTCATACTTGAAGCCGCATTTGCCGGCGGCTGCTCCGGCAACACCCAGGGCCTCTGCAAGATGATTGCAGGGCATACTGTCCAGGACGTCATAGAAAGGCTCGAAGGCACCAGGTGCGGATCCAAACCCACAAGCTGCCCCGACCAGTTGGCAAGAACCCTCAAACTGTTCCTGTAAGATGAAGCATACGCGTTTCCTGATATCCCTTTTTCTCGTGATGCTTACTGTACCGTCAGCAGCACAGAAGCGCGGCATCGGTCTTTCTGCACTTGGGGACTACGGCTATAACACCACGTATGGCAGCAGCGCGGGAATCGACCTCATCGCGGACATCCCGCTTGGCGCTTCATTCGACTGTCAGCCGGCCCTGCAGTTGACGACGGCGGGCGTGCACACCGCCGCGGTCCAGACACGCTCACTCTTCCATGTCGGGAGAAGCGCGCTATATCTCAAGAACCGCATAGCATTCAAGGACGTTGCTCGCAGCAGCATGTACGATGCATGCTTCGGGCTCTCACTTGGCTGGGCCTGCCAGCATCTGGATGTGGAGGCGGGCATGTTCGGCCGCGTGATGGACAGTTTCAGCCGCGACATCCACACGCTTGATGCCGCGCTCTGCGAGCCCTTCAATCTGATCTATAGCATCAAGGGCATCCTCCGCAAGACCGACTCACCCTGGAACGCATGGGCATCCCTGTCGAATGTTGACATCTTCCAAATAGAGAGAATGTGGCAGCCTGTCATATCGCTCGGAGGCTGGTACAATCTGACAGACCGCCTGTCGCTGCGCCTCGAGGCCGTATGCAAGCCCACAGGAATGTTCCATCTCAATGCCGAGTTCTATTCGATAAGCGCACGTGCCGGCGTCACATTCAAACTCTAGCCCATGAAAACAAACCGCATTTCCCTTCTCATGATACTTGCATGTCTCTGCGCATGCAGCGAAGATCCGGCCCTTGACATGGCAGGCATGATCGATGGTCAGAGTCCTGACGCGAACGAGCGTTTCTCAGGCAGCAGAGAAGGCTCGATGGTCCAGGGTCTGTCCCCAAGGATCGTCAGTTCCCCCACCTCCGACTACAAAGTGTATGTCGGCACCGACATGCATATCGACTCAAATGCATCTACCAGCCACACAGACACCTTCCTTGAGGCCTTTGCTGCAGATGACAACGCTCCTATGGCGCTCCTGCTCGGCGATCTGGTGGATGGAAAGAAAAGCATGCATATGGCCTCTGAACGAGTGCGCGAGATGGCAGGCCCCAAGGCCGGCGTGGTATTCCCCGCCCTGGGCAACCATGACATCTATTTCAAACTCTGGGAATCCTGGGCTGATGAGTGGGGCGATGCCAATTATACAATCCAGGTCCGTACGCCCGAAGGAACCGACGTCTACATATGCCTGGATACCGCCAGCGGATACCTCGGAACCAGGCAGACGGCCTGGCTGAAGGATATATTCGAAATCCTGAAAGGCAAGGAATACCGCCACGTCATCGTGTACACCCATACGCACATGTTCAAGAAAGACGGCTCGCAGGGACACACCAGCAACTTCCCCATCGAGGAGACCTGGGAGCTTACGTCCCTCTTCGAGCGCAACGGAGTCGAGCTATATCTCAGCGGCCATAGCCACAGCAGGGACATATCATATTTCAATGGAGTGGAATACATCGTTGTAGATGCGCTGGAAGAGCACTACCCCGACTCCGAGACAGGATATATGGTGCTTGAGGCCGGGAAGACTCTCGACTGCCGTTTCTTCCGCTTTGACGGGAACTGATCCTTAGAATTCCTTGCCCTCGAACAGCGAATCGCTGCTGACATTTGCCGCTTTCTTGTTGGAGGCGTTGAACCTGTAACTCAGGGAGAAGATGAAGTTGGGATACTTCGGCCGTACCGAGGTGACTGATTTCAGCCCTTCGGTCTCCCTGATGTTATAATATTTTGCGGTATGCAGAACGTCATGTGCAACGGCTGAGAAGGTCAGCCTGCCTTTGAGGAAACTCTTCCTCCCTGCAAGATCGCAGTAGAAGAACCCGTCCTCCCTGCCCTGCGATATGATTCTGGGGCCCACGGCATGCGCATCAAACTGAACATGGGCGTCTTTCCCGATGGAGAAGGAATTCATCCAGTCGGCCTTCCAGAACAATCCGCTTCTATCCTGGCATACGGGGCTGGTGGCTTTGAAATCATAGTAGAATCCCGAAGCTCCCAAATTGGTGGACCACCATGAGGCGGGCTTAAATGACCCGAGCATTTCCAGCCCGGTCTCGGTCTGATTGCCGGCATTGACGATTTCGTCCAAGGTCACTCCCGGCTCATACGGACGGCGCACCCAGTCGGCTATGTCCCTGCGGTCATGGAAGTATGCCGTTATGCTGAGCGCTGCCTTGGGGCTGAATGTTTTGCGCCAGCCGATTTCAGCGGATGAAATATACTCCGGATTGATGTCAGGGTTGCCTATCTTCTTCGTGAAGTAGTCCTCATAGGTGATATACGGTTCAAGGTTCCAGATTCCGGGACGGTTGGTCCTGTATGAGAACCCGGCCGAGAAGGATCCGGCCGTGCCTGCATCATAGGATGCATGGGCGGACGGAAAGATGTCGAAGCGTTTGATATCACGGCTGGCACCGGCGATCTCTATGTCCATCACATCAAGCACCCTGTCGGCACGTATTCCGGCGTCGTAGCTGAACCTGCCGGCAGTACCGGTGGCCATGGTATACAGGGAATGCACCTGCCGGCGATAATAGAACGGAGTAGCGAGGTCATCCTGCCACTCGAATTCCTGCACCTCACGGTTCCAGTACTTTATACGATAGCCTCCATGCTCGCTGTATGTAGTGTATTGATAGCCTGTCTCCAGTTTGCACGCATCTGCGATGGACCACTTCCATGTAAGGGATCCGTCGGCATCCCAATGGTGTTCCTCCTCATATCCGCGGGTACCCTCCCAACGGGCACCGGTTTTGTCGAACATGTTGCTCTCGGTGTATTCTATCGAATATGAGTCGTATCTCAGCCTGCTGGTGGCCGTGATTTCATGCCCGTCAGCAGGCCTCCATATATATGCCAGCGAGTATTGATACAGGGTCTTCGCCAATTTATACCGGTCGTGCGAGTCGAATTCCGTCTTCATAAGGGCATCACCTGCACCCATGTCCTGGGTATATGCCATATCGCCGCCACGCCAGTTGACCGTCTTTCCGACAAGGAAGTCAAGGCTGAGATTGTGCTTCCTGCCGTCCACGAACTGCCAGCCGGCCCTGCCTGTGTATGTGCCATATCTGCGCCAGCGTTCACCATCTGCGGTGGATACTGTCCTTACGCCGTCCACAACCGTGGTCTTCTCCTGATTGAAGTCGCTCCTGTTATGGATGTCCTGGAAGGTGCCGCCCGCATACCAGCTGTTGTGGCCTTTGGTATAGGTGAGGTCACCGTCCACGTTCCATGTGCCGAGAGTGCCGGCAGAAAGGTTCACCATGCCGCTCCAGCCGCCGGTCCGGTCCTTCCTGGTGATGATGTTGATAATGCCGGCGTCGCCGTCGGTACGGTAGCGGGCGGACGGGGTGGTCATTATCTCGATATCCTCGATGGACGCCGCAGGTATCTGCTGAAGGGCGGCAGTACCCTCGAGCGGAGAAAGATGCCCGTCCACATAAACCAGATAGTTGCTGCTGCCACGCAGCGTCACATTGCCTTCAGAGTCGGTCTGGACGGACGGAGTCCCTGCCAGGACATCGACCGCAGTCCCGCCCGATGCCGCAAGGCTGGAATTCCCGCTGATTCTCTGCCTGTCCAGCTTGTAGACTATCATGTTCTTCTCCCCCGTCACAGTGACCTCCTGTATGCCGTCGGCAGATGGGCTGAGGCTGATGATACCAAGATCCATATCTTTCCGGCCTATGCTTATCTTCTCACTGACATACGGGTCATATCCCATGATGAATACGGTCAGCAGAGCCTCCCCCTCCGGTGCATCGGAGATCACAAAAACACCCTTGTCGACGGTGGCCGACGCCAGGATGTTGTCGTTAAGATCGGTAAGCAGGACGTCGGCATAATCAATGGCAGCCCCATTGGAGGCATCGATGACCTTGCCGCTTATCCTGACAGGCGTGGATGCATATGCGGAAAGCGCTGACAAGATGAGGATGAAGAATGCCGCAGACGCGCGAAGTATGGCAGATGGATGGAATTTCATGACAGTATGCGATGGCACTGCAAAGATAGTCAATTTGTGGAGTGTTGCCATCAGACAAGCCTCTTAACAACCGTATGGAGTTCTATGACATTCCCTTCGACGTCCTTTATCTCAAAGCAGTCGGTGCCATCCGGCAGAGGGTTGCGGGCCATGGTTCTGCCCTCACCTTCCCTGACTGAAGACTTGGCCGCCTTAAGAGCCTTCTCGCCGTCAGGATACGAGAATGTCAGAGCCTTGCTTCGCCCGTCACGGTAATGACGGTCCTTCTTCTCCAGCTCCTGCATCCTGCGGTCATAATCTGCATCCCATTGACGATAATACTCCATCTGTTCGTCCTCGAAAAGAGTCAGGGCGACATCGTGGGTAAGCCTGGACACGCCGAGACCCACCTGCCTGAGCGGAGTGGATCCGTCCCAGACCTCGGGAATCAGGCGCCTGGCCTCATTGAGTATAACGGCAGTAACATCCGTAGGGATGCTGATGGTCCTCTGTTTGGAACGGGTGACAAATTCATTGCTCTTGACGAATACGGACACATTACTGCCGCAGAAATGATCCCGCCTTATCCTGTGCGCCACTATGCAGGCAACGTTGAAGAGCTCTCTGTCAAGAGCCTTCGGGTCGGTTATGTCATGGGCGAAGGTCCGCTCGGCACTATAGCTCTTCGCCTCGGCCTCCTCGGTGCAAACCGGAGAATCATCATCCCCGTTGGCACTTGCATGCATGGATTCAGCAGCCTTCTGACCGAACAGGTGTATCAGGACATTCTCATTGGCCTTTGCCAACTGTCCTATGGTATCTATGCCATAGGCATTGAGTTTCTCCACACTCTTCCGGCCCACCCACAGGAGGTCACCGACGGGCAGGGGCCACATCTTCGACTCTATTTCGCTGCGCCACAGAGTATGCACCTTGTCGGGCTTCTCGAAGTCGGATGCCATCTTTGCAAGGAGTTTGTTGGGCCCAACCCCCACGTTCACGGTAAAACCGAGACGGGACTTTATGTCTTCCCGCAACCGGTTTGCCAGAGCCACAGGATCGCCGCCGGCAAGCCTCTCAGTCATGTCGATGAAGCACTCATCCACAGAAAACTGCTGAAGAACAGGAGAATAAGTGCGGCAGATGGCTATGAATGCTTCGGAGCACTTCTTGTACCACTCCCAGTCACCCTTGACCACAACCAGGCCCGGACATTTGCGCAGAGCCATGGAAACCGGCTCCGCCGTATTGATTCCAAATCTTTTTGCAGGGATGGATTTCGCAGTGACTATGCTGCGCCGGTCATTGGGATCACCGGCGACTACTGAAGGGACGGTCCTGATGTCAAGGCTTCCGCCGCCGTTCAGCAGTTGGACGGCCGTCCAGGACAGGAAGGCCGAATTCACATCTATGTGAAAGATGACTCTCTCCATCCCTCATCGGGGAACCGGCTATCTTGTATAGACGTTCTCTATCTCAACGACGTATATTGTGTGGAAGCCGCCACCCTTGGGGCCTTTGTACCACTCGTCGAATACAGGCTGGTCAAGGAAGGATTCCGCCGTCATTTCTGTCTTGAAAAGCTTGCGGCAGTCCAGCGTGAGGCGTGCTTCAGCGAAGGTAACCGATTCCGTTTCCGTGGGCACCGGGGTCAATCCGGTCTCACGCGCCTTGTTGACGTTCCTGCCGGACTTGACGCCACAGAATTGCAGGGCCTTCCTGTACTCCTCGCCATAAAAGGAAAGTGTCATGCGGTCCTCCCTCTCTATGAAGTCGTGAGTGTAACGCTCGGGGCGGATGAAGACAAAGGCCACCGGCTTGTCCCAAAGATAGCCGAAACCGCCCCAGGAAGCAGTCATAGTGTTATAACTTGACATATTGCCGGCAGTAACCAGCATCCATTCCTTACCGATCAGGGTGAAGACGTCCTCCTTTGCGAGGACTGAGATATCGTTCTTTACCATGGTTATTATTTGCTGCTCAGCACAAATTTAGCAAATAATTGCAACATCGCTCATTTGAAACCGATGCTTTTTCTATATTTGCATCATGCGAAAGATAGTCATAATATTGGCATCCATGCTTGCCTGGCTGCCATCATTCGCCCAGACAAAGGTCATCCAGGGTGACAGCAAATACGGCAGTGTCCTGTTCAACTTTGACGGCACCAGCCTGAGAGCCGGTGACAGCAGGTACGGAACCGTATTGTACAACTGGGATGGGAAATATATCCGCCAGGGCAGCAGCAGATACGGAACTGTCTTGTACAATTACGACGGACAATTCTTCCGCCAGGGCGAAAGCAGATACGGCAAGGTACTCTACAACTGGGACGGTAAATACATCCGCCAGGGCGAAAGCAGATACGGCAAGGTGCTTTACAATTTCGACGGCGTCAACATCCGCCAGGGCGAAAGCAGATATGCCAAAGTACTCATCAACATACAGGGGAAGCTACCCACTGCAGTCATGATTTTCCTGATGATGTAGACGGAAGGGAGCATATTATGTTACACGACATTCATATCTTGGGAGCCCCTGTCTCCATCATTCTGGCGGCGGTATTCATCATCGCCGTTGTCCTGTGCGGGATGAGGCTTACGAAGAGCAGGTTGCTCGCTGTCTTGGCCGGAAGGGAATTCTCCATCATCATCCTGATTTCCGCCGCCCTGCTCTGCGCCATCGAGGGTACCTGGAAGCTGAATATGTTCAGGACCTGGGGATTTCTGGCAATAGTCCTCCTGCTGATGTTCAGCCTTGGTCTCGTCACCGTTGACGCTATTCGCAAAAAGCTGTCAATCAGCTACATACTCAGCCATCTTGGACTGCTGGTGATGCTCTTCGGAGGCTTCTTCGGTGCCCCAGACGTCACCGACGCGATGCTTGTCGTCGGCAAGGAGCAGCCAGTGAGCATCGCTTGCACAAAGGACGGGCACGCCGCTCCCCTGCCGTTCGAAACCACCCTTAAAGACTTCACCATAGACTACTATGAGGACGGACAGAGCCCGCGTCAGTTCACCAGCACGCTGGTGATAGACGGCAAGGAGCTGACAACCAGCGTCAACCATCCCCTGCACCGCAAGGGCTACAGGCTATACCAGTCTGACTACGACAGAGACGAAGGGCGTTACAGCGTCCTCAAGGTCGTACGCAACCCATGGCTGCCCATAGTGTTCCTGGGCATGGCATTCCTGGCCCTTGCAGCCATCCTGGGCTTGAAAGGCACCTGGAAGAGCAAGCTCGTCATTCCCGTCATGCTCGGCCTCGCCGTCGTCTTTACCCTGATCTCTCTCGCCAAGATCAATTTCGGCACCCTGATGCCCGCTCTGCGCAGCCTCTGGTTCGTGCCGCATCTCATCATATACATGCTCGCCTACTCTCTGCTTGCCATCTCGCTCATCGCGGGCATCTTCGCTCTGTGCGGCAAACAGGGGGCTGCCGAACTTTCCGGCAGGCTGCTGCATACGGCATCCGCCCTGCTTATCATCGGCATGCTTTGCGGAGCAGTCTGGGCCCAGACAGCCTGGGGTGACTGGTGGACATGGGATGCCAAGGAGTGCTGGGCGGCGGTCACCTGGCTTCTGACACTCGTGGGTACACATCTGCCAAGGAAAAACTGCAAGGCTGTCTTTGTAGCAATTCTGCTGTCCTTCGCAGCTATGCAGGTGACCTGGTACGGCGTAAACTACCTGCCCTCGGCCGAGGGCAGCCTGCATACCTATAACCAGTCAAGGTAAAAAAAGAAGTGGTGCATCAAGCATCACTTCTTTTTTTCCTGTCACGGGGCCTGCTGTCGCGTTTCCTGCCCTCCTTGGGTCTGCTGCCGCGTTCTATCTGTTCATCGGTAGCGGGGTTCAGCCTTACCGGACGGCCGCGCAGCTTCAAGGTACTCAACTGGGCCATGACCTCCTCGGCGGCCTCGGTTTTGACATCAAACAGTGAATAGCGTGTGAAGATATCGATCTTGCCGACTTCCACCTCTTTGCGCATGCATCCGTTCATAAGGCCAAGGAGTTCCTTGGGGCCCATGCCGTCCATGCGGCCTATATTGATGAAGAGCTTTGTGAAGCCGTCCGTTCTCGAAACTATCACCCTGCCCTTGCTGTTCTTGTTCTCAGGTTCGGCATCAAAGTCTTCGTCATCCTGATAATATGCCAGGAAGCGGTGGAATTCCATCGATACCAGGCGCCTTATGATCTCCTCCTTGTCCAGCCAGCCAAGCTTGCTGTAGACTTCCGGCAGGATGCCGTCAAGGTCAGGGTCATTCGCTTCCGTGTTCTCCAGCCTGTCAATCAGGTTGAAAATCTGTTTGCTGCAGATTTCCTTTCCTGTTGGGATACGGCCCACTTCGAAATTCTGCTTGAGAGTCTTCTCAATGTTACGGATCCGGCCCTTCTCCTTCAGATTGATGATGCTTATGGAAATACCCGTCTTGCCTGCGCGGCCTGTTCTGCCGCTGCGGTGGGTATAAACTTCATTCTCATCCGGGAGTGTGTAGTTTATGACGTGCGTAAGGTCGTCAACGTCGATTCCACGCGCTGCCACGTCAGTCGCTACCAGAAGCTGGATGTTGTGCAGGCGGAAGCGGCGCATCACATTGTCGCGCTGAGCCTGCGACAAGTCACCGTGGAGGGCATCGACGTTGTATCCGTCGTGTATGAGTTTGTCCGACACCTCCTGGGTCTCCGCCTTGGTACGGCAGAAAATGATGCCGTATATATGCGGGTAGTAGTCCACTATTCTCTTGAGCGTGCGGTATTTCTCGCTGGCGCGGACAGTATAGCAGATGTGCCGTACTGAAGACGTACCCTCGTTCTTTCCACCGATGACTATCTCGCGAGGGTCGTGCATGTACTTCAAGGAGAGCTTCTCTATCTCCTCCGGCATAGTCGCCGAGAACAACAGAGTACGATGGCCCTCGGGCACCTTGGACAGGATGGCGTCTATGTCGTCGAGGAATCCCATGTCGAGCATCTCATCCGCCTCATCCATGACAAGGGTGGTTACGGAAGAGAGGTCGATGACTCCGCGTTCGATCAGATCGAGCAGACGGCCCGGGGTGGCCACAATTATCTGCACGCCCTTGCGAAGGTCATCTATCTGATTCCTTATGCTGGCACCTCCGTATACCGGAAGGATGCGCATGCCCGAAAGATACTTGGAATAATCCCTCAGGTCGCCGGCAATCTGCATGCAAAGCTCACGTGTCGGGCTGAGTATGAGCGCCTGGGTGAGGGGTGACGTGCTGTCCGTCTTCTGGAGAATCGGAAGACCGAATGCGGCGGTCTTGCCTGTTCCTGTCTGAGCCAGGGATATCAGGTCGCCATCTTCTCCGAGAAGGAAGGGTATCACCTCCTCCTGTACGGGCATAGGAGCTTCGAAGCCCAGCTCCGCAACAGCCTGCTGAAGTTCCCCTGACAGTCCGAAGTCCTTGAATGTCATCATTTGCCGTACTTCTTGGTCATACGCTGTTTCACAACAGACTCGGTTATGGTTACTGTAGAGCCGGCTGCGAGCTTGGGCGCCTCATACATGGTGTCCATCATTACGGTCTCCATGATGGACCTCAGGCCACGGGCGCCTGTCTTGAGAGTGGTGGCGTACGAGGCTATGCAGCGCAGGGCATCCTTGCGGAAGACAAGCTTGATACCGTCGAACTGCAGCATCCTGCTGTATTGGTTGACCAGGCTGTTCCTGGGCTTGACGAGGATATTTACAAGATCTTCTTCGGTCAGGGCCTCTACATTGGTGATCACGGGGAAACGTCCCACAAACTCAGGGATCATGCCATATTCACGGAGGTCATGCGGCGTTGTGTAACTGAGAGTCGAGCCAGGAAGACGGCCGGCATCCGTTCCGTCATAACCTATACGTCCGGAATAGCCCAGACGTCTCTCGATGATATCCTTCAGGCCGACGAAGGCTCCGGTGGCAATGAACAGTATGTTTGTGGTATCTACATATATGAGCGGTTGTTCAGGATGCTTGCGGCCACCCATGGGCGGTACTCCTACCGTGTCGCCTTCCACAATCTTCAAGAGGGACTGCTGCACGCCGACCCCACCCACATCGCGGGTGATGGACGGACCGGCTTCCTGCTTCGAGAGCTTGTCGCATTCGTCGAGCACGACGATACCGCACTGGGCACGCTCCACGTCATAGTCGCATGCCCGCAGAAGACCCACGAGGCACTCCTCGACATCGCTGCCGACGTAGCCGCTCTCCGTAATCTTGGTGCAGTCCTGAATATAACAGGGGACGTCAAGGAACCGGGCAATGGTCTTTACCATATATGTCTTGCCACAGCCGGTTTCTCCGAGCATGACAATGTTCGACTTCTCCAAAATATCGCCTGTGCCGGATACATCATCATTGAAAAGCAGGCGCTTATAGTGATTGTACACGGCAACGGAAAGAACTTTCTTTGCCTGTTCCTGTCCTATCACGTACTTGTCAAGGCATGCCTTTATCTCGTCGGGCCGGGGAAGCCCGGGCATCATGACAGGTTCAATCTTCTTTTTCTGAGCCATTTCATTTATCGTTAATATGTACAGACAGCTGCGGGAACGGGAACTGGATTCCGTCGGCAGGCAGGGCCTTGTATATCTTCTCGGTCATACTGTAATAGACATCCCAATAATCCGGCGTCCTGGTCCATAGCTTGACGGCAATGTCCACACTGCTGGCGCTGAGGCTTGACAATGCCACGAACGGGTCCGCAGGAGCTCCGGCATCAACACCGATTATCCTGTCATCATCCTCTGCCAGGGAGAGGATGATCGTCTTGACCCTGTCGACATCCGAGCCATATTCGACGCCTATTGTAAGGTCGACGCGCCTGAACTTCTCCTGTGAATAGTTGTCTATCGTTCCGCTGTGCAAGGGGCCGTTTGGCAGTGTAATGACCCTGTTGTCACGGGTAAGAAGCTTCGTAGATGTGATGTTCACTTCCGATACTGTTCCGGAATAGCCCTGGGCTTCTATGAAATCACCAACCTTGAACGGCTTGAATATGAGTATCATCAGACCGCCGGCAAAATTCTGGACAGTCCCGCTGAGGGCCATGCCTATTGTCACACCGCCCGCAGCGAGGAGAGCGGCAAGGGACGTGGTCTCCACTCCGAGAGTGCCTACGGTGACGACGATGAGCGCAATCCACAGTATGGCCGTCACGAGACTCATCGTGAACGTCTCTATTGCCGGCTCGGTCTTCTTCTTTTCAAAAAGACGGCGCAACGACTTCTTAAACACCCTGATCAGCCATGCCCCTGTGAAATATATAAATATGGCCGCAAGCAATTTGAGCCCGAAAATAAGAATATGCTCTCCAATGGAACTTAAGATCTTATCAGCAGGCGTATTGGCGGCGGTATTCAACGAAGAGATGAATGCCTTCTCGAAGTCAGACTTCCCAGCCGTATCGAGAACCGCCGTGAACGTGGTGTCTGTCGGTGATGTCATATGGTATCTCCAATTTCAATTTTCTGATATGCAAGCCTGGGCGCGCCATCAGGCAGATAAATTATACCACAATAGCTGAAGCCGGCTTTCTGTATGCAATGCCTCATTATGACATTGTCCTCATGGGTGTCAACCCTTACATTTCTGATCTGTTCCCAGCACCACCTGAAACATGCCTCCGCAACTCCGTGGGAGTCCCTGGTGCTGGCAAGCCTGTGGATGGTGGCATATGGCATGTCGTCATTCACCCACTGCCCGTCATATATTGCCGCGTATGTCGGGTCCTCGCCGTAGATGAACGCGAAGGCTCCGATTACCCTATCGCCTTCGACCACGGCATATGACTGGCGGGCGTCGATGTCGGAACGTACCAGACCCTCGTCAGGATGTCCCGGCTTCCATTGATTCACATTACCGCAGGAGAGCATTATTTCCCTGCCCTGGCGATAGATATCCATCAAGGCAGGCAGATCCGAATATGCACTTCTACGTACAAAAAGCACTGCAAAAGAAGAATAAAATACATATATAACAAATATGTTATATATAACAACATACTTGTTTTATGTGCTCTACCTTAGATAAATACTGCACTACTCCTCGTCGGAGGAATCATCGGAGTTGTACTGACCGATATTATCGTCAGGAAGCGTATTGTCCTCGGGCTCGTTGTCGGCTGCGGCCGCTGTGGCGTCAGATTCGATATCGCTTTCCAGCCATTGCTGGACATCTTCGATGCTGTCCACTTCAACAGGAATCTTGACCAGATAGATGTCGTCTGGCAGTTCGATAGTCACTGCATACACCATCTCGCCGTTCGGCTTGGGATATGCCTCGATGTCATCTTCGCACTCTATTATTCCTCCGGGATACTTCTCATTGAAGGCTGCCAGCACATCTGCGGGCATCTTCTCGAGACTGATCATGTGACGTTTTCTTCTGTCTATTGCCATATTGTGTGTGTGAAATTCGGCCACAATAATAAGCCGAATCCGCGAATTGTGCAAAAATATTTGATGAAAAAACACTAACTTTGAGTGTTAAGTCAAAACAACCCCCTAATAGGCAGCAAAATACATTGAAAATGACCTCCAAAACCATTACAGGACACATTGTAGATGTCATTGACCGGAAAATTACCGGAGGTTCCGTCACCTTTGAAGACGGACGTATCACATCAATCAGGCCGGCGGAAGTCCCCCAGTCCGCACCTTACATCATGCCGGGGTTCGTGGACGCACATGTGCATATCGAGAGTTCCATGATCGTCCCGGCAAACTTCGCGGCAACGGCCGTGAAGCATGGCACCGTCGCGGCGGTATGCGACCCTCACGAAATTGCAAACGTCCTGGGGCTCGACGGCGTCAGGTTCATGATAGACAACGCAGCCGGCAGTCCTTTCCACTTCTGGTTCGGCGCGCCATCCTGCGTCCCCTGTACAAACATGGAAACCGCAGGAGCGGAACTCGGCCCCGCAGAGATCAAGGAACTGATGAGCTGGCCCGACATACATTATCTCTCCGAAATGATGTTTGCCTACGGCGTGGTGATCGAGGTCCCTGAAGTGATGGAGAAACTGCGCATCGCGCGCGAGGCTGGAAAGCCCATCGACGGCCACGCACCCGGATTCAGCGGCGACAACCTCCGCAAATATGTCGCTGCCGGCGTTTCCACCGACCACGAATGCACGAACATCGAAGAGGCCAGGGAGAAGGTTGCTGCAGGCATGAAGATCCTTATCCGTGAGGGCTCTGCCGCCAAGAACTATCCGGCGCTGAATCCCCTCATCGCCGAAGCGGACGGCAATGTAATGTTCTGCTCGGACGACAAGCATCCCGAAGACCTGCAGGCCGGACACATCAACCTTCTGGTAAAGCGTGCTCTTGCAGACGGGCATCCGTTCTGGAACGTGCTGTGCGCCGCCACGGTGACTCCTGTCAAGCATTATGGCATTGATTGCGGTCTGCTTCGTGAAGGCGACAGCGCCGACTTCATCGTTGTGGACAATCTTCAGGACTTCAATGTTCTGGCCACATACCTGCGAGGCAAGGATGCCGCAGAAACTGTCAAGCCATGCATCATCTCCGCAGAGGAGGCCCCGAACAACTTCAAGGCCGGCAGGATTTCTGAAAGCGACATCGAGGTGGAGCCCGACGGGAAAGACACCATTCAGGTCATCGAGGCCATAGACAAGGAGCTCGTGACCGGCAAGCTTGAAACGGAAGCCCTTGTCAAAGACGGTAAAATCATCGCGGATCCCGCCCGCGACATCCTCAAGATAGTCGTATACAACAGATACAGCGCATCAAAACCCGCCGTAGGATTCATCAGCGGCTTCGGGCTGAAGAAGGGCGCCATAGGATCATCCGTGGCACACGACAGCCACAACCTCGTTGCGGTGGGAACAAACGATGCCGACATTGTCGCTGCAATCAACCGCCTGGTCGACATGAAGGGCGGGCTTGTTGCCGTCGATGGAAATAGCGCCGAGACACTTCCCCTGCCTGTAGCAGGCCTGATGACATGCGGAACCGTAGATGAGGCCGCAGAAGGTCATAACCGCCTGCAGAAGGCCGCGGCGGACCTGGGATGCATTCTTGGATCACCCTATATGACCCTCGCTTTCATGTGTCTGCCTGTGATTCCTTCCTTGAAGATCACCGACCGCGGACTGGTAGCAATGAACTGATCATGAAGAAAACCATCATATGTGCACTTGCATTGGCGGCCCTGCTGATGCAGGGAGGTAACGCCGATGCCTGCACGAATCTGCTCGTCGGCCCGGGAGCATCTTCCGACGGCTCCACCATGCTTACCTACAACATGGACTCATACGGAATGTTCGCCAAGCTCCGCTATACTCCTGGCGGAGACCACGCCAAGGGTGAGATGGTCCAGGTCTACGACTACGACAACCACCGGCATCTTGGCCAGATTCCTCAGGTTGCCCACACATACAGCGTGATGGGCTTCATCAACGAGAAACAGCTCTCGATCGTGGAGACCACCTGGGGCGGCCGCGCGGGCCAGGAGAACCCGGACGGTCTGCTCCACTACACCGAACTGATCGAGCTGGGCCTCGAGCGCGCCGCCACAGCCCGCGAAGCCATAAAGGTGATGACCGACCTTGTCGCTAAATACGGATACGCAAGTACCGGCGAAACATTCAGCATTGCCGACACCAAGGAGGTATGGATCATGGAGATGATCGGAAAGGGTGCGGACGAGAAAGGTGCCGTCTGGGTAGCCATAAGAGTTCCCGACGACTGCATCTGCGCACACGCGAACCAGAGCCGCATCCACCAGTTCGACCGTTCCGACAAGGAGAACGTGATTTTTGCAAAGGACGTGGCAAGCTATGCAAGGAAGAAGGGCTTCTTCTCCGGCAAGGACGAGGACTTCGACTTCTCCCACGCATACAGTCCCACGAACTTCCACATGCAGAGAGCCTGCGAGGCCCGGGTATGGAGCATCTTCAACCGGTTCTCCGATGACTTCAGCAAATATGTCGCAACCGTGGACGGCCTGCACATCGGAGATTGCGAGGAGATGCCGCTGTTCATCCGCCCCAACAGGAAAGTCAGCCTCAGGGATGCCATGGATGTCATGCGCGACCATTACGAGGGAACACCTTTCGACATGACCACAGACATGACGGGCGGCCCGTGGAGTTCACCTTACCGTCCCCGCCCCCAGGAATATACGGTTGACGGGATCATCTACTTCCACGAGCGTCCCATCTCCACCCAGCAGAGCGCATGCACCGTGGTCTGCCAGATGCGCGGTTTCATGCCCGATGAGCGCGGCGGCGTGATCTGGTTCGGCAACGACGACGCGAACATGGTGACCTACACTCCCGTTTATTGCAGCGCAACCCGTGTCCCCGCATGCTACAACGACCCTGACGCCAGTGATGTTGACTTCTCATGGAACTCCGCATTCTGGATCTGCAACTGGGTTTCAAACATGGTCTACCCCAGATATGAGATACTGTTCCCCAAACTTAAGGAGACCCGGGAGGCCCTTCAGGACAAATACATAGCCGCAGCCGCAGAAATCGAGAAGACGGCGACCTGCACCGAAGATCTCACAAGATTCGGAGAAGAATGTGCAGCCGAGATGCTCTCGAGCTGGAAGGAGATGGGTGTTCACATGATTGTCATGTACAACGACATGGCGCTCAAACCCGAGAAGGACGGTAAATTCCTCCTCACTCCTGAAGGCCGGGGCGTGTCTCCGGAAAGGAACGGATACAATGACATGTACCGCCGCGCCATCGCCGACTGCACCGGAGACCGCTATTATGGAGGGCAGTTGACATTCATGCAGATCACCGATCCGCAGATCGGTTTCTGCGACGATACGGAACATTTCACGGTTACCGCCACACGTCTTCAGCAGGCAGTCAGGATCATCAACGAGGTGAAACCGGCAGCAGTATTCGTCACGGGCGACCTGTGCAACGACTGGGAGAATATCGAACAGCATGAGATCTATTCCGCAAGGATGGCCGACATATCTTCGGACATCCCCGTGTTCATAACCCCGGGCAACCACGATATCAAGTACAAGAAGCCGGCATCCCTGGAACTGTATGACCGGATGGTAGGTTACACTACTTTCAGCGTCACAAAGGGCGACTGCGCATTCATAGGATTCGACAGCTGCTGTATCCATGACAACGTACAGCCCGTCGAAGCCGAACAGTTCGAATGGCTCAGGTCAGAACTCGAAAAGGCATCGGAGATGCAGACATCTACCGGACGCAGGCACATCTACCTGTTCTGCCACTGCCCGGTAGTATATGAGAACTATACTGAGGACGACAACCACAACGCATTCCCCAAGGAGCTGCGCGACAAATACATGGCTCTGTTCAAACAGTATGATGTGGAGGCCATTTTCACCGGCCACAGCCATATGGGGACCTATATGGATCTGGACGGGATACGCTGCCTGAATGCAGACCCGGTATCAGCATCATTTGGCGGGCACCAGCAGGGCGTATATATATACAGCGTGACCCTCGACGGCTTCACTTACGAGTTCAGGCCCATAGATTAGGCATTACTGATTTCCAACGGCAAGCCCGACGCTGAACATCAGGTTGATATTGGCCAGGGCACCATCAAGGTCCCAGTCATCCCTGTATTCATCATTAGGCTTGTGATACCAGTCCTTCTGAGGATAGCGGTCCACCTTACCCGGTTCCACGAACCGGGTTCCTTTTTTGATAACGACGGCAGGGACTCCGTGTCTCACGAAATTGAAGTGGTCGGAACGGAAGAACCATCCGTCTGAATTGTCATCGTCAAAAACGATATACCTGTTCTGCGCTGCAGCTGCGGCGATGAGCAAAGGATCCAGCACGCTCTCCCCCTCCCGCAATATGAGGGCCTCCTCGCTGAGGACGGCAGGAGCGACACAGTCGAAGTTGATACAGGCAGCTGTCTTCTCCATAGGGAAGGCAGGATGGTCGCAGTAGTAGCATGAGCCGAACAGTCCGCTCTCCTCGCAGGTCGGAATCAGGAACAGCGCGGAACGGCGGGTTGCGGGAAGGTCCTTCATCTTCTCTGCTATCATAAGAATGGCCGCCATGCCCGAGCCGTTGTCGGCGGCGCCATTGTAGATCGCATCACCCGTTTCGTCAGGCTTTCCTATTCCGAAGTGGTCCCAATGGGCGCTGTACACAACGCACTCATCCTTAAGGTCGGTGCCGTCAAGGATGGCGCCGACATTGCAGCTGGTGCCCGTTTCATATTTCACGTCGAAATCAACCGTGCTGCGGGCACCCAGGGGTATTGCCCTGAAACCCGGCTTCAGCGCGGAAGCCACCGCCTCATCGAAATCCAGCCCGGCGATCTCGAAGAGCCGCCGGCAGGCATCTTCGTGTATCCACCCCTTGATGCCAAGTTCGCCGGCATTCGCCGTCCGGGCATCAAACAATGCCAGATTATTGTCGAGATGCCCGTTCACACAGACGTGCCATCCATAGCCGGCCGCCGCCTCGTTATGAAGTATGAGGCATCCGGCGGCACCCATCTCGAGCGCGTGTTCCAGTTTATAAGTCCACCTGCCGTAATACGTCATGTTCCTGCCGCGGAAAAGGTCCCCTTCATAGAATCCGGGGTCATTGACCATTGCAATGACAATCTTTCCCCTGACATCCACTCCCCCGAAGTCATTCCATCCGTATTCGGGTGCGTCTATTCCAAAGCCGCAGAACACATATTCTGCGTTCTTCAGACTAAGTTTGTCGGTGGCCCTTGCCGTCCATACCATCACATCCTCCTGGAAACGCAGATTCATCCGTCCTTTCGGCGCCTTGACGGGGATGACGCCCTTCTCGGGACGGACGGTCGTGGAGATTATGTCCACAGGCTGGAAATAGCTGTCGCCGAATGCGGGCCTGAGGCCCAGCCGGCGGAACTCCCCTGCAAGGTATTCAATGGTCTTCGGCTCGTACTCCGTCATAGGCTTGCGGCCTGCCAGTGCGTCTGAGCCGAGGGCCTTTATCCATCCGACGAAATCGGCCTTGTATGACCCGGCCGTCTGGGCGAACGCAAGGTTCACGGACATCAGTATGATGCCGAAAGACAGAATCAGTTTTCTCATGGTCAGTCCTCCTCCATGCCGGTTCCGGCGTATTCCTCGCTGTATTCCCTGTTCAATTCGGCAAGTTCCTTCCTGCCGGCGACATAATCGTCGTAGAATTCATCATATTCGCCATCCAGCGCCTCCTTGACTATCTGGATCCGTTCCATCGTCGTGGTGTCCTTTATAAGTATGCTTTTCATAACGGAATCAAAGATAACATTATATTCCTTATCTTTGCAGTCATGAAAAAAGCATTTATCGTAATCTGCGCAGCAGTTGCCGCTTTATGCGCCTCCTGCTGCCCCAAGGCATCATCAGAGCCGGAATTCACAGGCTATCTTTTCGCCCACATGACCAACAGCACCTACGGACGCCTCTACTATTCGCTTTCGCGTGACGGCAAGCAGTGGCAGGCCATGAACAACGGGGAGATCATACTCGAAGACTACCTCGGCCACCCCAATATCTCAAGGGGTGCCGACAAGTTCTATATGATGGGAGTCACCACTTCGGGAGAACTCCGCCAGCCTGTACTGTGGTCAAGCGACGACCTCGTGACATGGGAACGCAAGGATCTCAGCAGGGATCTGTTCGACGTCTCCGCCTTCTCGTATGAGAACGAATCCGTCTATCTTGGCGCACCCAAGATATTCTATGACGAGGCGTGCATGCAGTACATGGTCACATGGCACGCATATGACCCTGCTGTCGGCAAGGGCAACCCTCTTTGGGAGTCAATGCGCACATTCTATATCCTGACATCGGACTGGGAAAACTTCAGCAAACCGCAGAGGCTTTTCGAATTTGACGGCGAGGATGCGGCAATGGCAACCATTGACGTGATAATGAACAAGGAGAACGGCCGCTATTATGCCCTCATCAAGGACGAGCGCTGGCCCGAGACCGCCGCAACAGGAAAGACTATCAGGGTGGCCTCTTCAGAATCCATCACCGGTCCTTATGGCAATCCCGGCCCGTCCATCACCACCGCATGGGAGGAAGCTCCGGTCGCTCTCCGGAAGAACGACGGCACAGGCTGGTATCTGTTTACTGAAAGATATATGGAGCACAGCTGCAGATACACCTGCCGCGAAGCAGCCAGCTTCGATTCCTCAGACTGGACTCCGGTGGAGATCAGTTCACCCGAAGACGGACGCCATGGTTGCGTCATCCCCGTGACGGAAAAAGAATATCAGGCAATTGTTGAGAGCTATGGAAAGAACTCTTCTGATAATTAAGCCGTGTGCCGTTCAGCGCGGCATCATAGGCAAAGTCATCACACGGCTCGAGGAACGCGGCCTCAAGCTGGTTGCCATGAAGATGGCACAGCTGGGCCCGGACATCCTGCGCAAGCACTACGCACACCTTACAGGCAAGCCCTTCTACCCTATCATCGAGGAATCCATGATGGCGGCCCCGGTCATCCTGACATGCTGGGAGGGAATAGACGCCGTAGAGGTCGTACGCGAGATGGCGGGCGCCACAAACGGCAGGAAAGCCCTGCCCGGCACGTTGCGCGGAGACTTCTGCGTAAGTCACCAGGAGAACATCGTCCACACATCAGATTCCGTGGAAAACGCAGAAGAAGAACTCGCCAGGTTCTTTGAGCCTTCCGACTACTGCGATTACCCGTCCCCCATGTTGAACTTCATTTACGCCAAAGACGAACTGTAGAATATTATGCGAAGGAATCTGTTCATCATCTCTCTTTCAGCAATCCTTGTCATCACCGGATGTGGCAGGAAGGCTGCCGACAAGAGCAATGCGCCCGGTAAAGCAACGTGCATCAATGCAGCCGCAACCGAATCGAAGCCCGAAGAGGATGCCTCCGCATTCGTTATGATTACGGACATCATACCTGAAGCAATTCTTGAGATACGCTATTATTCCACATTCAATTTCATAGGTGAACGCATACCCGGTTACGAACAGCCTGTCGCACTTATGACTAAACAGGCATGCGATTCCCTCAAGGTTGTCAGCGATGAACTCATGGCAAAAGGCTACCGTCTCAAGATATATGACGCCTACCGCCCGCAATGTGCCGTGGACTTCTTTGTGGAATGGGCGAAGGACGTCGACGATGTCCGCATGAAGGAGTACTTCTACCCCGAACTTGACAAGGCTGTCCTGATACCTCTTGAATATATCGCCTCCAAGTCCAGCCATACCCGCGGTTCGACCGTCGACCTCACTCTCTTCGACATGCGCACACAGAAAGAGGCCGATATGGGCTGCACCTTCGACTATTTCGGAGAGGCATCTCATCCGGACATAACTCCAGGGCAGGCATGCGGAGCATACAGGCCCATCAATGAGGAACAGTACCGCAACCGCATGATTCTGCGCGAAGCCATGCTTTCCCATGGCTTCAGGCCATATGAATGCGAGTGGTGGCACTTCACCCTGCGTGACGAACCATTTCCGGATACATACTTCACCTTCGCCAGCAGAACTTTAGGCGAGTAAGCGCTGTCAGAACCTGCGCAATTCCCAGAAAGCCACTGCAGCCGCAGCCGCAACGTTCAGCGAGTCGACATTGTTCTTCATAGGGATGCGGACAACATAGTCCGCTTCCGAAATCGTGTCATGCGACAGGCCGTCACCCTCAGTTCCCATCACCAGAGCCAGGCGGTCGACCGTCTTGAGGACGGGATCGGCGAGAGATATGCTCTGATCCGTCAACGCCATGGCGGCAGTCTTGAATCCGTACTCGTGCAGAGAGCTGACCGGACCGTCCAGCCAAGTCCAGGGAGCCTGGAACACAGTTCCCATCGAAACGCGCACGGCACGTCTGTTCAGAGGATCACAGGTCGTCCTGGTAAGGAGGACTGCATCCACTCCAAGTGCAACTGCGGAACGGAAAATAGCACCGATATTGGTAGTGTTTGTGACACTGTCAATCACCACGATACGATGTGCATCCTTAAGCACCTCTTCAACCGAAGGAAGCTTCGGCCGGCGCATGGCACAAAGGACGCAGCGCGTCATCGGAAAGCCTGTCAGTTCCTTGAGCAGCTCATGGCTGCCTGCATATATCGGGACATCTCCAACCCGCTCGATGACCCTGGCCGCAATCCCGTCAAGGTGTCTTTCTTCGGTGATGAGGGAGTAGGGTTCATACCCGGCATCCAGGGCGACACCTATGACCTTTCCGCTCTCTGCGATGAACAGTTCGTTCTCGACGAGACGCTTGTCACAAAGCTGCGCCTCCGTAAGCGAGGAGAACAGTTCCACGCCCGGTTCGGAAAGAGAAGAGATATGAATGACCGCCATATTATTTGAAGAGTCTTAATTCGTACTGTCCGCACATGGCCATCCTGTCATCCTTTATGGTTATAGCCGCAAGGATGTCGTCATGGCCGGCAATCATATCCGTCACAGGCTGAAGGTCATCCACAGTCCTGATCCTGTTTGCAAAAGCTGTTGCATAGCTGTCAGCCAGCAGTACGTCCTTGCAGATGATCATCACTGCGTCGGCCCGCCCGAAACTCAATGACGGCCCCACCGTGCCGCTCGACGTGCAGATGCCGAGGGGAAAGTCCGCCGCCGGGACATGCAGCCCCACCCTGCCGGACAAGGGCGATGCTCCGGCAAATACGGAGATATCCATGTCCGATCTGCTGTCTGCATATATGTCACCGCCATTTTCCACGATAACTTCACTGCAGCCGTATTTCTCTCGCAGCCTTACTGCGACATGCTCCGCAAAGGCTCCGGCAACCGCGCTCATCGGTCCGATGCCTGTCGTATGGGAAACCGCCGACATGTGCCTCATGGCATCAGGGGCGGAGGGATCGATGTCATACGGGACCAGGGATGTCCTGAAGAGAGGATATGCTTCGATGCAGGCATCCATTGAGCGGCGCAGGTCCATTATCCATCTCACAGCGTCTTTCTTCATTAACGGCGAGTAGGAATCCCTGTCCACCCCTATCCATAGATCGGTTTCAAGGAACTTGACGCAGAACGCCTTGCGGCCGTCCACATCAAACTGCCCGCGGTATAGCCTCTCCCTGTATTCCATTGTCAGTCCGCAAAGTCGGTGGAGAACAGTTTCAGAGGGCACGCGGTAACGCAGTGCTTGCAGACTATGCATTTGTCCGGATTGAAGACAACCTTCCAGTCGGGTGCCTGGATGGTTAGCGCACCGGAAAGGCATGATGAAGTGCACGCGCCGCAACTGATGCAGCGGGTGTTGTCATATTTGATCTTGCTCTCCAGCGGGCTGACTTCCACTCCGCAGCCTTCCATGTATTCGATGGCCTGGCGTATGTGCTCCTCATCCGCATCCAGTTCAAGAACCAGTTTTCCGTTCCTTCCCGCATCGATGTCAGCTTTGATGATGCTGAGCATGATGTCGTATTTCTTGATCAGCTCATATGTGAGCGAGCGCCCTGCGGATCCGGCAGAAAACGTAACGACGACTTTCTTTACCATAGCTTTATCAAATCTGACAGATTATAATCTTTTCTCAAGTCCCTTGAGACTCGTCCCCACAGGCATCGGCCTTACAGGTGCCGTGAGTTCGAATTCACCACGCTGTATCCATCCTTTCAGGATATCGGCGATCTGCCGGGCCTTGGCCAGACTGGACAGCGGCGCCGTATGGATCTTCTTTCCCATGAACTCGAACTCTCCGCTGCGCAGCTGCTCGTAATTCACCTGACCTATGAGCCTGCACCCGTCACCATAATCCTCTATGAAAGTGTCGATCTGGCTGTTACGTATGGACACCCTCGCCGCCATGTCTTCGTCGAGAACAGGAATGGGAACTCCTACACCCACATACATGGTCACACCGTATTTTTCGAAATACGCGCCGCGGATGAACTCGGTGTTCATCTCGCGCATCTCTCCCATAAGAGCCAGGGTGCGGGCGTTACCCATGGGAACACCATGCTCATTCAACGGCTTGGAACAATTGAACTGTGTTCCATTCCACACGACATATCCCTGCGCACCGCACAGGAATATGCGCGTGCCAAGGCCGATAGTGCGGCATTCAGGGTCATTCAGCAGCGGCGAGAGTTCGCCGGCCGAACTGTATGAGGCATTTCTCAGGTTGGGAAGCAATGTTCCCATATATGTATGCAGCAGCCTGTCTGAAGTATTCACCGCAACATTGTAATTCTGATAAGCATTACGGGGATTGCAGAGAATGGCTTCGTTTATGTCCTTCAGTGATATTAGTGTTCTGATATGCTTGCGCGGATAGCAGTCCGTTCCCTTGCCCCAGGCCTCGAGCATCACGTCCTTGCCGGCAATCAGGTCTTCTATGACGTGCGCGCCGCCATAGGTGGGATTCTGCACATTGCAGTCCGTCGCACCCACATAGGTGTCGACGGCTGCCAGGCCGCCACTTACCGGAACGCCGTTGAGCTCGATGCGCTCCATCCTGATGGGAGGATCCGCATGTCCGAAATTGAGGAAGGCTCCGCTGGAGCACATGGCTCCGAATGTCGCAGTAGTAACGACATCAACCTTGTGGAGAATCTCCTTGGGCGACATTGTGCGGGCCATCTCGGACACTTCTTCCGCCGTCAGAACCACAGCCTTGCCCTTACGGATCTTCTCGTTTATCTCTTCGTATGTCTTTGCCATTGTCTTGAAATCAAACGCCCTGCATTCACGTGCGGGGTGGTATTCGGAATGAAACAATATGTAAATATAACCAAAAATCCTCACCGATTGGCCGGAACAATCAAATCTAATTCCTATTTTTGTACAGAAAACACTCCAGAAAGCCTGTTTTTTGTTATGTCAGTAGCTGAATTACTTTCCCGTACAGACAAGACTCTGTTCAGTTTCGAGGTCCTGCCTCCCTTAAGGGGCAAGAACATGGACCAGTTGTATACAACCATCGACAGGCTTATGAAGTTTGACCCAGCCTTCATCGAGGTGACCACACACCGCACCGACTTCACATACCGGGAAGTCGAGCCGGGGAAGATCCAGAGAGTGGAAGAACGTCTTCGCCCCGGCACCGCAGCCGTGGCATACGCAATCAAGCAGCGCTATGGCGTTCCTGTCGTCCCGCACCTCATATGCAGCGGCAACACCCGGCAGGAAACCGAGTATGAACTCATAGATTTCGTATTCCTCGGGATGTTCGACCTCCTGGTCCTCAGAGGCGACAAATCCAAACTGGACGATCATTTCATCCCCAAGGACGGAGGGCTGAGCTATGCCAGTGAACTGTGCGCCCAGGTCAATGATTTCAATGCAGGGAAACTACTTTACGGTGACACTCATGACATGCTGATGGACCGGTGCTTCACGTACGGCGTAGCCGGATATCCCGAGAAGCATGCCGAGGCCGTCAGCGCCGACGAGGACATGGAAGTCCTCAAGCGCAAGGTCGACCTCGGCGCCCGCTATATCGTCACACAGATGTTCTTTGACAACGGGAAGTACTTTGACTATGTGGACCGCTGCCGTGCCGCCGGGATCGATGTCCCCGTGGTGCCGGGGCTCAAACCTCTAGGAACGCTCAACCAGTTGACGCTGCTGCCCAAGGTGTTCCATATTGAATTCCCCAGGGAGCTCGCAGCCAAACTGGCAAAATGCACAAGCAACGACGACGTGAAGAAGGTGGGCGTCGAATGGGGCATACGCCAGTGCAGCGAACTAAAGGCTGCAGGCGTGCCCAGCCTTCACTTCTATACGATGAACGCATCAAGTTCCATTGAAGCCATAATGAACAACCTATGAGCCAGTCATTGAGAGAGGCATTGTCGCAAAGACCGCTGCTGCTTGACGGCGCCATGGGTTCCATGATCCAGACCCGTCATCTCCCCTCCGACCTCTGCGGGGGCAACAATGACGCCATCGTTCTGCATAAACCCGAGATCATATCGGACATCCACCGGCAATATCTTGAGGCCGGCGCCGACATATTGACAACCTGCACCTTCTCCGCACAACGCATCAGCCAGAAAGAATACGGGATGGCGGACCGGGTAGCCGAACTGAACCGAGAGGCAGCAGGCATAGCACGGAAAGAAGCGGACAGGATGACCTCCCTGACCCCCGGCAAGCCCCGCTTCGTCCTTGGAGACGTGGGCCCCACCGGCCGCATGCTATCGATGAGCGACAACGCGGACGACGCTGCAGCCAGGAGCCTGTCCTTCGATGCTCTTGAATCGGCTTATGCAGAGCAGATCGCCGCACTGATCGACAGCGGCGTCGACGGGATCCTCCTTGAAACCGTCTTCGACACCCTTAATGCAAAGGCCGGCATCTCCGCCTATATGAAAACCACGGAAATGCTGGACAGAGACGTTCCCCTTCTTATCTCGATGACCATATCCGACAAGTCGGGAAGGACCCTCAGCGGACAGACGGTGGAAGCCTTCGTGGCATCCGTGATGCATGCACGCCCCTTATGTGTCGGCATGAACTGCGGACTGGGCGCCGGCGAGATGCTGCCTTATGTGCGGAGGATGAAAGAAGCTCTCAAGGCGTACCCTGAGACCTTCATCAGCTGCCACCCCAATGCCGGTCTGCCGGACCAGACAGGCGAATACAGGCAGAGCCCGGAAGACATGGCGGCGCAGATGAAGCCGATGCTCGAGGAAGGTTTATGCCGCATCATCGGCGGATGCTGCGGCACCACACCGGCACATATCAAGGAACTGCACAAGCTTTTCAAGGACACACAAATTGCGGACAAGGCAAGTGTGTCTGAAGAAGAGTTCACCATAAGCGGGCTCGAGGCCCAGTCATACCCCCTGACCTCATTCATCACTGTAGGTGAAAGATGCAATGTGGCAGGGTCCAGGAAGTTCCTCAAGCTCATTTGCAACAAGCAATACGACGAGGCCCTCGACATTGCACGCGCCCAGATCTCGAAGGGCGCGCAGGTCATCGACATCAACATGGACGACGGAATGCTCAATGCCATGGAAGAGATGCGCACCTTTGTCAACCTGATTGCGTCCGACCCCTCCGTCTGCCGCGTGCCGCTCATGATCGACTCAAGCCGGTTCGATGTAATCGAGGAAGGTCTCAAGTGCTGCCAGGGGAAGTGCATTGTCAACTCAATTTCCCTCAAACAGGGAGAAGAGGTTTTCTTAGAACAGGCACGCACCGTAAGACGCCTGGGCGCTGCAGTCATAGTAATGTGCTTTGACGAACAGGGCCAAGCAACCGGTTATGAACGCCGGATAGAGATTGCCTCACGGGCCTACCGTCTTCTTACTGAGAATGTCGGGATACCCGCCTCTGACATCATATTCGACCCGAACGTGCTTACCATAGCCACAGGCATGGAGGAGCACGCCAACTATGCCCGCGACTTCATAAGAGCCACACGCTGGATCAGGGAGAACCTGCCGGGAGCACGCGTGAGCGGAGGACTCTCCAACCTGTCGTTCGCCTTCCGGGGCAACAATCCGCTGCGTGAAGCCATGCACTCAGTATTCCTGCACTACGCAGTTGAAGCCGGGATGGGCATGGCAATCATGAACCCGGCCACTGCCGTAAAGTACGAGGATGTCGATCCTGAACTGAGAGATGCGCTTGCCGCCGTCATACTCAACACCTCCCCCGAGGCAACCGGAAATCTGACCGCCATCGCGGAATCAATGACCGTACCTGAAAAGAAGGTGACGGCCGGAGTTGCTGCCTGCGACACAGACCCGGCCACAAGACTTTCCGGAGCCATGGTGGAAGGACGTGCCACAAATCTTGAAAATGACATCCAGGAACTCCTGTCAGCCGGCAACACGGCGCTTCAGATAATCTCCGGACCGCTGATGTCCGGCATGAACGAGGTCGGACGGCTGTTCGGCGAAGGGAAGATGTTCCTGCCGCAGGTAGTCCGCACGGCGCGCACCATGAAGAGGGCCGTGGAGATACTCGACCCGTACATCAAGAACGATGCGGAAAGACAGTCGGGCGCTTCGGCAGGGCGCATAATCCTGGCCACAGTCAAGGGGGATGTCCATGACATCGGCAAGAACATCGTCAGCGTCGTGATGGCCTGCAATGGATTCGAGGTCATCGACCTTGGCGTCATGGTCCCTGCCGAAAAGATAGTCCGCGAAGCGGTGGACAGAAACGCCGATATCATCTGCTTGAGCGGGCTCATAACCCCGAGCCTCGAGGAGATGTGCAAAGTGGCCGCCGCCCTTGAAGATGCCGGAGTCAATGCGCCTCTGTTTGTCGGCGGCGCCACGACAAGCCCTGTGCATACTGCAGTCCGCATTGCTCCTCTGTACAGCGGCGGAGTGTTCCACATGAAGGACGCGGCACAGAACCCGGTGGTAGCCATGCAACTTATGGATCCGGCACTGAGACCGGCAGTATTGGAGAAGAACCGGGAAGAGCAGGAATCCATCCGTGCTGAGCAGGACCAGAAAAGCAGGCAGATTGAGCAAAGAACGGCCGCACTCGGGATAGACCCGTTGGATTTGAGGCACATCTGCGACTGGTCCTCATACAAACCGGCATTACCGCCTTTCACAGGGGCCGTGATGCAGACATACAGTATCGAAGAACTCGCATCCCTTATTGACTGGAACGGACTCTACCACGCATGGCGCGTAAAGTCTGACAGCCCGGAAGCCGCCGGTTTACGCTCGGAAGCGGAGGAGCTCATTGCCCGGATGACGGCCGGTAAGTCCTGCCACGTTGTGGCCGGAATGACATTCCTGCCGGCAAAGGGCCTTGCCGACAGCATTGAATTCAAGCACAACGAGTCCGACTGCCCATGCTGCCGGCACAGCATAAGGATAGCCACCCCGCGCCAGCCTCTGCTCAGAAGCGACGGTTCGAGGCGGGAGGAATGCCTGTCGTTATGCGACTATGTCTCCCCCTCGGGAGAGTATGTCGGAGTATTTGCATGCACGGTGAAAACGGATACCGGAGAGAAGTCCATTCTGTTCCAGACACTGTGCGACCGTATCGTCGAAGCCGGCGCCGAACTGATGTCAGGGGTCCTCAAGGAGAAATACGGATGGGGAGGAATCCGTCCGGCAATAGGCTATCCTTCGATTCCCGGGCAGAAAGAGATTTTCAAACTGGCGGAGATCCTCGACCTCAAAGCCATTGGGATATCGCTCACCGAGAACGGAGCGATGATTCCCCAGTCAAGCATCTGCGGACTGCTGATATCAAACCCGGAGGCAGGATATTTCAACATCTGACAAAGACCGCCCGGTCAGAACAGACAGAGAACGAGATACAGGACATTCATAAGTCCTGTAGCGAGGAGGCATTTGTTGTACTGAGAGCCTTGTGCCCTGAGAACGGCAGCATACAGCACCAGCACAGGTATCACGATGAACATCGAGGGTGAAAAGCCGAATGCAAGATACGCGAACACAGGCATCAGCAGTTCTTCTACAAGCATGACAACCTCGGCGGCCCGCTTGCCGAAACGGACAGGAAGCGTGCGCTTGCCCACCGTCCTGTCATCTTCGATGTCGCGGAGATTATTGATCATCAGCACTCCCATGGATATGAGCCCGCATACGGCCCCTGCGAAGAATGCTTGAGGCACGAACTGCTTCGTAAGCAGATAGGCTGTTCCGGCAGACGCTATTACACCATAGTACAGGAACACGAAAATGTCTGCTATTCCGAGATATGAAAGCGAATGTGAGGTGGCCGTATAGAGCCATGCAAACAGCAATGCCGTAAGTCCGATAAGAAGAATGGCCCATCTGCCCACAAACACGAGATAAAGCCCGGTGGACAGGACAACGGCAAGATCGATGCAGATTGCAATCAGCATCTGCCTCCCGCTGACCTCACCTTCCGCAAGAGCCCTCTTGAACCCCGCCCTGCCTGCCTTGTCGGTCCCGCGCACGAAATCATACCAGTCGTTTATCAGGTTGGAAAGAATTTGAAGGCCTACGGCGCACACACCGGTAAGGATTGCCGTGAGGACCGGCCATGATGCAACTGTCTCTGTTCCTGAATTCTTTACAGCTATGATACCGACAAGCACGGGAACTAGCGACGCAAACAGCGTCTGAGGACGCACTATCCTGAACCAAAGGAGGAATTTCTTCATTTTTCTGCGTAATAGACGGTAGTGATACCGAATGTCATTGTCCTGAATGTCACGTTTCTGAAACCGGCGGATGCTATCCTGTCCGCCATCTCCTGACCCCAGATGAAACCTTTGACACTGTCACGGAAATAAGTGTATGCTCCGGCGTTCCTGCTGAGCATCCTGCCGACGACAGGCATTATGTTGGTAAAGAAGAAATCATAGAGAGCACGTACAAAAGCGTTGGAGGGATATGAGAATTCCAGTATCATCAACTGTCCCCCGTCGGTGAGGACCCGGCACATCTCCTTCAGTCCCCTGTCAAGATCGGAAAAATTTCGGACGCCATATGCGCATGTCACAGCATCGAAGGAATCGTCAGCGAAAGGCATGCCCAGTGCACTTCCTTCAAGGAAGGATATCCTGTCCTGCATACCGGCCTTGCACACCTTGGTCTTCCCTATCTCCATCATGCCCGTGGAGATGTCCATGCCTGTAACTGCCGCGGCTTTGTCCTGGTGGACAATCTCGATTGCAAGATCCGCAGTTCCGGTGGCCACATCGAGCAGAGAGCCGGCCCGGGCCAGACGCTTCACGGATCTTCTGCGCCAGCGCCTGTCTGTATTGAGGGACAACAGATGGTTGAAACGGTCGTATGTACCGGCAATCGAATCGAACAATTTCCCTACATTCTTCTTTTCCATATGGCAAATATACGAACACTTTGCCAAGCGGACAATTTTCGGGAAAGGGAGAAATATGTAAGCCCTTCGAATCCGTCTATAACCTCGTTGCAACGGGATTCTATCTCTTCGCGGGTATGACCCGTTGGAAGCCCGATGGTGTATATTCCTGAAGCCATCCCTGCGGCAAGTCCGTTGTAGGCATCTTCAAATACCACACATTCCGAAATATCCGCACCGAAACGGGCGGCGCCCCGCAGGTAACAATCCGGAGAAGGCTTCGATTCGCTGAAGTCCTCCGCGGTCAGAACTGCATCGAAAAGATCATTGAAATCAGGTATGGCGCGATAGACGTTCGACATCTTCTTCCTGTCGGAGGATGTCACGATTGCGCACTTCACCCCATTCCTGTGAAGGTCGGTGATAAACTCACGCACCCCGGGAAAGAATTCATATTCCATCCGGCTCTCAAAAGCCTCGAGCAATGGCAGGATCTGGTCCTGCTCCTCTTTGGAGGGGAAATGCCTGCTGAAGATCTGCTTCAATGTAGTTCCTTTTATAAGCTGATCGAAATCAGGTATTTCCGGCTTGAACCGTCTCCCCACCCCGCCCCAGAAAACAGAGTATTGCCCTTCAGTGTCAACCAGGGTTCCATCCAGATCAAAGAGTGCAACTTTCAACATACTTCCATCACTTGCTGAATACGGGTCGAGCATCGGTATCATTGTCCTGCCGGTCCTGACTGACTTTATGGTCATAATGGTCGGTGAGATAAATCTCACAGCCGGCAATCGGCTTCACCGTGGGGTAATTCCGGCCCATGTCAAGGAACCTGCGTATTCCATACATGAAACCATGGTCTGTCAAAGCCACGGCATTCTGTCCCGATTCCCCGGCACATTCATACAGCTCGGCCAAAGATGCCATTCCGTCGCCTATGGAATACTCGGAATGTACATGAAGATGTGTAAAGTTTCTCATTTCTGTGTCACAGGTGCCCAGCCCAACTTATAAATATATTCGTCATAAGGGATGTGCTCCCCTCCCATTGTCAAAAGATGGTCCGTTTCATACTGGCAATCTATCATGGACCATCCGTTACTCTGCCCGCGGCGCGCAAGTTCGATGAGGGCAAGCTTCGAGGCGCTCGGGGCCAGGCTGAACATGCTCTCCCCGAAGAAGGCGCCAAGCAGGAACAGCCCGTACAACCCTCCGACAAGCTTGTCACCTTCCCAAACTTCAACACTGTGCGCGATTCCCCGCTCGTGAAGATCCGTGTACGCCTTGACGATATCCGGGCCCAGCCAGGCCCAGCTCTCGTCAATCCTGAGTCCCGAACAGTTCGCAATGACTTCTTCGAAAGCCTTGTCAAAACTGACCTGATACCTTCCGCTGTTCATAAGGGTGCGCATGGAATGTGACACATGAATCTTTTCAGGGAAGATCACGAACCGGTCGGTAGGGCAGCTCCATCTCAGGCCCTCATGCCTGAAGGCATAATAAGGAAAGAAGCCATGGGAATATGCCTTGATTATCCATTCCGGCTCAAGTTTTCCGCCGTATGCAACAAACTCACCTGCAATATCTTCCTTGACGAACGGGAATTCCGGTTCATCGCCGAGGTCGAAATGGAGATACGCCCTTTTCATCAGACGTCAAGCTATTATGAATTCCCCGTCCTTCACATCAATGAAAGCCTTGCCTCCGTTCTTGAGAGAGCCGAACAGTATCTCCTTCACAAGCAACGGCTTGATGTGTCTGGATATCGTGCGTTCTATTTCCCTGGCACCATATTCCTTGCTGAATCCAAGGTCAAGGATCTTGTCCTCCGCTTCCCTGGACAACTCAAAGGTAACCTCCCGGGCTGCAAGCATGGTCTGGATGTCAGCGATCTTTGCAGCCACAATCCTCCCGGCCATTTCACGGGTCATGCCACCGAACACCACAGTTGCACTCAATCGGTTGATGAACTCGGGAGCAAAGACATTCTTCACCTCCTTGTTCATTGCCGCACCGGCATCGGCGCGGCCGTCAAAACCGATCGCGGGGCGTGATGCGTCACGCGCACCCGCATTCGACGTCATAATGATGATGGCCCCGCGGAAGTCCGCCTTCTGCCCCTTGGCATCGGTCATCGTTCCATAATCCATGACCTGCAGGAGAAGGTTGAATATGTCCTGATGAGCTTTTTCGATCTCATCGAGAAGAAGCACGCAGCGGGGACTCTTCCTTATCGCATCCGTCAACAGTCCGCCCTCATCATAGCCGACATACCCCGCAGGAGCGCCGATGAATTTCGATACGGTGTGCTTCTCGGAGTATTCGCTCATATCGAAGCGGTGGAGTGTGACGCCCAAAGCCGCGGCGAGTTCCTTGGCCAGCTGCGTCTTTCCTACCCCGGTGGGACCTACAAAAAGGAAGGATGCCATAGGTTTGTCCGGTGCCGTCAGGCCCGCCTTGGAAGTATATACGGCCTCGCATACGGAATCGACCGCAGAGTCCTGGCCGAACACCTTGGAGAGAAGAGTGTTCCTGAGGTTTGCTATCACATTACTGTCATTGTCGGAAATGTCAACGCGGCAAATCTTGCTCAGAATTTCATTGAGCACATCCTTGTCGATATCACCAGCCCTGTCCGGATGCATTTCCTTCCACGCGCCGGCCTCGTCCAAAAGATCGATGGCCTTCTGAGGAAGCCTCTTGCCAGGGATATACCGTACACTGGCGCCGACTGCATGCCTGATGGCCTCAGGGTCATATTTGACCCCATGGAACAGCTCGAAACGGTATTTCTTCTCATCCAGGATCTCTATTGTATCCTTTTCAGACGGCTCGTCCACGTCGACCCGCTGGAACATACGCTCGATGTTCGAACTGCGGGAAAGGCTCTTCTTGAAATCCTCGAATGTCGTCGTGCCGATGAAAGCGATGTCCCCCTTCTGCATATATGGCATAAGGAGGCTGGAAGCATCCAGTGTGCTTTCATTATTCTTGCCGGCACCTATGATTTCATGTATGTTATCTATGAGGACGACAACATCGCCCTTTTCGGACAGCCCTTCCATCGTCCTTTTTATCCGCTCCTCCATCTCCCCGCGGTATTGCGCTCCGGCAAGGATCGACGCAATGTCAAACTGCCAGATGGAACGTCCCTGAAGACGCTTTGGCACATCACCGGATTTCAGTCTCGATGCGATGGCCTCGACTATGGCCGTCTTGCCTACACCATGGTCGCCTACAAGCAACGGGTTGTTCCTCTCCCGGCGGCACATGATCATCAAGGCCCTGTCAACCTCATCCTCCCGGCCGACAATCGCGAACTCCGGGTCCGGCTCCACTTCATGGCAATATGTCTTCCAGGCATCATCCATGTGCATATCCCGCACCATGGCCGCCTCTGCATACACATTGAAAACCTCACTCAGCACATCAGCCTCCATCATCCCCAGGCTTGAAACAAGCCAGTTATGCGCATAGGAGTCCTCCTGATTGAGTATGCCATAGACAAGATGCGGAACGTCAACGGTGTCATTCCCTGAATTCCCGGCAACGTTGGCCGCCATGTTCAGGACAGCCTCCATCTGATATGAAGGCTCGGGGGTTGTCCCGGAGTCTGTCTTTGATGTATTGGTATCTATGAACGCATCCAGTTCCAATACTGATCCGGTGATGTCCTTGCCCTGCCTTTCATACATCATCACGAACTCCTCCTGTGAAAGGAGGGCCTTCAGAAGATGCTCGGGCATGACATATTCAGACTTCCCCGCCACTGCAAGTTCCTCCGCCTGTTTAAGAGCGGAGCCTGCGCTGTTCGAATATTCAATATCCATTCTCTATCTCTTTTCTTCCGGTTCAGCAACCAGCCTCAGCGGGAAACCGTTAGCCCGGGCAAGTTTTGTCGCCTTGCCGATTTTGGTCATGGCTATATCCTTGGTGTACCTGCCGACAAGCCCCCTGCCCTGCACGTGTGTCTGACCTGCTATCATCCACCCTTCATCCTCAGTTTTTCCAAACACTTCAACGAGGACGAAGACTACGAAATCGAAAGTTGTGACATCATCATTGACAATATAGACCAGGAACATGTCCGGTTCCCGGACCTTCTGTCTGACGTCCGTCTCCCGACTGGTACAGGTATCGGTTTGTGCTGCCATTACTTTGCTTTCCCGGAGAGAATCTTATCTATCATTCCATACTCCAGCGCCTCCTGAGATGTCATCCAGAAGTTACGGTCTGCATCGGCGAACACCTTGTCATACGGCTGGCCTGTGTGCTCGGAAAGGATATCGTAGAGTTCCTTGCGGCATTTCTCTATCTCCTTGGCTTCGATGAGTATGTCAGAAGCCTGGCCCTGCACTCCCCCCAACGGCTGATGGATCATAACCCTCGAATGCGGCAGACAGGAGCGCTTGCCCTTGGCTCCCGCACAGAGAAGGATGCTTCCCATTGAAGCTGCCATTCCGGTGCATATCGTAGCCACGTCGGGGCTCACCAGCTGCATCGTGTCATAGATGCCAAGGCCGCTGCTCACGTGCCCTCCCGGAGTGTTCAGATAAAGGCTGATGTCGGCCTTGTCATCCGTGGACGCCAGGTAAAGGAGCTGCGCCTGGATGATATTGGCAACATCATCATTGATGGGAACGCCAAGAAAGACCACACGGTCCATAAGAAGACGGGAAAAGACATCGATGGATGTGGCGTTCAGCCTGCGTTCCTCGATGATCGAAGGATTGATGTAGGCATTCGTGGCCCGCTGATAGCGGTCCAGAGTCATTGTACTTATGCCACGGTCAAGGGCGGCGTATTTTTCAAAATCGTTCATCATATCTTAAAAAGTTTTATTCAATCGTCCGGGTACCTTTAATAATATTACCTCTATTTGTCACTATGATTTCAGAAAGAACAGGGAACTCTTATCTATACAAATGTAATGAAAAATCATTGGAGAATCAATGTATCTTATGTCTGCCATACTCCGTCAATCAATTCTGCACCAGGATACCTTCATACGGCCAAGGCGTTCTGAAATCGCCATGAACTCCTTCACATCCGCCTCCAGGTTCACGAGCCAGTCGGTTGACATCAGTTTTGAGAATGATGTATTCACAATAAGGTACTGACTGGTCGAAGGAATCTTGAAGCAGAGGCCCGCAGAGTTGTTGTCGCGCAGCCTGTAGGTCATCTCAAGACCACTGCGCTCGCGGCTCACAGTCCCAGAGCTGACACCGATGGCCTCGCCAATTTCGCGCAAACTCATCGGCGTTTGAAGCAACGCTTCTATCGTATAACGTTGTTCTCTTGTCAAATGCTTGTATCCCATCTTCTATTACAATTCTTGTCATGAAAGCAAAGATATACTCTCATATTCTTTGTTGACCTTCAAGCGTTGCACTTCAGAGTAGAATTCACGTGTCACAAACTGCGTCAAGACTGCAGCGCAGTACAAGATTAAAAGACTCCCCATCTCTGGAGAGATGTTCACTTATAATGAAGAGGTGTGTTGTAACCACTCAGTTGACGAGTGCTGTGATTCAAAGAAGGGTTTCAATGACAATATGAGGTCTCTGCTGAGCGAGAATGATGCAGAAAAGGAAATCAACAGAAAGGACTTTGAGGCTTGCCTCAGGAACGCTGTATCAACTCTCAGCGAAAAGAACCAGCATTACGTACATCTTCTGGAAGAGGGTGAGAGCAATTCAACTATAGCTGAGTTGGAGGGTTGCACACCTAATGCAGTAGCAAAGAGAATCTGGGTGATCAGAAAAACACTGAAGGGCAACATCAAGGGAATCGCCGAGAAGTTCAACTTGCCTGCTGATAACCTGGCATGCTAAAATTAGATAGTTATATAGGATTCTATATTTCTAGTGTTCAATATTTATAGAAAATACAGAAGTAGAAAAAGATTCTATATTTATTGTTTTATAGGTTATTATCTATATTGGATTCTAGTAATATAGTGATATAGTAATATAGTTTTTAGTCTTTATAGTTAGATTAAGAACAATATTTATAGTTGCCTATAAAACGTGCATTATAGTTTTATAGGTTTATATTAATATAGTAGTGTATCCTATTGATAGCTACCTACATAGACAGAAAATATTTATAGGTTTCTATATTAAATTAAACATAGAAACCTATAAATATATAATTCTAATAAACTATAACTAGTATATAAAACCAAATATGCGATTTACTGAATACCGTATTTCGCCAGCAGCATGATAATAGCTTCTTCCAGGGCGTCATTATACGCAAGATCCTGCTCGTACTTGAGCCGTGCCAGGCGTTTCTTAAGGCCCTTATCAATATAGAAACACATCTGCTCTTTGTTGGCTGTTTTTGATACCTTCTTGACCGGTGCGACTTCTGGTATCACATTATCTGCCACAACAGGAGCCTCGACCACATCGGTAGAGGGAACACTTGCGGGTGAAGGTTTGATTGCTTCACTGAGTGACGGTTCACCCAAAGTTGCAGCCTTGAACTTCTCAAATGGATCTATTCCTTTTGCCATAATATATCTATTTGCTTAATTATCAATTAATTAATAAATATAGTTTATAATATTTCTATATTTCTATAATTATTCATTCATTACTCTCAGGGCGAGCTTCTGAGCAATCTCAAAGTATGCTTTAGTGGCTTTGTTGTCAGGACTATATTCGTAAATATTCTGGCGGAAGGTTCCAGCCTGGGCGATGGCAGTTGCTTTTGGCACAACCGGCTCTATGAATGCAGCACCAAGTTCATCCTTGATCTTATTGACATACATTTCCTGAAGCTTGTTTCTTTCATACCTGGTAAGGATGACTCCGGACAACTGGATATTGCTGTTCAGGCGTTCGCTGCTCTTTACGTCAGAGAACAGGTTGGCTATCATGACCATGCCTTGGTAGCTTAATCCGTCAGCAGTTGTGACCATAACAAGATGATCAGAAGCAATGAGAGCATTGTAGGTTATCAAACCAAGGGCCGGGGGACAGTCGATCAGAATGAAGTCGTAATCTTTCTTGATGGGTTTGAGCAAGTCCGCGAGAAGATATTCCCTGCCGGTTATGATAGATGCAGTGTCCCTGTCGAAATTTGACAGCGCTAGTTCGGAAGGTACTATGTCGATATTCTCGGAAACATTCTCAATATGGAAGTTCGACTTGTCAAGGAATGCGTCCCTGATTGTAAACTCATGCTGGTTTGGTTGGAGGGGGCTGAGTATACCGGTAAGGTTGGCTTGGGAGTCAAGATCGATGAACAGGACTTTTTTACCCATTTTTGCCCATGCCTGGCCAATAGCGGCCGCTGTGGTGGTTTTACCTACGCCACCTTTGTTGTTTGCAAAACAAATTACACTTCCCATGATTAATGTGTTATAAATACAAATATAGGTAAAACATATAATTATATCAATATAATAATATAGAAATCTATATCTGTTAATTATGCGAGTTTTAGAATACCTTTGCAGATGGTGGTTTCAATAGAAGTTTAGCCAAAACACAATTTGTTGGTTTTCAAGGGTTTATAGCTGTTAATTAATCCTTTGCTTAGCTGGGGGAGGGCATAATTTGATCTATTATTGCGAGTTTTGGAATACTTCGGGCGGCGCAAATTTCGCGCAATATTTGTTTTTTCAGCGCTCAAACGCCGCGTTGGCTTTATGTTTTCCGTTCACTTACGTGAACGCCAGATGTTTCTGTTTTTCTCCCGCACCTTCCCTTCACCTTTTTCTAACTTCTTTTTGTGTATTAATTATAACAGTACCTGTTAATGTCTTAACGCACTTTTGTCGTAACTCCTGCTATTTCTTGATATCCACTTGTTTGCGTTATGCGCGGCCGTACATTTTAACGAGTTCTGCAATACGTGATTGCGAGTTCTGGAATAACGTCGCAGTGCTAATATTGCGAGTTTTGGAATATTTCGTCGATTATCACGAGTTTTAGAATACTAAGGCCTGTGCGCCCTTTGTATTATCTCCTACACAGGACGTATTAATGTCTTGACATCACTTGTCCGGTGAGTTCATATCTTCCATTGTGTCATACTTTTGGATGCCTGATCCCTTATGATATTAACGAGTTCTGCAATACAATTCCGTGAGTTTTGTAATACTGGCGTCCAAGGAAATTAGCGAGTTTTGGAATAATTTCATGTATTTAACGAGTTTTGGAATACTCGCGTATGTGGAGTGTGTACTATTCTTCTCGCATATCTATGTCTGACCCGTTCTTTCTTATTTTGCGAGTTATAGAATACCGCACATAGCGATTATATACATTTTATTATTTGATATTTCCTAAAAAGTATTGAGTTTTGCGAGTTTTTCATATATTTGCTCCTATAAAATATTTTCCGTAGGATTATCTTTCTCGTCAATATGGAACAGGCCAAAACCGCACAAGCATCGGCGACTCAGGAACCGCTGACCAAGGAGGTCGTTGAATCTTATATTTTCACCACCGTCCGTCATGATTTCGGAATCTATTCCGAGCGCCTGCTTCTCCGTCTGGTCGAGCTCGCGCAGCGGGAAATCAAAGGGCTTGATTTCAAAGGAGGTACGAGCCTCGGCAAAGTCAGGATAGGGGAGTGGGGAGATGCGGAGATCACCATACCGGTCAAGGATATACTTTCAGGAGAGGATGACAAGAATTACGTCAAGGCGAAGTCTGCCGTACGTGCACTTATGGGAAAGTTCCTCGAGTATGAAGATGATCAGAAGTATAAGGCAACGCATATTCTGAACGATGTGGATGTCGACAAGGTCTCCGGCAAGATGATCATCCAGGTGAACCGCAATATTTGGGGCGCCATGCTCGATTTCAGCAAGGGTTTCAGGAAGTATGAGCTGGAGACGGCGGTCAAACTGCACGGAAAGTATTCTTTGCGTATCTACAAGCTCGTAAGCAAGCAGTCCGAACCTATTTCGTACACGATTGATGACTTGCGCAAGATGTGGGGCCTGGTGGATAAGTACAAGAGGGTGGATGACTTCGTCAAGAACACCATCGAGGCTGCAAAGAAGGAACTCGACGAGGTCAGTCCGTATTCCTTCGAGTACGCTCTTACGGCAGCGAAGGGCGCGGAGGCCAACAAGGGCAGGAAGGGGCGCCCCGCCATAACTTCTGTGACGTTCTTCCCCAAGCGTGTGGCCCGCAATGAGGCGACGGATGCGATACGCAAGATGGTTGATCCTTCCATGATACTTGACAGGGAACTCACACAGATGCTCCTGAACAAGTTTGGCTTTGACTGGGCGGGCATAAAGGCTAACATAACATTGTTCGATACTGCTTATAGAGAGTTCGACCTGCTGCCGTTCCTTGACAGGATCGCGCCTGGTGCCTTGAGGGCACAGAGCCCGCAGGGTTATGTGATCAATTCTGTCAAGAAGCATCTGAAGGAGCAATACGGAATAATTTTCGAGGACAACATGGTTCTGCGTACGAAACCGAAGGACGTCAAACCGGTCGTTTCCAAGGAACCGAAGTCGCTTAAGGACATCTTTGAGGGTAATTTCTAGCCAATTCTAAACCGCCACTGAAGCCAATGTGGTATAAATTAGTGTATATCAACGGTATATTATGGTATACACTATATGTTTTCTCTTGTACAACAAGCTTTGTGGCCTGTGCGCTGAAACTTGGGCCAAAATGAACCCTTGTATAAAAGGCCATCTTTGGTTTCGCACATGGTTGTCTTCTCCTGGACGGCGTTGGTGAATGGTGATTGTTCCGATGTTTTTCCGGATCCGCCAAGTTTGATGCGGCCGTGGCCGCGCAAGATGTATCGGCGCAATTTAGCATAAAACTAGCGGTGCGATATTGCTCGTCCAGGCTCGCTGCCGGTCGTCAGGCCCTGTCGTATATCTATTGTGTTAAGAGGCCCGCATGCATGTGGTGCCGCTCTTGTCCGGGCTTGTTTTTGGAGTAGCACACAGCTGTCCGGCTAAGCAATAAATTCATATTATTTTGTACCATCTATGATCTTGCTCATGCAGGCTGCCTGGCATTCTGATCGTCTCGTGGTTGCATGTTTGATTTATGTGTAGAAACTACTCAAAAAACTCTTGAATTGCGTTAACTTGCAACTATATAAATGATAAAACAAATTTGTATATTGTGCTAACAAAAGTGTTATTGCCTAATTTTCCATGATGCGAAGGCCAATGTTGACGTTCTATCACGGGTTCCAGAGACTTTCCCCAGCACAGTCGATGTGTCACGGCTAATAAGTATTCGTTCCGAAACTCTGTATATTTTGCACCCTAGTATTTCTTCAGGAACTTCCTATGGTCTGATACCATCATACTTTTATTCATATCCAATTCTCTTTTGAACCTTTTCAAATCAGTTCGCAAGCCTTTGCGTTCCATCTGTGCCTGATGTGTTATTTTTATCAGTATTTCATAGGTGAAACTTTATCATGAAAGAAAAAGTTTCACTTCCCCTGAGCCCTTTCTCCGTCTTTCTTCACATCACACAAATTCTTCTTCCTTATTGTTGATATTCTACATTTGTAAATGCCCCAATTTTCGATTCCAAGTCTCTTCATCTCAAACGAAACTTATCATAAAACGGACTCTCATCTTTATTATGCAAATAAAGGTCCCTGACATTGCCAGGGACCTTCAAGCAGTTGTTTTTTCTACCGGCTTTATCTTACGACTTGAGTGAATTCCGGTTTTCCTCCGTCCTTTCTGTTTGCAATCACATACACATCTGATGTGCTCTTGCTGCCGTCCATTCCGATGCTTTCCGCCTTGAAAAGATACTCTGTTCCTTCTTCAGTATTCCTGCTTCCGCATGTCACTGGCGTACCAAGAGGGAACTGATAGCCTGAGCATGCCTCATTGAATATGGCTGCTTCCTCTTCGTTCACCGTCTCCTGTTCTAAATACTCCGGATATTGCTCATACGATCCTTCTGTGAAGCCTGCGACGGCAAGGAACCTGCTCAATTCCTTGGGCGCCTGGTCAACGCGGGCGGTTCTGACACCATAACCCTCCAGAACCGTTGCCTCAGGTAGTGCCGCTTTAAGGTCAGCCGTACTGGACTGCAGGCCGCCGCTGCCGAATGTGCAGAAGGGGACTATGGTCTTCCCGGTAAAGTCCACGTTCTTGAGAAGCGCTTCAACTGGAGGGGCGTAAGTGCCGAACCATATGGGATATCCGAGGAATATTACATCGTAATTGTCGAGATTGATATCGAGGGTTGCAAGTTCGGGAACGACGTTTTCTGTGCGTTCCTTCATACAGCGGGCGATGGTCTCGTTGAAGTCGCCGGTGTAGGGCTCGGTGATGTCGAACGGAACCATGTCAGCTCCTGTCTGCGAAGCGATGGCTTCGGCTACTGCCCTGGTTGTTCCTGTCTGTGAATAATACAGTACTAAAGTTTTGGTTTGTACACTTGTACAAGACGCTATTGCAAGCGATGCTGCAATTAATGTTGTGATTCTTTTCATATTACTGCTTCTGCTTTTGTGATACTTGTTATAGTCGGTTCCCATGGCCTCGAAGGGTCTGGAATTTTTCTTCTTATAGATTTATATATTTCTATATACGGCTAACTGGCGCTGTTCTTGCCACCGGGTTTCATGTTTGCGAGAATGGCATCGAGGGATATCTCGCCTGAGCCTCTTGCCTCCGGTGAGAACTTCGTCCCTTCGGGTTCGCCCGTAATTTCGTCCTCCGGGGGACCCAGTATCTCATCGATCATGTTGAATGCCTGGCTGTTCAGGTCGATGAGGTGAAGGATCCGCTCTTTCTCGACTCCGGAAGGCATCTTCGCGATGTCCTTGTCGGAGGGCAGGGCGGCATCGAGGTCGCTGATCTCCTTTTCCACGAGGCAGACCTCATTTTCTATTTGAAACAGCACCTCCTTGATCTGTTTCAGTTCTTCAATGAAATCCTGTACGAGTTTTATCTTCTGTCCGTAATCCATGTTACAGCAAGTCTAAAGCCATTTCAATTATCAGTCGGTAACCCTTCTCCCTGTCTGCTGACGGCAGGTTCCCGCCGGTGGCGATGTTGTCGGTGACCATCAGGAGTCCCAGGGCCTGACCGACCAGTGCGGTAGCGTTGGTATAGAGGGCGTGCAGCTCCATCTCCGCCGCAAGCACATCCGGAGTTACGATCTCCTTCTGGCTTCCTGCGGGGTCATAGAATACATCCGAAGAGAATACCTTGCCGGCCTGGAACGGTATGCCCCTTTCTTCTGCCATGGCTATGGCCCGCTCCTGGATGTCGAAGCCGGCATGGGTGGGAGCGCCTGCAAACTCCTTCCCGAACTGATAACCGTATCTTGAGTCGGTGATGGCATTGGTGGCGATTATCAGGCTGCCTATGGGGGTTTCCGCACCGTATGCACCACAAGTGCCGAGGCGGACGATCTTATCTACGCCGTAGAACTTGAACAGCTCATAGGAGTAGATGCCTATTGACGGGCCGCCCATGCCGTGCCCCTGCACCGACACCCGTTTGCCCTTCCAGAGACCGGTGTACCCATACATACCCCTTATGGAATTGTAAAGGGCCGGCATTTCAAGGAATTCTTCCGCTATGTGTTTGGCCCGCAATGGGTCTCCGCACATGAGTACGGACGTGGCTATGTCGCCATAGCGTGCTGCGTTGTGTATGGTAGGGGTGTTTGCCATATTGTTTATTTGTCGAACTGGTCCCACAGGGCCTTGAGGTAGAATTCCCTGCGCTGCTGCTGCGGGATAGGGATTGTTGCTATTCTGGCGGAATCGCTGATTCCGTCGGCGAGGTTGCAGACATGAAGGCTGCTTACCTCGCACAGGTAGAGCTGGTCGTAGCCCCGGTCGGCGTATTTCTGAAGGTCGAGGGCGTACTTGCAGGTCCTGATGACCCCGAGCTCATCCAGGTTGTCTTTGCAGAAGACGTAGAGACCCATTCTGCGGTAGTCGCCGTACAGGCCGCATGACACTTTCGATATCTTGCTCGCCAGTATCCTTTTCATCGGCAGGGCGAGCGACCAGTATTCGACCTCCCTTGAGCCTATGTATTTTCCGTTCTGAAGGCCGAAGCTGTATCCGCTGCCGATGATGTGCTCGAGGTCTTCCATATCTTCCGGCATCCGGGAGATGCCTGCCATCTCCTTGAGCAGGCTTCGGGCGGCTTCCTTGCTCTGTTCCATGGCGCGGGTGACCTCTATGCCAAGAGTTGCCCCATCCTGGCTCTGGAGGTCGGGACGGTCGACGTTTATCAGGCCTGCGAACTCTTCCCCGAGCAGTGCTTCAAGGGAGATCTGGGCGTAGCGCTCGAAGAAACAGGTGTCGTACTTTCTCATATCCAGGGGTATTATCAGCAAATATAAGTTTTTTAATAGTAAAAAGGTATATTTGCATATGCTTATCTCCCGTGCATACCATCAGTTGACATTCGGGATCGCGGCGGCGCCCGCGAGCCGTTCCGTGTGCTATGTGCTGTTGCCTCAAGGGGCCGTCCCCGAGGTGGAGAAGTGGGCGGAGAAGGCGTCAGCCGAATTCGGATGCAATGTTGTACTGATATCCGGGATGGATTGGAACAACGATATGACTCCCTGGCCTGCCGATGGCGTTATGAAGAAGGAGAAGGGCTTTGGAGGAGGAGCCGGAGTGTTTGTCAAAAGTCTGCTTGAGGACTATGTGCCTAATGTAGAGCGATGGTTGAAGTTGGAGTTGCCAAAGCGCTATATCATAGGGGTCTCCTTATCTGGGTTATTTGCTCTGTGGCTGCTGTTCAAGACGGACCGTTTTGATGGCCTCGCTTCTGTTTCCGGCTCTCTTTGGTATGACGGTCTGGTTGAATGGGCCGGCAGGAACGAGCCCGCTTCGGCCTCGAGGCTTTACCTTTCGCTTGGCGTGAAGGAGAAGCAGACTCCCGACAAGAGGATGGCCCGGGTGGAGGACTGTACCAATGCCATAGCGGAGCTCCTGAAGACGGGAGGTCACGATGTGGTCTTCGAGATGGTCCCCGGGACCCATTTCTCACCTCTGGCTCCGAAACTCGAGCGTGCGCTGGCCGCAATGATGGCCTGAGGGAGTGCGTTTTTGGTAAATCTCAACCAGTAATACATATAAATATATTTAAATATCTATAACCTAGCTATTTAAATTCAATATGACACGTTTTTGGGGAATTCATCGCAATTGAGCCCGGTTTCTGGGGCTTCATGCGTCTGTCCGGCGTCTGGTTTTATCCTTGACACACAGCTGTGCCCAACGTTTTTTTTCGCCGTCTTCCTGCCGCGTACGGCATCTCCTGCCATGCCGTTTGCCGCACTTCGCCTGCCGTCATACTTGTTTATTTTTGTAACCACGCATCATGTGGTCCTGCCTGAGTGATAAGCATGCTCTGCGGTTGTCCGAGGGGGCTCTGCGGGGTATTTCAGGCAGGTTCTTCGGGGCTGCTCCCATGTGTTGCAGTGGGCTGTATATGAGCGGCTCCAGGGCTTCCGTATATGGCATGCGTGCCTCAGGTCTGTGCCGTGCGCATTATGGACAGGATGCCACGATATTATATCTGTACGTACCCTTCGGGGGCTTTCTCTTGCATGTTCTCTCGCGGACCAAACTGGCGACAAATCACACCCTGCCTTAATTTCGACCATGGCGTACCGGATTTCCGGGTGAGCCCGGCATGTTCTGCCCGCAACTGGGCCATTTTTGACCGGTTTTTACAAATTATTAGCCAATCGGCGATAATACAATAAATAAAACATTATTGTATTTACCCATAACTAATATGTTATCACGTCTTTTCTCGACCATTTGACCTTTATGTCTTCTCCAGAAGTAAAGGGGGATCTTCCTGATGGCTGATTTCTGCTTGCCTGCCACTGATTTATAACTTGCTGGAAAATGAACCATATGCTTTCCGCGTGCTGCGGTGGGTTCTCTTCTTGTCACCCTGTCTCTTATACGGCTTTCGTCTGCTTATGATGATTGAATTCATTTCCGCGATACTCTTTCCATGGCGTTGTCATGCCTGTGTTTTCCGGCGCTGGTCTGCTCTCATTATGGGCGAGCATTCCGGCTGATAATTAAAGTTTCACACCAGGATCGTAAAAGCCTTTCTGCTTGTCAGGCCATATTCCGACAGCTGTCGGATCCTGTTGCGCCACTGTGAGAAATTCATTTTTGTCAACTGCTCCCAGCCCCGGCTGTCCGCCATTTTCTTGTCTTGTCCGATGCTTCCGACCAATCGGTTTTCACCTGGATAACTGCCAGTCCGCACCTCGCTCACGGCCCTGTTTTCATCAAATTTACCCGGAGGCCTTTCATTTTGGCTATTATTTACCATATCTCTTTATATTGCAATTATATATGGCGCTTTGATGAAGCAGATGTTTAGATTTGGCCCTTTTCGCTTTCAAATGTTCCCTATTTTTCTTAATTTAGCAGTATGATCATACGTGCTGCAACCCTTGATGACATACCCATGGTCCGTTCGATGGCCGAAGTGGTCTTCCGCAGGACATACGCCGACATTCTGTCTCCCGGGCAGATGGAGTACATGATGGACTGGATGTATTCCGCCCAGGGCCTGACTTCCCAGATTTCAGACGACGGCAGATTTTTCTTCGTTGCTGAAGAGAACGGCACGCCCGCCGGATATGTGTCCTTTGAAAATGAAGGCCGGCTGGAGGACGGGCGCAGGCTCTATCATCTCCAGAAATTGTATGTCATGCCGGACTTCCAGAAGACCGGCCTCGGCCGGCGTCTCCTCGAACACGTGAAGGCATCCCTCTCCGCCCTGGAGCCCGCGGGGTGCCGGGTCGAGCTGAATGTCAACCGCGGCAATCCCGCCGTGGGCTTTTATGAACATATGGGCATGCACCGGGACAGGCAGGGCGACTTTCCTATAGGTCGCGGGTTCTATATGAACGATTATATCTACGCCTTCGACGTGCCGGCCTGCGGGATTTCTTGAATATTGTAATACATATTTCAAAATAATGTTTACCTTTGTGTTCCAAAGCAAGTCATATGGAGTACAAAAGCGATCATATCGAGGCACTGATGCTCTCCCTGCAAGATAAGGAGCAGGCGGTGAATCTCTCGAGATTTTTCCGGACAGGCCCCGGCCAGTATGGCGAGGGGGATATGTTCCTTGGCATAAAGGTCCCCGTTACAAGGGCTGTGGTGAATGCCGAATGGAAGGGGTGCACCCTTGCCGATGTCGGCCGTCTTCTTCCTTCCGTCTATCATGAAATCCGTCTGTGCGCCCTTCTCATATTGGTAAAGCTGTACCGTCAGGCCAGGAAGGATCCCGGGATGCAGGGCAGGATAGTGGACTTCTATCTTTCCAATACCGGTCAGATAAACAACTGGGATCTTGTCGACCTGTCGTGCTACGAGATAGTCGGCCCGTGGCTGCTTGACAAGGACAGGGCGGTGCTCTATGACCTCGCGCGTAACGGCAAGACCATATGGGAGCAGCGTATCGCCATAGTGTCCTGCATGGCCTTTGTCCGCCAGGGGCAGGTTGATGACTGTTTTGCCATAGCCGACATTCTCCTGCACCATGAGCACGATCTCATCCACAAGGCCGTCGGCTGGCTCCTGCGTGATGCAGGCAAGAAGGACGGCCAGGCTCTCCGCAGGTTCCTGGCATCCAGATACAGGACGATGCCACGCACCATGCTCCGCTATGCAATAGAGAAGTTCCCCGAGGAGGAACGTCAGAAATATTTGAAAGGAGAGTTGTAATATGGCCGGGAAGTCTGCACATGGGGGCGCGAGGCCGGGGGCCGGACGCCCGAAAGGAGATAGCAAACTATATTCATTCAGATGTTCAGGTGACATTGCCCGGAAGATTGATGCTCAAGCAAATAAAACTGAGTTCATAACGCGGAGCATAATGCAGGCCCTGAATGGGGGCAGCCCTTCGGGCCTGGGTGACGTGATTCCTGCGTCAAGGATAACCCCGTTGCATCTCCCTCTGTATGACCAAAGGGTTGTAGCCGGATTCCCGGTACCCCTTGACAATGACGAGCGCTCGCAGGACATAAACATACTCAGCCTGCTGTGTCCGCACCCCGAAGCATCCTACCTCATACGCGTGAAGGGTGATTCCATGATCGATGCGGGCATCGAGAGCGGTGATATAGTGATTGTCGACAAAAGCAACCGGAATCCTTCGCCCAAGGAGATAGCCGTATGCGAGCTCAACGGCGAATATACGCTCAAGCACTTTGTGGAGGAGGGCGGTGCCGGCTGGCTCGTTCCGGACAATCCTGCATATCCCCGTTTCAAGGTGACGGAAGGCGACGACTTCAGCATATGGGGTACGGTGACATATATAATTCATAAGGCCAGGGACTAAAAAACATTAAACTATGGCATACATACATCAGGTCAAGTATTACGAATGCGACAGGATGGGCGTCACCCATCATTCCAACTATGTGCGGATAATGGAGGAGGCAAGAATCGATCTTCTCGACAGGCTGGGCTGCAGCTTCGACGTCATGGAGGCTGCCGGCATAGTGTCACCGGTAGTGAGCCTTTCCTGCAATTACCGGAAGACGACCACCTTCAAGGACGAGATAGCCGTCGACGTCACGGTGTCCAGGGTGACTTCCCTCAAGACCACATTGTCCTATGTCATGACCGTCGGGAATCAGGTGGTGTTTACCGGTGAGAGCGTGCACTGCTTCCTTGAGAACGGCAGGCCGGTCAATATCGCGGAGCGGTTCCCCGCACTTGCCGCAGCGGCACCGGTGGAATAAACGGTTTTCAATATGTGGGCGCTTGCCGACTGCAACACCTTCTTCGCATCTGTGGAGAGGGCGTTGCACCCCGGTCTGCATGGCAAACCTGTCTGCGTCCTCAGCAGCAACGACGGCATCATCGTCGCTCTGACTGCAGAGGCCAAGGCGTTGGGGCTCCGCCGGGGTGATCCGATATTCAAGGTCAGGGAAACGATAGACCGTAACCATGTCGCCGTTTTCTCCGGCAACATGATGCTGTATGCGGCCATGTCCCAACGTGTCCAGGGGATAATGCGCCAGTATGTCGAGTACTCCGAGAGTTACTCCATTGACGAGCAGTTCCTGCTTCTTGACGGTTATGAGAAGCATTATGACCTCGCGGAGTACATGAGGGACATGGCGTCCCGCATACGTCTGTGGACCGACATCCCCGTCAGCATAGGCATAGCACCCAGCAAGACTCTTGCAAAGGTGGGCAGCAAGTTCGCGAAGCAGTACAGGGGCTACCGTTCCGTATGCGTCATCGATACGGACGAGAAACGCCGCAAGGCCCTTGCGATGTCCGATCTGGCAGATGTGTGGGGTATAGGTCGCCGTTCCTGTGAGAAGCTTCTTTCGCTTGGCGTCAGAACTCCCCTCGAGTTTGCCGACAAGCCGGGTTCCTGGGTGCACCGGTACTTCAACAAGCCGGGAGTACAGACATGGAAGGAACTTAACGGCTATCCCTGCATAAGCACTGAGGAGATACTCCAGCGGCAGAGCATAACCACAAGCCGCAGTTTCGGGGAGATGATAACGTCGTTGGCGCAGCTGAAGGCGTCAGTGGCGCATTTCGCGGCCAGCTGTGCGAACAAGCTCAGGGGGCAGGGGAGCGTGGCCGGGACGATGACGGTATTCGTCTGCAGCAACTCATTCCGGGAGGATCTCAGGCAGTACAGCAATGCCGCCACCTGGCGCTTCGCGGTGGGCACTGCCGACACTGTGGAGATAACGGAGGCCGCAATGCTGCTCGTGGAGGCCATATACAAGCCGGGGATACACTATAAGAAGTCAGGGGTCATCATGGGGGACATATACCCCGACGACGCCGTGCAGCAGGTCCTTTTCGACAATGTCGCCAGGCGCCCGGAAAGGCTGGGCCTTTCCAGGGCGATCGATGCCATGAACCATAAGTACGGACTCAAGACCGTCTCCCTTGCCGTGGAGGGCGGCAAGGCGGAGGCATGGGCCGTCAGGAGTGAGCACCGCACCCCGAATTATCTTACTGACATCGATGAACTCCTCACTGTGCAGATATGACAGGGACTGGTGTTTCTTCAGGAATAAATGTATACCTTTGCAACGTCAGGAAAACATTATTCGAATTCTGCCATGAACTGCAAGAAAGATAAATACAGTGCGTTATACAAGTCAGCGGAAGCTTTGCTCGAGGGAGAGACCAACATGGTCTCCAAGATGGCGAACCTTGCCGCACTTATCCATGGAACAATGGGCTTCTGGTGGACCGGCTTCTATCTTGTGGAGGGCGGCGAACTGGTGCTCGGACCTTTCCAGGGTCCTGTCGCCTGCATGCACATAGCTTATGGCAGGGGCGTCTGCGGTACGGCCTGGAAGGAGCGGCGCACAGTGGTGGTTCCGGACGTAGAGCAGTTTCCGGGCCACATAGCCTGTTCGAGCGAGAGCCGCAGCGAGATAGTTGTGCCATTGCGCCGGAACGGCGGTGAGATAACAGGAGTGCTCGACATCGACAGCTGGGAACTCTCTACCTTCGATGAAACCGATTCTCTTTGGCTTGAAAAGCTGGCCGCCCTTCTTTAGAGGCTTGCACTGAATTCCTTCCCTACGTAGTTGAAGATGCTGCGGCAGACTTCCGCCGAGAACTGCCCGGCAACCGATACTATGCTCTTCCAGTCAGCATCCTTGATGTCATCCCTGCCGATGCCGAGCGCGAGCAGCGCATAGAGGAAGCCGGCATTGAAGTTGTCGCCGGCGCCTATGGTGGATACCGTCTCGACGGGCAGGACAGGGAATGTGAGATGCTTTCCGTCCGCAAAGACATGAACCGGATTTCCGCCGCATGTGCATATGAAGTTCCGGCAGAGGGGTGAGATGTGACGTTCGTATATCTCCTCCGGATCTTCGGTGCCGAAGAGGTAGCCGAAATCTTCGTCCGAGCCTCTCACGATGTCGCTTAGCCTGCAGTTTTCCACTATGTTGCCCATGGTGTCCGGAAGGTCGGCGAGGTGGCTTTTCCTGAAATTGATGTCGTAATACAGGATGGATCCGGCACCGTGTGCCTGCTGAAGGAGCATTCCGGTGTATTCCCGTATGCGCGGGTTGATGGCGAAGTAGGATCCGAAAAGCACCAGGTCGTCTTTGCCGAAAGAGATGCCTGAGACTTTGTTCGCCTGAAGGGATGCGCTGCCGTGGTCCTTGTAGAACTCGTATTGAGCGTTGTTATTCCTGTCGAGGAAGGCGAGGGAGATATGTGTCTGTGTGCCCTTGTTTCTGGTGACGGCCGCCGTGCCTACACCGTTCTCCTCCATGAAGGAGGTCACGATGTCGCCCACATGGTCGTCGCCCGTCTCGGTCACCATGAGAACCGGAGTGCCCGGGAAGTCCCTGCCTGCAGTTCTGCCGAGGGATATCATGGCGTTGAATGTGGATCCTCCCGGGATGGCGGCGGATGGCTGATCATCCCGGAATATGATATCCAGGACTGTTTCTCCTATACCTATGATTTTCCTCAGCGCTATGCCGGCGGTCTTTCCGTTCAACTGTTTCATAGTACAAACTTACAAAATATCTCAACATATCGCGCAATCGCCGCCCTTTGTGTTTCAGTATGAGTTTGCTAACTTTGCGCAGCGAAAATTCAGGCTGAAATGGATAGACTGGTCAATTTCCTAATGGTCGGGCTGGGAGGTGCGGCAGGCAGCATGCTCCGGTACGGCGTCACGCTCCTGGGGGCGGCAATGAACCTTTCAGGCAATGTGGCGACCTTTTCGGTGAATGTCATCGGCTCATTTCTAATCGGCCTTGTTACGGGCTGCTGCAAGGAGGGGACGCTCCTGCTTCTTCTCACTGTGGGGCTCTGCGGTGGCTTCACCACATTCTCCACCTTTTCGATTCAGAATGTGAAACTGCTGCAGGAAGGGAAGATAGTCATGGCGGCAGTATATATCCTTTCAACTGTAAGTGTATGTGTAGTTCTGGCCTGGCTTGGGTACAGGCTTGGCCAGTCAAGGTAAATCGAAACAGTTATGGACCACCTTCCTTTGAATGACATACCGATGCTTGCGTCATCGATCAATTTCCTTCTCCGTGACGAGGAATTCGAAGACCTTGACCAGATCTGCAACTGCTTTGATATCGACCGTGCGGAAATGGACCGTCTCCTTGCGTCGGGCGGGTATGTGTATGACGAGGTGAACAACCACGTACTATGACGGACAGGGGAGTCATCGAGCAGGCATACAGCTTCTTCCATCAGAAGCTGCGCGTGTATGAGTTCTCCGTCAGCGAGACTCAGCGCGATGACATCGAATATGCCATCAGTTCGTATGTGGACGGGATGTCCCCTGAACTCTACGGTCTTCTTTCAAATGGAAATTCCGAGTACCTCCGATGCCATCCGTATTTCGAAAGGGATATGCGGGATGCCGTATCGAGAATGGAAGCATTGCTCGGCTGAAGGCTAGATAAGCTTCAGGAGGTCCTTCGGGTCGGCAGCAGGGAAGTTTTCCTTGATCTTTGCTATTATTGCGTCCCTGGATTCTTCGGGGGTGCAGTCGGGGACTGTCGCCGCCGCCCTCTCTTCGATAAATTTGACCCAGAAGGGTCCATCATTTCCGGCCCGGTCTGAACCGAACAGTTCGTCTGGCGTGGTTATCGACGATTTCTGCCAGCCCTTGTATTCCAGGTTGGGGCCGCGGTAGACTCTCCTGAATTCTCCGACAATGGTCCAGGTGCCCATCTCGAGGTACTGATTGAGATAGTCAGCCGCAGTGCGCTTCACCTCGGGGAGAAGATATTTTTCCATGCAACCCTTTATCCGGCCACGTTGCTCTTTCGTGGTCTTTTCGTTCAGGATTTTTCTGATGTCACTCCCTTCGACGGCCCCGTATTCTTTGATGGCGGCAAGCAGGGCGGGGGACAGATGGCGGTACAGTTGGTCCATCTGGGTTTTGCCGGGATACTTTTCGCCTAGCGCCATCCTGTATCTGGGCATGCTGCGCCTCCAGTTCATCAGGTGCCTGTACCATTCCACGGTGGCGAAAGCAGCCTTGTTGCGGATGAACTTCCCATATGCGATGTCACCTTCCGCAATCACGTCGATTTTCCAGTCCCATGGGCCCAGGACGCCTTCAGCGTCATCGTCCATGAACCAGCACCCCGGGGCGGTGAGCTCCTGTACGGACCATCCGGGTATGGTGTTGCGTACAAATGGAATGATGCCGACCTGCCTGATGGCGGCCGACATTGTCGCAACCGAGTCTATGGGTGTGATGTCATGGATCATTCAGGTGCAAATATAGAAAACTTGCGGTGAATATGTCTGAATTTTGGCGGCAAGTGTACAGGCAGCCGTTCCAGAACAGAATTTAGATGTCTGTATGTGGTTGTTTGTTGCTTTACTTACAAAAATATCATATATTTGTGAGTAATGGAAACCGGTATGACAATCGAGGCGCGCATGCGCAGGATGATAATCGGATGGGGGCGGGGACGGATTTTCTTTCTGGACGATTTCGCCAGCCTGAACGATCCGGCGTCGGTCCGCCAGTTCATATGCAGCATGGCGGACGATGGCTTCATAATACGGCTGGCAAGGGGCATATACTGCTACCCCGAACTTGCAGGGAACGAGTATTCAAGGAGGATGGTGATCCCCGATCCGGAAACCATCGCCTACGCCCTCGCTGCCAAGGAGAACGTCAGGATCATTCCCTACGGCGACCAGGCTGCAGCAAAGCTGGGTCTGTCATCGCTGGTGGTCTCCCACATGAAATACCTGACCGATGGCTCCCCAAGAACCATAAACCTTTCTTCCACCGACAAGATACACTTCAACCATACATCCGAAATGAAGATGTTCGCCTTCCGCAACGAGACGATGCAGATGCTCTCTTCGGCAATACGCGCACTCGGCAAGGATTATTTTGAGACGGAAGAGCTGAAGCGCAAAATCAGATCGATTCTCAAGACCGTTCCTGAAGACGAATTCAAGGACGACATAACGCTGCCGCCGGTATGGGTCGGCACTATTATTTCAGACATTTGGAACAATTGATTTTTACAGATATGCATCCGAAATACATCATAGCTGGAAATCCCAGGACGGGGAAAGGTTACCTCAGGATGGGAATCACATACAACCACAAGGACCTGATCGTAGGGCACGAAAGGGTATGGGGAGGAGGCTGGTGGGACAGGAATGACGAGACCAGGACCATTACGCTCTATGGAAGTTCATGCGATTTCGGTCCCGCGGATTTCCGGCATCTTGACAGGATAGACAAGGAACTGAAGGAATACACTTTCATATTCACCCCGATGCTGGGTTTGCCCGGCAACGTTCTCGACCTGTCGGAGGTGGAGTGGGTCTAACAAATCAAGGAGGGACTGAACTATGGATCTCGGGATACTCAATTCAAAACAGAGGGAGGCGGTGACCTCCACTGAAGGGCGCGTCCGCGTCGTGGCGGGCGCCGGCTCCGGCAAGACGCGGGCGCTGGCATACAGATACGCATACATCGTTAACGAACTGGGCATAGACCCGGCGAACATACTGTGCCTCACCTTCACCAACAAGGCTGCCCAGGAGATGAAATCCCGCATCGGCCAGCTCGTCCCGCCAGGCTACACCAACGACTTCGTCTGCACCATACACGGATTCTGCGTGCGGTTCCTCCGGGAGGAGATACACCGCCTCGGATATCCGAAGAACTTCCAGATTCTCGACGAGGAGGACTGCAAGACCCTCGCCCGCCAGGTCCTCACGGAGAACAACACGGAGCGCAGCGTGAAGACCGTGCGCGACTTGCTTGAAGCCCTCGCCGGTCTGAAGGTCAAGAACGGATACATACGGCAGTACCTG
>JAZUFA010000053.1:0-7661 GCA_045640445.1 Candidatus Cryptobacteroides sp. | reverse complement strand
AAAGGACGGTAAGAAATACGCTCACACAATTGACCCTAGAACAGGTTATCCTGTGGACCACTCTCTTCTAAGCGCAACTATTCTAGCTGAGAATGCAGCTACAGCTGATGCGCTCGCTACTTACTGTATGGTTCTGGGTCTTGACAAGGCCAAGGAATTCATTGAGAGTGACCCTTCACTTGAAGGTTACCTCATCTATGATGAGAACGGATCAATGAAGGAGTGGGCTTCAGATGGATTTAACCTTGTGAAGAACTAAGCAGTATATCACTTCAAAGAATTGATATTTTTTCTATATTTGCGTGATATTTCCAAAGGAATAACATTATTAAACAAACAATATGATAGTTCTAGTAATCAACTGCGGTAGCTCTTCTATCAAGTATCAGCTGCTCGACATGAAAAGCGACGAAGTATACGATCTTCTCGCAAAAGGTCTCGTAGAAAAGATTGGACTCGAGTGTGGTACAATCAAGTTCTCACCAGTAGGTAAGGACGCAATTGTAAAGGATCTCCCTATTCCAGATCATAAGGTAGGTATGGAGCTTGTTCTCAATGCTCTTGTAGATCCAGAGACAGGTGTGCTCAAGTCATTCGATGATATTGAGGCTGTAGGTCATCGTATCGTTCACGGTGGTGAGTACTTCTCAGGAAGTGCACTCGTAAACGATGATGTTCTCAAGAAGATCGAGATCTGCTGCGACTTCGCTCCTCTTCACAATCCCGCACACCTTCTCGGCATAGCAGCCGTCAAGGAAGTCCTTCCCAAGGTTCCCCAGATAGTAACATTCGACACCGCCTTCCATCAGACAATGGAACCCAAGGCATACATGTACGCTCTTCCTTACGAGTACTATGAGAAGTATCACGTACGCCGTTACGGAGCACATGGCACATCACATCTGTTCGTAAGCCAGAAGGGTGCGCAGTTCGCCGGCATCGATATCAACAACTCCCGTATCATCACCTGCCACATAGGCAACGGATCTTCTGTCACCGCTGTCAAGAACGGCAAGTGCGTCGACACATCCATGGGCTTCACCCCTCTCGAGGGCATGATAATGGGCACACGCTGCGGCAACATCGACGCAAGCATCCTCCCTTACATCATGAAGAAAGAGAACATGACCCCTGACGAGGCAACTGCAATGATGAACAAGAAGTCCGGCTTCATCGGCCTTTCAGGCCTGAGCTCCGACTGCCGCGACCTCTGTGACTTCAGGGAGCAGGGCAAGGAGAGGGCAAAGCTTACTCTCGACAAGCTCGTTCTTGACATCACCAAGCTCGTGGGCGGTTACATCGCAGAGATGAACGGCGTTGACCTTATCTGCTTCACCGCAGGTATCGCCGAGAACAACGCATGGCTGCGCCGCGACGTCATGGCCAACTTCGCCTACATGGGAATCAAGATCGACAATGATGTCAATGATGCAACAAGGGGCATCGACAGGATCATCTCGACTCCCGACTCAAGCGTCAAGGTCGCCCTTATCCCTACCGACGAGGAACTCGTCATCGCCAGGGATACCAAGCATATCGCAGAGAGCCTGTAAAAGATTATAAAAGACCAGCCTGACGTCCGAATTCAATTATGAGTTCGGACGTTTTTTCTATTCCGAGGATGTCGGAATCGACACAGAGGTCGTAGTCGGCGGAGTCGCCCCAGTTGCCGAAGGTGAAGAAGTTGTAGTAGCTCTCCCTCTCCTTGTCCTGCTTGCGTATGTACGCCTCGGCGTCGGCGGGGGTCATGCCCTCCCTTTCAGCGACTCTGGCCACGCGCGTTTTCATGGATGCGGTGATGAAGACGTCCAGGCAGTCCATGTCCCTGAGTACGTAGTTTGATGCGCGTCCGACGAAAATTGCGGAACCTTCCTGCGCGATCCTGCGTATGGTCTCGCTCTGAATCTTGAATATCTGGGCGTCGTTGAGGCCTTCGTTGACCATGCCGTAGCGGTTTGATCCGAACAGGCTGCCGATGCCCCAGAAGCGGCGTTTTTCGTCGCGGCCCCGGAACTGTTCCTCGCCGAGTCCGCTGCTTTTTGCCGCTGCAGTTATGAGTTCACTGTCGTAGACAGGAATGTCGAGGCGCTTGCTCAGTTCTCTCGCTACACCCAAGCCTCCACTGCCGAACCTTCGGCCAATGTTGATGATGATGTGCTTGTCTGCCATGTTACTTGACACTGCTGCCCAGTGACGTCGCATCTTCGCCGTCCTGGAGTTTGTTGAACTTCTTGAATATGTTGATGATCAGAATTGCTGATACCACTACGTTGAGGGTGTCGGAAATAGGGAAGCTCACCCATACGCCGTTCTGCTGGAACCACAGGGGAAGCGTGTAGATGAAGGGCAGCAGGAAGAGGAGCTGCCTGCTGAGGGAGAGGAAGATGGACTTCTTTACCATGCCGAGGCATTGGAAGAAGTTGGATGACACCATTCCGAATCCCACCAGCGCGAAGCCTGAGTTCATGATGCGCAGACCCTTGGACGAAAGTTCGATGAGCGCGGGGTCGTTGGTGAACAGGCTGACCGCAACTTTGGGAATGAGCTCGGATACCAGGAAGCACAGGAAGGTCACGAGGAGCTCCCATTTGGCTGTAAGCATGAACACTTCCTTGACTCTTTTGTACTGCCTTGCTCCATAGTTGAAGCCGGCAATGGGCTGGAGACCCTGGTTGAAGCCCATGCATATCATCACGAACAGCATGGTGAACCTGTTGACTATGCCGTACGCACCGATGGCGAGGTCGCCGCCGTACTTGCGGAGCTGCTGGTTGATGAAGAGCGCAACCAGGCAGGCGGCGCAGTTCATGAGGAAGGGACCCACACCGATCGCGAGAGACTGCTTTGCAATTCGCCAGTCAAGCTGGAACGCAGGCTTTGGGAAGTGAAGGAAGTGCTTCTTGTCTGCCAGGAACCACAGGGTGTATATCAGCGCCAGTATCTGGCAGATGACTGTGGCAAGGGCCGCGCCCTTTATGCCAAGGTCGAAGGCGAAGATGAAAATGGGGTCGAGTATCGCGTTGGAGATCACGGTGAAGAGCGTGATGCCCATTGCCGTGTTCGGGTGGCCTGACGCCCTGATGATTCCGTTGAATCCGTGGAACAGATGGGAGAACACATTGCCGGCCAGTATTATCACCATATAGTCCCTTGCGAACTTTATGGTGTTGTCGCTGGCGCCGAAGAAATATAGTATGGGGTCGAGGAACGCAAGGGCCACAGCCGTGAACACAACGCCGATTATAACGTTGAGTGTCAGGGTGTTGGCGAGGACCTTGCCCGCATTCTCATAATTCTTCTGGCCAAGAAGGATGGATATCATCGTCATCGCGCCCACACCCACAAGGGTGCCGAGTGCGATGGACAGGTTCATGAGGGGGAAGGTGACAGCCAGACCGGAAATGGCATATGAACCGACGTCCTTTATGTGTCCGATATAGATGCTGTCGACCATGTTATACAAAGAAGCCGCAGTCTGGGCTATGATACCCGGGACTGCGTACATCTTCAATAACTTGCTGATTTTCAGAGTACCTAACTCTGTGGGTGCCAATCCGCTCTGTGCCATCTGCTATTTCTTGTCGACCAGTTCGAATTCAAAGATGAGAGGAGAGTATCCGGGTATGCTGCCGCCGGAGCCCGTTTCCTTGTATCCGAGACCTGAGTAGAAGAGCGCAACGCCTTTCTCGTGGGGCTTCATCTGGAAGAGAGCGAACTTGAATCCGTCGATGAGGTCGGATGAACTGGTGCCGAACTTGAGGTCCTTGTACTCTGCAGCCCATGTGACGAATGCGGGTTCATATTTCTGGCCCTGCTTGTAGATGCCGGCATCTTTGGCAACCTTCTCGATTGTGGTGTCGAACACCTGGCCGTTGAGAAGCTTTCCTGTATAATTGAGATAGACCTTGGTATCTGTGGCATATGTGCTGTCCGGTTTGTCGGTCTCCTGCTGCTTGAGGAAGTAGAATCCGTACTTCTTGCCATTGTACTCAGTGCCGCTTACGGTGTCGGCGGGGTTGATCTGGGGATAGGCCTCCTTCATGTAGCGGATGAGCGAATCGACTTCCCAGGTCTTGATGTCCTTTATGACCTCCACCAGCTCGATGTCGTAGATGAAATCGTTGCCGGTGACGTTCTTGAGGTAGTCTTCCTTGTTGGAATAGACCGTTGTGCCGTTCAGCCATCCGGGAACTGCTGCAATGACCTTGGCACCTTCATTCATCTGCTCCAGAAGCTCGTCGAAACCGACGGCGATGCTGCCGGGGGTTCTGTCGAAGACGTCAGGACCGTAGAAGTTGGTCTCCTTGTATGTTCCGACCTGCTGGGCGATCCTGGGGTATGTTGTTGCCGAGATTGTTCCATCAAGCTTGCGCATGGTGTAGTTGACCCTTACGTACGGATTCTCGGAAGCCTTTCCTGCAGGTTTTCCGAGGCCCTGCTGCATGGAGAAGATGTATGAGCCCAGGGGTGTCTCGTATGCTTCAGGATGGTTGATCTGCATCCATGAGTCGAAATATTTCTTTGCTGCGTCGTTCTTTGTGGTCTCGGCAGGTTTTGCGCATCCTGCGATGACCATAGCTGCAACTGCAATGGTGAAAAAGGTCTTTCTCATTCTGTCATATCTGTTTTGACGGCCCTTCATGCTGCATGAATCGTGCCGTTGCATTCTCGATGTATTCTGCGGCGGCGTCAGGGCCGCTTATGTCCTTCGGCCAGTACAGCCTGCCTCCTGCCGCCTGCTCGTGGCCGCCTCCGTTGAAGTAGGTGCGGGCGAACATGTTTGCGGAAGTGCCTCTCTTGCTCCTGACCGATACGCGGAAGAATCCGTTGTCCTCCCTGATGAATATGGTCATCCTTATTGTCTTGATGCCCAGGGGGATGTTCACGAAGCCCTCGGTGTCGCCTTCGTGGAGGTCGAACCTGGCGGTGTCGTCTTTCCTGAGTATCATGTATGCCACTGTGCCGCCGGCGATGATGCGCATGTTCTCGGACAGCAGCCATCCCATCGCACGGAACCTGTTCTCGCCGTAGCAGTTGAAGATGCTGTCGATGAGCCCGTCCCTGTCGACTCCTGCGGCCAGGAGGTCGGATGCCATGCCGAGGGTGCCCGGGAAGACGGAATTCGCAAAGTTGTTCGTGTCCGTGGTCATGCCGGTCATCAGGGATATCGCCGTTTGACGGGGGAGGGCCTGCGCATTGCCTCCGATCTGAGGCATCTGTAACAGTATCCTGTATAGAAGCTCGCAGGTCGAGGATATCTCCGTCTGGCTGAAGACCAGTTCGAAGGGGGATGGGTCGGGGCCCAGGTGATGGTCGATGAGCACCTTCCCGGCCGGACATGACTCCAGCGCCTGCTGGAGCAGGTCGGTTCTGCTGAAGGTGTTGAAGTCCATGCAGATCAGAAGGTCGCAGCCGGCTATTGCAGCCTTTGCGGCCTCGATGTCGTCCTCGGCGATGCTGACTCCGTCGGAGAGAAGGTATTCGAGTGACTGTGGCAGGGCGGTGGGCAGTATCACCCTGGCTTTCTTCGCAATCGTTGAATTGATGAAATGCATGAGCGCAGTGCTGCTGCCTGCAGCATCGCCGTCAGGATGGTGGTGGGACACTATTATAATGTCCGTGGCGCCGCTGATGAGGGTCAGCAGCTGCAATGTTCTGTCCTTTGTGGGCTCGTACATCTCAATCATTTTTGTGGTGCAAATTTAGAAAAGAATAATTGCATTTCATAAATGAATTTCATAACTTTGCGTGACTTTGGAAACAAATAAAACAAGATACAATGAACAAGACAGTCAAGATTATCATTGAAATCGCTCTCTTCCTTCTCTGCTGCTTCCTGGTATTCCTCATCTACAGCAGCGTGATGGAACCCGTCCGTTTCAACAAGGAGCAGGCTCGCCGTCAGGCAGTTGCCGTGCAGCGTATGAAGGACATCCGTACACTTCAGGTAGCCTACAAGGGCGAGACCGGCAAGTACGTATCAACCATCGACTCTCTCAAGCTGTTCTACGAAAAGGGCCAGATCACAACTACAATGCGTATCGGTTCTCAGGACGACTCAACCGTAGCAGAGCACACACAGAAGTTGGTTGACGCTTACAAGAAAGCCAACAGAAAGATCACCAGGGAGGAGATCTCCAGGAAGCTCGAGCAGGCATACAATGCCGGCGACACCAAGGTCTGGTTCGATATCGACACCAAGATCCCTGTCAAGGACACTCTCTTCAAGGACCGTGCAGATTTCTGCATCGACTCTCTCAAGTACATCCCCTTCTCAGGTGGTGAGCTCGTTGAGATGGAGGCTGAGACAAGAATGGTATCAGGCGTTCCCGTTCCTCTGTTCGAGGCGCGCATGCCTTTCAAGAAGCTCCTCAAGGGTATGGACGAGCAGCTCCGCATCAACCAGGATTGCGAGCGCCGCAAGCAGAACCGCTACGAGGGTCTCCAGGTCGGAAGCATCCTTTCACCTAACAACAACGCAGGTAACTGGGAGTAGTGTTCACACTTGTTCCTTCCGGTTTCTTTGATCCTGCTGCAGAGCGTGCAACTCTTGCGGAGGTAGCAAATATCCAGGAAGATACAAAGGTAGACCATTTAGATATACCACAATATGACGCTGTCCTCATCTACACGGTAGGTGAGGACAGTGATGTTTCCGGACTTCATATGGCGGAGATACTCCGCGCCCTGCCCGGCTGCAGCGAGTATAACAAGATACTCTGCAGCATTGTGGACGGTTATCTTTATCTGGCCATCGCACAGGGCAAGAGCCTGCTGCTGGCAAACAGCTACAGTGTCCAGAACTTCACGTCTGCCGAGTATTACATATTCCTCGCCCTCAAGTCGCTCCAGCTCAATCCTGAAGTCTCCACCATCTGCTGGCTCTCACGGCTGGATGCGGATGATGAGATGAGCCTGTACCGCTACTTCAAGTCAGTCGAACAGATATGAGGATAATAGGCGGCAAACTCAGGGGTGCGACCATCCTTCCTCCGATGGGGTACAGCGCAAGACCCACGACCGACTTCGCGCGCGAGGGTCTATTTAATATATTGAACAACGAGTATGAGTTCGAGGACCTCAAGGTGCTCGACCTCTTCGGCGGCACCGGTGCCATCGCCTACGAGTTCGCTTCACGCGGTGCGGCAAAGGTTTACAGCGTCGACATGAACCGCGACAATGCCAACTTCATCCGCAAGGAGGCCGCCCGTCTCGGGCTTAAGAACGTCGTTGCAGTGCATGACAATGTGTTCGACTTCATTCCCATCTGCCACGAGAAGTTCGATATAGTCTTTGCAGACCCTCCGTATGCACTTGAAGGTTTGGAGACCATCCCGGACAAGGTCCTCCAGCAGGGAATCCTGCATCCTGAATGCTACTTCATACTCGAACACGGCAGCGAGCATTCCTTCAAGGAACACCCCCGTTTCGTGAAGGAGAGATGCTATGGACGAGTGCATTTCAGTTTCTTTATTTCGGAATAATTGCCTAAATTTGCGCCGCAAATCTTAGGCAATAAATTTTTATAGTATAAAACCTATGTCTGACAAAAAAATCAATGTGAAGTATTGTGTGCTTCTGCCCATCGTGCTCATAGTCACAATCTTCCTCTGGTGCTGCCCTGCATCCTTCTTCGGCAGCCTCGGTGATGTCCTCACCGT
>JAZUFA010000052.1:0-32925 GCA_045640445.1 Candidatus Cryptobacteroides sp. | reverse complement strand
CATGCGATGTTGAATGAAAGACCCATGTTGAAGTCGGGGTTGGGGTCACCGATCATGGTCTTGTCGTCCTTGGTGATCTTTCCGTCGCCGTTGACATCGACGAACTTTACGTCACCGGGCTGGATTGCTGAGCCCTGGAGTGAGTTGCCTGCCTCGCCGCCGCAGTTCTTGTCGAGGTATGCCTTGACGTCTGCGTCATTCTGCATGATGCCGTCCATTGCATAGCCCCAGAAGTAGCCGATAGGGAAGCCGACCTGTACGCGGTAGCACTCGTTGGTGTTCTGTGCGATTGCATTCTCGGGACCGTGGATGGTGCCCTCTGAGTTGGCAAGACGTACAACCTCGTTGCGGTTGTGAGAAAGGGTGAGTGATGCGCCGTAGCGGAAGTCCTTGCTGGGAGAGTCGTTCCAGCTGAGGAGGATTTCGTAACCGGTGTTCTTGATGTCACCGCCGTTTACGTAAGGAGCGCCTGTACCATAAGAGAGAAGGGTAGGTGCCACTACGAGCCAGTCCTTGGTGGTCTTGTTGTACCAGTCGAAGGTGAATCCGAGACGGCTCTTGAAGAAGCGTGCGTCGAAGCCGAAGTCAAGCTGCTCTGAGGTCTCCCACTTTACGTTCTCGTTGGGAAGGATGTCGGGATATGCACCTGTGACAGGGGTGTCCTTGTCGTCGAAATAGTAGGGAGCGTTGAATGCAACGGTTGCAAGATACTGGAAGTTGCTGATGCTGCAGTTACCGTTCTGTCCCCAGCTTCCCCTGAGTTTGAAGAAGCTCAGCCAGCCCTTGCTGAAGTCCATCCAAGGTTCGTTGCTGATTACCCAACCTGCAGATACAGAAGGGAAGATACCCCATCTGTGACCTCTTGCGAAGTTGGACGATCCATCAGCACGCAGAACTGCAGAGAACATGTAGGTCTCGTTGTAGTTGTAGTTTATACGGCCGAAGAATGAAGAAAGGGCGCCCTGGCTCTGAGGTGAACCACCGATGGAGGTGTTGGCCACGTCGAGGCCCTGGGTGTTGTCGATGTATGCATGATCATATGATCCGGGGAAGAGGGAGTTGGAGTTCTTTGCGGTAACGCTGCTGCCGAAGCCCCATTTCTCGATTGACTGACCTGCGAGGAAATCGAAGTTGTGGTTGCCCCAGCTCTTCACGTAGTTGACGGTGTTTTCCCAGCTCCATCTTGAGCTGTAGCTCTGGTTCTGGTTGACGTCGTCGGTAGGATTTGAGGTCTTGCCGCTGAGAACGTATGTGGGAACGTAGCTGCGGTACTCCCTGTGGTTGTACATCCAGCCTGCGCTTGACTTGATCTTGAGTCCCTGGATGGGGCTGATCTCAAGGTAGAAGTTGGCGTGCATGCGATGTCCCTTGGTGTTCTTGTTGCCGCTCTTGTACTGTACTTCTGCAAGAGGGTTGCTGAAATCCTGGTTGAAGTCCCATTTGTCGGCAAGCATGTCGGCATACTCATAGAAGCCGCCTTCGCTGTTGTATGCGGGGAGAAGAGGTGTGGCGGTGAGGAGGTTGCGGATCTGGTTGTCGTAGATGCCGCCGATGTTGATGCCGCCCTTGTCGGTGATTGAGAATGTGACGTTCTCGCCGAACTTTATGATGTCTCTGCCGTGCTTCTTGAGGAGGCTGTAGTCTGAGTTCATGCGGACGGTGTAGCGGTCATAGCTGGGATTTGCGGGATAACCGATCGTACCTTCCTGCTTGAAGTAGGTGAAACCGAGTGCAAAGCGTGATACTTCGCTTCCTCCGGTGATGTTGAGTGACTGGTTGCTGATGGGAGCGTTGTGGTTGGTCATCTCCTCAAGCCAGTTGGTGCCGTTCCAGGTGCCGGCCTTGATCTGTGCATACTGGGTGGGGATGAGTGAAGGGAAGTCGTATCCCGTTGTTCCCTGGATGTCGTATGCCTTGTTGATGATCTCCATGTACTGCTCTGCGTTCAGAGGGGTGACACCGTTGGTGTTGGGGTTCTGGAAGCCGATGTATCCGTCGTATGATACGTGTACCTTGCCTTCCTTACCCTGCTTGGTGGTTACGAGGATGACACCGTTGGATGCACGTGCACCGTAGATGGCGCTTGATGCGGCATCCTTGAGCACGTCGATGGACTCGATGTCATTGGGAGAGAGAGCCTGGATGGAACCGCCGGGAACACCGTCGATTACATAGAGGGGCTCTGCGTCACCGATGGTACCCATACCACGGATGGTGACCTTGTAGCTCTCACCGGGCTGACCTGAGTTGGAAACGATGTTCACACCGGCTGCCTGGCTCTGGAGTGAGCCGAGTGCGTCCACTGCGTTGATCCTGCCGATCTCGTCGGCATTCACGCTGACGGTGGATCCGGTGAGGAGTTTCTTCCTCTGGGTTCCATAACCGATGACTACCGTCTCCTCGAGGAATTCTGAGTCTTCCTCAAGAACGACGTTGATGTTGGTCTGGCCGGCAACGGCGACCTCGACGGTCTTGTAGCCGATGCATGACACTGTGAGCTTCGCATCCTTGGGTGCGTTGATCGAGAAGTTGCCGGCTGCGTCTGTTACCGCACCGGTGCTGGTTCCTGCAACAATCACGGTGGCACCGATCACGGTCACACCCTGACTGTCGACCACTGTACCCTTGACGACATTCTGCGCCATGGCGTACATTGGCATTGTAAGAAGCAATGCCAGTCCAATGAGTTTTGACAATAACTTCATGTGTGGTTGAATTTTAAATTAGAGAAATGTTGTTTTTTCAGTCTCAAGGTACGTAATGCGCGCGTACAATCCAATATTCATGGACTGTTTTGTATCATTATGGAAAAAACAAGTTACAAAAATGAGAGGGATCAGCTGATTTTGCTGAAGTCCTTGATCGAGTATTTGTCGGCCCTGAGTTCCTGGACCAGCTTTGCATTGACGGGATTCTGGAGTGTGGGGTCGGCGTCGAGCACGCGGGAGGCGTAGTTGCGGGCCTCTTCGAGTATCCTGCCGTCCTTGGCGAGCGAAGCTATGTTGAGACTGATTGGCAGACCGCTCTGCTGGGTGCCCTCGAGGTCGCCGGGGCCGCGCATCTTCATGTCCTCGTCGGCAATCTCGAAGCCGTTGCTGGTGCGGACCATCAGTTCCAGACGCTGCAGGGCCTCCTTGCTGACCTTGAGACCCTTGACCAGTATGCAGTACGAGTTGTCGGCACCGCGGCCGACCCTGCCGCGCAGCTGGTGGAGCTGGCTGAGGCCGAAACGTTCTGCGGATTCGATAACCATCACGGAAGCATTGGGCACATCCACACCGACCTCTATGACCGTGGTGCTCACGAGTATGTGCGCGCGGCCTGCTGCGAATGCATCCATGTTGAACGCCTTCACGTCAGGGGTCTGCTGGCCGTGCACGATGGCGACCTTGTAGCCGTCCTGGAGGGGGAAGGCCTGCATTATATCCTCGTATCCCTTTTCGAGGTTCTGCATGTCGGTCTTCTCGCTCTCGAATATCATGGGATACACCACGAATACCTGGCGGCCGGCAGCTATCTCCTTGCGCATGAAATTGTACATGGCCGACCTTTTGCTCTCGCCCACGAGCATAGTCTTGACAGGCTTGCGTCCGGGAGGCATTTCGTCGAGGACGGAGACGTCGAGGTCGCCGTAGAGGGTCATCGCAAGGGTGCGGGGGATGGGGGTTGCCGTCATCACGAGGATGTGCGGGGCGCAGCCGGGGCCCTTTGCCCACAGGCGGCTGCGCTGCTCGACTCCAAAGCGGTGCTGCTCGTCGACTACGGCGAGCCCCAGGGCTTTGAACTGCACCGGGTCCTCGAGGAGCGCATGCGTGCCAACGATGAGACCTATGCTGCCGTTCTGCAGCCCTTCGTGTATCTCGCGCCTTGCCTTTGTGGGGGTGGAACCCGTGAGGAGCGCACACTTGACTCCGGTTGGCTGAAGATACTTCTGTATGTTGTTATAGTGCTGCTGTGCAAGCACTTCCGTTGGCGCCATGATGCACGACTGGTAGCCGTTGCCTATTGCCATGAGGCAGCTGAGGACAGCCACCATGGTCTTGCCGGAACCTACGTCGCCCTGCAGCAGGCGGTTCATCTGACGGCCTGAGGATATGTCGGCACGTATCTCCTTTATCACGCGCTGCTGGGCGCCGGTAAGGTTGTAGGTGAGGGCGTTATAGCAGAGGTGGAAGTCCGGCCCGACCTTGGGCATGGGGATTCCATGCTCGTTGCGTGAGCGTATGTACTTCTGCTTAAGAAGACTGAGCTGCAGATAGAAGAGCTCCTCGAACTTGAGCCGCCTGGTTGCCTTCTCGAGGGCGTAGCCGTCGGAAGGGAAGTGTATGTTCTTGAGTGCATACTGCAGGGGGCACAGGGCGAGGTCGTTTATTACATAGTCGGGGAGAGTCTCCTGTATTTCCGTGAGGCAGAGGCTCAGGGCGGCCTGCTGGATCTTGCACATGAACTTGCCGGTTACGCCGCCGTTCTTGAGCTTTTCCGTGCTGGGGTAGACTCCGGTGAGTGAGGTCTGGGTGAAGGAGCCTTCCTGCGGGGTGTCAATCTCGGGATGGACCATGTTGATCTTGCCGTTGAATGTCTGCGGCTTGCCGAAGAAGACGAAGACGCGGCCGGGCTCCAGCTTGTCGAACGCCCATTTGGTGCCTTTGAAGAACACCATTTCCATCCTGCCCGTCTGATCCTCGACTATTATGCTCAAGTGCTTGATGTTTATGAGGTTGCGGTTGACGACGCGGGCCTGAACCTGTACGTATGCAAGGTCGGGGGTGATGTTTGCGATGGGGGTTATGCTGCTGCGGTCGATGTACCTGAAGGGATACAGGTGGATGAGGTCGCTGAGGGTCTCTATGCCCAGTTCGCTCTTGAGGAGCGCGGCCTTCCTGGGCCCCACTCCCGTAAGAAACTGTACGCTGTTCTGCAGTTCGCTCATCACTGCAAATATAAAACAAATAAGATGAATTTCCGCATTGCCGTGGCTTTGAAATTCGTCAAAATGTTATATATTTGCAAAAACGTTATACAAAATGAACACTCAAACACGCACGAACAAAATCCAGACGGCATTCCGTTTTGATCCCGATCTTATCAGGCGGGCCAAGAACCAGGCCCGCCAGCAGAATCTCAGCCTCAATGCATATGTTGAAAGGCTTATCGCCGATTCCCTGAAGGTTGATCCTTACAAAGATTTGGACGAGCAGCTTTCGCATCTGAAAGTGCCTGCAGAGATTTCTCCCGAAATCAAAGCGCTTTCACGCTTTGCAATAAATTTTACCGATGAAGAATTAGCTTCAGATGAAAGATTGTCTTATATCCTGAGCAGATAATTATGAAGATATATTTAGATACCAATATAATTCTTGACACAATCCAGGACAGAGCCGGCAAGGAGAACGCTGAACGTATAATGCAGATGTCTGATGACGACAAGTTTATCCGATGCTACACTTCTTTCCTTACCATGGCGAATACAGCGTATGTCATGAGGAAAGGGCGGACTAAAGATCAGATCATCAGTCTTTTGAGAGAATGTTCAAGCATGTGCCATGTTCTGAGCATGTATGATACTCATTTTTTCTCTGCGCTCAAGATTGATACTCCGGATTTCGAGGATGCGCTTCAGATTGCATGTGCCGAGTCGAAGGAATGTGACGTGATAATCACCCACGATATAAAACATTTCAGGGGGTACACCTGTATTCCGGTATACACCCCTGAAGAGTTTCTGAGCAGATGTGAGGGTCTCTCCTGAGACCACGGCATCATCTTCCGCCACCGCCGAAGCCGCCGCCGCTGAAGCCGCCGCCTCCTCCAATGGAGGCGCCGCCTCCGAAGCCGCCCCAGCCACCTGTGTTGTGGGGAGCGCTGTATGCCGGCCGGACGTAACGGGCGTTGGTGATCGCACGTGAGAGCGTGTCGGTCATGTTGATGACGTTGCGCATTGTACCATAGTCGTATACAAGAACGTGGTCGAATACCTGAGGATTGATTTCCTTAAGCTCCTTGGCCACCTTGTCGGCTATTCCGAAGAGGGCTCCGTAAACCATGTATTCCTGCCACATGTTGACCTCTATGCTGGTCTTGTCCTTCATGTTGGTGAAGTCGGAGAGGAACTTCTTGAAGCCGTATGTCTCGCGGGCCTTCGCCTTGCCGGCGTCGGTCCATTTGGAGCCTGACTTCCAGCCATTGGTACTCAGGGTCTGAACAGCCGTTGTCTTGCTGCCGTTAGCCCAGATGCGGATGCTGCTCTTGTGGTTGGCGGACCATTTCTTGAATTCGTTATGCTGCAGGACGTTGTCCTCGCCGGCCGCCTCCTTCATCATGTCGTAGAGCAGCTGTGCGCTGGTGCTGAGGTCCTTGTGGTCCTTGCCCTCGGCAAAGGTGATCTCGATGTTGTCTTTTTCATCCTTTCTCACGTTCAGGTATCCCTTGTAGATCATCCTGAGGATGAGGGCTGAGGCCAGCGAATTATCCTTCTGGACTTCGCCAAGGCTCTCAAGGGTGTAATAGGATGCATCCAGGTCGCCGTCGTAGGGAATGCCCCTGTTCCAGTCGACATCCTTGGGCCACATGCCAAGTATCCTGCGCTTCTCGAGTCTGCTTACCTTCTTGCTTCCGCCTGATTGTGGCGTTCTTGCGAAGAATACGAGAATGGGCAGAATGATGAGCGTGAAGAATGAGAGCAGGAACACTAGAACGCTTTCCCACCATGAACCGTTGTCTGATTCCTCGGAGCCGAAGTCGGCGCCCTCGAGTGCCGTGTTCAGCACATCCTCGAAGCTGCCGCCCCTGATGCTGGTGGGTGTGAATATGCCCTTGTCGAAGCGCATGAGCGAAATCACGGAGTTGTAATACGTGACTGCCTCGCTGGGCTCGAATACGGCCTTGCCGTCCTTGTAGCCGGTGAGGCCGGCATAGTCGGCATAGCCGAAGCCCCACATGCGTGAGTTGTCGCTGGAGAGGGGAGTGCCCTTGGCCTCCACCGTGACCTTCACATGTCCCGGAGTCTGGCTGAGCCCTGGTGAGACGAACTGCATGTGCAGGCAGTCATAGTCGTCGAGCGCCTTTACCACATTGCTCATCGTGTACCTGGCCTCGTACTTGTGCGGGCCGTATTCACCGCAGCCCCAGCAGAGTTCCACACCGCCGCTCTTCCTGACGATGCCGCATTTGCCGGCCTTCTGCTCGCGGGAACGGTCAACGTCCCAGCGGCCCTCGTTGTAGAGTTCCTGCCCGTCGACGAAGACGGTGAAGTTGGAGATTTCGATGTCGCCGAGATTCTCCTTCACGAGATACCATTCGGTGATGCCGGCGGCGGTGACGTCCCAGCATTCGCGGATGACGGCACTGCCGTCGGGGTACAGGCAGACGTTGACGTCGATGTCCCGTATCTCCGGATTATAGGCAAAAGCAGCACAGGCGCAAGCCAATGCTGCTATTGTAGAGAGGATTCTTTTCATTTAGATCTTCATTGAAGGCATGTCTGTCTTGCCTTCGGGTTCCTTGAGGTAATCTTTCTTCTCGAAGTGAAGAAGGCTTGCCACGAACGACTCGGGGAACTGGCGGACAACCTTGTTGTATGAGGTGACGGTGTCGTTGTAAACCATGCGTGCGGTGCGAACCTGGTTCTCGTACATGTTCACTGACTCCATTGCCTGCTTGTAGTTCTCGTTTGCCTTGAGTTCGGGGTAACGCTCGACAACTATGTCGATCTGGCGGGCAAGCTCGTTCATTGCCTTCTCCTGAGCCTCCACGTCGGCTGCGCTGCTGTTCTCATTGATGGGCTTGCGTGCTGCAATCACATCCTTGAGGGTGTTGTACTCATGCTCGTTGTATGACTTCACAAGCTCTGCAAGTGCTGTGAGTGCGTCCCAGCGGCTGTTCTGCTGAACGCCGATCTGGCTCATTGCATTCTGACATTTTTCGTCCTTGCCTACAAGGTCGCGCTGAACTTTGATTACCCAAAGTACGATGACCGCCAATATGGCGATGATGATTAAAGCTACCATTTGTTATTACAATTTTTAAATGACTTGTAAATATAGGTATAAATATAAATAAAAAAAAGACCGCCACACGGGCGGTCTTTCAGATATTAAGCTTACGATTAAAGCTGGGGGCCAGCTGCTACGAGTGCCTTGCCGGCCTCGTTGCTCTCGTACTTCTTGAAGTTCTTGATGAAGCGGGCTGCAAGATCCTTTGCCTTCTCCTCCCACTGTGAAGCCTCTGCGTATGTGTCGCGAGGATCAAGGATGCCGGTATCAACACCCTCGAGAACGGTAGGAACCTCGAAGTTGAAGAAAGGAATGTTCTTGGTAGGAGCCTTGTCGATTGATCCGTTGAGGATAGCGTCGATGATACCGCGGGTGTCGCGGATTGAGATGCGCTTGCCTGTTCCGTTCCAACCTGTGTTCACGAGGTATGCCTTTGCACCGCTCTGCTCCATTCTCTTGACGAGCTCCTCTGCATACTTTGTAGGATGCAGCTCGAGGAATGCCTGGCCGAAGCATGCTGAGAATGTAGGAGTAGGCTCGGTGATGCCGCGCTCGGTACCTGCAAGCTTAGCGGTGAAGCCGCTGAGGAAGTAGTACTTTGTCTGCTCGGGAGTGAGGATTGATACGGGAGGAAGAACGCCGAATGCATCAGCTGAGAGGAAGATGACCTGCTTTGCAGCGGGACCTGCGCTCAGAGGGCGTACGATGTTCTTGATATGGTAAATAGGATAGGATACGCGGGTGTTCTCGGTAACGCTCTTGTCGTCGAAGTCGATGATGCCGTTCTCGTCTACAGTTACGTTCTCGAGGAGAGCGTCGCGGTGGATTGCGTTGTAGATGTCGGGTTCTGACTCCTTGTCGAGCTTGATGACCTTAGCGTAGCAGCCGCCCTCGAAGTTGAATACTCCGTGGTCGTCCCAGCCGTGCTCGTCGTCACCGATGAGCTTGCGCTTAGGATCGGTTGAAAGGGTGGTCTTGCCGGTTCCTGAGAGGCCGAAGAAGATGGCGGTGTTCTCACCGTTCATGTCGGTATTTGCAGAGCAGTGCATTGCAGCGATGCCCTTGAGGGGAAGGAAGTAGTTCATCATTGAGAACATACCCTTCTTCATCTCGCCACCGTACCATGTGTTGAGGATAACCTGCTCCTTGCTTGTTACGTTGAATGCAACGCAGGTGTCGCTGCGGAGACCGAGCTCTGCGAAGTTCTCAACCTTTGCCTTTGATGCTGCGTATACTACGAAGTCGGGCTCCTGGTCGAATTCAGCCTGGTTCTTGGGACGGATGAACATGTTGGTAACGAAGTGTGCCTGCCATGCAACCTCCATGATGAAGCGGACCTTCATGCGGGTGTCTGCGTTGGTTCCGCAGAATCCGTCAACTACATAGAGCTTCTTGCCGCAGAGCTGCTTGATGGCGAGATCCTTGACGTTTGCCCAGACAGCCTCTGACATGGGGTGGTTGTCGTTGGGATACTCGGGGGTGTTCCACCATACGGTGCCCTTTGAGTTCTCGTCCATTACGATGTACTTGTCCTTGGGAGAACGTCCGGTGTAGATACCGGTCATTACGTTGAGAGCGCCGAGCTCAGTCTCCTGGGCCTTCTCGTAACCGTCGAGTTCAGGACGGGTTTCTTCGTTGAAAAGCACCTCGTATGTAGGGTTGTAGATGATTTCCTTTACATCGTTGATGCCGTACTTGTTCAGATTGATATTTGCCATAATTTTTATAGAAAATTGTTAATTCCTTGTATTATTGCTTTGAAGCGCCGCAAATTTAACTTTTTTTCTTGTGTTTTCCAATATTGCTAAAGCAATAGTTGTCAAATTTCCCCCTTGTCAAGCAGGGTCCTGTATATTTCCACGGCGTTCTTCGACAGCCCGTTCTCCGGGTTGAGGCACCAGCTGATTATGTTTGACTGAGATGCGTGCGGGTGCCCCGCCACATATGCCTTGATCTGCTCCGCCGTGGCGCTTCTGAGCGCGGCCCCGTTGCTGCGGCATACGTCGCAGCAGCCGCACGGCTCGCTCTTCTCCTGCCCGAAATATTCCAGCAGAGCCTGCGAGCGGCAGCCTGTGCCGGACGCGTAGCCTATGATGGCCTCGGCCCTCTTGCTTGCGTTGTCTTTCAGGAAGTTGTATTTGCTTAACTGGAGGTCGAGGTTGCCCGGCTCCAGTCTGTTGTGATAGAGCAGGATTATGGTGCTGTGGTCGGCGGGAATGTAGCGGATGATGTGCTCGAGAGAGAGTTTGTAGAGCAATTGCCTGAGTTCCGGGACGGTGACGCCGATGGCGGATGCGGTCTTCTCCTCATCGATGGGGACCGCAAAGCTGAAGATGCCGGTGTGCTTCCTCATGAGGTGGTCGAGCAGCGCGGCCATCGCGGGTTCAGGCAGCTCGATGTCGTACAGGGCTTCGCGGGAGACGGATATCTTGATCTGGGTCGAGATGTCGGCGTCCTCGGTGTAGCAGAGGTGCCCCGAACGCTCGAGGTACAGGATTGCGTAATATGTCTGGGGCCTCTGCAGCCTGAAATGGCCGCAGAACTCATCTATGTCGAACTTGAGAGTGCGTCCTTCTCCGCTCTCGTACTGTATGCCGAAGAAGATGTGAAGCTTCTGGTAGATGTCCTCGATGAAGTCCGGGGCGGGGAAGGAGACCTCGAGGACCTGCCGCAGGCTGCGGACGTCCGTCTCGTTCCAGAGGAGGACTGCATATGAGCGCTTGCCGTCCCTGCCGGCGCGCCCGGCTTCCTGGAAGTATGCCTCCGGGCTGTCCGGCAGGCTCATATGGGCCACGAACCTTACGTCGGGCTTGTCGATGCCCATGCCGAATGCGTTGGTGCAGACCATCACCCTGATTTGGCCGCTCTTCCAGGCGGCCTGCCTGTCGCTTCTGGTCTCGGGGCCCAGCCCGGCGTGGTAGAAGGATGCGCTTATGCCGTTGCCCTGCAGGAAGGCGGCAACCTCCTCGCATTTCTTGCGGTGACGCATGTAGATGATGCCCGAACCGGGGACGCCGCGGCAGATGTCGAGTATCTGGCCGGCCTTGTCCTGGCATTCACGGACTATGTAACTCAGGTTCGGCCGTTCGAATCCGCTGCGCAGCACGGTGAAACCGCCCTTGCCGCCGGAAAGCTTTTCGATGATGTCTTCCGCGACCTTTGGGGTCGCGGTTGCCGTCAGGGCTATTACAGGGGCGTTGACGAGATTGCGGATTTCGTTGATTTTAAGATAGTTGGGTCTGAAGTCATAGCCCCATTGTGAGATACAGTGGGCCTCGTCGACAACTATGTAGTTCACGTTCATCACCTCCAGGTATGACTTGAACAGGGTCGTGCCTATACGCTCGGGGGAGACGTAGAGGAACTTGAAGTCGCCATATGCGGCGTTGTTGAGGGCGAGGTCGATCTCGCGGCGGCCCATGCCGGCATGGACGGCCAGGGCCTTGATGCCGCGTGCTTCAAGGTTCTGCACCTGGTCCTTCATGAGGGCGATGAGGGGAGTGATGACGATTGCGATGCCGTCGCGTGCCATTGCGGGCACCTGGAAGCAGATGCTCTTGCCGCCTCCTGTGGGAAGTATGGCGAGGACGTCGCGGCCGGAGAGGGCTTCGTCGATAATCTCCTGCTGCATGGGGCGGAACGAGTCGTATCCCCAGTATTCCTTCAGTATTTGAATTGCCTCCGGCATATTCTGCGAATTTAACAAATTATTCCCTACCTTTGCAAGCGTGAAAGGCAAATTATATCTGATTCCTTCTCCCTTGGGAGAAGTCGAACTGGCGGACATACTTCCGGCACATGTTCTTGAGATTGCGTGCAGTCTCAGGACCTTTGTCGTCGAGGAAACCCGCACCGTGCGCCGCTACCTGTCGAAGGCAGGCCTCAAGGGGCACATCGATGAGCTGGAGTTCCATGAACTGAACGAGCATACCACACCCGCCGAGGTGGAGTCGCTCGTGGCACTCTTCGACAACGGTGATGTCGGCCTTATCTCGGAGGCCGGCCTGCCCGCGGTCGCCGACCCGGGAGCCGCCCTGGTGGCCCTCTGCCACAGGCACGGCATCGAGGTCGTTCCCCTCGTGGGTCCGTCCTCGCTCATGCTCGCCCTCATGGCTTCGGGCCTGAACGGCCAGTCGTTCGCCTTCCGCGGTTACATCCCCGCAAAGACGGATGAGCGCCGCAGCGCCCTCAAGGACCTTGAACGCCTTTCCAAACAGTTGAATCAGAGCCAGATAATAATTGAAACCCCTTACAGGAACGACTCCCTTTTTGCCGATATGCTGCAGTTCCTCGCTCCTGCCACCAGAATATGCGTCGCCGCCGACATCACCCTGCCCACGCAGTACATACGCACGGCCAGCGTTTCAGCCTGGAAGAAGCAGGTCCCGAGCATAGGCAAGCGTCCCTGTGTATTCATAATACTTGCATAGAATGACCGGTACCGTTGATCTTTGTGGAATGGAATTCTTCGCCCGCCACGGCTGTCTCGAGAGCGAGCGCCTCGAGGGCAACACCTTCGTCGTGGACGTACGGTTCCAGTACGACATCACTGCTGCAGCAGCGTCCGACGACCTTGCCGACGCTGTCAACTATGCGGTCATCTATGACATGGTTGCAGCGGAGATGGCAGTGCCGTCCAACCTCCTCGAGCACGTTGCCGCCCGCATCGCGCAGGCCATCCGTCGTGAGTTTCCTCAGATACTTGCTCTGAGCGTCTGTGTGGCAAAGAAGAATCCTCCCGTCAGCGGCCCCGCCGCCTGGTCAAAGGTTACCGTGGAGTTATGAGTACGGTAGCCTTCCTCACCCTCGGCTGCAAACTCAATTATGCCGAGACTTCGACCTATGAGCGCGGCTTCCTCGAGGCCGGCTTCGAGGCCGTGCCATGGCAGCAGAAGGCCGACCTTTATGTGGTGAACACATGCTCCGTTACTGCAACCGCTGATGCAAAATCCCGCAATCTGATACGAAAAGTGCTGAGGGTCAATCCTTCGGCCTGCGTGGTTGTAGTTGGGTGCAGCGCCGAGTTGAGGCGCAGGGACATCGAGCCCATCCCGGGTGTCGCAAGGGTGTTCGGCGCAAATGAAAAGTCCGAACTTGTTCCATGGACCATCGCCCATATGGCCGGACGCCGCTTTGAGAAGGGCGGACTGCTCGATGTCTTCCCGGCTTATAGCACGGGCGAGCGCACGCGTTCATTCCTCAAGGTTCAGGACGGTTGCAACAATTACTGCAAGTACTGCACTGTGCCTTATGCTAGGGGAGAGAGCCGCAATGTGCCCATCTCTGTCTGCGTGGCCAACGCAAAGGCCATCGCCGCCGCAGGTGTCAAGGAAATCGTCCTTACCGGCGTCAATACCGGCGACTTCGGCCGCACTACAGGAGAGTCGTTCCTCGACCTTCTGAAGGCGCTTGACGAGGTCGAGGGAATAGAGCGTTACAGGATAAGCAGCATAGAGCCCAACCTCCTCTCCGAAGAGATCATCGACTGGATAGCCTCCGGCACGAAGTTCCAGCCTCACTTCCATATTCCACTCCAGACGGGTTCCGACATACAGCTGGAACGCATGGGCCGCCATTACGACACCGCTTACTTCCGCAGGAAGATTGCATATATCCGTCAGGCCATGGAAGGCCCGGGCAAGCCTTATGTCTTCTTCGGAATAGATGTCATGGTTGGCCTCCCCGGCGAGTCGGAGGAACTCTTCGAGCAGACCCGCGCATTCATAGAGGAGATACATCCGGCATTCATTCACGTATTCCCTTATTCCCGCCGTCCCGGTACTCCCGCAGCCGATATGCCGGACCAGGTTCCCGAAGCGGAGAAGCACAGGCGCGTTGCAATTCTCGAGGAATTGTGCGCCCGCCTGCATGAGGAGTTCGTGCAGAAGAACAGGGGAGTTGCTGAAAAGGTTCTCTTCGAGTCCACCAGCCGCGGAGGCAGGATGGAGGGGTACACAGGCAATTACATAAGGGTTGAGCGCCCTTATGATGCTTCTCTTGTAAATACTCTGGTGGACGTTATTCTATGACGAGGCCGTCGTAAGCGGCATACACACCCTCGGGCAGCATTTCCTCGAACCTGGCATATTCCGGCAGCAGGTGCGACATATGAGTGATGTAGGACTTTTTAGCGCCGATCTGTGCAAACATGTCGAGACATTCCTGCAGTGAGGGGTGTGAATAGTGGCCGGGGATCTTTACGCAACCGAGGGTCACGGCGTCCAGCCCCTGCAGCTTTTCAATTTCTCCGTCTTCCAGCATGCTGATGTCGGTCATGTAGGCTATGTTGCCGAACCTGTAGCCAAGCACCTGCAGCTTCTTTGTCTTGTGATGCCAGCCCTGTATCGGGACGATTTCCGCAGTGATGTCCTTAGGGTCCCTGGCAGGCAGCCTCATGTAGCCCTTGCCCGTTTCCCATTCCAGCCATGGCTCGATGGAGTTCGAATGCACGGTGAAAGGTTCACGGCCGCTGATCACGTGCACCTTTATCTCGGGTGCACCGGGGTAGAGCACTTCTGCAAAAGCATAAGGGATTTCGCCTTTGAGCGTGTTGAGCACGTATTCCTGGCAGTATATGTTTACGGGGTGATGTTCGATGAGGTTGAACGAGCGGAGGTCGTCGAGGCCGCCAGTATGGTCCTTGTGGTTGTGGGTGAGGAGCACGGCGTCGATGTGCCTGACATTCGCCCTGAGCATCTGGTACCGGAAGTCGGGTCCGGCATCGACCAGTATGGTAAGTCCGCCGTATTCTACAAGAACTGAAGACCTTAGCCTTTTATCCTTCGGGTCGGTTGATGTGCATACCGGGCAGTCGCAGCCTATCATGGGTATGCCCTGGGATGTGCCCGTTCCAAGAAATGTCAGCTTTGCCTTATTGTTGTTCATCGTCTATCGTGATTGTGACTGTGTTCCTGTTCTGGCGTGGTGCGTTGCCGGAACCGGTCTGCCGTCTGCCTCTTTCGGTCGAATACTTCTTGCGGAAGATGGATTTTATGAGGTCGGGTATATTGTTGTAGTCGACCTGGTAGCTCAGGCCGCCGCCATTGCGCTGGGAGTAGTCGAGGAAGCTGGTGTATTCGTCGGCTGAATGAGAGAAGGCGTTGAGTCTGAACTGTCCGGCCTTGTCGAGCTTGAGGGAGGCGTCGAAGTCGCCGACTATGCTCGTCTGGCCGCCTGATGTGCTGTATTCTCGGTTTCCAAGAGAGCCGTTGACCTCCACGCGGTTGTTGAACAGCTGGGTGCCTATGGCCACGTCGAACATGCTCTTGCCGGAGTTGTTCTGCAGGTAGTCGAAGCCGAAGCCGAGAGGAATGTCCAGCTTCTGCATGATGGAGTTCAACTGGCCTACGACGATGGAGCTTACGTTCGAATAGATGGCGTTGCTGCCGTTGAAGACTCCGGAGCTCTCGCTGGGCACGAACGATCCGAGCATCAGCAACGCCACGAACTGCTTCTGCATCTTGTCCTCAGTGTTGAGGGCGCTTTCGATCTGGGCCTTGGTGATGGGATCGAGGTCGGGGATGTTGATGTCGAAGTCGGTGGCAAGGCTGCTGAGCTTGTCGTGTATGCGGAGGCTCGCCTCCACGTTCCTGCGGGTTGACACTGACTTGGAGTCGGCGATGAGCGTGCTGAGCGATGTGCGGGTGTTGTAGATTGCGGTGACGTCGAGCTCGGAATCGGGGATTGCACCGCCGAACTTGATGAAGCCGCCGTTCTTGATGGAGAGCTCCCTGTCGAGCAGGTTCGCGAGGTTTACATGGAACTTGCCTCCTGCTATGTTGTAGTCGCCGTTGATGGTGAATACGTCCTTCGAAGGTCTGATGTCGAGGTCGACGGTACCGGAGCCGAAGGCGCTCAGGATATTGCCTGAATCCTTGTCGAGCTCCACGTATGCGGTGACACCGGGCGTTGCCGTAACCCTTGCCTTGGCGGAGAAGCTTCCCGATGAGTTCTTGCCCGACTTGGCGAGGCTGTTCATCATTATGTCGTAAGGATCTTCGACCACTTCGGGTTCCTTGAAGGTGAGAAGGTCGCTGGTGCTTCCCACAAGGGCGGAGTTGAGGGGGATGTGGACGTCGCCGTCGCCTGTTGTGGTGACCTGGCCGTCAAGCTTGAGGTCGTTGAAAGGTCCGTTGACGTTTATGCTGCCGGACGCGAGCAGGTTGCCGTAATAGCCCATCTTGTCCTCTTCTTTCAGCTTCAGGACCTCCATCTGGCGGAATCTCAATCCGGCCTTCAGGCTCATGTCCTTGAGGTTGCTGTGGGTGATGGTGCCGTTAAGCGTGCCCTTGCCTGTCTTGCTGTCGGCTATGGATATGTTCTCGAGAACCAGCTTGCTGTCGTCTACGTTTACAGGGCCGTCGAGTGTGTATGTTACGCCTGTGAATACCGGTGTGAGGGTGAGGCCCTCGAGCTTGAGGTCCTTGCTGGCGAGGGAGAGCGAGTCGAGGGCTCCCTTGGCGCTGATCCGTCCGTCGATGCTGCCGCCCATGCTGCTGAAGATACTTGAAACGAAGGGCATGCCTATGGCGGGGCTCATATGGTCGAAGTCGACACCTGCGCTTAACTTCTTTGATTTGGGATCATAATTGGCTATGGCGTTCAAAGCCTGGCGGCCGTCCACCACATCCGTCAGGTATGCCTTGATCCTGTCCTCCTCCTCGTCCCAGCGGCCGGCAAGAGTGAATGTTCCGGCGTCGGTTCCGCCTATCATGACATCGGTGGCGTCCATGCGGACCATCATGCCGAGATTCTCCGGGGTGGGCGATATCAGGTATGCCGTACCGTTCAGCTCTCCGGCAATTCCGTATTTCCGGGGAAGGAAGCTGTCGATGAGGGCAAGGCCGACCTTGTTGATCTTGAGGTCGAGGGTGTCGGGGTTGCTGCCGGATATTCCACCGTCGATGCGTATGGACTGGTCGCCGTTGCTGATGTTGAAATTGTCGATGGCTATGTCCTTGCCCCTTATGACTATGTCGGACTCGCCGATTTCCCAGATACCGTCATAGACCTTGAGGAAGGACTGCTGGGGATGTGCGTTTATGATGAGCGAGTCGCACTCGTCGCGGCTCAGGTTGCCGGCAATGGAAATCTCGCCTTGGCCGTTGGTTGCCGATGAGCTGGCGAACTGGGCGGTTACGAGGAAGTCGTTGTCGTCGGCCGTTGCCTTGAGCATGGGTCTCGAGAGGGCTATTCCGCCGGCTCCCAGTTCGTCGCCTGTGAGGCGGGCGCTCAGCTTGCCGTCAAGGTTGTCTATCGTGAGCTTTGCGTTCCTGATGTTGTTCCTGCCGAAGGCGAGCCTCTGGGAGATGAGGTTTCCGGCCAGGACGCCGTCTTCCGTCATGCTGATGTCGAAGGTGCTGCCGTCAGCGAGGTAAAGGCCGGGCATCAGAGTTGCCAGAACATCCCTGGTGTCGTAGAATTCGAACTTTGCGTCGAAGGGGGTGCAGACAGGTTCGTGTACGTCATCGGAGGCTTTATAGAGTGCGGGCAGCTCCCGGCGTGAAGATGCATCCTGCAGTGCTGCCAGCAGGTCGCCCAGCTTTCCTTCCGAAGAGAATTCTCCGCGGAGCATCTCGGAAGTGAGGCTGATGTTGTTGCCGGTGCCGGTGTTGATGTATTGTGCATCTATTGCGGGGATGCTGTGCTCTCCGTTCTTGTCGGTAAGCTTGATCCCTGATAGTTTTGCGTTGCTGCTGAAGCTGCCCTTGCCAGTGCTCTGCAGGTCCGCATCCACCCCGAGGGCGGCGAGCATCATCTCGCCGTTGGTGTTGAGACCTAGAGCGGGCAGGTCCGCCCTGGCGATGTCGGCGTTGACGCTGAAACTGGCGTCGCCTTTGGCAATGCTTCCGCGGCCTATGGCGTCAACAGCCATCCTGAGCTTGGGGTCGTTGCTTCTGATCCTGCCGCCGAAGCTGCCGGGGCCGTAACTTCCGGAAGCGCTGATGTCGTGGAAATCCATGCCGAGCAGGTTTATGCTGCTTATCTCGATGGAGTCGACCCTGGCGTCGATCTGCTTGCCGAGAGTGGCGCGTGCCTTGAAGTTCGTGGTGGCAGGACCGACAGCGTCGATGCCGAGTATCTTCCCGACGTTGAGCTGCTGTGTGGATGCATCGGCTTCGATCTCCATGTTCCTTGCAGGGTCGAGAAGATTCTTGATAGTGCCGTCGATCCTGGTGTTCCCCAACTTGGAATTAAGTGCTATGTCGGCATGCGCGTTGTTGAGGAGACCCTTGACCTTTGCGTCGAGCTTGAAGCTCTGGCCTGGTGCAAGCTTCTTGACCGCAGGGACGGATGAGCCTGTTATGCTCTTGAGCAGATCGTCGAGCTGGCGGCCGGTGAACTGGGCGTCCGCGAGGGTTGCGTCCACTGTCATCCTGTCTGTATGAGGGATTCCCTTGAGCCCGCCGTTGAGTGTTGCGCTGATGCCGCTCGTGAGTTCGGTGAATTTCAGACCGTCGATCTGGAAGTCGCTGACGTATCCCTTGAAATGGCCTTCGTGTGTCTGTATTACGGCATTGTTGCCTGCCAGGGCTGTGGAGAAGTACGTTATGGTGGGGATGCCTATGACGCCTTCTTCAAACTCGGCCTCGAGGAGTATCCTGTCGATGAAGTGCTTGAACACCCTCGAATTGCGGTACGACATGGAGAACGACTTGATGTGTGCGTCGGACCAGGGGTCTTCGAGATGGATGTTGTTCACCAGCGTGCGTCCGAGGCCCACCTCGCAGTCGCCTGTGAGATTGTATATCTCATAGCCTGACTTTTCCGTGCATTTCAGGTTGTCGAGGGTTGCGTACATCTTGCCTCCCGTGAACTTCATTCCGTGGCCGGTGATCTCTTTTGCATATGCGTCAAGGTCGTCGTAGCGTATGCCTGTTCCGCTGTATTTGCCCTTGCGGGGAAGGAACGAGTTCATCGTGTAACGGAAGTCCGTAACCTTGAACTTGCGTATGTCGAAGATGTTGGGGCCCGGGGTGGCTATCTTGTCTTCCGGAACGGGGGAGAGGTTGAATATCCTCTGAATGTTGCTCCTCGGGTGGAGGTAGGTGTCGAATACCGGCTCGGAGACAAGATGGAAGGCTCCTCCGTCGACGTTCACCCTGGCGAGATGGAGACCCTCCTTCTTCAGGAGTCCCTTGAGCGAGAAGGTGGCGGAAATGGTCTTTGCGCAGAAGAGGGTGTCCCTCGGGGTCCATCCGCAGCCGTACTCGTCCTCCGTGTAGGGGTCGTTGTCAATTATCGCTATGTCCTTGATGAGAAGGGCTCCGGTGGGGGAGACGGATATGTCGGAATACTTGATGGTGCCGTTTATCGATGACTCCAGTTTGTCTGTGAACTTGTGGACAAGCCACGTCTGAACGGACGGAATCTGCAGCACAACGAATACTCCGGCAATGAGCAGGAGCACCAGGCCGACGATGCGGGCGATTATGTTGCGGCTTTTGTCAGACATATCCAATCCCACAAAAATACAAAATAAATTCTTTATTTTGCTGCCTGTTCCGCACAACGTATGCCATCAATTGCAGAAGATACTATACCTCCTGAATATCCGGCGCCTTCGCCACAAGGGTAGATACCCTTAAGTGACACGTATTCAAGCGTTTGTGGGTCTCTTGGAATTCTTATGGCAGAAGATGTCCTCGTCTCTGCGCCGATGAGCAGGGCGGCGTTTGTGAAGTAGTTCCTCATCTTCACGCGGGGGAAGACCTTCTGCAGGCGTTCTGCAACCATGGGAGGAAGCAGCTCATGCAGGGGGGCGCTGATGACTCCCGGGTGGTAGGACGTTTCCGGCATCCTCTTGCTTAACTTGCCGAGGCAGAAGTCCTCCATCCTCTGGGCGGGTGCCGCCATGGGGTTCTGGGGTACATTCTGCTCGTCCTTCGCCTTGCGGTGAGGCCTTGCGGCCTCTATGCGCGCCTTCTCGCAATAGTCGAACATGTCGTGCTCGACCTTGCTCTGCAGGTCCATCAGGCGGAAGGGGTCATCTCCCTTGACGTCTTCGGGTTCTATCTGCACCACGACGCCGGCATTGGCGAACTTGCCGTTGCGCTCGGAGTTGGACATGCCGTTCATCACTATGGTGAAAGGTTCGGTTGCGGATGGGACAAGGATGCCGCCGGGGCACATGCAGAACGAGAAGACGCCGCGACCGTCGACCTGCTCAACGAATGAGTATTCCGCTGCAGGGATGCCGGGCTTCCAGGTGCCGTGGTACTGGCACCAGTTGATCTTTTCCTGAGGGTGCTCGACGCGTACGCCCATGGCGAATCCCTTTGCCTCCAGGGATCCGCCGGCCTTGTAGAGCATCTCGTAAATGTCTCTGGCTGAATGGCCTGTGGCAAGGATAACCTTGTCAGATATATACGACTTACCGTCGGCGGTGTTTACTTTCCATTTTCCGTCTTCGGTCTTCTCGACAGCCACGACCTTGCTGCTGAAGTGGTACTCGCCGCCGTGGCTGGTGATGGTGTTGCGGATGTTCTCCACAACGGCGGGGAGCTTGTCGGACCCTATGTGGGGGTGGGCGTCGATGAGTATGTTCCTGCTGGCTCCGTGCTCCACAAGCTGGTAGAGCACTTCGCGTATGTCGCCGCGCTTGCTGGAGCGGGTGTAGAGCTTGCCGTCGGAAAAGGCGCCTGCACCTCCCTCGCCGTAGCAGTAGTTGGAGTCCGGGTCGACTATGCCGTTACGTGACAACTTGGCCATGTCGAACTTGCGCGCGTGCACGTCCTTGCCGCGCTCGAGGACGACGGGCTTGCGGCCGAGCGTGAGCAGCTTGAGGGCTGCGAACATGCCGGCGGGGCCTGAACCCACGACTATTACAGATGGGGCATCGTGAACGTCCTGATATTCAGGGGCCTTGTATTCTTCGATGACTTCGCCCGGTTCGTAGGCCTCGTACTGATAGCGCCATACCGGCTCCTTGCGGGCGTCTATGCTGCGCTTCTTGAGCACCCACTTGCAGCCGGATGCCTTGGCTTCGATTTCTTTGAGACGTGGCTCCCTATTTAAGGGGCAGACAATTTCAAATTCCTTCATTTTGCTGTTATGATGATTTGGCGGCGTTCTGGCCCGCCAGGGCGCCTGTGCAGAATGCCGTCTGCAGGTTGTATCCTCCGGTGTCGGAATCGATGTCGAGCACTTCTCCGCAGAAAAAGAGGCCCGGAACCAGCCTTGATTCCATGGTCTTGGGCAGTATTTCGTCGGTGCTGACACCTCCGGCCGTTACTACGGCACGTTCGTACCCGACGAATCCTGCAATATCGAAGTTCCACTGTTTCAGGGCTTTGGCTATGGTTACGAGATTCACCCAGACCTTGGTTTCGGTGCGGCTGCGCCTTTCGAGGGTGATGATGTCGGGGTGCGACGCGGTGAATGCAGGGATGAGGTCCCAGGGCATTAGCTTGCCGAGAAGAATCCTGCAGCGCTCCTTCTCGCGGAGCCTGCTGGAGCGGGGATCCTTGTCTATCTCTGACCAGAGTTCCTTTACCCTGACGGTGACGTCCGTGAGGCTGACTCCCGGTTTGAGGTCAAGCGACAGCCTGACCTTGCTGCCGTTGACCATTGACTTGACCGCCTTGCGGCTTACCTGGAATCCGATGGGGCCTTCGATGCCGCCGTCGGTGAAGTCTATGTCGCCGAATTCCTCTTCGGCCGTGTTGCCGTCGACAATCAGGCTCACTCCGACGTTCTTCAACTGGATGCCGCAAAGCTTATCGCCCAGCTCGGTGCGGGGGATTTCCCTTGCGATGTGCCCGGGCATCTGCGGCTCGGGTGCGTCTGTCATGTCCTTGTATCCCTTGGGAACCAGAGCGGTGAGGGATGGGAACAGCTGGGTGACCTCGTGGCCGAGAGCCCTTGCCCAGCCGTATCCGTCACCGGTGCTTCCCGTGCCGGGGTAACTCAGGCCTCCTGTGGCTATTATGAGCTTGCTGCACAGATAGTTGCGCCCGTCGGTCGCGCTTACTGAGAAGCCTTTATCGTTCTTCTCTATGGTGCTGACTTCGAATTCCTGCTCGATCTTCACGCCTTTGCTGAAGCAGGCGTTGACCAGGGTGTCGATCACGTCCGATGCGTGGTGTGAGGCGGGGAAGGCGCGGTCGCCGCGCTCGACTACGGTTTCCATTCCGTAGGATTCAAAGAATCCGATGACTTTTTCCGGAGGGAAGTTGTAGAAGGCCGCCTTTACTGCGTTTGCCTTGCTGCGTATATGGGAACTGAATTCGTTCCAGTCCTTTACGTTGGTGAAATTGCAGCGCCCCTTGCCGGTGATCATCACCTTGCGGGCCGGGCGCGGCATTTTCTCGAGGACTGTAACCTGCAGCGGGTTGCCGTTTTCCACTGCGGTCTTTGCGGCCCAGTAGGCCGCCATCAGGCCGGATGCTCCGCCGCCTATAATCAGGATGTCCGATTTCATACAAAAAAAGGGAAAGCTTAGCACATCGCACCGCTACAACCTCATACCCTTGCTACCTTCCGGTCCTGGGGGGATTTTGAGGGAGCTGGTCGTGTACGACTTTCCCGCTGCAAATATAATACTATTTGAGTAAAATCCGAATTTTAAAATACTTTTCCGAATGCACTGTTCCCGGCGATGATTGCCTGACCGTTCCTGAAGTAGGTGTCAAGAGCCCCGAAATTCAGGTTCGACGGCTCGGTGGCGGCACTTCCGTCAAGAACCTGGTCCACCAGTGCCTCCATGTCGAGGAAGTACTGCATTCCGAATACGTTGTCTCCCAGTTCGGGGAACCAGTCCTTCTGCCAGTAGTGCCCGCCGTAGATCTTGAGCGAATCAGGGTTGATGCCGTTGGCTTCGTCGGTGAGGAAGTCCTTGAGGTGCCGTATGCCGCCTACATATCTGTCGAATGATTCCTGATTGAAGATCCACACTCCGTGCCCTGAACCTATGGCGTCGCCTGCAAACAGGATGTCGCTGCCTTCAAGAAGGAATACCATCGAGCCGGGGGTGTGCCCTGGAACCATCACCGTGGCAACCTTCATTCCGCCGAGGTCGAACTCGTAGCCTTCTTCATAAAGGCAGTAGCTGTCGGAAGGGAACTGCGATGCCATGTCCGCGAAATCGACCGACGGGAGCAGGAAGGAGACTCTCTCCTCCTTTTCGAAGGCGGGGAGCATTCCGGTGTGGTCTCCGTGATTGTGGGTGAAGGTTATTATGAGGTCCTTGCTGCCTATGCGGTCGTAGATGATACCGCGCAGGGCTTCTTCTGCGTCCGGTGCCCATTCGATCCTGTTGGAAAGGTCGATCAGCAGGGCTTTGTCTTCTCCGTTAAGGAGATACATGTCGGAGCAGTTGTTGAAGTGCGTCTTTGTCCCGTCTTCGGCGAAGGTCTCTCCGGCGGGGTTGTCGGCGTTGCAGTCCTGGATGTGATAGACGCCCGGGGCTATTTCATCCACTGTGTAGGGTATTGCTTCCGATGAGGTGTTTGCACAGCCCTGAAGCAGGATGGCTGACAGGGCTGCAAGGAAAAGAACCTTTTTCATATTCAGATGCTGTCGAATATCAGGGGCAGGATATCATCCACTTTTTCGAACTTCCAGATGCGCTTTGCTCCTATCATGATGACGCTTACGGGTGCGCCGGCCTTTGTCTGGTACTGGGCCATGACCTGCCTGCAGGCACCGCAGGGGGTTGCGGGCTCGGCGGTCATCTTGCCGAATACGCCGCCGACGAGAGCTATGCTGCGCATGGACTTGTCGGGATATTTCGCACCGGCGGCGAACATTGCGGTACGCTCGGCGCAGAGTCCTGAGGGGAAGGCGGCGTTTTCCTGGTTTGCACCGCGGACTATCTGCCCGTTGCTCATCCTGACGGCAGCGCCCACATGGAAGTGCGAATAGGGGGCATATGCTCCCGACATGGCTTCGATGGCTGCTCCTGCAAGCTCCCTGTCTTCAGGACCCAGTTCCTCGATGGAACTGTATTCGGTGTAGGACACTTTGAATTCTTTCTGAATCATATTCTTTATGGGTCAAAGAGTTGTGATTGGTTATCGAACTATCAAATATAGTAAAAATAACGTATCTTTGCAATTATGAAGGTATGCGTAGGCCTTTCCGGAGGCGTTGATTCGAGTGTTGCCGCCCTGCTCCTCAAACAGCAGGGCTATGATGTGTTCGCGATGTACATGCAGAACTGGCATGACATCGAGGGCACGCTGCATGGCGAATGCGAGTGGGAGGAGGAGAAGTTCGTGGCCGAAATGGTCGCCCGCAAGATAGGCATACCGTTCTATTTCGTCGATCTCAGCAGCGAGTACATGTCAAGGGTCGCCGACTACATGTTCGCCGAATACGACAAAGGCCGCACCCCGAATCCCGACGTTCTGTGCAACAGCCAGATAAAGTTCGACGCCTTCCTGAAGAAGGCCGAACAGCTTGGCGCCGACATGGTGGCCACGGGCCACTACTGCCGCCGCCGCGACAATCCTGACGGTACGGTGAGCATACTCGAGGGCGTGGATCCCGGCAAGGACCAGAGCTACTTCCTTTGCCAGCTTGACCAGGATCAGCTCCGCAAGGCGATGTTCCCCATAGGGCATCTCTGCAAGAGCGAGGTGCGTGCGATTGCGCAGGAGGCCGGCCTTCCGAGTGCCGACAAGAAGGATTCGCAGGACATATGCTTCGTGGGCAAGGTTGATCTTCCCGTTTTCCTGCAGCAGAAGCTGAAGTCGGTGGAAGGCGACGTGGTCGAGGTCTACCGCGCATTCTACGACCATCTGCCCGAGCCTCAGACACTTGAGGAGATGTCTGAACCCTTTGACTACAGCAGCATCGTCTTCGAGGTCGAGACTTACCGCAGCGGCAAGAAGCATATAAAGAAGACAAGATACAAGGCCAATCCCTGGGCCGCCGTGGCAGGCAGGCACGTGGGTGCGCAGTTCTATACCTGCGGTCAGCGCAAAGGCCTTGCCATAGGCGGCCATAAGGACCCTCTGTTCGTCCTTGCCACCGACGTCGACAGGAATATCGTATATGTGGGAGAAGGTGAGGACCATCCCGGCCTCTACCGCAAGGCCCTGCTTGTGAATGCGGACGAAGTCCACTGGATGATTCCCGGCCTCGCGTTGCAGGTGGGGGAGACCATGCGCTGCCGCGTCCGCATACGCTACCGCCAGGAGCTGCAGGACGCCCTTCTTGACATGCGTCCTGAAGGTCTCTACATAGTGTTCGACGAGCCTCAGCGTGCCATCACGGCCGGGCAGTTTGCCGTATGGTATGCACTCCGGGACCCTTCCGACCCTTACGACGCTCCCGAAATGCTCGGCAGCGGAGTCATCTCAAGATGATTCAGGATTTCTGCATTGATAATACAAATAAAGTCTGCATATCGCTGCAGACTTTATTTGTATTATATGCAATGTTACGTCTAATAATCCAGAAGACCGTGAAGATCTGACTTCCCCATGCGACCTTTCACGATTATGAACTTTCTTTGGAAGGGACCTTGTGAGCGGCCGAAAAAGGGGCTTGATATTGGCGGGGATGAGGTGATTGGCCAAAATAATCACGAATTCTTGGCGAAACAGCAAAATAACAAGCCCGGCGCCTAAAAGAACCCGATTAGTTGGACAAATCACTTATTCCGGCCAGGATTTGACCTTGAAATTGGCCGTTTGCGACAGCGAGGTTGCAGATTTTAGTGCGGATACACGTCCAAACTTTCGGGTTCATATCGTAGAGGCGCAACTACAGCCTTGAGGCAATAAGATCCAGAGATACGAAGCATGGTTCCCGCCATAAAAATGACGGATTTATGCCCGCAAATCATATTTCTGCCACGTTTTTGCTGATATCATGCCCGAAACTCGAGTTATGACGGCTCGCGGGCATGATATCGGGAAATTCATGGCGAGATTGCCGTTTGCGGGCATGAAATCGGCAAAATCATGGCAGCCGATGCTGATCAGGTTCTGTCTGCTTACGGCCCGAGCAGAAGGGCTTTAGCCCGCCGGCAAGAGCCCCTCCATTATTAATAGCGTGGCTCGAAATAAAGAACTCCGCATGGGGCTCCTTTTGTTTTCGGAGCGAAGCGACGCAGGGAGGTTTGGAGGGGTCCGCCCTTCCATTATTAATAGCGTGGCTCGAAAAAAAGAAACTCCGTATTCGGAGTTCCTTTTGTTTTGGAGCGAAGCGACGCAGGGAGGTTTGGAGGGGTCCGCCCTTCCATTATTAATAGCGTGGCTCGAAAAAAAAGGAACTCCGTATTCGGAGTTCCTTTTGTGAACGAGCCACTCACCAGGCTCGAACTGGCGACCTGCGCGTTACGAATGCGCTGCTCTACCGACTGAGCTAAAGTGGCTTTGCGGTTGCAAAGATATTATTTTTTCTGCAATTTATAAACAAAGTTGACAAGTACTGAGCCGAGAATGCCGGCGCAGATGGATCCCATGAGGACTGCGATCTTGCCTGCGTCCCTCATGGCGGCGATGGTAAGGTCGTCTGCAACGCCGCCGAAGGAGAGCGTGTCGACGAAGATACTCATGGTGAAGCCGATACCTCCGAGGCAGGCGACAGCAAAGAACATGGGCCATGTTGCCTTTGCGGGCATCTCTCCAACCTTAAGCTTGATAGCCGACCAGCTGAAGATGGTGATGCCGAGAGGTTTTCCGAGTACGAGACCAAGGAATATTCCGAGGCCCACGTGCCCGAATTCCGGATGGCTGGCTATGGTCTGGGCGAATATGTTGAAGTAGCTTATGTCGGGGATGGTGACTCCTGCGTTTGCCAGTGCGAAGATGGGCATGATGAGGAAGTTGACCCAGGGGCTGAGGGCATGCTCCACACGGTAGCTCATGTCCATCGAGTTCTGTGCTATGTTGTGCAGCTGGCGAAGACAGTGGCGCTGGGGACCGTTGGGGAAGGCGGTCTCGCCGTCGATGCCGTCATACTGGTCGAGCATCTTGATGTAATGGTTGCGCTTGTGGTAGTACTGCGCCTTGTTGAAGCGTGCCTTGGCGGGGATGATGAATGCCATGACAACGCCTGACATAGTGGCATGTATGCCTGAGTAGTAGAACAGAGCCCAGACGATGAATGCCATGAGGATATAGGGGAACATCCTCTTTTCGCCTATGCGGCGGAGAACCAGTGCAAGGGCTATTACGATGAACGATATTCCCAGCAGGGGAAGGTTGATGCTTCCACCGTAGAAGATGGCTACAACCAGGATTGCGATGAGGTCATCGGCGATTGCCAGTGCAGTGAGGAACACCTTGAGAGATACGGGAATCTTGTTGCCGAGAACCGACAGTATGCATACGGCAAACGCGATGTCGGTGGCTGTGGGGATACCCCAGCCGCCGGCGGCTGCTGTGCCATGGTTGACGATAGTATAGATGACGGCGGGCGCGATGACGCCGCCGAATGCTGCGATGACGGGCATGAGCGCCTTCTTGGGCGATGACAGCTCGCCATAGGCGATTTCACGCTTGATCTCGAGACCTACCGTGAAGAAGAAGATCACCATCAGGATGTCGTTGATGAACTTCTCCACAGTCATGTCGCGGGGGAAGACTACGTTAACGTTGCCGTCCCCGCTGAACATCCTTATCTGGAGGTTGGTTTCAAGGATGCTGTGGTAAAGGTCTTTTGTGAAAGGCAGGTTTGCGAGGAGCATTGCGACAACCACGCAGCAGAGCAGGAGTACACCCTGGAACCAGGGCTGCTTTGACAGTCGGTCGCTCCTCTTGTTGAATTTGATCACACCCTTGTTCCAGGTGTATATAGGTATAAGTTTCATGGACTATCGTTGCGTTGCTGAAAAACGCGGCGCAAAGGTAGTTCTTTTGGCTGTCAATTCCTAAATAAATTAAAAAATGATGCGGAAAGCAAGGGTGTCGTTCCCGCAGAACGCGCCTTCGACCGAAGTGCTGCCGGCGGCCCTGGTGCAAATTGATTTCCTGGGCGCAAGTTCGATGGCAACGTAGTCGCCTGTGCGCAGGTAGCAGAATCTGCTCACGTCCTCTATGGCCTGCTGCACGTCGGCGTGGTTGCAGGTGGGCCCGTCGTAGAAGCCGGAGCCTCCTGCAGAGATCTGCAGGGGGCTTCCCGCCAGGGCCTTGTCCATTTCCGGATAGGTCAGGAATGTGGTGCGGTCGAGGCAGCAGGCCGTGGCGAAGCCTTCGGGCGTGCTGCCGATGAGGTTCTCTGGGTAGAGCAGGAGCCCGGCGCCCACGCTGTCGTAGTATCTGTCGGCGAATTTGGCGGCGACGCTTCTTCCGGCTTTGCATATCCTCACGAAGAATATCGGTGCGGCTGTGAGCTCTTCCACGAACTCGGGTGCATAAAAGTCATCGTTGCCGCGCTTCCAGGTGGTGTCCGGACGCACGACAACGCTGCCGTTATATGTTCTCGTTACTATGTTCAAAACAACTTGCCTGCGTTGAATTTGGCAGCAAGCCTCTCGCGCTTTATCTGCTGCTCTATTTCTGCAAAGCGGCGCTTGGTGTCAAGGGTGAAGCTGCCCTGCTGTATCCATGCGAAGTAGGATGGCTCGGAGTTGTAGACCTCCCTTGCAGTCCTGCCTTTGTGCTTGCCAAAGTTGATGGTGGGCTCGCCGTTGTCGTTGTAGATCAGATGTCCGCTGAAGTCGACATATTTCTTGCCGACGAAGGTGGACAGCTGCTTGACATCGTTCTTGAGCTGGTCGGGGTAGCGGTCGAGCTGGGCCTTGAGAACCTCGTACGTGGCCAATGTGTCAGCCTCGGCTGTATGGGCGTTCTCGAAGTCCTCGCCGCCGCAGTAGAAGCGGTAGGCAGCGCGCAGGTTGCGGGGCTCCATTGCATGGAAGATGTTCTGGACATCGACCATGAGGGGCTCGTGGAGATTGATTCCGAGGTCCTTGCCTGCACGGGCGCAGCGCTCGAACTCCTCTGCAAGCATGGGAAGGTCGAATTTTGCGGAGTTGAAACCGGCAAGGTCGGAATTTGTGATCCACTGGGCTATCTCGTCGGCCAGTTCGAAGAAGGTGGGGCAGTCGACGAGCATGTCGTCGGTGACTCCGTTGACCTTGGAGGCCTCGGGATTCATGGGAATCTGCCTGTGGGCAACGTAATCCCAGGGCTTGATCTTCCAGGTCTTTATGCGCTCCTCACCTTCGGGGAATATCTTCACGAAGCTGAGCTCGACGATTCCGTCTGTGGGAATATTAAGGCCCGTGCTTTCGATGTCAAAGAAAAGCAGGGGCCTGATAAGATTCAGTTGCATAGGCTGTTATGAAACCATGATAGGCATGAGGATACCGCAGATCCTCTCTGCTTCGTCCTCCTCTTCTGCGGGTACGATGAGTGCTGCGCGGCGTGCGTCGGCGAACTTCATGACCACGGTCTGGCAGCTCATGTTGGAGAGTATCTCGATGAGGAAGCTTGACTTGAATCCGATGCTCAGGGCGGTGCCGCTGTAGTCGCATATGATCTTCTCATATGCGGCGAGGGCGAAGTTGAAGTCCTGTGCGGTTATCTCGAGCTGGCCGGGGGCAAGGTCGAACTTGATGTGGTTCGATGCCTTGTTGGCGCAGACTGCAACGCGGCGTGCGGTGTTGAGGAGCTGCTGCCTGTCGATCTTGAGGACGTTTGCGTTATTCTGGGGGATGACCTCCCTGTAGCGGGGGTATTTGCCAATCACAAGGCGGCTTACCATCATGGTGGAGCCGAACTTGAAGACTATGTTGTTGGTGTCGAATGAAACCTCGACGTACTCGTCGTCCCTGCTGATTATGCCCTTGAGGATAGCTGCGGACTTCTTGTGGAGAATGAAGGAAGCCTTCTGCTGTGCCTGGACGTCTGCGCAGGTGTAGCATATCAACTTATGGGAGTCGGAAGCCACGAGTGTGGTGGACGTTTCGGCAATGTCGAAGAAGATGCCGTTCATCCAGGGGCGCATCTCGTCGTCGGCGGTTGCGTAGATGGTGCCTGATATTGCGTCGGTCAGGGTCTCTGCGGGGAATACGATGGTCTGTGCGTCCTCGGCTGCACCCTTTATCTCGGGATAGTCGGCTGCAGGGAAGTAGGGCAGGGTTGAGTTTCCGTTGCTCCATTTGCACTCGATGGTACCCTCCGATGTGGTCTTGATGGTTATGGGCTGGTCGGGCAGTGCCTTGAGGAGGTCGACAAGCTGGCGGGCGGGAACTATGCTGCCGTCCTCGACCACGCTGGTGGGCTCTACAACTGTGCGGAGTGTGAGCTCCTGGTCGGATGCCGTAATTTCGAGCCTGCCGTCCGCGAGGACGAAGAGGAAGTTCTCAAGAATGGGAATGGCAGTCTTTGAGGGAATGGCCTTTGAAACGTCGACGAGACCCTTGAGGAGAGCTGCGCTTGAAACTATGAATTCCATATCTGTTTATTTTTAATTTCTTAATCACGCAAATTTAATCAGAATAAATCAAAATTCAAAGATGAATGCTGGCACATATTTTGACAAAGAAGACACCCGGAAACTTTTAAAAACATCATATTATGAACGGAAAAGGTTTGTTTTCAGTACTCGTTTCAGTACTTCTCAGCGGTCTGACGGCATATGCTGTTGTCAGATACACCAATCCGGAGTCCCAGAAACTCGTCTCCGAATCAGGTGAAAGCGCAGGCCGGACAGTCAGGACTGTCAATTTGTCAACATCCGACTATCCTGATTTCACATATGCAGCCGAAACTGCGGTCGAGGCTGTCGTATATGTCGAGGTAACGGTAACCTCGCAGCAGAGCATGTCGATCGACCCGTTCCTGGAGTTCTTCTTCGGCAACGGTTTCGGCAACGGCCAGATGCAGCCGCAGAACCGTATGCAGAAGGGCAGCGGTTCAGGTGTCATCATCCGTGAGGACGGTTATATCGTCTCCAACAACCACGTTGTTGCTAACGCCACCAAGATTGACGTAACGCTGAACAACGGCAAGACCTATGAGGCCAAGGTGATCGGCACCGACCCTGCGACCGACGTGGCTCTCATCAAGGTCGAGGCTTCAGGTCTTCCCACAGTGAGCTTCGCCGACTCCGACAAACTCCGTCTCGGCGAATGGGTGCTTGCAATCGGAAGCCCTCTCGGACGTGAGCTCCAGTCTACCATCACAGCCGGCATCGTCAGTGCAAAGGGCCGCCAGATGGGCGGTGATCCTTCCAATCCCGGTGCTGTCAAGATCGAGTCGTTCATCCAGACCGACGCAGCTGTCAACCCCGGCAATTCAGGTGGCGCCCTCGTGAACAAGGCAGGCGAGCTGGTCGGCATCAACACAGCCATCGTGTCAACCACGGGCTCATACAGCGGATATTCATTCGCAGTTCCTTCCAATATTGTCAGCAAGGTTGTGTCCGACCTTATCGACTTCGGTTCTGTCAAGCGTGCAAAACTTGGTATATCAATGATTAACCTCGACGTGATCCAGGGAAATGAGGAGGCACGCAAGGAACTTGGAATCAAGGACGGCGATTTGAAACTTTCTTCAAATGAGGGCGTATATATTGCAGAAGTCGTAAAGGGCGGGGCAGCCGAAAAGGCTGGCGTCAAGTCCGGCGACGTACTTATTGCAATAGACGGAGTCCGCGTCAAGAACGGTGCTGCAGTCCAGGAAAAGGTGAACAACTATCACCCCGGCGACAAGGCAACCCTCAAGATCATCCGCGGTGAGAAGGAGCTTGAAATCCCTGTAGAGTTCCTCGGCGAATCGGAGGCAACCGGTTCAGTATCAACCGACGGCACTGTGATGTTCTATGGCGCAAGCCTCAAGGATACCCCCGACGGTGTTCTTGTAGTCAGTGCAGGAAACGGCAAGTTCGCCGAGGCCGGCGGCCCTGACGGATTCCTCATCCAGTACGTCAACGATCAGAAGGTCAAGACAGCTAAGGATGTCGTCGACCTTGCAAAGAAGAGCCGCAGGAGCATCTTCATCGAGGGTGTCACTGCTTCAGGCAAACCCGGTTACTTCGGCTTCTCAAAGGACTGACAGACTGTCCGGAAGCGTGATATAAATTAGTTTCAATCGCGGCCCGGCAGTCCGGACCGCGATTGAAATTTATATTGACATATGAGACAGTTAAAGATTACAAAGTCCATCACCAACCGCGAGAGCGCGTCTTTGGACAAGTATCTTCAGGAAATCGGCCGCGAGGAACTCGTGAGCCCTGAAGAGGAGGTCGAACTCGCACAGCGTATCCGCAAAGGTGACCAGGAAGCACTTGAAAAACTTACGAGGGCGAATCTCCGCTTCGTAGTGAGTGTTGCAAAACAGTACCAGAACCAGGGCCTCAGCCTGCCTGACCTTATCAATGAGGGCAACCTCGGACTGATCAAGGCAGCCGAGAAGTTCGATGAAACACGAGGCTTCAAATTCATATCCTATGCAGTATGGTGGATCAGGCAGTCCATCCTTCAGGCACTGGCCGAGCAGAGCCGAATAGTTCGTCTCCCTCTGAACCAGGTCGGATCGCTCAACAAGATCAACAAGGCACTCGGAAAGTTCGAGCAGGAGAATGAACGCCAGCCGTCCACCGACGAGCTTGCTGAGATGATCGACATCCCCAAGGACAAGATAGCCGACACCATGCGCGTAAGCGGCCGTCATGTCAGCGTCGATGCTCCCTTCGTGGAGGGCGAGGACAACTCCCTTCTCGACATCCTGCCCAACGACGATTCTCCCATGGCCGACCGCGGCCTCACCAACGAGAGCCCCAGCACCGAGATCGAGCGTGCGCTCCAGATCCTCACTCCCCGCGAGCGTGAGATCATCAAGAGCTTCTTCGGCATCGGCTGCCAGGAGATGACCCTCGAGGAGATCGGCGCGCGCCTCGACCTTACACGCGAGCGTGTCCGCCAGATCAAGGAGAAGGCCATCCGCAAGCTCAAGAAACCTTCAGCATCAAAACTCCTCAAGACCTATCTGGGATAATGACCGCAGAACAGTTCATCGCCTCCAAGGCCTCA
>JAZUFA010000051.1:0-46668 GCA_045640445.1 Candidatus Cryptobacteroides sp. | reverse complement strand
TTTGCGCTCATAGCAATTCTCCTTTCTGTTACATCTGTGAAATGACATAAAAAAAGCTTTTGCCTGGATTATTTTTCCTTTGGCAAAAGCTTAAGAGGTTTGATTTGTGCTCAAACTACCCGGGAATGAATTTTTGAGTATATGAAATACACCTGCTAGAAAACAAGATTCTGATTGCAGATATTTTCCACACTGAACCGCACATATCACAACTGTCTTTTTTCATCATCGCCTGAAACTCAGAGCTCAGTAACCTTCAGACGACACTCGCTTGCCGCGGGAAGAATACAGGCAAGTAATCTGGCTTATTATTTCCGTAGAAACAAATCACAGTAACCGCCTTGCTCAGGATTTGCACCTGCTTCCTTTTATGTGCACGCACACCTGTATTCCGATCCTATTCACTTTATCTGTCATGACAATCAGTCATGTGATATGGCCCACCAGGTTACTTTTTTAACATATATGTTATTATTTTAACACGCTAAGTCCAAAGGTAAGCTCCCTCGAATGAGGGAGCCCTATGGGATTTATGTACTCTCTGGTAACCTGACGGAAAATTACCATGTTCGTATCATAGCACAGTCTTATACGATAATTAACCCCCTATATGGGATATTGCATATCTGAATAATATATACAGGTATATACTATTTCATATATCTGGTTAAGGTATCACGAACCTGGAAAAGAGCATCCAGAAACATTTTATCCAGTCCTGACAGAACATACTCTTCTCTGCAGATCAGTGCATCTTTATACAGTACCTGATTCTCTTCACAATATCTCTGGCAAAGACCCTGCTGTTTCAGGAAGCGCAAGCTTTACATACAACTGGAACAAGCGCATTTATGCTGGCGTATGGGCCGAAGGGCGCACTTCACGTGAGGGCACATGTTCCGTGGAGGATGAATCTTTCGATCCGGAATATATGAAGGATACCATCCCCGGATATCTCAATCTTGGAGTCCGCGCGGAGTTCAAACCCACGTTCAAATGGGGCGTTTGGGCTGAGGCCGGCAACCTGCTCGGCATGGAGATGTGGCACAATCCCATATGTGCCCAGACCGGACGCATTTTTACCGCCGGAATTACCCTGACTTTGTAGAAAATTAAGTATATTTGTAAGATTATATATTCTGACCGAAATGATAGATCAAGAAGAGATGAAGCAGGCGGAAGAGCAGTATTCCGCGAACAGTATTCAGGTGCTTGAAGGCCTCGAGGCCGTACGCAAGCGCCCTTCGATGTATATCGGCGATATCTCCGAAAGGGGATTGCACCATCTGGTATACGAAGTTGTCGACAACTGTATCGACGAAGCCATGGCCGGCTTCTGCGACACCGTCGACGTCCAGATACTCGAAGACAACTCCATCAGGGTGAAGGATAACGGCCGAGGCATCCCTACGGGCATGCATGAGAAGGAGCACCGCTCCGCACTCGAGGTCGTCCTTACCGTCCTTCATGCAGGAGGAAAGTTCAACAAGAACAGCTACAAGGTTTCAGGTGGTCTGCACGGTGTGGGTGTATCCTGCGTCAACGCCCTGTCCGACAGCCTCATTGCCGAAGTTCACCGCGAGGGCAAGGTATTCCTCCAGCACTACTCCAAGGGCAAGCCCCTCGAGGCTGTCAAGGTAGTGGGCGAGTGCGAGGATACCGGTACCATCATCACTTTCCATCCCGATGCCGAGATATTCACACAGACTACCGTCTACAAGTACGACACCCTGGCCAACCGTCTCCGCGAGCTCTCGTTCCTCAACAAGGGCATAAAGATCACCCTTACCGACAAGCGTGAGCTGGTTGACGAGTTCGTCCTCGACGAAAGCGGCGAGTCAAAGGCAACAGGCAACAAGGTTTACCGTTCCGAGACCTTCTTCTCACAGAAGGGTCTCAGCGAGTTCATCGACTACCTCGATGCAGGTGCCGAGAAGGTTACCCCCGAGCCTGTATGCGTGGAGTCCGACAAGATCATCCCTATCGACATCGCCCTCCAGTATAACACCGGATACACTGAGAAGATATATTCTTACGTAAACAACATCAACACCATCGAGGGCGGTACGCATCTCCAGGGCTTCAAGATGGGTCTTACCAGGTCGCTTAAGAACTATGCCGACCGCAACAAGATGCTCGAGAAGTACAAGGGCGACGAGCTTAAGCAGGGCGACTTCCTCGAGGGCCTCACCGCAGTTGTCAGCGTCAAGGTTGCAGAGCCCCAGTTCGAGGGCCAGACCAAGACCAAGCTCGGCAACACCGAGGTCATCTCCGCCGTTTCCCAGGCCACATCAGTGGCTATGGACAACTTCCTTGAGGAGAATCCCAAGATAGGCAAGACCATCGTCGAGAAGGTCCTTCTTGCAGCCACCGCACGTACTGCAGCCCGCAAGGCCCGCGAGAACATCCAGAGAAAGAGCCCTCTGAGCGGCGCCGGCATGCCCGGAAAGCTCGCCGACTGCTCTTCCAACGACCCTGAGATCTGCGAGCTCTTCCTCGTCGAGGGAGATTCCGCAGGCGGTACCGCAAAGCAGGGACGCGACCGCAAGACCCAGGCCATCCTGCCTCTCCGCGGTAAGATCCTCAACGTCGAGAAGGCTGCCGTCGACCGCGCTTTCGATTCACAGGAAATCCAGAACATCTATACAGCACTCGGCGTTACAGTCGCACAGGAGGACGAAACCGGCGAGAAGCACATGGACCTCAGCAAACTTCGTTATCACAAGGTCATCATCATGACCGATGCCGATGTCGACGGTTCACATATCGCCTGCCTTATCCTGACCTTCTTCTTCCGCTACATGTTCGACCTCATCAAGAACGGTTACGTCTATCTTGCAACACCTCCTCTCTACCTCGTCAAGAAGGGCAAGGAAGAGGTCTACTGCTGGACAGAGGAACAGCGCGAGGAAGCAGCCTTCCGCCTCGGCAAGGGCTCCGACAAGGGCTATACCGTACAGCGTTACAAAGGTCTTGGTGAAATGAGCGAGGAACAGCTCTGGAGCACCACAATGGACCCTGCGCGCCGTCGTCTGCGCAAGATCACGATCGATAATGCCGCCCAGGCCGAGCGTACCTTCAGCATGCTCATGGGCGACGACGTACCTCCCCGCAGGCAGTTCATCGAGGAGAACGCGCATTACGCAAACATCGACGCATAATCTCCGATGGACAAGGCTCAGAGGATAAAGCTTGGAATCGCACTGGCAGCCAGCGTTGTGCTGCTGGTGCTCATGATGCCCCGCAAGTCTTCTTTCAGTTACGACTACCGCAAGGGTCGTGAATGGAAGAACGAGACCTTGTATGCACGTTTCGACTTCCCTCTGTACAAGACAGACGAGCAGCTGAGGGCCGAGAGGTCTTCGATGCAGCGCAATGTCATCCCTTACTACCGCTTCTCCGCCGAGACGGTTTCGAAGAACCTCAAGGCGGCGGAGTCGCTCGAGCTCGGCTCGCTCAAGCCTGCTGTGATCAGCAGCCTCAAGGCAATCTACGACAAGGGCGTGCTCACCGACGAAGGCATCCGCCGTTCCGCCGGTGCCGACTCCGAGATAATTTGGTTCCACAAGGACAAGCGGGCCGTCAAAATACCCGTGTCCGAAGTCTACAAACTCTCGGACGCACGTGCACAGCTCCTTGCCGACGTTTCAAAGCATGCATCCCACGTCAACGTGGATTCTCTGCTGCGGGAACTGTCTGTATATGAGTTGGTTACCCCGAACCTTAACTACGACCGGGAAACAACCGGAATAGTCAATTCATCAAATGAATCCGAGATATCACAGACTTCCGGCTACGTGTCCGCAGGCCAGTTGATCGTATCCAACGGTGAGATGGTCACCGCCGAGGTCGCCCAGATGCTCGACTCCTACAAGAAGGAATATGAGAACAATGTGGGCTATGCAGGCCCCAAGGCTCTTCTCTGGCTTGGCAACATCATAGTCGCCATAGTCCTGGTGACCCTTCTGTTCCTCATCATCTGGTTCATCGACAACAGAATTTTCCTCGACAACCGCTTCCCTTACATGCTGGTTGTCTTCCTGCTGTTCTCGATGGCCGCCCTGCTTGTGATAAGGCTCGATGAGCGTGCACTGCTCTGCGTTCCGTTCACATTGGCGGCGCTTTACCTTCAGGCATTCTTCCGCCCCAAGGTGATCCTTCCGATATTCGTCATCACCCTGTTCCCGCTGCTTATCTTTGCACCAAACGGGGCAGTACTGTTCGTCATGTACGTGATAGCCGGTTTCGTGGCAACGTATTTCTTCCAGTATATGGGCAAGGGCTGGCACCAGTTCATCGTGGCTCTTATCACGTTTGCAGTGCTGACCGTCTCCTATCTTGGATTCTATTTCCTCGACCTCATCAATGCAGGCCCTGTGCACAAGGTCATGCTGAGGCTGCTGCTGGGCTCGCTTGCAAGTGTTGCCGGATATCCTCTGATATACCTGTTTGAAAAGTTCTTCAACCTGCTCTCCAACAACAGGCTTGTGGATCTTTGCGACACATCGCTCCCTCTGCTGCGCGAGCTTGAGCAGAAGGCGCCCGGTACATTCCAGCATTCGCTTCAGGTCATGAATCTCTGCGATGCGGCCGCCCGCTCCATCGGGGCCAACGCCCTGCTTGTCCGCGCCGGCGCCCTGTACCACGACATAGGCAAGATCGAGAATCCCCAGTGCTTCATCGAGAACGAGTCGCTTCTCAACAAGCCCGAGGACCAGAAGTACCATAGCCACATCGCTCCCGAACAGAGCGCCCGCGACATCATACGTCATATGACCGCCGGTGTCGAGCTTGCACAGAAGCACCATCTTCCCCAGCGTCTTGCCGCATTCATCAGCACCCACCACGGAACACAGCTTACGGGCTATTTCTGGAGCAAATACCTGCAGGCGGGCGGCTCACCTGAGAATGAGGACGCATTCCGCTATCCCGGGCAGAAGCCGACCAGCAAGGAGCAGATCATCCTCATGCTCTGCGACAGCATAGAGGCCGCATCCAGAACCATGAACGACTGGACCCAGGAGTCCATCTCAGCCTTCGTCGACCGTATGATAGAGGCCAAGCGTGCCGAGGGCCAGTTCTCCGAGGCTGACATAAGCATAAAGGACCTCGGAACTCTGTCGTCCACCATCAAGTCCTACCTGGCGCAGACGCACCATGGGAGGATAAGTTATCCCGATAGAAATAAACAAAACATATAGTGTATTATGAAAATCAATCAGAACAAAATTGACGATTTGAACCTCGAGATCACACTCGAGGTCGAGGCAGCCGACTATGCTGCCATCCAGAAGAAAAAGTTCAATGAGGTTAAGCGCACCGCAGATTTCAAGGGTTTCCGCAAGGGTATGGTGCCCGCATCCCTCATCCAGAAGGTCTATGGCGAGCGCATTCTTGTCGAGGCAGTGAACGAGGTGGTTGGCGAGAACCTTGAGAAGTATATCAGGGAGCAGAATCTCAACATCCTCGGTGAACCTCTGAATTCAGAGAACCAGCCCGAGCTTACATGGGCCGACGGCAACAACTATACCTTCGTTTTCGACGTGGCTCTTTCACCTTCACTTGATTTCGATGTCGAGAAGGGCGACGAGATCCCTCAGTACAACGTTACCGTTGCAGCAAAGGACAAGGCTCCCATGATCGAGAACCTCAAGAAGTACTATGAGGAGAAGAAGGAGGAGAAGACCGACGACGATATCGAGAAGGAGGTCACCGAGCGCATGAAGGAGCAGTACCGCCAGGAGGCCGAGTGGCGTCTCAGCAAGGACATCCGCGACTTCTACGTTGCAAAGGCCGGTGTCAAGCTTCCCGAGGCATTCCTCAAGCGCTGGCTCGAGTATGCAAACCAGGGCAAGTTCTCGGCTGAGGACATCGAGAAGGAATTCCCCGCATTCGCAGAGGATTTCAAGTGGCAGCTCGTACGCGGCTACCTCATGAGAAAGTGGGACCTTAAGATCGAGCAGAAGGACATCACCGATGCTGCTGAGGCTTACGTCACCTACCAGTATGCGATGTACGGCATGTCGAATCTTCCCGCAGAGATACTCGCAGACGCAGTGAACAACGTCCTCAAGGACAGCAAGCAGGTCGACCGCCTCATCGAGCAGGTCGAGGACCAGAAGGTCATCGCAAAGATCAAGGAGACCGCTACCTTCAAGGCCACCAAGATCTCCGCTTCAAAGTTCCGCGAACTTTAAGATATCCTGATACAGAAAGAAGGCCTGCTCGGTTGAGCAGGCCTTCTTTATTGTTTATAGCAGTTTCTCTTTCAAATGGAGTATCATGTCCTGTGTCATTGTCTCCAGGTTGTATCTGGGAATCCATCCCCATTCCTTGCGTGCGCAGGTGTCGTCCATCTTGTTGGGCCAGGAATCGGCGATAGCCTGACGGACGGGGTCGACCTCGTAGCGTATCTTGAAATCGGGGTAGTGCTTCTTGATCTCGCGGTATATGGTTTCGGGCTCGAAGCTCATCGATGCGATGTTGAATGAATTCCTGTGTACCAGATAACGGGGGTCTGCCTGCATGATCTTTACTGCTGCGTTCAGTGCATCGGGCATGTACATCATGTCCATGAATGTTCCGGGCGCGATGGGGCATACGAATTCCTCTCCCTTGACTGCAGCATAATAAATCTCGACTGCATAGTCTGTAGTTCCGCCGCCGGGCAGGGTGGTGTAGGATATCAGGCCGGGGAAGCGGACGGAGCGTGTGTCGACTCCGTATTTGTGGTGGTAGTAGTCGCTCAGGAGCTCGGTTGCAACCTTTGTGACACCGTACATCGATGTGGGACGCTGGATGGTATCCTGGGGCGTGTTGTCGCGCGGGGTGTCGGGGCCGAAGGATCCGATGGAACTGGGGGTGAATACGGCGCAGTGCTTTTCCCTTGCCACCTCGAGGATGTTGATGAGTCCGTTCATCTGGATGTCCCATGCCATGAGCGGCTTGCGCTCAGCCGTTGCGGACAGCAGGGCGGCAAGATTGTAGATGGTGTCGATGTCGTACTTGTCTACGATGTCGGCTATCTGCTTGGCGTTGCATACGTTGGCCTGTTCTGCCGGGCCGCTCTCGAGGAGCTTGCCCTTGGGCTCTGAACCGGGTATGTAACCAGCTACTGTAGTGCCGCCGGAAAGCTCGCGGCGAAGTTTCATTGTGAGTTCAGACCCTATCTGGCCTGTTGAACCGATTACCAGTATGTTTTTCATCGTATGATGTTTGAAATAGTTTGTAAAATTACTCAAAATTGAGCAAATTTGTATGATATAACTGTGAAATCTAATAACTATCGCATAATTATGTACGGAAAATTCCAAGATTATCTGGCATCCGAGCTGAAAAGCATCGACGAGGCCGGTCTTTACAAGAGAGAAAGGGTAATCTGCTCACCCCAGTCAGCTGAAATCACACTTGCCGACGGCAGCAAGGCGCTCAACTTCTGCGCCAACAACTACCTTGGTCTGGCCGACAATCCGAGGCTAATCGCAGCAGCAAAGAACGTGATGGATTCACGTGGTTACGGCATGAGCTCCGTACGTTTCATCTGCGGTCAGCAGGACATGCACATCAAGCTCGAGAAGGCTATCGCCGACTACTTCCACACCGAGGACACCATCCTCTACGCCTCATGTTTCGACGCAAACGGCGGTGTGTTCGAGCCTCTTCTCGGCCCTGAGGACGCAATCATCTCCGATTCCCTCAACCATGCTTCCATCATCGACGGTGTGCGTCTCTGCAAGGCAGTCCGCTACCGTTATGCAAATGCCGACATGGCCGATCTGGAGCGTTGCCTCCAGGAGGCGCAGGCACAGAGATTCCGCATCATCGTGACCGACGGCGTATTCAGTATGGACGGCAATGTAGCTCCTATGGACAAGATCTGCGACCTCGCAGAAAAGTACGACGCCCTCGTGATGGTCGATGAGAGCCATTCAGCCGGTGTGGTAGGCCCTACAGGACACGGCGTTGCAGAGCAGTTCGGCTGCTACGGACGCATCGATATCCATACGGGCACTCTCGGTAAGGCATTCGGCGGCGCCGTGGGCGGTTTCACCACCGGCCGCAAGGAGATCATCGACATGCTCCGCCAGCGCTCCCGTCCTTATCTGTTCAGCAACTCCATCCCTCCCATGATAGCAGCGGCCGGACTTGAGACCTTCAAGATCCTCGCAGAGTCGGACGAACTGCATACAAAGCTTATGGAGAACGTCGAGTATTTCCGCGACAGGATGATAGCTGCAGGCTTCGACATCAAGCCCACCCAGAGCGCCATCTGCGCAGTCATGCTCTACGACGCACCTCTCAGCCAGAAGTTCGCCGCCGAGATTGCAAAGGAAGGCATATTCGTCACCGGATTCTATTATCCGGTCGTACCCAAGGGCCAGGCGCGCATCCGTGTGCAGCTGAGCGCAGCGCACGAGCGCGAGCATCTCGACAAGGCAATCGCAGCATTCATCAAGGTGGGCAAGTCCCTCGGCGTCATCAAATAGTAATACATGAAGGAATATATAGAGCAGAACAAGGAGCGCTTCTACGAGGAGCTTTTCAGTATTCTCAGAATACCGTCAGTAAGCGCCAAGCCCGAGCATAAGCCGGACATGGTACGCTGTGCACAGCGCATAGCGGACCTCCTGGTCGAGGCCGGTGCCGACGAGGCCGGTGTATATGAAAGCGCCGGCAATCCCGTTGTTTTCGGCCGCAAGACAGTCGACCCGTCAGCCAGGACGGTCCTTGTCTATGGCCACTACGACGTGCAGCCTGCCGAACCTCTCGAGAAGTGGAATTCCGACCCGTTCGAGCCCGAGATACACGACGGCGCCATCTGGTGCCGCGGCGCCAACGACGACAAGGGCCAGCTCTTCATGCACATCAAGGCCTTCGAGTTCCTGCTCCGCACAGGCCGTCTCAAGCATAACGTGAAGTTCATGTTCGAGGGCGAGGAGGAGATCGGCAGCCCGTCGCTTCCTGCCTGGATACGCGCCCACAAGCGCGAACTCAAGGCCGACGTCTGCCTCGTGTCCGACACCACCATGATAAGTGAGAAGGTTCCCAGCATCAATTGCGGCATGCGTGGCCTCGCATATCTTCAGGTGGATGTCACAGGCCCCAACAAGGACCTTCATTCAGGCCATTACGGCGGCGCTGTGGCCAATCCCATCCAGGTGCTCTGCGAGATGATATCCACACTCATCGATTCCGACGGACGTGTCACCGTCCCCGGTTTCTATGACGAAGTCGTGAACCTCAGCCGTGCTGACCGCAGGATGCTTGCCAAGGCCCCCTTCGACCTCAAGGAGTACAAGGATTTCCTCGGCGTGCGTGCGCTCAGGGGCGAAAAAGGCTTCACTCCGCTGGAGCGCACAGGAATACGCCCGTGCCTCGACGTCTGCGGAATCTGGGGCGGATACACCGGAGTGGGTGCAAAGACCGTCCTGCCTTCCGAGGCCCACGCAAAGATATCCATGCGCCTTGTCCCCAATCAGGACAGCGCCACTATCACCCGTCTGTTCAAGAAGCATTTCGAGAAGATCGCTCCCAGCTGCGTAAAGGTTAAGGTCACTCCTTGTGAAGGCGGTGACGGCTTCCTGATCCCTATAAGTTCCGACGCATACAAGGCCGCCAGCCGCGCCATGACCGAGGTCTATGGCATCGAGCCCGTGCCTTCACGCGGCGGCGGCAGCATCGCCGTGCTCGCAGAGGTTCAGAAGATACTCGGAATAGACCCTCTCCTCATGGGATTCGGTCTTGAACGCGATACCATCCATTCGCCGAACGAGAGCTACCTGCTCAGGCAGTTCTTTGCCGGAATGGAATCAATAGCAAAATTCTATCAGTATTATAATTAAAATGAAAAAGGTACTATTAACTATCTTTGCTGCAGTCATGGCATTCACCGCCATGCATGCGCAGACTCCCAAGTACGTCTTCTACTTCATCGGAGACGGCATGGGCGCAAACCACGCTTACGCTGCCGTTGCATACAACCGTGCAATGGGCCAGCCTGATCCCAATTTCTGGAGTTTCCCGGTAAAGGGTCTCATCACCACATATAGTGCAAGCTCCCTTGTTACCGATTCATCAGCAGCAGGCACCGCACTCTCAAGCGGAACCAAGATCGTGAACGGCGCATGTGGTATCGACCCTGAAGGCAACTGGACCACTAGCATTCTCGAGGTCGCCCAGACAAAGGGGTGGGGAACAGGCGTTGCTACTTCAGTGGGTGTCAACCATGCAACACCCGCAGCCTTCTACGGCCACTCCAAGAGCCGCAACGACTACGATACCCTCAGCCAGCAGCTCATCGACTCCAAGCTCGACTTCGCCGCAGGTTCTTCATTCCTTCACCAGCATCACAGCCAGCAGTACAACGATGACTGGATCGCAAAGGCTAAGGAAGCCGGCATCAACGTATACCGCGGAAAAGAGGAGTACAAGAGGACGAACGGCCGCGTCATCATGCTTTCAAATGCACCCAAGGCTTCAGACGACCTCCCTTACGCAGTTGACCGCAAGCCCGGCGACACCAAGCTTGCCGATTTCACCGAGGCTGCAATCGACCATCTCTATTCTCACTATGCAAAGAAGGGCTTCATCCTCATGGTGGAGGGTGGTATGATCGACCACGCTGCTCATGCAAACGATACAGGCGGCGTTATCGGTGAGGTCAACGATATGGCAGAATCCGTTCAGCTCGCCCTCGACTTTGCTGCAAAGCACCCCAATGAGACCCTCATCATCGTCACAGCTGACCATGAGACCGGCGGCCTCACCATGGGTTACGGCAATTACGAGATGCATCCCGAGCTCCTCGCTTCACAGAAGGCAACCAAGGACGTGCTTTCATTCAAGATCGTCAGCCTTCTCCAGAAGGAGGACGTAAGCTGGAAGGAAGTCAAGGACATCCTCAAGGAGAACCTCGGTCTGTGGGATACCGTTCCCGTTGACGCAAGGGCTGAGAAGCATTTCACCCAGCTTTACAAGGAAGCATTCCTCGACAGGGATATTCAGGAGGACCGCAACCTCTATTCAAGCACTGCACGCCTTGCTTCAGAGGCTATCAAGTACCTTGACAACGCTGCGTCCAACCTTTCATGGTCATTCGGCAGCCATTCAGGTGCTCCGCTTCCCGTTTACGCATACGGCGTAAAGGCTGAGGCCTTCGCAACAGTCGCTGACAATACCGACGTTCCCAAGACCATACTCAAGGTGACCAAACTTGTGAAATAAGGCCGCTACAGATATTCAGTGAACCAGCCCGTGATCTTATCGTAAAGATGGTCGCGGGCTTTTCCGTTCATGTTGTGCTCGTCGCAGGGGTAGGGGAAGTAGTCAAGCTGCCTGCCTTCCATTATGCACTTCTGGACGAAGCTGAGGGAATGCTGCCATACCACCGTGTTGTCGATTGCGCCCTGACAGATGAGGAGTTTGCCATGCACATCCTGAGTCCTGTTCATCAGCGAAGTCAGTTCGAAGCCTTCCGGATTCGTTTCAGGGGTGTCCATGTAACGCTCGCCGTACATGACCTCATACCATTTCCAGTCGATTACGGGACCTCCTGCAAGGGCGACCTTGAATACGTCGGGATAGTTTGTGAACAGGCTTATGGTCATGAAGCCGCCGTAGCTCCAGCCATGAACGCCGATTCTGTTGCGGTCAAGCCAGGGGCAGCGTTCAAGCAGGGCGTTGAGCCCGGCCATCTGGTCGGCCATCTCGGCCTGCCCGCAGGCGCGGTTTATGGCCTTCTCGAAGGCGGCTCCGCGGTTTGATGTTCCGCGGTTGTCCTGAACGTAGACAAAGTATCCCAACTGTGCCATCCTAACCTCCCAGGCGCGTATCTGTCCCATCCATGTGTTCTTTACCATCTGTGAGTGAGGACCTCCGTATACATAGACTATGAGGGGATACTTCTTCGAGGGGTCGAAGTCCTTGGGACAGACGAGACGGTAGTAGTTGTCGAACTTGCCGTCCGCCGAGGGGGTTGTGCCCATTATCACGTCGCACTGGCTGTAATTGTATGCTGGCGCCTTCATCTTCATTTCCTCGGCTATGCTTCCGTCAAGATTGCGCTTGTACCGTACAGGCTCCGACTTGAGGGAACTGAACGTGTCGGTGAAGCTGTGACGGTCTCCGCTCATGTGGATGCTGTGCCAGCCGGGTTCCGGTGTCAGCAGTTCGGGCTTGCCATATTTGATCTTGTTCTTGCCGGTAATCTTCATGCGGAAAAGATAGTTCTCAACAGGGGACTTCTCTGCGCTTGTATAATAGAGATAACCGTCCTGCCATGCGATCAGTTCCACGTCGGCGTCGACCTTCGTGAGCCTGCTGGTAACGCCGTTACGTGTGCAGAGGTAGAGCGACTTGTAGCCGTCCCTGTTGTCGGTGCGGTAGATGAAATGGTCGTTGTCCATGAAGCAGAGCGGGTCAAGGGGCTCCACCCAGGCTTCGTTCTCCTCGGTAAGCACGGTGCGGATGAATTCTCCGTCCTGAGCGTTGTACTCGTTGAGGTGCATATGGTGCTGCTCACGGTCGAGCACCTGGACGAAGATGCTCCTGCAGTCGGGCGACCAGGTGACTCCGGTAAGGTACCGTTCATCAGTGAAGTCGGTGACTTTCAGGGTTGTGAGTATGTTGCCAAGGGTGTCGCACACGCAGAGGTCGATGTGCTCCGAGGCCATGCCGTTCATCGGATAGCGTATGCTCATCAGACTGCCGGTGCGGGTGGTGATGTCCAGCAGGGGGAACAGGCTGACGGCCCTTTCGTCCTTGCGGTAGACGGCCTGCTTCATGCCGTCGGGCGAAATGAACACTCCGCCATTGATGCCGAATTCGTTGCGGCTTACGCTCTTGCCGTAGACTATTCCTTCCTCACTGCTCTCGGGCAAGGGGAAATTCTGTGAAAAAAGCGGAATGCCCAGCAGGAGCACTCCGCTCATTATTGCGATAGTACGTTTCATCATATTTCTTCAGTTGGCACTATGGGAATCGTGTTGACTGCAGGTGTGCCGTCCTGTACGGAGATTATATCGTCAACTATGAACTTCTGCATGCCGCGCCAGGGGAGCATGCCGCGGTATTCCTTGTAGTGCAGTTCTACTACCTTGCCGCTGCAGCGCATCAGGGAATCTGCAACCTCTTTCTTGACAACGCTGAAGTCGAATTCGTTCGACTGTATGCTGCCGCCGGTCTTGGCTCCCTTGAAGCCGCTCTGGATGAGACGGCCCTCGTAGGTCTTCCATACCCAGCCCTTGTACATTATCTGGTTCAGCTCGCCGGCCTTGACACCCTCGCCGAACACGAAGTAGAATTTGATATAGCAGAATGCTGCAAGTCCAAGGACGATGATGGATATTGTCCAGATGGATATTTTGCGACCGATTCTCATTGTTGTATGTTTTATTATTCGCAAATATACATATTTAGAACTAAAAAGAAAATCCGCAGCCCGATATGAAAAAACCACAGCACCTTGTGCCGTGGTTTTCAGACCTATACTGTGGCAAGAACTTACTTCTTGCGTGATTTGTAGCGCTGGTAGAACATATCAACACGGCCGGCGGTGTCAAGGATCTTGACTTTACCGGTGTAGAAAGGATGAGAAGTGTTGGAAATCTCAAGCTTGTAAAGAGGATATTCTACACCGTCGATCTCGATGGTCTCCTTGGTGGTGGCACATGAGCGGGTGATGAATACATCTTCGTTTGACATATCCTTGAAAGCTACAAGTCGGTAGGTTTCGGGATGGATTCCTGTTTTCATTTTTACACTAGTGTTTTAAAAGCGGCCGCAAATATAATGATTTATTTCAAGAAACAAAAGAAAACCGCTGCGATTATGCACCCGAAGGCTGCGATGTGGTTCCAGTGGATAGGCTGGCTCTTGAATACGAGGGCACAGATGAGGGTGAATACCGTGAGCGATATGCATTCCTGTATGATCTTGAGCTGCATAAGGTTGAACGGGCCGCCGTTGATATTGGAACCTATGCGGTTGGCGGGAACCATGAACGAATATTCGAAAAGCGCTATGCCCCATGAAACCAGAATGATGAGCACCAGCGGCCAGTTGTCGTTGATGTGCATTTCTGAAAGCTTGAGCTGCCCGTACCATGCGAAGGTCATGAAGATATTGGAGATGACCAGCAGGATTATTGTCCAGAACGCTTGCATTTTCATTGCTGTTTTACTGTTTTCGGGCGCAAAGATAGCGCAAAATGCGATTACTTGTGAAAATTTCACTTAGAAAAAAGCGCCCCGCATCCGATTGCGGGGCGCTTTGCTGTTCTAACCAATATTGTCGATGATTTGTACGGCAATAACCCGACCGAGTGGAAATTTTGTTAAATTTGCATTGATGACAACTTGCCGTTACATTGTGAATAATAAATTGAAAATCTTCGCCGTATGCCTGGCCATCCTTGTCCCGAACGGCGACTCATATCTTGCAGCCGGTTTCCTGATGCCTAACAGCGAGGACGCGCAGGGCAAGCTGCGCGACTACGTCATGACGGTCGACGACCTCGAGGACCTGGTCGGGATGGACCTGTTCTTCAGCCTGTCCCCGTCCGTTGCCCGTGAGGTTGAGGCGGCGCTGCCGCTCAAGGAACTCGGCCTGTACTAATCTTATATGTAACCAAACTAATCAGCCATGTCAATATTTTCAAGGCACAAGAACACAGAGGAGACAGAGTCCTCTGAATCCTTTTCAGTTTCGATAGAACTTGAGAAGCAGGTCCGCAAGCAGATTTTCGATGCCATCCAGGGGCCTGTGGTTGAAAAACTTCTTACCCAGCTCAGCGGTTCCGAGTCTGACGTATATCTGCGCAGCACCATGGAAGGCCACAGCTTCAAGGTTGAAAAGAAGATGATGAACCATCTGTACGACCTTTGCTACGGAGTCAAGGAGGCCCTGGGCTTCAAGGAGCCCGTGGACTTCTACATAACCGGCGACGCCAGTGTCAACGCCTTCTCCGTTGCGTCGGAGAAGGAGGACGAACCCAATATAGTCAATATCAACTCCGCTCTGGTCGAACTGATGTCGGACGATGAGCTGAAGTTCGTGGTCGGGCACGAGATCGGTCACCTGATCAACCGCGACACCCACTTCCGCAGGGTGCTCTCGTTCGTGTTCCCCGAAGACAGCAAGATGCCTGTCATACTCCAGTACAAGATGCGCCTCTGCGAGCAGCTCTGCGAGCTGGAGGCTGACCGTTACGGCTATCTGGCCGTTCCCGACATGCATATATGCGTGTCGTCATTCTTCAAACTATCCTCCGGACTTGACGTGGGAAAACTCGACGTTGACATGGACACCCTTATCGAGGAGAACAAGAAATCCCTCGACTACTTCCTCAAGGGCGACGGCATGAGTTCCGCCTCGCACCCTGTGAATCCCATCAGGATCCAGGCGCTCAACCTCTTCTCGGCAATCACTGACAAGAAGGAGCTCGACAGCAGGATGGATGAGCTGATCGGCATCCTGCTCAAACTCGGATGCTCCGAGGTCGACAAGTACATGCCTTACTTCATAGCAAGCGCCGGCCTTATCGTGGCCAACGCCGACAACGAGTTCACCAAGGAGGAGTACGACGACATCCTTGGCCATCTCTCCGTATTCAACATGTTCCCCAAGGCTTTCCTCGAGGATATAGGCAAGCAGGATGTTCCCAAGGTTTTCGAGGACAGCATCGCAAAGATTCTGGAGCTGGAGCCCGCACTGCGCGACACCCTCTTCCAGTATATTCTCAAGATCGCTTTCTCGGACTCCAAGTTCGACGACAAGGAGATAGAGCTCGTCTACGGCATAGGCGGAAAACTCTTCGGCTATTCCGAAAAGGAGATAGCCGGGATGTTCGGCAACATGATCCAGGCATCGTTCATGCCCGACATCGAAGCGCTCTGCTAGTCGTTCCTTGCCATATATCCACAAGAAATGACTATCTTTACAAGATATTCTCAGAGACTATGACACTTATTAAATCAATATCAGGCATCCGCGGAACCATAGGCGGACCCAAAGGCGAAGGCCTTACCCCGATCGACATCGTAAAGTTCACATACGCATATTGTGCAACCCTCCCTCAGCGCAAACCCAGGCCAAATGGCAACAGGTATAAGATAGTTGTGGGCCGTGACGCACGCATCAGCGGCCAGATGGTGGAGCAGCTTGTCTGCGGAACCCTCATCGCATGCGGCGTTGACGTGGTCAAGTGCGGCTTCGCCAGCACTCCCACAACCGAGCTGGCCGTCGGATTCGCAGGAGCCGACGGCGGCATCATCCTCACCGCCAGCCACAATCCCCGTCAGTGGAACGCACTCAAGCTTCTCAATGAGCACGGCGAGTTCCTCACAGCAGCCGAGGGCCAGGCCATACTTGACCTCGCCGAGGCTGAAGATTTCGACTTCGCACCCGTGGACTCCCTGGGCACGATCCAGGAGCACGACTTCGTGGATGAGCACATCGACGCTGTTCTCGGCCTCGAATATGTCGATGCGGAAGCAATTCGAGCCGCCGGCTTCAAGGTGGTGCTCGACGCCATCAACTCAGTGGGCAGCATCATCATGCCCCGCCTGCTTGCAAGGCTCGGCGTGGAGTGCATAACACTTAACGGCGAGCCCACCGGCGACTTCGCCCATAACCCCGAACCTCTCCCCAGGAACCTTGTCGACCTTTCTTCCACCGTTGTCAAGGAAGGCGCCGACCTCGGCATCAGCGTCGACCCTGACGTCGACCGTCTGGCCTTCATATGTGAGAACGGCGAACCCTTCGTTGAGGAATACACCCTCGTTGCAGTTGCGGACTATCTCCTTGACTGCGCAGTTGCGAAGGGGCAGAAGAACCTTGCCACAGTGTCCAACCTCTCCAGCAGCCGCGCTCTGCGCGATGTGACCGAGGCACACGGAGGCACCTATTATGCCGCCGCAGTGGGCGAGGTCAACGTGACCACAAAGATGCATGCGGTGGACGCACTTATCGGCGGCGAGGGCAATGGCGGCGTCATCTATCCTGCCAGCCACTGCGGCCGCGACGCCATGGTCGGCGTGGCCCTCTTCCTGAGCCAGCTCGCCCATAAGAAGATGAGCGTCAGCGAATACAAGGCGACCCTGCCTCCTTACTTCATCGCAAAGAACCGCATCGATCTTTCCGACAAGGCCATGATCGACCGCATACTCGAGGAGATGAAGGCTCACTTCGCATCCGAGAAGATCAACACCATCGACGGCGTGAAGATAGACTTCGAGGCAAAGAAGCAGTGGGTGCATCTGCGCAAGAGCAACACCGAGCCCATCATCCGCATCTACTCCGAGGCTCAGACCGAGGCTGAGGCACAGGCTCTTGCCGATGAGGTGATAGCAATCGCAAACAACATAATAGGCGCTTAGTATATGAAGGCATGGGGCGGCCAGGAATTCCTTAGGGACCATGCTTGGGATAAATTCATAGAATCATGTTCAGCTTCAGGACTACACCAATAGAGGATCAGGTTGACAAGGCTTTGCTCGACGGCAAGGTCGGTGTCTTCTGCACCCAGAACTGCTGGGACCCTGCAAAGGGACGCTATCTCTACGACATATTCCGCGAACGCGGGAACTTGGGCAGGATTTTCATCCCGAGGGATTCCGAGCTTACTCCGGATACAAATCACATCGAATGGACGTCGGAAGACCTCGAGGGCCTCAGCGCCATTGTGGTTGAGATTCAGGACGTGGGTTCCCGCTACTTCAATTATACCAGGGACGTGATGCAGCTCCTTGCAATGCGTGCCCGCAGCTTCGAGGGTCCGGCCATCTATATAGTCGATCATATCAATCCTGCCGGAAGGGTGGTGGAGGGTACCATCCCCGCCATAGAGTCCGACATCTGGACCCCCAAGGTGGCCCACCGTCACGGACTCACTCTGGGCGAGCTCTGCTGTCTGTACTATGCTGAGATAGATGCCAAGTTCCCTCTCCACGTGATCTCTGCAAGATGTTCCGATGTGGGGAAGAACCTTCTTCCCTGGACCATCGCGCCGGCATCGGATATTCCCGGCATGTTCACATGCGAGATGTATTCGGGAGGAGGCCTCTGGAACAATACAAGCATCACCCCCGCAATCGGTACTGCGCGGCCCTATGAATACTTCGGCGCTCCTTTCATAAAGACGGAGGATGTGCGCTTCCTGCCCGCGCCACAGGGCGTGATGATGCGTCCCTGCTCGTTCACTCCGGCTGCAGGACGTTACAAGGGCGAGCGCTGCCAGGGCTACCAGATAATGCTGCAGCCGGGCGTTCTGTACCATTCGCTGCTGCACACCCTGCAGCTTATGCGTCATTTCGCAGACAGATACAGCCAGTTCGAGATGTACGACTCGCTCTTTGTGAAGGTTGCGGATCCCGTTATCGAGGAGTATCTGCGCGGCCGTTTGAGCTTCGATGTCATCCAGGAACATGTGAAAGTCGAGGAACAGAAGTGGATTCGCAAGGCAAAAAGATATATTTTGTACGAAGATGCTCCATATAGGATAAAATAATTTTGGAGTTTAAATTTTTTTGCATACCTTTGCATTCCCGAAAGGCTAACTGCTGGGTTCGTATAACGGTTAGTACTCAAGATTCTCAATCTTGCAATATGGGTTCGATTCCCGTACCCAGTACCAAAAACCTCCGACAGATTCTCTGTTGGAGGTTTTTTTGTGCATTATTTGGTATAATTGACAAAAATAGTGGTATAATTGACAAAAACGGTTGGTAAAATCATTGTAAATTGTTGTTTTAAAGATAATTACAGAAATTAGATGAAAACGTTTTCATCTAAGCCTGAAATATGGAGGCGGCCCCGACTCCCTTTGGCCGCAAGTTATCTCTCCTGTCCCTGATCTTTATGGGTGGAGGCATCCTACAAGTATACCGATTGCCGCTAATGTTCCGGTCATTTCACCCCCTTTCCCTGGAACCTTCCTTGATTCGAGGTCTTTTCCTGGAAGGTGTCAGTCTTTCCTTTGGGACCTTCCTTGATCTGAAGGCTTTTCAAGGAAGGTGTCAGCCTTTCCCTAGGGACCTTCCTTGATTCGAGGCCTTTTCCTGGAAGGTGTTGCCATTTTCTCTAAGGACTGGGCACAAAAATGCGGGATATCGTTCCCGGTTCCTCTTCTGAACCGGGGACCTGACACGTTAATCCATCAAATTGTGTCAAGTCCCCTGGTGTTGTACGAAACCTTAAAATTACTGGAAAGGAAGCGACTCAGTCGGCCGAAAATGAGGCTTCAAATTGGCCGGGGAAAGGTGATTGGCCAAAATAATCACGAATTGTTGGCGAAACAGCAAAATAACAGGCCCGGCGCCTAAAAGAACCCGATTAGTTGGACAAATCACATCTTCCGGCCAGGATCGAGCCTTGTTTTAGGCCGTTGTTGACAGCGAGGCTGCGGATTTTGGTGAAAACACACGTCCATACTTTCGGGTTCACATCAAAGTGGAACAGTTGCAGGCTTGAGTCAATAAGATCCAGAGATACGGAGCGTGTGTCCTGCCATAAAAATGACGGATTTATGTCCGCAAATCATATTTCCGCCACGTTTTAGCTGATATCATGCCCGGAACGTGGGTTTAGACGGCTCGCGGGCACGATATCGGGGAAATCATGGCGAGATTGCTCTTTGTGGGCATATAATCGGCGAAATCATGGCGGAGTTTTCGGCGGCTGCGGGGTGGAGGTGTGTTCAAGGGTTACAGTTAGGGACGCCCTCAGCCAGTCGGCGTTCGCCGCCAGCCTGGGGCTTGGTTAGGAATGGATTAGGTGCGTGCGAAGTGGTTTGGTGCTATGTGAGTTTTTTGTGGGTTTTTGTTAAATTTGTGAGAATGGAATGTTGATAACACTTATATAATTAAATATGAAGAAGACTATAACCATCGTTTCAGCTTTGATGCTGCTGGGTGCGTCCTGTGCGTTTGCGCAGAATTACGACAAGGACAAGATTCCTCCTTACACGCTGCCTGACCCTCTGGTGATGGCAAATGGTAAGAAGGTACGTAATGCTAAGGCCTGGGAGGCAAGGAAGGCTGAGATTCAGGAAATGTTCCAGACCGAGATGTACGGCCGTATGCCGGGCGCCCCCGAGCGCATAGTGCTCGAGACGCTCGAGGAGGGGACCACCATCGCCGGCTTTGCAAACCGCAAACAGGTGAGGATGTGGTTCAATGCTGACAAGACCGGCCCGAAGATCGACTGGCTCATCATCTCTCCCAAGTACGCAAAAGGCCCCGTGCCCGTGATCATCCTTTTGAATTATGGCGGAAACCAGACAGTCCTTGCCGATCCCGAGATTGTCGGATACCCCAGGGAGGAGTTCTGGAAGGACGGTGTCCTGCCAGGTGATCCCGGATGCCTGACCGACCCCACGGCCGACAGCATCATCCCCACGGAGATGCTCATCGCCCGCGGATACGCCGTGGTCACGGCCTGCTATGACCAGATCGCACCCGACATCGACCCCGGCACCGACGAGGAAAAGGAACTTTATGCATATACCAAGGTGTTCGACCTCTGGGGCCCCCGCGACCCTTCACGCACAGACAACACCACCAGCCTCATGGCCTGGGCATGGGGCCTCAGGCGCGGAATGGACATGATAGAGAAGGATCCCGCACTTGATCCTTCCAAGGTTATGGTCACAGGCTTCTCCCGTCTTGGCAAGGCGGCGCTGCTCGCCGGAGCGTTCGACGAGCGCTTCGCCGTCACCGCCCCCGTTCAGACCGGCGGCGGTGGCTGCCCTCTCCAGAAGCACTATTATGGTGAGAACGTGCAGACCATGACCACCACGTTCAAGCACTGGTACTGCCGCGGCTACGACAAGTACGCCGAAAAGGAGGCGGACCTGCCTTTCGACCAGCATATGCTCATTGCGTGCATGGCACCCCGCGCATTCCTCTGCCTCGGCTTCGACAACCCCTGGTATGATACCGAAGGCGAGTATCTTGCAGTCAAGGCTGCCAGCCCCGTATGGAAGTTCTTCGGCAAGAAGGGACTTCCCAATGTTCCCTGGCCGGACGACCTCGACACCAGCGCCATCGGAGAGTGCCTGGGATATGTAAGACGTCCCGAGGGTCATGGCATAGGTGCCTACGACTGGACCTGGATGCTCGACTTTGCGGACAGGAACCTCGGGGTTAAATAGACCTCGAATTCGGATAAGAATAAAAATTTACGGAAAAATGTAGAATAATTGTTGTTTTACGATAAATATTTATATATTTGCGAAAAATACGAAACAATTATGATTGAATGGTGGACATCTCTTAGTGTAATGATGAAGGTTCTCTGGGGCATCACAATAGCCTCGTCCCTCATCTTCGTTATCCAGTCGATAATGACCTTCATAGGTGCCGATGCCGATTTCAACACCGACTTCGACGCCGACTTCGATGCAGGCGGCGCCGACATCGACGGTACTGCAGGTCATTCCGGCATGGGTCTGCTCACTTTCCGTAATTTTGTGAACTTCTGCCTCGGCTTCGGCTGGACCGCAGTTCTCCTTAACGGTCAGATAGCTTCGCAGGGCGTTCTCTTCACCGTTGCCGCACTCATAGGCATAGGCCTTGTGGCCGTGGTGATGCTGCTCTTCAAATGGATCAGCGGAATGCAGGAATCCGGCAACATCGACATCTTCAAGCAGGCTGTCGACTGCACCGGCAAGGTTTATCTCTCCATACCTGCCTCCCGCCAGGGCGAGGGCAAGGTACAGATCACCATCAACAACTCCGTACGCGAGTACAACGCTGTCACCGACGGTGACGCGCTGCCCACCGGCACTGACATCAGGGTGGTCGAGGTCGTCTCAGCCAGCACCCTCCTCGTGGAAGAAGTGAATTCATTAATAATCTAACAATATGGACCTTTATCTTATTCTTATCCTCGTGGCAGTTGTCTTCGTGACATTCGCCGCAATCCTCGCACGCTACAAGCGCTGCCCTTCAGACAAGATCCTTGTCATCTACGGTAAAACCGGCAAGAACAAGCAGGGTTCCGCTTCATCAGCCCGCTGTATCCATGGCGGTGCATCCTTCATCTGGCCCGTATTCCAGAGCTATTCCTTCCTTGATCTGACCCCTATCAGCATCGAGTGCAACCTGACCAATGCGCTTTCAAAGCAGAATATCCGTGTTGACGTACCCTGCCGCTTCACCGTCGGCATCAGCACCGAGCCCGAGAACATGACAAACGCTGCAGAGCGTCTGCTCGGCCTCAAGATCGATGATATCCGCAATATCGCCACCGATATCCTCTTCGGTCAGCTCCGTCTGGTCATCGCCACGATGGACATCGAGGAAATCAACGCCGACCGCGACAAGTTCCTCGCAAACGTCAGCACCAACGTCGAGGCTGAGCTCCGCAAGATCGGTCTCAAGCTCATCAACGTGAACGTCACCGATATCCGCGACGAGTCCGGATACATCGAGGCCCTCGGTAAGGAGGCTGCTGCAAAGGCCATCAACGACGCAAAGAAGAGCGTTGCCGAGCAGAACCGCTTCGGTGAGATCGGTAAGGCGGAGGCCGACAGGGACAAGGACATCAGAATCGCCGAGACTTCACGAGACACCCGTATCAAGACCGCCGAGGCGAACGCCCTGGCCGTCGAGGGTGAGAACAACTCAAGGATTGCGATTGCAAACTCTGATGCAACCCGCCGAGAGAGAGCCGCCGAGGCAGAGCGCCTTGCTGTTGCTGCCGAGAAGGTTCAGGCCGCAAAGGCCCTCGAGGAGGCATACAAGTCAGAGCGCGATGCCGAGCTTGCACGTGCCGAGCGTGAAAAGGCCACCCAGCAGGCAAACATCGTGGTTGCCGCTGAGATCGAGAAGCAGAAGATGATCATCGCAGCCGAGGCGGAGGCTGAAAAGCTCCGCCGTGAGGCCCAGGGTCAGGCCGACGCCATCTTCGCGAAGATGGACGCACAGGCCCGCGGTACCCTCGAGATACTCTCAAAGCAGGCAGAAGGTTTCAATCAGCTGGTTGCCGCCGCTGGTGGAGATGCCAAGGACGCCATCACAATGCTTATTTCCGACAAGCTGCCCGAGCTCGTCAAGACTCAGGTGGAGGCTGTCAAGGGCATAAAGATCGACAAGGTTACTGTTTGGGACGGCGGCAATTCCAAGGATGGGAAGACCGCAACATCAAACTTCATTTCAGGCATGATGGGTGCTGTCCCCCCGCTTGAGGACCTCTTCAAGATGGCCGGACTCAGCCTTCCCAACTACCTGAAAGGAAACGAGGCTCCCGCTGCAGAACCTGCAGAGGAAGTAAAGGGAGAGTAGATCATGCCAATAATTGTAAATGTGGATGTAATGCTCGCCAAGAGGAAGATGTCCTCTGGCGAGCTTGCAGACAAGATCGGAATAACAGCGACGAACCTTTCGGTTCTCAAGACAGGCAAGGCCAAGGCAATACGCTTCAGCACGCTCGCAGCAATCTGCAGCGCTCTCGAATGCCAGCCGGGCGACCTGTTGGAATATCGACCGGACGAAGATGTGTAAGATAGTAATTCTTGTGGCCGAGGAGGCCGAGGCCAGGATGGTGCAGAAGTATCTGCCCGAGGCCGAATGTGTACGGACGGGAGTCGGTGCATCGAATGTGATCAGGACCTGTTGTGGAATCCCGGCAGGGACAAAGGTCTTCAACATTGGCTATGCAGGAAGCAACTCCCTGGCAATAGGCACGGTCACGGCCGTGAGCGAGACAAGGCGCCTTATGAGCGACGCATACAAGTTCGTGGATCATAACAATCCTCTCTGCTTTGGCAGGGAGGGTTTCCCTTGTTATACAAGCAACTCGTTCGTTACCGAATCAGACAAAGTCGAGCCCACGCTTTTCGACATGGAGCTCAATTACATGGCTGCATTCCCGTTCGAGTTTCTGGGTGCAATCAAGATCGTCAGCGACAATCTGAGCGTGGACGCCTTCCAGAACAACGCCATACGCGAGTCGGGAATACTCACCTCCGCCGATGTATGGGAGAAGGTGGCAGCGCTTTACAGGACACTATTAAACAACAGATAACATGAAAATCAAAACCATCCTTGGCGCAGCCCTGGCAGCAGTCATCTGTCTGACATCCTGCGCAAACAACTGTTCAAAGAACTGCGGCAAGCAGGGCGAATGCTGCTGCCATCAGTTCGCAAAGAAGCTTCCCGTGGGCGTCCAGCTCTACAGCGTCCGCACAGACCTTGAGAAGGATTTCTACGGAACACTCAAGGCTGTCCGTGAAATGGGATACGCCGGTGTGGAATTCTACGGAGAATACTACGGCAACACTCCCACCCAGATCAAGCAGTGGTGCACCGAGCTCGGTCTCATACCCTTCTCAAACCATGTTCCCTTCCAGCAGATGATCGACGACGTCGACAAGGTCATCGAGGATAACCTCATCCTTGGCGTGCAGTATCTTGTGTTCCCTTACATGGACGAGGCCAGCCGTCCCGGCGTGGATCTCGTACAGTTCAAGGCAACTGTTGCAAAGATAGGCGAGATAGGCGAGAAGGTACACGCAGCCGGTTTCCAGCTCCTGTATCACAACCATGACTTCGAGTTCGTCACCCTCGAGGACGGAACTGTCGGTTACGACTACATCTTCTCATCAAACGGCCGTGTCAAGGTTCAGAACGAGCCTGATGTATGCTGGGCCAACTACGCTGGATTCGACCCCGTCGAGGTCCTTGGCAAGTATGCCGGCAACATTCCCGTTGTCCATCTCAAGGACTATTATCTCGAAGGCAAGCTCAGTTCTGCACCTTATGCGCTTATCGGTATCACTACCGACAACGCCATGAAGGATGACGGCGGCTGGTTCGAGTACCGCCCCGTAGGAATGGGTCAGGTGGATATTCCTGCAGTCATCAAGGCTGCAATCGCCGGTGGATCACAGTGGCTCTGCGTCGAGCAGGATGAGCCCAGCGGCGGCCTCGACAGACTCCAGAGCGTAGCAAAGAGCGTGGAGTATCTGAAGTCTCTCGACCTTATGTAATCATAGTCATAAACCTTGAAGGCCGGCCTCGAAAGCCGGCCTTTTTCGTGTATTTATGCATTTCTTGAACTATACATAGTTGCCTTAATAGTGATATATTGTTGTTAAGTGAATTTAATTTCAAAAATTCAAGTGTCTGAAAATCAATACTCAAAATAGCCTTATCAACTTATCAGTAGTGCACCTTAACAAGACCTTAACAAGAAAAGCAACTTAAATATCGTTTCCCTTTTGTATATTTGCAATGTAAATGTCACGCAAGAAGCATATTTCCACACTTTCCGAAAACCTCGGAAAATTCTGCGACATCGTAGATCAGTCCCTTCTGGTTTACGAGGTGGGAATGAAGAATTACCTGCATCGTGACATGCCGGCCCTCAACGGCAATCTCCAGGAAATCGTCAAGCTCGAATCCGAATCCTCCATCTATCGCCATGAAATCGAGAAGGTCCTTTACGACCGTTCCGCTTCTGTGCATCAGTTTGGAGACATACTTCGCCTTTATGATCTGTTGTGGCTTATCGTTGAGATAGTTCACTCCGAGCTTTTCCGTTTCGAGGTGGAATCGCCGAACATCCCTTCAGAATTGAATGCGGATTTCCTTAAATTGACCGATCTTGCATCCAGCGCCGTATCCAACGTGATTCCGGGCTGCAAAGCATATTTTACGAATCCGGAGGTCATTCCTGATAAAATTCGTAGGGTATATTTCTACCAGAAAGAGTCCGAGCGTCAGGCTAACCAGCTCAAGCGCACTATCTTCCACAAAATGGACTCTCTCCGTCTCAGTGAAAAGCTTCAGTTGCGTTATATGGTAGCCCGCATCTGCGACATCTCCCTTGGCGCAATGAGGGTTTCCGACCAGCTTTCAGTCATGACTCTGCGCAACCAGGGCAAACGGGGTGTTCTGGCTGAATCCAGGGCTCTGCCTATTGTCTTCTCAACTTGTGCAATGGCTGTTTCCCTGCTGTCCGCATTCATCGTGCTTCCCGGATCCGGTTTCAAGAGCTCCCATGGAATCGTTATCCTCGCGGTTGTTGCTGCCATCATTGTGGCACTCATTGCCCTTATGGTGATAACGATCATGCGGGCACGTCGCAGCAGGATAACCGCCGACAACAGGATGGTCGAGCAGGAGGATGAACTGGTCACCAGCAACCGCCGCATCTCTGAGATGGAGGCGCAGATCATGAAGATGGAGAACGACCATCTTCAGAATCTCCTCGAACTCAAGCGCAAGGAGACCACAGGTGTGGTTGTGAAGATATCCGAACAGAAGGACTTCATCGATAACATATACGATATCGTACAGAAGGCGGAGAAGGCCGACAGCGCCGAATCGCGCGACGCCCTGCTCCATGAGGCCAAGACGCAGCTCAGCCTACGCCGCAACCTTACAGGCGACCAGGACGACTTCTACGCCCAGGTCGAGCAGCTCCACAAGGACTTTTCCGTGCGTCTTTCGTCCAAGTTCCCAAGCCTTTCCGCACAGGAGCGCAAACTTGCGACCCTGCTCAGGCTCGAGTTCTCGACGAAGTATATAGCAGGCATACTCAACATCTCCCCTAAAAGCGTGGAGGTCGAGAGGCACCGCCTGCGCACAAAGATGGGACTCCAGAGGGGAGAGAACCTCATAGAGTTCATAAAGAACATTTAGAGACTTTGAAATAATTCCAGAATATTAGGCACCGGGTCTGTTCCGGTTATCTAAAATGGTGTGGAAATTCGGGTTGTCGTGAGACATTCCCTGATAATTGGTCCGACCGGGTGCCTATGACTGGAAAATATTGGCTACTATTGCAGCTAACTTAGGCGCCGGCGTTCCTTCCGGTATCAAAAATGGTGTGGAAATTCGGGTTGTCGTGAGACATTCCCTGATACCTGAAGCCAGCACCGGCGCCCAAGAGCTGTATAGTATGATGAAAATGAAATTTTTCAATCGCATAAACCTCCTGCTGCTTTTGCTCTCTCTGGCAATTGCATGCGAAAAGATACCTCAGGAATCCCCCTCGACTGTTATTGATGAAGGCATAACCATCTACGGTTATGTTACCGCCGGCGGTACCGGTCTTCCTAACGTTGTGGTCTCCGACGGAGTTGCTGTCACAACAACAGGGGAGGACGGTCAGTATACGCTGAAGTCCTCGAAATCCACCACTGCCGTCTTCGTCTCAACCCCTTCGGGATATGAACCGCAGGCCGACGGTGTCGTCCCTGCGTTCTTCAGGCGCTTTTCCCGCGCGCCGGAAGAGTTGGAGAGGATAGACTTCAAGCTCACCGCCGTGGATCAGAGAAACTTCAAGCTTCTTGCATTGGGCGACATGCATCTTGCCGACCGCCAGTTCTGCAACGACCTCGGTCAGTTCAGGCGTTTTGCCAGGGAAGTCAGTGAGTTTGCCGCGGAATCTGATGTTCCTGTATATGCGGTGACCCTGGGCGACATGACATGGGACCAGTTCAGGGTGGCCAACAGCTTCGGCTTCCCGGAGTATCTCAAGGAATTGAAGAAGGACCTCAGCGGCATGCTAGTGTACCATTCAATGGGCAACCATGACAACAATCCCGAATATGTTGGCGACGTGGAGGCTCAGCACGAGTATGAGATGTCGATATGTCCCAACCACTACAGTCTCAACATAGGCGAGGTGCATCTGGTTGTGCTCGACGACATACTTTACAACAACAATGCATCCGGTGTCAGGAGCTTCTATCCGCAGTTGAGCAAGGATCAGCTCGAGTGGCTCAAGGCGGATCTCGAATACGTCGACCAGTCCACACCGATACTTGTTGCCATGCACACGCCCTTCTATTACAGGGATGCTTCCTCGGCACTGTACAACTTCTCCGAACTTCTCCACTGCTTCGACGGATTCGACTACGTGCAGTTCCTGACGGGGCATACGCATGTGGTGTACAATGTCGACATGCTCTCCCGCAGCGTGCATGTCTTCGAGACCAATTCAGGAGCCGTTTGCGGAGCCTGGTGGATGACCGACACCGCCTGCAAGGCCGGATTCAACATCTGCAGCGACGGCGCCCCTGCCGGCTACAGGATACTTGACATACAGGGCAAGGACATCGAATGGATATACAAGGGCACCGGGTGCGACGAGGACTTCCAGTTCAGGACCTATGACCGCAACGAGTTCTGTTTCGACGTTGCGGGCTGGGTGCCTCACGCATCTTCCGAAGGCCGGCAGGCCTTCACCGATGCCGTGGGTGCATATGCAGTGAAATCGACTGCAAACCAGGTGCTCATCAACATCTGGGACTATGACCCTTCATGGAAGATATCGGTGACCGAGAACGGCCGCCAGCTCGAGGTCAAGCAGCTGAAGAATACCAAGGATCCTCTGTATCTCGCTTCCTACGAGGCCTATGAATACGAGCACGGCTTCTCCGTGAGCTACCCTTGCGGGCACACAGACCATATCTTCAGCGTGACGGCATCGTCGCCGTCCTCAACCCTGGACATAGAGGTTACCGACCGCTTCGGCCGGACCTATACCCAGCAGATGAAGAGGCCGCAGGCCTTCTATGAGCCAAGATAGCCTACAAGTTTGCGTTTGTTGGAGGGAAGGCTGAGATCCTCAATCTTGCAGCACCCATGGGGACGAGGGTTATCTCGTCGAGCCTGTCGGACCTGGGAGCATCCTCTGCGGGAAGCACTGCCGTGAGGCCATATTCATCGAAGTCCCATGACGGTACAAGACGGCCCATGGCCTTGAAGTGCAGAGGGCAGCTTTCCAAAGTGAAAGGATTGTTGTCAGCCGGCCATTCGCCCTGCTCCACCGTGATCTCGGCGTCATCGGCAAGTGCGTAGTTCCAGTCTGAATCAGCATAGATCTCATATGAGGGCCACTTTGACGCATCGGCGCCGGCCTGCCACCTGGAATCGCCGATTGCAGTGTCCTTGCTGTCCACCTTCCTGTAAGCCTCCTTTATCTGAAGGGAAAGTGTGAGTGGGCCGTAATCGACTGTTATGCTGTTCCTGTTGGCTGTCCACACCCTTTTGGTGATGCTCCTGGGGAGATTGACCACGAGGCTGTCGCCTGACTTCCAGCCGGCCTCGACGCGCACGAAAGTGCCGCCGGTGCAATCCTCGGCGATGCACTCTCCGTTAAGTGCGATGCTGGCGCCCTTGCACCAGCCGGGGATGCGTACGTACAGAGGGAAGGATGCTCTTCCTGACTCTATGCTGATTGTGATCTGGTCGGTGAAAGGATAGTTTGTCTCCTCCTTGATTACAAGCTCGTCCGCATTTGCGCCCACTTTGGCGCGTACCGTGCAGGCACTGTAGAGGCCGAAGGCAAGGCCGTTATCGGGCGTTGCCATTGCGAGGAACTCGCTGTAGAAAGGCCATGCGAAACCGTGGTTGTGCTGGCAGCAGCGGCTGCTGAAGGGGTTCATGGCGAGGAAGGGACCTCCGTTGTCGATGCCGGGCCTGTGGTTCTCCGAATCGCTCACGGTCATGTTGGGGCAGGTCAGATATCTCAGTGCCTTGTAGTCGGGCATGAACGCAGCCGGATAGTCGTTGAATGCTATGTCCTCGCAGTTTGCGAACCACTTCTCGTCCGCTGTGATGAGGGCCATTATCTCGTCGCTTGCCATCTGCTCGGCGAATCCGCAGGTCTCCGTGCCCTGGCGGGGGTCGGTGAAGCCCTCGCGGCAGTTCTCGTCGCCGCCGAACATTCCTCCGGGAACCTGTCCGTATACCTTGCGGCAGAGATCGAAGCTGTTGTAACTAGCCTGAAGCATGTCCTGCCTGCCGCCAAACAGGTAGTAGGTCGCAGGCTCGCGTATGCCCTGCGCCATATTTACGTTGTGCCAGTTGGGGAGGTCGTCGGCCTGTGCCCAGTCGGCGGTGTTCCTGTGTATCTTCTCGCCAAGTTCGATGAGCCTTTCGTCGCCGGTGCGGTTGTAGAGCCATACGACGCTCCAGAGATTGTCGCCTCCGCGGCTGTTCTCCCAGTAGCTCTCGAGGAACTGTTCCTCGGGTACGGTAAGAAGATATTCGCAGTACCTGGTCATGAAGGGGATTACACGCTCGTCGCCGCTGTACTCATACCAGTCCTGCAGAATCCACAACGCTATCATGTTAGGCCAGAAGTCCTGGTTCTCGCCCGGCTCCAGCATACGTCCGGACGGGCCGAAGTTGCCGTTCTCAAGTTGTGAGCCGAGAATTGCGTCTATCCACAGCTTAGCCTCTGCAAGCATGTCCTCGTCTTCGAAGATATATGAGAGCGAAGCGTATCCGCGGAGCCAGTAGGGCACTTCCTCCCAGCCCCAGGCGCCGCCGTCGGTGAGCCATGCGTTGTCTTCCTTGGAGAGCCAGATGCTTATTTCGCCGAGATGGCCGTTGAGGCCGTCCTTCTGGAGCTCAAGCTGCCTGAGCAGCCATCCTTCCGGCTTGATGCTGCCGGTGGGCAGTTTGATGAGCTGCTCGCGCTGCAGGGGCGCGCGGTTGCTCTGGTAGCATACGCTTGAAGATTCTGTGGGGAAAGACGTTACCGTGCTGACTGTAACTTCCGGAGTGCAGGATGCAGCCACGGCTGCAAGAGCTGCGAACAAGGTGAACAATTTTTTCATACCAGTGCAAAGGTACGGTTTAATTTTGTAATTTTGAGGAGATTAATAACTCAGAAATGAAACGCATAATTCTAACACTGGCAGCCGTGCTGACGGCATTTGCTGCTAACGCGCAGCAGTCTCTCTGGGGAAACGGAGAGATAGTGTCCCCTGAAATCCACCCCGACAGGACGGTGACCTTCCGCGTCCAGGCCCCCAAGGCCATACGGGTGCAGGTTACCGGCGACTTTCTGCCCACGCAGAAAGTCGATATCCCCGGTTACGGCAGTTACGACGCACCGGGTGTGGCCGATCTCAAGGAAGGCCCGGCCGGTGTATGGGAATTCACCACAGAACCTCTTGCAACGGAACTCTACAACTATCATTTCATAGTCGACGGCCTTGAGGTCAAGGACCCCAACAATGCATATCTCCAGAGGGATATCGCCAACCTGATGAACTACTTCATCATTCCGGGTGAAAAGGGCGACCTCTACGCAGTGGGTGACGTTCCCCACGGAACGGTGAGCCGCGTCTGGTATCATTCGGACGTACTGGGCATGGACCGCAGGATGTCGGTCTACACTCCTGCCGGATACGAGACTGGCAAGGAGAAATATCCCGTCCTCTATCTCCTCCACGGAATGGGCGGCGATGAGGAGGCGTGGCTCTGCCTCGGCCGCACAGCCGAGATCATGGACAACCTCATCGCAAAGGGTCTTGCAAAGCCTATGATCATCGTCATGCCTAACGGCAACACCAAGCACCAGGCTGCTCCCGGCGAGTCTGCCGAAGGCATGTTCAAGCCCTACAACAGCGGATCTTTCGACACCACCTATGAGGCACACTTCAAGGATGTCATCGCCTTTGTGGATTCACGTTACCGCACAATCAGAAAGGCTTCCGGCCGCGCAGTGGCAGGCCTTTCAATGGGTGGCGGACACTCATTCGAACTCTCGCTCAACTATCCCGGCACATTCGATTATGTCGGCCTCTTCTCCGCCGGCCTGGGAATCAGGCGCGATAACGGTGCCGGCTATCCCTACCCTGAATTCTACGAGAACACCGATGAAAAGATCGACCGTCTTTTTGCCAACAATCCCAAGCTTTATTACATAGCTATAGGCGAAACCGACTTCCTTTACGATTCCAACAAGGCCCTGCGCGAGAAACTTGACGCAAAGGGATACAAGTACGAGTACTTCGAGAGCGAGGGCGGTCACATCTGGCGCAACTGGAGAATCTACCTTACCGCCTTCGCACAAAAGATATTCAAATGAAAAAGACAGTTATTTCACTTTTCGCCATCTGCGCCAGCGTCTTCGCCGGGGCGCAGATGATGCCCGACTCCACAGTCCAGATCGTTGCTTACTGGAGCAAGGGGGACAAGATTTCCTATGACTGTGCGAGCACCCAGTATGTCATCGATGCCGACGGGAACAAGAAGGTCGATTACGCCACGTCAGAGACCCGCACGTTCGAGGTTATCGATGCCGACGACAGCAGCTATACTGTCCGGCTGTCATATTCCGATGTATTCAGTCCCGCCCCTGTCAACTATCTGACCGAAGCGCAGGTCAAGGCACTGGGCGAAGCCTTCGTAATCACATTCAAGACCGATGAACTGGGTTCGTTCACCGGGTTTGTGGATGATGATGAGTCGTTCAATACATATAGCGGGATGGTCGATACCATAATCGAAAATGCCTGGAAGGAGAATAGGAAAGATCTCAAGGGCGTATCGAAAGAGCAGTTCGTGGAGAGCATCAAGGCTCCGTTGTGCAACAAGGAGTACCTATATGCCTCCATGCTGGCCGATTTCAATCCTCTGCTGATGTTCCACGGCTGCCGGCTTGACACGACTACGGTATACTCCTTCCCCCAGGACTTCACGACCATCTACAATTCTGACAAACCTCTTCAGCTTGAGACTCAGTTCTGGGTTGATGAAAAGCTTACCGACACCACTGCCGTAGTGATACGCACGGATGCATATGCCGGCAATGACATTTTCGGGCCAATGGTCAGGGACCATACATTCAAGATGGCAAAGTCAACGCTGGATATGACCGGCACACCCTATACCGATGCCGAAATCATCGAGGAGGTCGACAAGATGATGGAAGAGAACGCGATGAGCACCTCGCTCGAAGAATATACCACATTACAGGTGCATCTCGACACCGGCTGGCCCATCTGCTGGTACAGCACACGGGAGGTGCTCTCGTCAAACAACCAGACTGAGGCGAAGATAGTTATCGAAAAGTCTGCTGAACTGCAAATGTAAGTACGCTTGTTATGAGACGTTTATCCGCTTTTCTGTCAGTTATGCTGGTGTCGGCGGCAGGGTTTGCCCAGAACCCCGTCATCAGCACGATGTATACTCCGGACCCTGCGCCGTATGTGCATGACGGCAAGGTCTATCTTTTCGTCGACCATGATGAGGATGACGCCCAGTACTTCAAGATGAAGGACTGGCTCCTGTTCAGTACTGAGGACATGGTCAACTGGACCTATCTCGGTACTCAGGTGAGCACCGGGACCTTTGCATGGGCAAGGCAGGGTGACCGCGCATGGGCTTCCCAGGCCGTTGAAAGGAACGGCAAGTGGTACTGGTATCTCTGCTGCAATACGGCCGCAGGCGGTGACGCCCTGGCCGTGGCGGTTGCCGACGACCCCCAGGGGCCCTGGGCCGACGCCATAGGCGGGCCTCTCGCCGAGGGCTTCGGCTTCATCGACCCCACCGTCTTCATTGACGACGACGGCAGGGCATGGCTGTTCTGGGGCAACAAGGGCCTCTGGTATGGCCAGCTCGCCGACGACATGGTCTCCTTCGAGGACGGCTACAAAGAAGTGCCCGGCTATCATGACCCGGCCTGCTTCGGCGAACTCCAGATGAAGATGAACTGGGCGAAGGGCCATGACGAGGCCATGACCCAGTATGAGGAGGGCCCGTGGGTATCGAAGCGTAACGGCTTGTATTACATAGTGTATCCCGCCGGCGGCGTGCCCGAATATATGGCTTATTCGACAGCTCCGTCAATAGACGGTCCCTGGACCTTCCGCGGCCGCATAATGGACGAGGCGGAGAACAGCTTCACCATTCACGGAGGCAACATTAACTTCAAGGGTCACGACTACATGTTCTACCATAACGGAATGCTTCCCAACGGACAAGGCTTCCGCCGCGCGACCTGCGTGGAGGAGTTCACCTTTGGAGAGGATGGCAGCATTCCCTTCATCCCCTTCACCAGGGAGGGTGTAACACCTGTGGGGACCCTCGACCCCTACAGCAGGGTCGAGGCTGAGACCATGGCCGCATCGTACGGCCTCAAGGTCGACCGCAGGGATGGCAGGAGGCATTGGGTCACCAGTGTGCACAACGGCGACTGGATGATGCTCCGCAGCGTCGATTTCGGCGACGCCGCTCCTGTACAGGCAACCGTCGAGGTCATGAACTACAAGGAGGAGGGTACCATAGAGTTCTATGCCGACAACATGGGCGGCAGACCTCTGGCCATAGCACATGTGGGAGGCGAGAATGCCATCTATAATGTTCCGGTCAATGTTCCCGTAACTGGAGTGCACGACCTCTACATCCTGTTCCGTGGCGGCGACGGGGAACTCTTCGACTTCGACTGGTGGAAGTTCAACTCCAAGGTCAACATGCCCCTTGTCCAAACGAAGTATACCGCCGACCCCGCGCCCATGGTCTACAACGGCAAGGTCTATCTCTATACGACCCATGACGAGGACTTCGGCGTCAATTTCGAGATGTACGACTGGCTGCTCTACACCTCCGACGACATGGTCAACTGGACCGATTGCGGCTCCGTTGCATCCACAAGGGACTTCAGCTGGCGCAGCCGTGAGAACGGCGCCTGGGCTCTCCAGGTCATAGAGAGGAACGGCAAGTTCTATATGTACTGCCCCCTGCACGGCCATGGCATAGGCGTGCTGGTGGCCGACCGTCCGGAAGGACCTTTCAAGGATCCCATCGGCAAGCCCATAGTATGGCAGCAGGAGCACTGGAACGACATCGACCCCACCGTCTTCATCGACGACGACGGCCAGGCCTACATGTATTGGGGCAATCCCGTCCTGTACGCCGTGAAGCTCAACGAGGACATGATATCCTACAGCGGAGAGATAATGGAGTTCCCTCACATCGAGGACTATCAGGAAGGTCCGTGGTTCTACAAGCGCGACGGGCATTACTATCTTGCATTCGCGTCCACCTGCTGCCCCGAAGGCATAGGCTATGCAATGAGCGACAGCCCTCTCGGCCCCTGGGAGTACAAGGGCCACATAATGGATCACACCCAGCGCACCCGAGGCAATCACCCCGGCATAATCGACTTCGCTGGCAAGTCCTATGTGTTCGGCCTGAACTACGACATAATGCACCTCGACACCTACATCCATCACGAGCGCAGATCCGTTTCAGCCGCCGAGATGCACTACAATGCCGACGGAACCATTCAGGAGGTGCCCTACTTCATGGACGCCGAGCTGAACCAGGTCCGCTGCTTCGACCCCTTCCGCAGAGTAGAGGCCGAGACGATGGCCTGGGGCTACGGCCTCAAGACCGACAAGGTCGAAGGCCGCGGTCTGGTGGTCATGAATGCCGACGAAGGTGAGTACATCCAGCTTAAGGGCGTGGACTTCAGGAAGGGCGCATCACGGTTCACCGCTACCCTCAGCGCTGCCGGCAAGGGAAGCATCGAGGTCCGTCTCGATTCATCCGACGGCCCTCTTGCAGGAACTCTGAACATTACTCCCACAGGGGGAGTCTACAAGGACTTCAGCTGCAGCGTCAGCGGAGCCAAGGGCGTCCATGACCTGTATTTCGTCTTCCGCGGACAGAGCGGTCTGCTCTGGGATTATTGGAAATTCAAATGATATGAAGAAGCTGCTCATAAGTTTTGCCATCCTTGCCCTTGCCGCATGTTCGGGCAATGGCGTGAAGATCTCCACAACTGACGGAACGCTGTGCCTGCAGCCCCTGACGGACAATGCCGTGAGGGTGACCGTGGCAGGCGGACTCGCAGTCCCCGAACTTGAAGAACTCGTATATACCGGAGAGATTGCCGCCCCTAAGTACAAGGTCAAGAAGACTCAGGATGCCGTGACGATGATCCTCCCCGCTGTTTCTGTGAAGTTCGACAAGGCGTCGGAGACCCTTTCCTTCTTCGATGCGGCCGGCAAGCTGATACTGCAGGAGAGTGCCCGCAAGGTGGAGGAGTCCTCCATCGATGGCGTGCCCTGCTATGACGTCAGCGAGACCTTTGCCAGCCCCGAAGACGAGCATCTTTACGGCACCGGCCAGTTCCAGGACGGCTTCCTCGACATCCGCGGGCTCAGCAGGAGGCTCACCCAGGTCAACACCCAGATATCCCTGCCGTACGTGATCTCCAGCAAGGGATACGCCCTGCAGTGGAATGCATACGGCCTCACGGAGTTCAACCCTTGCAGCGAGTGCGTGGAACTTGTCAGCATCGACGCCGAGGCGGGATCGCAGACCGTGAACGCCACCGGAACCTCCGGCAATCGCAGGGAGATGCGCTGGTTCTCCGACTTCGAGGGCGAGCTCAGCATACCCGAAAGCGGCCGCTACGCACTGCTCCTCGACATGGGGCAGTCAATGTCGCGCAAGCAGTATCTGAAGATAGATGACGAAGTGGTCATCGACTGCAGCAACACCTGGCTTCCTCCCACCACCTCGACCATTGTTGAACTTCAGGAAGGAACCCACCGCCTGTTCGCGAGCGGCGTCAAGGGCGACAGCCCCAGGCTGTACACACGCAGGACAGATAACAGCACCACCTTCCATTCTCCCGTTGCCACCGCACTCGACTACACCGTATATGCCGGCAGCGCCGACGAATGCATAGCGTCGTACCGTAAGCTTACGGGAGAGGTGCCGCACATGCAGGACTGGATGTTTGGCTACATCCACTGCCGCGAGCGCTACAGCTCTTCCGACGACATACTGGAGAATGCCGCCGGTTTCAAACAGCGCGGCATTCCTCTGGATGTGATAGTCCAGGACTGGCAGTGGTGGGGCAAGTACGGCTGGAATGCCCTGCGCTTTGACGAGGAGCACTATCCCGACCCCAAGGCGCTCACCGATTCCCTGCACAAGGATGATGTCCGGCTGATGCTCTCCGTATGGTCGAAGGTCGACCGCAATTCGGAGGTCGGCAAGAGGCTTGACGGGCAGGGATGCTACATCGACGGCACCGACTGGATCGACTTCTTCAACCCGCACGCCGCCGACTTCTACTGCCGCAACTTCCTCGACAGCCTAGGCCGCTTCGGCATAGACGCCTGGTGGTTCGATGCCACGGAGCCCGAGAATGACGACCTGGCCGGCCGCAAGGTTGGCGACGGACTTCCCGGCGACTTCTACCGCAACGTATATCCTCTCAAGGTCAACAGTACGATGTACGCCGGCCTGAAGACCCTTTCGGACGACGAGCCCGTCATACTGACCCGCAGCGCATTCTCGGGAATCCAGCGTTACGGAGTTGTGACCTGGTCAGGCGACGTGGGCAATGACTTCGGGACCCTCCGCCGCGAGATAGCGGGAGGACTCGGGCAGATGGCCTCCGGCCTGCCCTGGTGGACCTTCGACGCAGGCGGCTTCTTCCGTCCGTGGGGCCAGTACGATGACGCCGAATATCAGGAAAGGATGCTCCGCTGGATACAGGTGTCCGTATTCCTGCCCTTCATGCGCGTGCACGGCTACATGAGCCAGACCGAACCCTGGCGCTACAGCGAACAGACGGAGCGCATATTCACCAGGTGCATAGAGCAGCGCAAGGCCCTTCAGCCTTATGTCATCGAATGCGCCCGCAGGGTTTCGGAAGAAGGCTGGACCATGATGAGGCCCCTCGTCTTCGACTTCCCTCAGGACGAGCAGGCGCTCAGGCAGGACAGCGAGTACATGTTCGGCCCCGACTACCTCGTATGCCCCGTTCTTGAGGCAGGAGTCAGTGAAGCCACAGTATATCTCCCTCAGAACGCCTCCGGCTGGGAGGATATCCGCAGTGGAGAGCACTACGACGGCGGACAATACTGTACCGTTCCCGTTGACATTGAAGCAATACCCGTATTCAAACGCTTATGAAAAGAATCATTTCAGTAGCGATGCTCATCGCCGTGTCGGTTGCAATGTGCGCGCAGAAGCCGACAGTAAGAGTGACCTATTATTCTCCCGAAATAGTACGCGTGGAGAAGACTGCCGGTGACTTCAGGAAGGACCCCGGTGTCAGCGTGGTGATGACCCCCGCCGCATCAATAGCCAAGCCTAAGGTGTTTGTAAGCGAAGGTGCCGACGGCAGCCTTGTGTTCAAGGACAGCAAGGGCCGCGTGCTCCTCTCTGAGGCAGCCTTTGACATACAGGCTATTCCCGACGGGCTCGACAAGGGCCTTTACAAGGTGTCCCAGGGTTGGACTCTCGATGAGGACGAGCCCATCTACGGCCTTGGAATGATGCAGAACGGAAAGATGAACCTCAGGGGAGAGAACCGCCGCATGGTGCAGAGCAACCTCGAGGATTTCAGCAATGTATTCCAGTCGGTCAAGGGTTACGGCGTATTCTGGGACAACTATTCTCCCACCGATATCAGCGACGACGGCAGAGTGCTCAGACTGACATCGGACGTGGCCGAGGAGATAGACTACTACTTCATCTACGGAGGCAACGCTGACGGCGTGGTTGCCGGTTTGCGTGAACTCACCGGCCATGTTCCCATGCTGCCGTTGTGGACATATGGCTTCCACCAGAGCCGCGAGCGCTACAAGTCGCAGGAGGAACTGCTCGACGTGGTGCACGGCTACCGTAATGCCGGAGTACCTCTCGACGGCATCATCCAGGACTGGCAGTACTGGGGCAACAACTATCTGTGGAACGCCATGGAGTTCCTGAACACCGAGTTCTCCGATGCACAGGAGATGGTGGACGAGACCCACAGCCTCGGAGCCCATATGAGCATCTCCATCTGGCAGTCGTTCGGCCCTCAGACCAAGCCGTACAGGCAGCTTTCAGAGAAAGGCCTGCTGCTCGACTTCCTTACATGGCCCAATAGCGGACTCGCCGAGTACTGGCCTCCAAGAATGGATTATCCTTCCGGTGTCCAGTGCTATGACGCTTATAGCGCAGAAGCCCGCGACATCTACTGGAACAATCTCCGCCGTCTCTATGACATGGGCATCGACGCATGGTGGATGGACAGCACCGACCCCGACCACAACGAGAAGCCTGGCGATTTCGACCAGCCCACAGCCATGGGCTCCTGGAGGAGCGTGCGCAACATCTACCCTCTGATGTGCGTGGAGGGTGTGTATGACCATCAGCGCGCCGTATCTTCAAGCAAGCGCGTCTTCATCCTCACCCGTTCATATTTCACAGGCCAGCAGCGTACGGGTGCCAATACCTGGAGCGGTGACACCCAGAGCACATGGGAGCAGTTCCGCCAGCAGATACCCCTGTGTCTGAACTACACCCTCGGCGGCAACCCTAACGTCAACAGCGACATAGGCGGCTTCTTCCCCGGCGGCTACAACAAGCCCGGCCAGAGCCAGACCTGTGCCCGCAACCCTCTGTTCCAGGAACTCTACGTACGCTGGATTCAGTTCGGACTCTTCAACCCTATGATGCGCAGCCACGGTGAGAACTCCCGCCGTGAGATATGGGAGTTCGGCAGCAAGGGCGAACCCGTCTATGACGCCATAGAGAAGGCGATACGCATGCGCTATGCCCTTATGCCTTACATCTACAGTACTGCATGGCAGTGCAGTGCGAATGACGACAGCTTCATGCGAGCCCTAGTGATGGACTTTGCTTCCGACAGGAACACCTGGGACATAGCCGACGAGTTCATGTTCGGACGCTCCATCCTGGTTGCCCCCGTCACGCATGCCATGTTCACAGACGAGGAGCGCCGCTGGAGCGAGGAAGTTCCCGACTGGGGAAAGGCAGCAGAGACATCCCTCTATCTGCCCGCCGGTAAATGGTATGAGATTGAATCAGGGAAATGCATCGAAGGCGGCCGTACGGTAAGCGCGTCGGCAGCGCTCGACAGATGCCCCGCCTATGCCCGTGCGGGCGCCATCATCCCTCTGGCTCCGGTTATGCAGTACACAGGTGAGAAACCCTGGGATGAACTTGAGATACGCGTCTATGCCGGCGCAAACGGCGAGTTCACCCTTTACGAGGATGAAGGAGACAGCTATAACTACGAGAAGGGAGAATACTCTACCATCGAATTCACCCTCAAGGGCCGCAGCCTGACCATAGGCGGGCGGAACGGCTCGTTCGACGGCATGCTGAAGACCCGGAAGTTCCACGTGGTGTTCATAGACACCAAGGGCTCCCGCAGCCGTGACGTCGAATATGACGGAAATATGCAGACCCTCAAGTTCTGATGAGGGTCTGCAAAATTAATCGAGCAGACTTCCGATGATACCCAGGCCCAAGCCGACGGCTTTTGCGGCCTTTTCGCGGCGTGCCTGCTTCTCTTCCTCGGAAACGGCCTTCTTCTCTTTCTTCCTGCCGCTGGCGGGTTCATCCTTGCCGTTGACTATGATTCCGGTACCGTCCTTCGACAGGGTGGTCTGCCCGCTCGTATAGGTCTCGGGTATGGGGATGTTGCAGGGTGCCTTGCTCACTTTGAGGTCGTAGAACAGGTACTGTCCGGAACGCTGGTCGCCGCATTCCAGCCAGAACATGAGCTGGTGGCATTTGAAGATGGGAACCGTGATGGTCATCGGGTCCATCTTGTTGTCAAGCCAGTATTCTCCGACGAGCTTCTGGTCTGCGAAAACGTTGAGCTTGACGGAATTCTTTGCAGTCTCAGGATTGCGGGCGTCGAACACCTCGGCGAATTCATCCACATGCTCGAATATATTGGCGACGGTGAAGGTGCAGCTTTCATACTCCCCGAAAGGATTGAATGCGGCAGCAGATGACTGCTTGTTGTTCGGGTCGGCGAGCAGGAGCCCGATTCCGCCCATCAACGGTCCGCTGACGCCTGCGGTCGTGCCGGTAGCGGCAGATACGTCAGAATTGCTGATGTTGACACCCACTCCGGTGACGAACATGAACAACGCGCTCATGGGGGTGATTTCCTCCAGGCCGAGAGGTATGTTGGTCTCGAGCATGAAGCCCTTGTAGACCTGGCTGCCGTCCTTCATGTTGAACGCCTTCCTCTTGGTGCTTCCGTCATGGAAGCAGTCGTCCATGCTGAAATTGGTGATGCTGCTTACAAACCTTCCGCAATAGTGGAAATAAGGCTTGCCACAAAGGTCGATGAGGTCGGCCTCGTAAGGGCAGTCGGGTGTCTCATGCACGAAGATGTCGTTCCGGACAGGTCTGCCACGGTAGAGGATCACGTCGCCCACGCCTATGACAGTCTGCTTCTTCTTGCCGTTGCCCGGCTTCTCGAAGCGCAGCGTGTGGCACCTGTTTATGGGAACCTCATAGTGCTGGTTGGGCCAGGTGCAGTATATCGTATTGTCGAACACAAGCTTGCCGTCGGCGTATATGCGGAGCTGGTCGTCGTCCATCGCGTGGCTCTTGCTCAGACAGCCTGCGTCAAAGCTGATATAGTCGAACTCTCCTGCAAGGTCGAACTCGGTATAGGAATCGATCATGTCCTCCATCAGGGTGTTGCCTGTTGTGAAGAGCATGCCTTCCCAGTAGCTTGTTCCGCCCATGTAGAACCCATAGTGTCTGGTTTCACCATAGAACAGGGTGTTGTAGGCGTCGCTTGTGCCACGAACTGAGAAAGGACGGATGTTTGACATCAGGGGGCATACGTCCGGCAGTGCTGCGATCTTGTCCTTGTTGAGGCTGACCGTGCCTTCCTCGGGGAGGGAGGACGTGTATCCTGCGGGATACGCGTACATGTCCACGACGCCGAAGGTCATGGAACCCAGCAGGTCGCCGCTCCTTCTCTGACAGATGAAGGTCAGCTGCTCCTTGCCGGAAACGTCAAGGACCACCTGCTTTGCAAGGTCTGACTGACGTACATATTCCTCGTAGATGGTACGTCCGTCGGCCTTGACCACCAGCCATGCGCTGGAGTTGCTGCTCTGATTGTCGCGGGGGCCGACGATGAAGGATATCTTGTCGTAGCGCTTGTTCAGCCAGAAGTAGCTCCATCCTTCCTTGTCCTCAATAAAGCCGTCGGGGGTGAACATCTGCAGGCCGCAGTCGAAGGTCTTGCGGTTGATGCTTATGTCCTTGACACGGTAATCCCAGAATACGTCCTGGTCATCTGTAATCTGCTTGACCATGCCGCCTGAGGTGTAATAAGGCTTGAGCTGCTGCACAAGCTTGATCTTTCCTTTGGGCAACTTGTCCATCGGGTTGGGGGCGACCACCACATTCTGGCCGGCTTTCCAAAGTTTGGGTACGCCGATGCCTATCTTCTCCGATCCCTTGATGTTCTTGAAGGTGATCCTGTCGACTCCTGCCACGTCGAGGGTGATGTATCGCACGGCGTCGTGGTCGTTGACAATCTCGTCCATTATTGTCCTGCCGTCGGCAAGCACCACCAGGATGGCATTGCCGTTATCGCCGTTGGGATTGGCGATGGCGGGCCCGAGGACGAAGGACAGCTTGCTGTACTGCTTTCCCAGATTGAATGTCACGTATGCCTGTTCCTGCGAGGCGATGAAGCCGCCGTCGGGAGCGCTGAGGAAGAAGGACTTGTCGAACATCTGTCCGCCTATATTGACGGGCGAATCCTGCACATTGTAATGCTGCTGCTCGACAGGCTTTAGCGTATTGACAAGGAGGGCCTGCGCATGTGCGGAAACACCAAAGCATGCTACAAGCAAAAGTGTAAGTAGCCTTTTCATGATATCTGTGATGGTTCCAGGAGGAACCTTGGTGTGCTATACTTCGGGTGCTGCCTCGAACTCCTTGAGGAAGCGCATGTCGTTCTCGAAGTAATGGCGGAGGTCGTTGACCTGCCACTTGAGCATTGCGATGCGCTCCAGACCCATGCCGAAGGCGAATCCGCTGTACTTCTTAGAGTCGATGCCGCTGGCCTCGAGCACGTTGGGGTCGACCATGCCGGCGCCGAGGATCTCGAGCCATCCGGTACCCTTGCAGATGTTGCATCCCTTGCCGTGGCAGATGTTGCAGCTTACGTCAACCTCCGTCGAAGGCTCGGTGAAGGGAAAGTATGAGGGCCTCATCCTTATCTGGGTGTCGGGGCCGAACATCTCGCGTGCGAACAGGAGCAGGGCCTGCTTGAGGTCGGCGAATGTCACGTTCTCGTCAACATAAAGGCCTTCCACCTGGTGGAAGATGCAGTGTGCGCGTGCGCTGATTGCCTCGTTGCGGAACACGCGGCCGGGGCAGATGACACGGATGGGGAGGTCCATCTTCTCCATCGAACGTACCTGGACGCTTGAAGTGTGAGTACGGAGAAGGATGGGGTTGAGGTGGCCTGCACTTACGAAGAAGGTGTCCTGCATGTCGCGTGCAGGATGGTTGGGAGGGAAGTTGAGGGCCTCGAAGACATGGTAGTCGTCCTCGATCTCGGGGCCTTCGGCCACGTCGTATCCGAATTTGCGGAAGATGTCGACAATCTCCTGGCGGACGATGCTTACAGGGTGGCGTGAACCGAGTTCATAGTTGTCGCCGGGCATGCTGAGGTCCTGCTTGGGACCCTGGGCGACGCTGCTCTCGCCAACAGTGTTCTTAAGTTCGTCGATCTTTGCCTGAACAGTGTTCTTCAGCTCGTTGAGAGGCTTGCCGAACTCCTTCTTGAATTCCTTGTCCATTGTGCGGAATTCGTCGAAGAGGGCGGTGACCGAACCCTTCTTGCCGAGGAATGCAACCCTTGCGTCCTCTACATCCTTCTGTGTCTTGCACTCGAGCTTTGCGAGTTCTGCAAGTATCCTGTCTATATCTTCACGTGTCATAATCGGTTATTTGCGTTTTGCTTCCCTTTTGTCCCTGGCCTTCTTGTCCCTGGCTGCGCCTGACTTGAGGTATTTTGCCCACTGCTCCTCGTTGAGTATCTTCTGGAAGGCCACATAGGTCTTCTCGAGCCACTTGTCCTGAGCCATGACGAAGAGGTCGGCGTTGCTGACCTTGCTCTTGTTCAGGACGGCGAGCTCGTCCATCATGCCCTTGTAGTTGGTGTTGAGGATGGAATCGACATAGAAAATCTGCCAGTCCTCGAGGTCGAGGTTCTGGGCGTGATGGTCAACCTCCTGCTCGATTGCCTCGGCGAGTTTCTTAGCCTGCTCCTCCTCGCTCATCTGCTGTGCAAAAACACCCAGAGGCAGAAGGAAAAGTGCGAGAGTAACAAAAAATTTCATAGATTTGTAATTGTCAATCTGCAAATTTAATAAAGAAAACATAAAATGAGAAAATTTCTACTTGCTACAGTGGCCCTTGCGGCGCTTGTCAGCGTCCGTGCCGGTGCCTGTACAAATGTCATAATCACAAAAGGTGCCAGTTCCGACGGATCATGCATGGTTTCCTACGCAGCCGATTCCCACTGGCTCTATGGCGAGCTCTACTTCCATCCTGCAGCCAACTACTCCAAGGGTGCAAGGCTCCCGATAATCGAGTGGGACACCTACAAGCCCCTCGGTGACATTGCGCAGGTGGAACATACATATCAGACCGTGGGCAACATGAATGAGCATCAGCTCATCATTGCCGAGACCACCTGGGGCGGACGCGCCGAGCAGTGCGACCCCGCAGGCATCATGGACTACGGCAGCCTCATCTACATCACACTGCAGCGCGCATCAACAGCCCGTGAGGCTATTGAGACGATCGCCACCCTCGCAAACGAATACGGTTATCCCTCAAGCGGCGAGACCTTCAGCATCGCCGACAAGGACGAGGCCTGGATCATGGACCTTGTGGGCAAGGGCCCGGACAACAAGGGCATAGTATACGTCGCACGCCGCATCCCCGACGGATACATCTGCGCACACGCCAACCTCGCCCGCATAACCACTTTCCCCTGGAACGACCCTGAGAACTGCATCTATGCACCCGACGTTGCCGAGTTCGCACGCAGCAAGGGCTGGTACAGCGGATCGGACGAGGATTTCAGCTTCAAGGCCGCATACTGCCCCGTCGACTTCGGCGAAATCAGAGGCTGCGACGGCCGTGTATGGAGTGCTTTCAACATCCTCGGCAAGGGCAACTTCATCTTCGAGCAGGACGGCGTGGAAGTCAGGGAGCCTGCCGAGGAGTGGCTCAATTACGCCATGGGCTACGATCTCGAAGGCAATCTTCCCCTCTGGGTCAAGCCCGAGGGCAAGGTGACTCCCAAGAATGTGGCCGATGTAATGCGCGACCACTTCGAGAACACTCCCATGGACATGCGTAACGACATAGGTGCCGGCGGAAACGCCTGCCCTTACCGCTGGAGGCCGATGGGCTTCGAGCATGACGGCAAGAGCTATGTCAACGAGCGCGCCATCGCCACGCAGCAGACCGGCTTCTGGTTTGTCGCACAGGCCCGCGGCTGGCTCCCTGACGTGATCGGCGGAGTCGACTGGTTCGGCTGTGACGATGCTGCAACTTCTTATCTTACACCGATTTATGCGAGCATCAACGAGGTGCCGGAGTGCTTCCGCGAAGGCAACGGTGACCTGCTCCACTATTCGGCCACGTCCGCATTCTGGATCTGCAACCGCATCGCGAACGCCTGCTACAAGATGTACGACCATATGGGCCCGTTCGTGAGGAAGAGCATCGACGAGTTCGAGAACGCTCAGATGTCCGGCGCACTGCAGCAGAACGATGAGAAACTCCTCTCGATCTACAACAAGTCCTCCAAGCACCCGGGCAACAGGCGTGCGCTGAAGAAAGTGCGCAAGGCTCTTACCGAATACAGCGTCCAGACCGCCCAGAAGCAGTTCGAGGCTTGGTCCAAGCTTGAGGAGACGCTCCTCGTCAAGTTCATCGACGGCAATATCAAGCCTCAGGACGAGAACGGCGGATTCCTGCATTCCGAATATTCGGCCGGCATCCCGGACAAGATCGACCAGCCGGGCTATACCGCCAAGTGGAAGGAGGCTGTCGCCAAGGATCACGGCCCAGTCATAGAAGTACGATAAGCGGCCGGGGCTATGAAAAGACTTCTCACCATCCTCGCGCTGGCCTTTGTGTGCACGTCGGCCCTCTCCGGGGAGCTTGACGGCTGGACCATCAGCACCAAGGACAGCCAGAGCCGCTATCACGGAGTGCCGATGGCTAACGGCGTGATGGGCATAATGCCCGGACGTGCGCCATTCGCTGTCAGAAGCGTGATCTTGAACAATGTCTATGACGCCGGCAAGAACCAGGGCGTGAGCCGCATCGCGGACGCCCCGAACCCGTTCCGTCTGGAGGTCACGGTCGGCGGCGAGACTGTCGGCGAGAAGAATGTCACGGGCTGGAGCCAGACCCTGGACATGCGTCCCGCATGCTTGAGAGCCGGTTTCACCCTACCGGGCAAGGCGTCATTCTCCTATGAGCTCCGCGCCCTCCGCAACATGCCGCACGTCGGCGTGGTATCTGTCCGGATCACGGCGAAGAAAGACATCGAGCTGGGGCTGAAGCCTGTCACTTCCGTGCCGAAAGGCTTCGCCGGCCATGATTCCACCATGGTCAGGCGTGACATCAAGGGACCGGAATTCCTTATCAGCCGGCATTGGGGCGGAAGTCCATACCGCCGCATCCTCATGTCCGCTTCTTCCGTCCTGGTCGCCGACGGCAAGCCGGTCCCGGAAAAGGTCAGCATTTCAAAAGGAGATACATTCACCTTCCACATGATCGGTTCGGTATGTACGGCGCAGGATTTTTCCGATCCGGTCAATGAGTCCGACCGGGAAGTGATCTATGCCGTGATGGAGGGCCCTCAGAAGCTCATCGAGCGTCATGAGTCGATGTGGGACGAGCTCTGGCAGGGCGACGTCATCATCGACGGTGACCCGTATGCGCAGACGGTCGTACGCTCGGCGCTTTATCAGATTTATTCCTGCGGCCGCGAGGGGACGGCATCCAGCATCCCTCCTTTCGGCCTTTCGTGCAGGGAGTACAACGGCCACATCTTCTGGGACAGCGAGCTGTGGATGTA
>JAZUFA010000050.1:0-79503 GCA_045640445.1 Candidatus Cryptobacteroides sp. | reverse complement strand
AGCAGGAAAAACACACGTCAAACCCAATCCAGGGCTTCGTATATTTTTTCTGCTTGCTGGTAGCAAAATTACAAAAACTCATTCACATAACCAATAAAAGGAATTGGCAATTCCTCCCAGAAACTGAAGATTTCTGGGTTTTCTTGCCGTAGTTGATATGAAGACAGTTAAAGTTTACGTTGAGAAGTCGGAATATGGGTATTCGGCATATATGGATGATACGCCGCTTGACTATTCTTGCATTGGTGAGGGGAAGACGGTGGAGGAGACCATCGCCGATTTCAATGTGGCATATGCCGAGATGAAGGAGCATTATGCAAAGACAGGCAAGCTGTTCGAGGAGATCAAGTATGAGTTTTACTACGATACGGCGTCGTTCCTTCAGGAGTATGCTCCTGCGTTCAGCCTGGCCGGGCTTGAAAGGATAACCGGCGTCAATCAGACGATGCTCGGGCACTATCTTCACGGCAGGAGGAAACCGTCCAAGAAGACGGTGGAGAAGATCGAGCAGGGCATCAAGGCCTTTGCCCGGGACCTTTCGGCGTTGCATTTTGCTTAGAGGGCGAAAGGTGCTGATACAGCAAAGACCCGCATCCTGGGCTTGAGGGCCTTTGGGGTGCGGGTCTTTGTATGGGGTCGGGCGCGGGGGCCTAGATTGTGTTCTGGAGGTTGTAGATGGCGCGGGATTCTTCGGAGCTGTAGAGGAGGTCGAAGTCGATGCCGAAGGTGACGACTTCCTTGAGGAAGGCGTTGAAGTAGACGTCCTCCTTCCATTCCTGGATGAAGGTTACGTAGAACCAGCCGTCGGCGGTGGTGACCTCGATGAGGAGTCCCATCATGAAGGCGGACACCTGGGGGAAGAAGGCCTTGAGGTACTGGTCGCAGGTGCCGAACTTGCTCCTGCCGGAGTAGCTCACGGCGAAGGTCCTGCCGAGTACGGCGTCCTCCCACATCTTATGGGCGGCGGCTATCTTCTCGCGGGATGTGGTCATGTCGTTGACCTTCAGGCTCCAGTCCTTGAGCTCGCGGGCGGTCTTGAGCAGGTTGGACTCGTCGGTTGCCAGCATGAGCTTGCCGCGCATGATGGTGTTCTGCTCGGCGAAGTCGAGGTCGTACATGTCCGGCGAGAACTCGAGCAGCGGTGCGGTCACGATGGGCTTGTGTGTCTTGGGCGTCTGCAGCGCGGAGCGCAGGTCGCAGTAGATGCCTGCGGCTATCGACTTGTCGCTGTCGGGATGCAGCTTGTGGATGGCGCGGCACATAAGCAGGGTGATGGCCGTGTTGGGAGTTGCATCGGAACTCTTGCAGAGAGCCATGAGCTGCTTTTCGTTGATCCTTACGTGATGGATCTGCGTCTTCGAGTTGCGGACGAGCCCCATTGCCGGGAGGTACATCACGTTCGTGGGCTGCTTGATGTCGGGCAGATCTACCTTGGGCTCGGGTATCTCCTTCATATAGGGGTCCTCGTACTCCGCGGGGTCGATGGGGGAGTCCACCAGCTGCACGCCCGGCATGTCGATCTCTACCCGATACTTGAACATGCAGTAGTAGTAGATGATGCTGTGGAGGACGGAGCCGCGGCCTCTGCCGTCGAAGAGGGCGTGCGAGTTGTCGAAGAAGATGGAGTCGTCGTAGTACGACAGGCAGAAAAGATGGAAGTTGGTCTCCGCAGCGCAGAGATGGACGGGCTTGTTGGTGTTGAGCACCACCACGGGGAGGTCGTTCTCCACCAGATGGAAGGCGGTGGTTGACTCGATCAGACGCTTCTTGAGATAGGGGTAGCGCTGCATGGCCGTATCCACGGCCTGCTGCAGCAGGAGTCCGTCGACTTTGTCTTTCATCTGGATCTCATAACGTACGGACAAATCTACGTTGTAGTACCAGAATGCTCCCGAGATGTACTTTTCTTCCTGCATGTATTCGTTGTTTTTTTTGATATCGTACAAAGTTACCTATTATTTCCTGAATATCCTTTTCCGGGGCGTCCGGGTCTGTTATCGGACGACGAACCAGTTGTAACCGTTTGCGGGAATGGTTACGGTGAGTTCTATCGTGTAGTCGCGGCGTAGCCTGTACTTTTTAGTCTTTCCTTCCTGCTCTGTTATGCGGGCCTTCCTGGTAAGGCCGGTGTAGTAGAGCGGGATGGTGATGGTACGGGTGATATCCTCGCCGGTGGGGTTGAAGACCATGATGAAGCCCTTTTCGTCGAGGCCGGGGTTCACATGCATGAAGCCGTCCCAGTCGACTCCGTCGGGACGGCGGAGGTGGATCACGTCGCTGCAGAGGATGTCGCGGTGCTTCTTGTACCAGGCGATGACTTCCTTGACGCACTCCTTGGTACGTTCCGTGTCATACAGGCGGAAGCCGCGGTAGCATGCCTGGACGCCGGAACCGTAGTTCTGCATCATGTGGGCCTTGTAGGCGTCCAGATGCTCGTCCAGCGGCTCCAGAGTCGCCGCCGCGCCGCCGCCATGGTACTGCACGAGGGGCACGAAGGTCCAGCTGTTGGTGGCGGTGCGCTTCCACATGCCGTCGTAGATGTTCTGGCGGCCGAGGATTATCTGCCTGTCGCGGGGGAGCGACCAGTTGACCTCGCGGTAACCCACGGCGCTCTTGTTCGAGCCCACAAAGCGGAATCCGTCGTCCGGCACGTTCAGGAAGATGCCGTTGGCGCACATCCATCTGTACATGTCGTCTATCACAAGGTGCTGCTTCCACTGGGAGTCCTCCAGGCCCGTATGGTGGGCGTGGGTTGTGGACGCGCAGGGGTCGCCGCTGTATGATCCGTCGTGCTCGAGGACGTCGAAGCCAGTCTTCTCAAAGAAGTTCCGTATCTTCCTGAAATAGTCATAGCCCCAGTCGGAACAGATGCAGGGCGAACTTCCGAAGGTCATTCCGCCCCTCTTGCCGGTGGCCGGGTTGATGAGGTCGACCTCGTCGCTTATCCAGCGGCTGGCATACAGGGAGTAGCCACCGAGCTCTATGCCCTTCGAATGGGCATAGTCGGCCAGGGCCTTGAACTTGGCTATGTTCTCCTCCGACTCGTCCTCCATGTCGAGGCCCGAGCCGAAGCTGAGGATTACCATCTCGTAGCCGGTCTCGACGCACTGGTCTATAGCCGTCCTTACTACCTCGGGGTCGGTGGACGTGCAGTGCATGAAGATGGGATTCTCGCTCGTCCAGGGAGCGATATGATTACAGAATCGCTTGAACGACAGCGACTTGCGCTCCCTATCCTCGGAGTCGTAAGGCATTATCCAGTTCCTGAAGCTCTTGAAGGTACCGCCGCCTTGGATTGCATCCTGCGGTCCGCGGGGGAGTTTTACCTGCAATTGGCAGGGCGTGTCAAGGGTGTAACTTACCTGCGAGGTGTAGCGGTGGTCCTTCTCCCAATGGGTGGTGAAGCCTTCGTCCCAGTCGCTCTCCACATAAATGTTGGGCAGACGGAAGCGCATGGGACCGTCGACTATCGAGTCGCCCTCCACCATTGCCAGGTCTTCCAGCATGAACTCGTTGAGCATGTAGGCATAGTCTGCCGTGTTGCTGAGCTCAAACCACTTGCTGATGATTGGATAGCCGTCGTATACGGCAACGTGCAGGTCGAGTTCAAGGTCCTTCAGCATGCCGGGACCCACGAGTTTGAATACTATCTCCTTTCCGGCAGGCTTCCATTCCTTCACGAGAGCCCAGCGTTTGTGCTTCCACTCCATGCGTGGCTGCAACTCGCGCACTTCGAAGTCCACCACCTGGAAAGAGTTCGGGATGGGGGTGAGGCCGTCTATCCATTCGGGCAGCGTGTAGCCGTACTCGAACTGGCCTGTAAGGCCGCCTATGCTGTAGTTCCGGCCGTCTATCTTCAGGGAACCTTCGCTGCTGGGCGAGCGCAGCAGGGCTTCTCCCGTCATTGCATTGTAAATGTCCACTGTGGCCAGGTTGGGCACTACGCGGAAACTTCTGGACACGAGCCCGTTGCCTATGACGACCGTTTTGCCGTCGCCCGTGCCGGAAACCGTTGCGGTGAAGCCGCTGTTGTCGATCAGCCAGTCCGCCTTGGGCCTGACTGACCTTGAGGGACGGACAGGAAGGGCGGCTATCTTTGCGCGCAGGGGTGCAAGTATGCTTTCGTCAATTTCAAGCTTGCCGCTTGCTGAGTCTGCATCGACCGGTGCGGGTTTGATCTCGAAGTAGTCGAACACGGCATCCAGCCAGTCGGCATGGTCGCCGCTCATTCCGTCACCGGCGTCATCTACTATAAGTTCGAGAGTCCCCACTCCGCCGATTTCAAGGTCGACGTTTTTGGCGGGGTCACCGCCGTGCATTATGCCGCTGTTGAACAGTTCTTCACCATCTCCCAGTATCCTGAACACCACGCTGCCTTTGCCCACCGTGCCCTCGGCGGAGCCTATGCCGCGGAACTCCTTGCCCTTTTCGACGGAGGTGTAGAATACCGTCGTTCCGTCGACCAAAGGTATCTTGATGAGGTCGGGGTCTTTGTAGTCGACCTTGTTGTCGTTGACGCCCACCTTGCACTTGAAGTACTTGGAGTTGCCCATAAGGGTGAACTTCATCCTGCTGGATGCCTGCACGCCTATGCCGTCGGCATAACGGACGCCGGCGACCTTGAGGGGCTCGCCGGACACCGACTTGCCGACCGCCGGCATGCCGTACGGCTGGGATATCCTTGATGCGTCCAATTCAGAAAGTTTGATGAGATTCTGCCCGTTCATGGGGAGCGCGGTGAGTATCAGCGCCGTTGCGAGTATGCAGTTGAATGTCCTCATGGTATGATGGTTATCTACGCAAATTTAACAATAATCTTTGTGTGAATGCGATTTTGCGTATCTTTACAAATACAACATCTTTTATGAGCTACTATCAGGATATTTTCAGCATCTCCGTCCTAGGGCCCAAGGCCGGGGTCATAAGGATGCTGAATGCAGCGGTCTGCAATGTCGGGACGGGCGATGCCGTTCTCCCTGCCGATGACCTCGATACTATAAACCGGAAGATAGAGGCGGCCTGCCTGCGGGTGAACATGGATTTATACAAAAAATGACGGCGGGGAACTGCCGTTCTTATAAGTTATTATAGATGCGTAATGTTATTAAATATGCTGTCGTAGTCCTGGCCGGGCTTTGCCTGGTGTGGAGCTGCGGGCGGCCGGCTGGCCGGCCGGCCCCGCAGGAGGTGATGATGTTCTCCGATTCCACGGGGACTGGCAGCCCCATGAGCAAGGACCCTCATGTGGTGTTCTTCCGTGACAGATATTTCCTTTACTATTCCATGCCACCCGGCAATGAGGAGGGCGGGGTGCCCGGATGGACGATAGGCATAGCCACGAGCACCGACCTCGTCCATTGGGACAAGGCCGGCGAAGTCCGCCCCGAGCCGCTTTCCGAGAAGGAGAAGCTGGGGTACTGCGCTCCCTGCGCAAGGGTGATCGACGGTAAGGTGCATCTGTTCTACCAGTCATACGGCATGTGGGCGGAGGACGCCATCTGCCATGCCACTTCGGAAGACGGACTCAACTTCGTGGGCGATCCCAGCAACCCCATCTTCTCGCCCGAGCCCGCCGCCTGGACCTGCGGCAGGGCTATCGATGCCGAAGTTTATAAGTTCAAGGGCAGATATTTCCTCTTCTTCGCAACCAGGGATCCGGAGTTCAAGCGCCAGTTGCAAGGCGTTGCAGTGGCGGACGCGGACACCGACTTCAGCCGCGGGTCATGGACCCTGGCGAAGGACGCGTCTATCCTGGAACCCGAGTTGCCGTGGGAGCAGGAGTGCATCGAGGGTGCATCGGTGATAGAGAAGGGCGGCAGGCTGTTCATGTTCTATGCCGGGGCATATAACAACCATCCCCAGCAGATCGGCGTCGCCGTGAGCGACGACGGAATCAACTGGGAGCGCCTCTCCGACGAGCCCTTCCTGCCCGTCGGCCCCGAAGGTTCCTGGAACAGTTCGGAGTCCGGCCACCCCCATATCTTCGAGGCCCCCGACGGCAGGACCTACCTCTTCTACCAGGGCAACTGCACGAACGGCAGCACCTGGTACATCTCCCAGAAGGAAGTCCTCTGGAAAGGCCACGGCCGCCACTGCCGCCCCGTTCTGAACTGACCCTCCTTCCCAACCCTTAACTCCCGCCTTTTTCCCACCGGGACCTTCCTTGATTCGAGGTCTTTCCCTGGAAGGTGTCCGCGTTTTCGTTGGGACCTTCCTTGATTCGGGTTCTTTTCCTGGAAGGTGTTGGCGTTTTCGCTGGGACCTTCCTTGATTTGAGGACTTTTCCTGGAAGGTGTCGGCCTTTCCCTAGGGACCTTCCTTGATATGAGGACTTTTCCTGGAAGGTGTCGGCCTTTCCCTAGGGACCTTCCTTGATTCGGGGTCTTTTCCTGGAAGGTGTCGGCCTTTCCCTAGGGACCTTCCTTGTTTTGAGGCCTTTTCCTGGAAGGTGTCGCCCTTTTCCCCGGGACCTTCCTTGTTTCGAGGGGTTTTCCTGGAAGGTATCGTCATTTTCTCTCAGGGCTGGGCACAAAAATGCGGGATATCGTTCCCGGTCCCTCTTCTGAACTGGGGAGTTGACACGTTAACCCATCATATCGTGTCAAGTCCCCTGGTGTTGTACGAAACCTTAAAATTACTGGAAAGGATGCGACTCTGCCGGCCTAAAATGAGGCTTCAAATTGGCGGGAATGATGTGATTGGCCAAAATAATCACGAATTCTTGGCGAAACAGCAAAATAACAAGCCCGGCGCCTAAAAGAACCCGATTAGTTGGACAAATCACATATTCTGGCCAGGAAAAGGCCTTGAAATTGGCCATTATCGACAACTGGGTTGCAGATTTTGGTGCGGGTAAACATCCCAACTTTTGGGTTCACATCAAAGTGGAACAGCTACAGGCTTGAGTCAATAAGATCAAGAGATACGGAGCATGGTTCCCGCCATAAAAATGACGGATTTATGCCCGCAAATCAGATTTCTGCCACGTTTCAGCTGATATTATGCCCGAAACGCGGGTTTAGACGGCCTGCGGGCACGATATCGACGAAATTATGGCGAGATTGCCGTTTGCGAGAATAAAATCGGCGAAATCATGGCGGAGGTTAGACTGATAGTAGGAGGTTGAAGTTCTGTCTGCTTACGCGAGGGTGGCAAGGGAGGGTGGTTGGCACGCAGCGGTGCCAACAGACAGGGGTCGTGAAGCGCGGGAGTGCGAGGGTGAAGTGCGGCACCGCAGCCGAACTTTCGTCCGGCAGCTAAAGGCAAGCGCCGGCCGGATCTTTTGGAGAGTCCGCCCGGCACTTGCCTTTTGCCCAGTGAGGGACGCCCTCAGCCAGCCGGCATCCGCCGCCAGCCTGGGGCTGACAGAAAAGAAGAAGGACAGAGAGTGGCAAAGCGGAGCAAGTGTGGGACGCCCTCAGCCAGCCGGCATCCGCCGCCAGCCTGGGGCTTTGCTTGTGTAAGGAGATAAAGGATAAGCATGGGGATTGTGGTGGGAAGGTGGGTGAGGTTTTTTTTGTTAATTTTGTGGGGGCAATATGATATTTACGATTATGAAGAAGGTATATCTGGCGATTATTTTCCTTTGCCTCGGGATTATGGCGCAGGGGCAGCCTGCGCTTGGCGGGCCGCTTGACACAACTTATTTCAAGCAGGCTGAATTCGAGTGGCACGTTACTCCAAGGCATTCATATTCAAACACCCTTGTGGGCAAGTTCTTCATGAGCCAGGCGCACTGGGACCAGAAGTTCAAACTCCGCGACAACGGCAAGCAGACCGTCTATATGGACTGCGCCCAGGCCCTTGAGGCAATCAAGGCGATGGACGCCATTACCATGGGCCTCGACAAGGTCATATATCTTGTTGGCTGGCAGTACAACGGCCACGACTCAAAATATCCCGCCTTCTTCGAGTGCAACGATGCTATCAAGGCTCCCGGCGACTCAAGCGCATATCAGAGCATCCTGAACCTGATGTCGGAGGCGAGGAAGTATAATACTTCCATCAGCTTCCATATCAACATGTTCAACTGCTACGACGACAGTCCTCTCTTCGAGAAATACAAGGAGGACGACGTTCTGGCCCGCCATGTGAGCGGCGAGTATGTCCATTCCGACTGGGGCTGGACAGTCAGCTATGCCCGCGACTGGGCAACCGGCAATGCCCAGGCGCGCCTCGACAGGCTTTGCGAACTCTTCCCCATAGCGGAGTCCGCAACCTTGCACATCGATGCCTTCCATTCCGCAGTGCCTGTACCCGTTGTGGAGGGTGATGACGTGGTTATCAGATACATCAGCCCCATCAGCCCTTATCACAAACTTACGGGCGAGGATGAACTCGAGGCCCAGCTCAACATCATAAAGTATCTTGACGCCAAGGGCATCGACGTCACTTGCGAAGGATGGTCGAACGATGCCTTCAAGGGATATATCCCTGCAATATGGCACAAGCATGACCGTGACCTCTACCTCACCATGACCCCCGACCAGATCAGCGGTACCAACGCAGGTGAAATGGGCGATGTCTTCGGTTACAACGTCAACACCGAGACGGCTTTCAAGGAAGGCGGCAACACCATGGAGGAGAAGGCCGAGACCTTCAAGAGGGCATTCTGCAAGACCACCCTCCCGTACCAGTACATCGCACACCGCACCCCCATAGCTTATATCAGGAGCCAGGTCAACTATGACGCCCAGGCCGTATTCTCTGACGGTGTCACCACCTATTTCAAGGACATGGGCGGGGTGTTCTTCATGTACAAGGACGGCGTGAAGCTGGTTGAAGGCGGCAATGTCTTCGTCCCCGCAAAGTGGGTGGGCGAGAATGTGGTTGTCGCTTACAGCGATGACGGCTACGACAAAATGGAATGGACCCTGCCCTCAGACATAAAGGCAAGGTCCTATGCTAAAGCGTATGTCGTCGACGCGGCCGGTCAGCACTACACCGGCAAGGTCAAGGTCCGTGGCCGAAAGGTCACCCTCTCGCTGAAGCCCGGCGAGATGCTTAAGCTCGAATTCTAGTTCTATTTTGCGAAGCTCCTCGTGGCGAAGGGGAGTGCGTCGCGCAGGCAGTTGTGCCAGTATTCCCAGGTGTGTGCGCCGTTGTGCACGCGCAGTTCGTTGGCTATGCCTTTCTGGTTGTACTTTTTGTGAAGATCGACGGAGAGGTATACGAGACCGTCGTCGTCGCCGCAGTCGAAGAACCACTTGACCGTCTTCAGCGCAGCCACTGTTCCCTCATCGGCCTTGTCGATGAAGTCGAGGGGACTTGCGTTACGCACCGACTTGACTGTGAGGTAGAATGCATCGTGGGGCATCTCCTCCGAGAAGTCGGTGTCGAGCCATGCGCTCATGGCGTAGCAGCTTGAGAACATGTCGGGGTGCCTCTGGCAGTAAACGGTGCTGCCGCCGCCACCCATGGAGAGTCCCATGATAGCGCGGTGGCCCTTGTCGCCTGTGCAGCGGTACTTCTTTTCAAGCGTGGGGATGAACTCCTGGAAGAAGAAATCCTCGTATGCCCAGCCTTCCACATTGAAGTAGCCGTTATGGATATTGTGGATGTCGCCGCCTCCGGCGTTGGGCATGATTATCACAGCCTCGCAGGCTTCGCCGGAAGCCATGAGCTCATCGGCTATGACATTCATTCCGGTATTGTTCTGCCAGTCCTCGTAAGTGCCGTACAGACCATGGAGCAGGTAGATGACCGGATAGGTCTTTCCGCTGTTCTCCCAGCCGTCGGGCAGATAGACGTTGTACTGTACGGTGGCGCCCAGGACTTTGCTGTCGATGCTGTCGGTGACCACCTTTCCGCCTGCTAGTGCGGAGAACGTGCCTGCAGCGAGAATTGCTAACGTGGTGATAATGAACTTTTTCATATTTCGAGAGATAAATTCCACAAATAATTTATAATAATATGAATAATTATGACGATATTTGCATATATAGGTGTGGGTACCACAAACAGATTACTTCAACAAACCGCACCTGCAAAGCACCGTCACAAGCGGTGCTTTGCTATTTGCAGGTCATGATGTCGAGTATCATCTCGTCGGTTGTCTGCATACCCACGGACCCTATGCGGCCGAGGTTGGCGATGGTCTTCTCGATATCTTTCTCGATTATGCCGTCGTTTGCGGAGATGCATATTCCGTCAAGGGCAAGGATGGCGGACTGCATCGAGCAGGCCACGCCGGATGCGACCTTCATGGCGCATCCTTCCTTGGCTCCGTCGCAGACCATGCCGGTGATGTTGCCTATCATGTTCTTGATGGCGGCGCATATCTGCTCGTAACCGCCACCACGCAGGTAGACGATTCCGCAGGAGGATCCCGTGCTGGCAATCACGCATCCGCAAAGGGCGGACAGTTTGCCGAGATGTCCCTTGATATGTATAGCAACAAGATGTGCGAGCGTGAGGGCGCGTATGAGCTGCTCCCTCGACGCTCCCGTCTTCTCGGCCACTGCAATCACGGGCACCGTTACGGTGATTCCCTGGTTGCCGCTGCCCGAGTTGCTCATGGCAGGCAGCGTGCAGCCTGCCATACGTGCGTCCGACGCAGCGGCCGTCCTGGCCATGGCGTAGGTGAGTATGGTGTCGCCATAGACGACTGCGTTGCCGCTGCTCAATATGGTCCTGCCTATCTGCAGGCCGTATTTATGCGCAAGGCCTTCGTCAGAAAGCGCCTTGTTCAGCTTGACGGAGTCCATAATGAACTCCAACTTCTCGATGGGCGTCTGCAGGGCGAAGTCCACAATCTGCCTGACGGTGATCTGCTTTGCAAAATCAGGGTCAAGCTCGTGTGTGCTTTCCTCCACCTCGTCTGCGACGTGCTGGATGCATTCCATCTCCCTGCCGTCGAGCCTTATTGCGGTTATTGTATCGTGGCTGCCGGACACCACTGCTTCAGCGCAGTGTCCGCAGCCGGTCACGCTTGCCAGTACATACAGCTTCTGGGTGGTGTGGGAGCGCTCGATCCTGACCTTGCCGTCCTCCACCATCTTCTTAGCCTTGGCAACACATCCGGCGTCGAGGTCCTTGAGAACCTCCAGCTTGTACTCCGACTTTCCGCAGACGGAAGCCAGGGCGACAGCTATGTGCAGGCCCACCATTCCGGTGCCGGGGATGCCTACACCCATTCCGTTCTTGAGGATGTTGGGGCTGACCTCCGCCTTGAGGTCAGCGGGCTCGTATCCGGCCTCGCGCAGTACCTCGCAAGCCTTGGCCACAGCAAGGGCCACCGCAATGGGCTCGGTGCATCCGAGTGCGGGCAGAACCTCCTGCTTGATGAGGGCTATTATCTTGTCTGTCATTATTTTACTGTGGCAGTTACAGGTCTGTGGTCTGATGCTGTGGGAACAACGGGAACGCAGGTTCCGGCAACCTTGTCAAGCTTGCCCTTGGGGCTGCCCTTCCATCTTGCTATGAAGTCGATGGTCCTGTCCGGTTCGTCGGCGGGGAAGGTGAATACGGTCTCGTCGGTGAGTATCTCGAAGTTCTCTGAAATCTTATTGATGGTAGCAGAGCCGGGACGGTCGTTCCAGTCGCCGGAGATGAACACGGGCTTGCCTGTACCCTTTGCGAATGCCTTCACCTCCTTGTTTATGATGTCAATGGAAGCGAGCCTGTCCTCCTCGACGAGGGAGAGGTGGGTGCAGCAGAAGATGTAGTCGGAGAGTTCCACCATCAGCAGCACGCGCTGCTCCTCCCTGCCGGGCAGGGGAACGTACTTGGTGTGCTTGGGGAGCTCGCGTGTGAGCATGGCCACGCCGTACTGTCCGCCGTCGATGTCGATGGCCCTTGCGAAGGTGGCTACCGTTCCTGTCATCTCGGCAAGTATTCCGGAGATGTCATCGCCCTCGTTGCGTCCTGTGCCGAGGTCCACTTCCTGCAGTGCGACTGCATCCGCGCCGAAGCTGTGGATGACCTCGCCTACGCGGAGATAGCTCCTGGTCTTGTCCATTCCGTTGCAGTTGCGGATATTGTAGCTGGCAAGCTTGATCTCCTTGCCTTCGTGGGCTGCTGCATGTGCTGCCATCTCGTCACCGAGGTTCTCGAGCAGGATGCGCTCCATGATCTCATAACCGGCGTTCGTGGGGTGCACGCCGTCGCCTGCAAGCCTGCGGGGCAGACCGTTCTCGTTCTCGGGCTTGCTGTCGACCATTGCGGCAAAGAAGTCGATGTAGGTGTATCCCTTGTCGGCTGCGAGCTTACCAAGCAGCTCGTTGAGCTGGGGTATGTAGATGTCGGGACGCATCTCGGGAGACCAGGGATAGCGGTGTGCGGGGAGAACCGAGCAGATGATCGGTCGGATCCCGTTTGCCGTGGCAAGCTCGCACATGCTGGCGATGTTGTCGACTATCTCCTGCAGAGGGGTGGGACCGTTGTTGCCGGCGATGTCGTTGGTTCCTGCGAGGATGGCGACTGCGACGGCGCCGTTCTCGATGACGTCACGCCTGAAGCGCAGAAGCATCTGCGGGGTGGTCTGTCCGCTGATGCCGCGGCCTATGATGCCGTTGGTGGCGAAGAAGCCGGGGCGCATGCGTGCCCAGTTGTCGGTGATGGAGTCGCCCATGATGACGACCCTGCCCTGGTCGGGCTGTGCGGCCAGCATCGTGTTGGCTTCCTCATATCTGTTGAACTGTGCGTAATCGCGGGTGATTACTCTCTGACCCCACATGGGGAGTGTGCAAACAAGCAGCGCAACGGCTGCAATCAGTCTTTTCATATTGTGGTGATTATTATTCCGTGCAACGTCTGAGCCATACTGTCATGTCGGATTCTCCGCGGTGGTTCCATGCGTAGTATGGTATGAAATTGATCCTTCCGTCGGCATTGATGGTGCCTATCTCCGCTCCTTCTATCTCGGCGGACCCTGTGGTGAACTCCGAGCATGCGTCAAGGGGCTCCATGAAGATGTCTTTACCCTCGTTGTCCACGCTCTCGGCGCAATAGACAATAGGGCCGCACTCCACTGCAACCATGCCTTCGAGGTCCTTCACGCGGCTGTCGGCAACCACTGTCCTGGGCTTCATGTCGAGGGTGACGGTGACCTTGTCGCCCTTCTTCCACTTGCGGTCGATGGTGCAGTAGCCGTCCTCCACGGCACAGTTGACGCTCACGCCGTTGACTGCCACATCCCAGCCTGCCTCAAGGCCGTCGGCATAAGTATAGAGGGCGCTGGGAACAGGCCTGTTCTGTGCCCAGCAGGGGATTCTCAGTTTGAGAGCGTAGCTTCCGGAGGTTCCGGTCGTGATCTGAATATCGCCGCTCCAGGGATATGCGGTCTCCTGGGTGAGCTTGACCTGCTTGCCTCCAAGGTTGATGTCGGCATTGCCGGCTATGTACAGGTTCACGTAGATGGAATTGCCCTTGACGGCGTAGACGTAGCCGGGAACTGATGAGATGAGGCGGACGTCGTTGGTCGGGCAGCATGAGCAGTCGAACCATTCCGAGCGTCCCTTGTGCCCGCGGTTGAATCCGTCGCCGGCATTCTCGGTGCTCAGCATGTTGGGGTAGAAGAACTTGGTTCCGTCAAGCGAGATACCGGAGATGAGTCCGTTGTAGAGTATCCTCTCCAGCACGTCGATGTACTTTGCATCGCCGTGCAGCAGGAACATCTTCTGGTTCCAGTAGACGCCTGCTATGGATGCACAGGTCTCGGCGTAGCCGTTGTTGGGGAGCACGTAGTTCTCACCGTAAGCCTCGCCGGCGGGGTTGGAACCCAGGCCGCCGGTTATGTAGAGCTTCTTGCCCACGACATTCTCCCAGAGACTGTCGACGGCTGTGGTATACTCCTCGTCACCTGCAAGGTTGGCGTAGTCGGCCATTGCGGTGAACAGGTAGTTGGCACGCACTGCGTGGCCAACGGCCTCGAACTGCTCCACAACGGGCCTGAGGTCCTGGAAGTAGGGGTTGTGGCCCATGATTCCATGGCCTCTGCGGTCCATGAATGTCTTGGCGAGTTCAAGATATTTATAGTCGTTTGTGACTCTGAAGAGCCTCAGGAGTCCGATTTCGATCTCCTCGTGGCCGGGCATGGCCTCCGTCTTGCCGGGGCCGAAGAGACTGTAGATGTGGTCGGCGCTCTTGATGGCCACGTCGAGGAAGTTCCTCTGGCCTGTGGCTATGTAGTGAGCCACGGCGGCCTCGTACATATGGCCCATGTTGTAGAACTCGTGGCTGTTGCTGAGGTTGTCGTAACGCTCCTTGTCGTAGGTGCACCAGAGGTTCATGTAGTCCCTGCACTTCAGGGTGTAGGGCGTGTAAAGATATCCGTCCGGCTGCTGGGCTGCAGCAATGTAGCTTATGAGGGTGTCCATCTGCTGCCTCATGGCTTCGTCGCCGCTTACGCTGTAGCTGTATGCCATGCCTTCGAGGACTTTGTAGACGTCGCTGTCGTCAAAGCCGAAGTGGCCTCTGAACTTACCTTCCTTAAGGCCGGCGGCAAAGATGAAGTTGTCGACCCTGCCTTCGTCGTAGCATTTCTTGATTGCGTGGGGGATGGTGACCTTCTCATTGACGTCGAGGCGCTGGCGCCAGAAGTTGTCGGTTATTTCAACCTGGGTGAAGTCGACGGCATCGAGCTTGTCGGCGATTTCCTGTCCTGCCGTGCAGGCGCAGACGACCGCCGAGGCGGTGATGGCTAAAAAGTTACGGAGTTTCATCATTATGTTCGTCTATTTACCTCAAATTTACATAAATATTGTGATTGTTTGTATATTTGAAGCATGAAACGACTTATACTGAGCCTGATATTGCTGCTTTCGGGACTCTTTGCCCTTGCGCAGAGTTATCCCAACGGCCTTTCCGCCGACAGTGTCGACCCTGAGGCCGACGCCAGATTCATTTCAGAGATGAAAGCCAAGATGGACAAGGTCCGCAAGACTCAGCATCGTCCGATAGTGGCCCTCGTGCTCAGCGGCGGCGGTGCCCGCGGCTCGGCACATGTGGGTGTCATGAAGGTCCTCGAGGAGATGAAGATTCCCGTCGACATGATATGCGGCACCAGTATGGGCGGTCTGATGGGTGGCCTCTATTCCATGGGCTATACCGCAAATCAGCTGGACTCCCTCCTCAAGGAGCAGGACTGGGATTTCATCCTGTCTGACGACATCTCGTCAAAATACAAGCCTTATAAGGAAAAGGTATACCGTTCGAAGTACCTTCTCACCATACCGTTCCATTATCAGAATGCCGCCGACAACCCCAGGCATGTCGAGGACCTTGACCTTGGCGCGGGTGCCGCCGACCTTTCCACCCAGAGCGGTTTGAACACCCTCGGCAGTTCACTGCCTTCAGGATATGTGACCGGTTTCAACCTGAACAATCTGATGAGCAGCCTCACGGTGGGCTATCAGGACAGCATAGCGTTCAGCAATCTTCCCATCCCGTACTTCTCGGTGGCCACTGACATGAACAGCTGCAAGGCCAAGAACTGGGGCTGCGGCAATGTGCGCCATGCAATGCGCTCAACAATGTCGATCCCCGGCATGTTCTCTCCCGTATGGACCGACAACATGGTCCTCGTCGACGGTGGTACGAGAAACAACTTCCCGGCCGACCTTGCCAGGGCGATGGGCGCCGATTACGTGATAGGCGTCGAGCTTTCGGCCGCCGCTGCCGAGAACTCCGAGGTTGACAACATCGGCAACATCGTCATGCGCTTCATCAAGATGCTCGGCCAGGACTCCTACAACCAGAACATAGGCGAGGCCGACGTGCTCATCAAGCCCGACCTCGAAGGCTATGGAATGCTCAGCTTCGATACCGCTTCCATCGATACCATGATCACCCGCGGATACAGGGCTGCAAAGTTGCATATGGACGAACTCAAGGAGGTCAAGAGCCATATGAATGCCGTGGAGCCCCGCCTGAACGCACGTCCGGCAACCGACATCTCCCAGCATCCTGTAAGTGTGTCCGCCATAGAGTTCCCGAGACTGAGCGACCGCGAGTCCCGCACGATGATGCGCAAGATAGGTCTCGACGTAACCAAGAAGATAAGCAAGTCCGACCTTGACGAGGCCATGCAGGAGATAGTCTCCGTGCCGGCATTCGAGACCGCCACATATTCACTGCTCGGCAACGCGGAGCCTTACCGCCTGCAGTTCAACTGTGCCAAAAAGCCTGTGCACCAGCTTGGCCTTGGCGTCAGGATGGATACTCAGGACTGGGCCGCCCTGCTTCTCAATATAGGCCTGAACACCAACAAGCTGGAGGGCTCGAAGCTCGACTTCGAGAGCAGAATCGCCCAGAACTTCTACGCAAAGCTGCACTATTCGCTTGACCTCCTGGCGCTGCCCACCCTCAATGCCGAATTCAAGTGGTTCAACAGCAACCACGACTTTGTAAGTACCGAAGTCGACATGCTGATGAGCGCCCAGTACAGCGGCCACGAGGAGTCGGTATACTTCTCCAACAGCAGGTGGACGGCACTCAACCTGCAGGCCGGAATCAAGAACTACCACTTCAAGACCAAGCGTCTGATGTCACAGTTCATCGACTTTGTCGACGTTGTGCCTGATGACCGCATATACGGAGCCGGCGGCCATGATACCGGCCCTTACTATAATGGCAATTTCCCCGAGCTCTTCTTCAATGCGAACATTTACACATACGACAGCAAGTACTTCCCGCGCAGGGGTATAGACCTGAACGCCAAGGCGGAGTGGTATTTCGCGAACCATGAATACAACAGGAAGAGCTGTCCCATAGCGGCGGTTGACTTCGGGTATGCCTTCAGCATAGGAAAGCATTTCTCAGTTGTAACGGACATCCATGCCCGCAGCATCATGGAAGTGGAGCCCTGCCTTTTTGCCTGCAACGCTGTCGGTGGAATCATGGAAAGCCGTTACTGGAGCCAGCAGATACCTTTCGTCGGGTTCCAGAGGATGTATCTCTGCGAGAACAACCTGCTTCTTGCAAATGCCGAAGTACGTGTGAATCCCGCCAAGAACTTCTACATTTCGGCGCTTGCCGGAGCCTTCGACTCCTGCAACTCCATCGAGAACATGTTCTCCGACCTCAGTAAGACCATCATAGGTTTTGGCGGCCAGTTGAGTTATAACACCATTGGCGGCCCTATCCGTGCAAGGGTAAGCTGGTCAACCCTCGACAGAAAGGTCAACTACGTGATTTCAGCGGGCTTCGACTTCTAGATTGCGTCCGCGCAGCAGGAACCATACCGATACGGCCGAGCCCGCAAGGGCTATGGCCGCTCCTATGTAGCCTATCGTGTGCAGACCGGTGCCGTTGATGGCCCATGCGCCGATCACCGGCCCGGCGCCTATTCCCACATTGAAAAGTCCTGAATAAAGTGCCATTGCAACGGTGGTGGCCTTCTTTTCCGCCGCCATGAGCTCAGCCTGGAACACCAGATTCATGAATGTCATCGATATGCCCCAGAATATGCAGAGCGCAGTTATGGTCCAGAGTGACGCTGAGGCGGCACCCATCAATGCGAGTCCTGCTGTGATTCCCGCGAACGAGATGACCGTGAGAACGGTACGCTGGGCGGGGAAGCCCTTCGAGAATATAGCGCTTGCAATGATTCCGGCCAGGCCGAAGATCATCAGCACGACGGTGATGGTGTTTTGCGGCAGACCTGCGATTTTCAGGAGGAACGGTTCGATGTAGCTGTATGCCGTGAAGTGTCCGGTAACGAGCAGTATGATTATGGCGTAGATGGCCAGCAGCCTTTTGTTCCTGAGCATCCCGGGGAGTTCGCTGACTGAGAAGACGGTATTGTTCTCCACCTTTGGGAATGCAAGGATGAGAAGGATGAGCACTATCGCCGCCACGGAACCTATGCAGATGAAGGTCATCCTCCAGCCGAGGGCGAGACCCACCATACGTCCTATGGGCAGTCCTATTATCTGGGCCACCGATGTGCCCGTCATTATCAGGCTCATGGCCAGCGCCCGCCGGCCCTTGGGCGAGACTTCGACGGCTATGGGCGTCGCAACGGCCCAGAACAGGGCGTGGGCGCAGGCCACGCCCATGCGGGATATCATGAGCATGAAATACCCGGTGGCAAGTCCCGACACAACGTGGCTTGCAACAAAGAGCCCGACGATGCCTATCATCAGCTTCCTGTATTCCATATGCGAGCATGCCATCATGAGGGGCAGCGACATGATCGCCACCACCCATGCGTATGCCGATATGAGGAAGCCGGCCCTGGTCTCGCTTATTCCGAGGTCGGTCGATATGCCTGTAAGCAGACCGATAGGCGCGGATTCGCTCGTGTTGAACACGAACGCCGCCACGGTCAGGATGAGTACAGGCAGCAGGCTACCTTTTTTCATTACTTGAGGATGTATTCAGCAGGCTTGTCGGGAAGCCTCCACCAGAGGACTGAAGGGTCGAGTTCCTTCACGTCGTCGTTGTCGATCCACTTGACGTTGAGGGTGAACTTGTTATCCTTGATGAGCTTCAGGGGAATGTGCACTACGCCGTCGTCAAGCTTGCATTCGTACTCCTTGGTCTGTCCGCCAGACTGGAAGATGACGTAGAGCTTGTCGGTTGCGCGGATGTCGTCATGCAGGAATACGGCCACCCTGATGCAGGTCTTGTCGTGGTCGACCTCGATGTCGAACGTGCCGTCATCGGTTCCGTGGTAGTCCCAGCTCTCTTCAATCTTGTAGGGGTCGGTGCAGCGGATTTCGTCCCTGCAGCCTAGAGGAAGGGTCCTGGTGTAGTCGGTGAAGAGGCTCACGGTATGCTCCACTGTCTTCATCGAACCGTTCATCTCGAATCCGTTCTTGACGGTAATGGGGATGCGTCCCACTTCCTTGCAGCCCTTTCCGCATTTGGCGGTGATGCTGAATGTGCGGGTCTCGTGCGGGTCGAGGGTGCCCTCGCCGCATGCAGGCTCGAAGACTATGCCTTTGTCCTCCGGCATTGCGAATGAGTAGTACATCTTCTCTCCTGTGGTGTTGTCGGCCGACAGGGTGAAGCGGAAGGTCTCGGGAACGGGCTGGTTGAATGTGAGGTAGGGAGCCTTGAAGAAGCCGCTGCTGAGCAGTGTGCCCACAAGCAATGCGTTCTTGTTGCTCACTACGTCGTTGGCTACCATGGCGCCAATGGGAATGTTTGCGATTGCGGGCTTGCCGTCGCGTGCAGATACCATCATGTAGTGGTCGAATTCGCCCACCTCGGCACCGCGCAGTTCGGAGTCGCCTCCTGCGGTTGCAACCACGTAGTATTCCATTCCGCCGCGCTCCTCATAATAGTACATATGGGTGTGGCCGCTGAATACGGTGTACTGGTGGCCCTGGAGCATCTCGTCGATGAACTCGTAGCCTCCGTGGTTCTTCGGATACCAGAGGGGACTGTGCATGAACACGTAGATGTGACGGCCGTCCCAGCCGTCCATGACGTTCTTGAAGTACTTGACCTGCTCGTCGGAGATGTCCCTGCCACCGTGCTCCTCGGTGTTGAGCACGAGGAAGAGGTCGGGTCCGAAGCTGAAGCTGTAGTATGTGCAGCCGAAGCGCCTGATGTAGTCGTCGGTCTGTGCCTGGCTCGAGAGGTCGTGGTTTCCGCCGCAGAGGAAGAAGGGTACTTCGAACTTGGAGAGTCTCTGCTGCATGTCGGCCCACTGGGGCTCTGAGTACTTCACGTCGCTCACGAATCCTTCCACAAGGTCGCCCACGTTGATGACGAAGGCGGGAGCCAGACGGTTGATCTCCTCGATGGCTTTTTCAAATGCTCCCGTCTCGCTGCCGCCGGTCTTGTCGGGCAGAACTATGAATTTATAGTCGTTCGCCTGGCATTCGGGGATTGCGGTCCAGGGCTTCTTCTCAGTCGAAAGGGGACTTGAAAATGTCTGTGCGCCTGCAAGCGTGCAGGCGAGCAGCATGGCTGCAGTAATTATTCTTTCTCTCATATCCTGTTATTTGAAAATCAATTGTGCGAATTCTGCGAACGACTTCCTCCATACCTGCCACTCATGGTCTCCGGGGTAGGAGTTGAACTTGACGTCAACACCGTTTTCGCGCATTTTATCTATAGTGTTCCTGGTGGGGCCTATGCGTGGATCCTGCTCGCCGCAGCTCATGAAGAAGCAGTCGAGCCCGCTGTTGAACAGACTGCTGTTACTGAGCATTCCGGGAATCTCGGCATCCAGGTCGAGGCCCTTTGCCTCGCTGATGCCGCCGAACATTCCGGTGGAGAATACGCCTACGTTTGCGAAGATCTCAGGAGAGCGGAGTCCGATGTAGAATGACTGTCCGCCGCCCATGGAGAGTCCGCACATCGCCCTTGAATGAGGGCCTTTCTGTACTCTGAAGGTATTCTCCACGAAGGGTATGATGTTCTCCACCAGTTCCTTGCGGTACGGCTGCATGCCGTCCCAGCTGTAGCCGCGGCTGATGCCGGGGGCTGCGGGAACGTTGGAATTCACGCACACGACTATCATCTCCTTTGCCTTTCCTTCGGCAACGAGGTTGTCGAGTATGTTCGCGATGCGGCCCTGTACGGCCCATCCTCTATGGTCCTCGCCGCCGCCGTGATGGATGTAGACTACGGGATACTTCTTATGGCCTTTTTCGTAGCTGGCAGGAGTGTAGACAATGACAGGCCTCCAGCTGTTTGTGTACTCTGACCAGTACTGCATCTCCCTGAGCTGGCCGTGGGGAACGTCCTGCGGCTCGAACAGCTCGCATCCTTCCTCGGGAATCTCTATCGCGCTGCTCATCCTGCCGCAGCCGTAGTATGACTCGCTGGCGGGGTCGGCAACGGAAGTTCCGTTCAGCATCAGGCTGTAGTAATGGAATCCGGGAACCTGGGGCTCTGTGCGGGCCATCCAGCTGCCATCGGGGTAGTGTGTCATGGGATAGATCGTTCCGCAGAGGTCAATCCACGGGCAGATATCCTGAGGTCCGTTGAATTTGAAGATAACGGAATTGTCGGGAAGAAGCCGGGGGTATCCGTTACGGTTTATGTTGCTCGACAGTGGCTTTGCGTCATTGAAGATGCGTCCTGTCAGAAGGCTCTGCAGATGGTCTCTGCTTTCAGCCCATGTGTGCTCGCATGCGAAAGCGTCTTCGCACACAATCTTTCCGTAATTGTTCTCGATGAAATCATCCAGTCCGGGTACATTCCCTTCCGCCATCACGAGTACTGTGCGTTCGGCAAGGCGTGCTCCGAGCAGGTTGTCCATTATAATGTCCGCGCAGCCCAGTCTGAACCATGATTCGTATGTATCCGGCTCCGGGCAAAGCAGCTTTATTACCGGCAGATTCTCCTCCCTGGTATAGCCGTCGGGTGTGTAGATGCAGACAGGTTTGTCATTGACGTATCGGTACGATACCTTTCCGTGGGGAACGTCGCTCATGTCTGTGAGTCCGCCCTTGACTTCCGCTATGCTGTACTTGAACTTCCTGCCAGGGGCCAGGAACATGTTGTTGGGATCTGCCAGAAGTGTTCCATCCACATTGAAGCAATAGGTATAGATGCCCGGTTGGGCCACTACATAGGCGCTCCATACATTATCGTGGTCCTTCGTCATGGGAAGAGGTGCATCGTCGAATACCAGTTCCACATTCTTCGCGTTGGCGTCGCGGAAGCGGAAAGTTATGCCGCCGGGGTTGCCGTTGCCGTATTCGGGAGAGACCACTCCTCTGGGGAAGAGCCTTGCCATCACCTCGGGGGTCAGGCGCTGCTCGTCCTTGGGTGCGGCCTTCTTCTTTGCAGCCGGTGCCGGCTTGGGCTGCGGAACCTCGTGCAGTGCGTCATCCTCTATGCCGTAAGGGTCATCCTGGAACAGGAGCCTGAAGCTCTTGTCAAGGAAGTAGCGTGCGTTCATCCAGGTGTGGCCGAACTTGTCGGTAGTGAACACCTTGCGGTTGCGTATGCCCTTTGCGTCCAGGAAGTCCATGTACTCCTTGGCGTTGCCGAAGAGGAAGTCGTCCGTGCCTACGCCCAGCCAGAAGAGATTGATGTCTTCGTTGAGCTTTGCAGCGTCGTCATATACGCCGGGGAGCATGGTCGAAGTGAAGGAACTGTAGGAGCAGAGCCATGAAAACTTGTCCAGGTTGGTAAGGCCGAGTGCCAGGCCCTGGTTGCCTCCGCGGGAGAATCCGCCCACGGCCCTGTGCTCACGGTCGTTGATGGTGCGGTAATGGCTCTCGACATAAGGCATGAGTCCGTTCAGGACGTCGTCTCCGAACAGGTCGCCCATAGCGAATGGGTTGGTGCCTGCAGGCCATGCCTTGACGGGGTTGCCGTAAGGAAGCACTATGATCATTTCCCTGGCGGCGCTTTCCGCAATGAGGTTGTCGAGGATGAGGTTCATCTTGCCGACCTTGTAGTAAACCTCCTCCGTGTCGGTGGTGCCGCTGATGAGGTACATCACCGGATAGTGCCTGTCAGGATTCTGATCGTAGAAGGGGGGAGTGTACACAATGGCATTGCCGAAGCCCCTGGAGGGATACCTGATGTAATCCACTGTGCCGTGAGGAACGTCCCTGAGGCCGTATATCGTCGAAGGGTCGCCTCCGGAAAGGTCCAGCAGGCTGTTCTTGAAGGTCTCGTTAGGGAAGAAGTCGGGGTTCTCCGGATCCATCACCGAATTCCCGTCCACCACGAAGCAGTAAGGGTAGATGTCCTTTGCCGCGGGGCCGAGTGTCAGCGTCCACACGCCGTCATCGCCCTTGACCATGTCGTGCCTGCCGGCGAACTGCACGTCCACCTGGACCTGCGCGGCCGTGGGGTTGCTGTATCTGAATGTGACGGTTCCGTCAGGATGCACTTCTGGGCCGTTCTGGGCCACTGCCAGAAACGAACCCATGCCCAGTGCCAGCGACACCAGGCAAAGGATGATCTTTTTCATGCTACTTATTTTTATTGATGAATTCTCCCGCCAGGAAGATGACGGAAGCCACTACCATACCGTTGATCGACGGGACGAAGAAGTTCTTCGTAAGGTTGGCCACTATCGCACCGGCGATAACACCGGCGATTGCGAACCAGTTCACGGTCTTGATGGGCATGGAGTCGTCAATATATGCCTTGCGGTTCATGAAATAACTTAGGATGAGGATGATACCTACGGGAGGCAGCGTGCAGTTGAGCACGTTGAGCCAGTCGCAGAAGTTCCAGTACAGCCAAACTGCCGCAATGGTGCCGATGATGCCCGCAACGAGCACCATGGTCCTCTTCTTTATGCCGAAGATGTTGCTGAGACCGAGGCCGGAGGTGTAGAGGGCGTTGTCGTTGGTTGTCCAGATGTTGAGGCCGAGGACTATGGTCGCCGACCAGAAGAGGCCGAGGTTGAGCATGACCTCGAAGATGTCGTTGCCGCCTGCGTAGATGCTTGACACGGCGCCGAAGAAGAACATCAGGGAGTTGCCGAGGAAGAAGGCTATGACGGTGACGATTGCACCCACCCATCCGTTCTTGGCGAAGCGTGAGAAGTTGGGTGTTGCCGTGCCTCCGGAGACGAAGCTTCCGATTACGAGGCCCGCACCTGCGATGACGCCCATGTCCTTGGTGCCGCGTGAGAACTGCTCGATGAGGGTGGCGTCACCTCTTTTCACAGCGATTATCATGGCAACGGTGCCGAGGATCGCAACGAGGGGAACTGCGATGTAACTTACTACCGTGAGGCCCTTGATTCCGTAATATGCCGATGCCGTCATGCAGATACCTGCGAGCAGGACAAGCAGATAGCCTGCGAGAGGCATGTGGTCGGGAGTCACGTCGAGGCCGAGGAGTTCCTTTGCGATGGGGATGGCGAACATTGCCAGACCCACGCCGAACCAGCCGATCTGCGTGAAGCTGATCATTGCGCTCGGCAGCCAGCTGCCCTTCTTTCCGAAGCTGCGGTGTGCGAGCATGTCGAGTGTCATGCCGCTCTCAGCTCCGATGAATCCGAGTGCTCCGGTATAGGCGCCGAGGATGACGCCGCCGAGGATGAGGGCGAGGATGAATCCTTTGAAGTCAAGGCCTTTGGCCAGGTTCTGGCCGGCCCACATGCTTGCTGAGAAGAAGGTGAATCCCAGCATGATCATGAACATCGAGATGTTGGACTTGCGTCCTTTCTGGTTTACGACACTGTTGGTGTAGTCGTAGTCGACGGTAGGTTTGTCAGTACGCATTTTGGTTTATTTATATTGGGTCATTTTCTTCTTGAACTCATCTATGCGGATCTTGCAGATTTCGGCGAGCTTGCGCTTCGACGACCTCCTTATGAAATCCTGCTCCTTGTAGAAGAGCTCCTCGGTGCCGGGAAGGCCCTGGAGGCGGGTGATGTCGAGCCACTCGTCGTATTCGGTTTCCGGGCTGTAGCCAATCTTCTCCTCGATGAAGTGGTTGATGTTGGTATGCGGGGCGGCGGCGAGCAGGGCGTTCCAGTACTCGAGCACCTCCTCGATATGGGCGTAGATCTCGTACCTGCGGGCGCCGCCGTCGTAGATGATGCACTTCTCGAAAATCGCGTTGGGGTCGTTCACTATGTAGGCGCGGAATTCGGGGCTGATTATGCCGTCCTGCCAGCCGAAGTCGATGTCGGGGGTGTTGACACCGGTGACTCCGTAGTTCTCGTAAACGGAGAAGATGCCTTCGTAGAAGAAGCACTCGAAACCCTGGAAGTCGGGCCACATCTGGCGGAAGTCCTCCGTCATGCGCTCCATGATGCCGATAGCCTTGGTGCCTCCGACGGTGAAGAACACCACCTTCTTGAAGCTGCCGCCGAACCTGTAGAATATGTCGGCCACCTTGCCGAGGCACATCCTGAGGGTGTCGCCCGAAGCGATGATGTCGCCTATCATGAGCACGCAGTCCTTCTGGGGGTGGAGCTTCTCGTATTTGATGTTGAGGCCGGTTATCACGCCTCTGTCGATGACCCTCTCGCAGGAGACGAAGTTGATTCCTGACACGTCGATGCCCACCTTGTGGCAGCACTCCTCAAGGGGATAGTTGAGACCGCCGCGAAGGATGGTCAGTATGCTCACGTTGTCTGAAAGACCGTTGTTCTTCAGATACTTCAGACCGGCCGTGGTGGCAGGGCACATTGCAAGATAGGAGTCGTACCCGACGACTTCCGGCGAAGCCATCAGACGCCTTGTTCCCTTGCTGCTGACGATGTAATAGTTGTTGAGAATCCGATCGGACTCCAGCTTGTAGATACTTGTTTCTTCCGACAGGCTGACTTTGCGAAGGCCTGCATCTTCAATGTATTCGAGCATTTGGTAAATCTTGGACTACGTCCAATCGGGATGCAAATATAATCATTCTTTCCTTACCGTCAGCCGGATTGCAAAGAAATGACAGGCAGCTTTTCAGTTTGATCCCTTCAGCAATGAGCGCAGGAATGCCTTGTACACCGCGACCTTCAGCGCGCGCCACGCGTCTTTGGCGCGCCCCGGCAGGGACTTGTCCTTTACATACGGCTTTCCGTGGAAGGTGTATCTGAACCATGGATGGTTCCGGGCGCACTGGCCCTGTGGAAGTATGTGACCGTGCCGTATTCCTGTTTTCCAGAAGCAGTAGGACTGGGTCATCTGGTCGCGGTTGGTCCATTTATGGAGCATTTCCCACCACAGCTCGTCGAACCGCCGGACCTCCGGGTCGTCGTGCCTGCGAAGGATCACGTTGGTCTCGTCCAGGCCATAGTGGCGGGGGAATCCTTCACCTTTGAGGAACTTCACGGTCTTCACGAGTCTGCCGAAGTCCTCCCTGTCGTTCTGCAGTATTCTGAGGGACTCGTCATAGACGTCGTCGCGGCCGGGATGATGCAGACCGGCCACGGGGACGCCCTCAGCCATCAGCTCCTCCATCCTGCCGAAGAAGGCGGGGTCGACGATGTCGATGTTGCCGTCGATCCAGAGGGAATACTCATATCCTTCGGGAAGCACGATGTGCGGGTTGAGTTTGGCGTATCGGGCAAGCTGGGTGTTGTCTTTGGCCTGCCAGGTCACAGGCGCATCCTGGCCGAAGCAGACGCAGTCTGCCCAGTCGGGCAGGACGGACGGGCGGGATACGGAATCGTATCCGCCTGTCACGCAGGTATAGACAATAAGCTTGTTGGTCATCGGGACACAAAAATAGAGAATATTTTGTACATTTGTGGTATGCGCTATTGTTTTGTCATCCTTCACTATATGGCACACGGTGCAACCCGTTGCTGCCTTGATGCACTCCTCAGAGTGCTGCCCGGAGCAGACTGCTCCATCGTCATAGTCGATAACGGCTCGCCCGACGGCAGCGGAGCCCTGCTGCAGGACGAATACCTCGGCAATCCGAGGGTCTCATTCGTCCTTCTCAAGGAGAACGTCGGCTTTGCCAGGGGCAACAACGAGGGCTACAGGTATGCAAAGGAGCGCTTCGATCCCGACTTCATCATCGTGATGAACAACGACATTCTGATCACCGACCCCTGCTTCCTCGAAAAGATTGCGGCCGAGTATGCCGCAGCCCCGTTCGCAGTGCTGGGCCCTGACGTTTTCGTCCCTCTTCAGGACCGTCATCAGAACCCCGCCCGCCTGCAGCCCATGACAAAGAAGGAGGCCGTGACAATCAGGAGGAAGTACGCCCGCAAGAACCGTCACTTCTTCTACAACTATCTCACATGGAACCTCAAGCTGGCTTTCTGGATCGACAGGTATCCCGCTCCGGTGGACCAGGACAGCGCAAATCCTCATGACGGCTGCGTGCTTCACGGCTCATGCTGCATCTTCTCACGCGATTTCATGAATGCTCGCGAGTATGCTTTCAATCCTGCCACATTCCTCTACATGGAGGAGGATATCCTTCAGCTCGAGTGCGCCCGTGCAGGCCTCAGGATGCATTACACTCCCGCCATTCAGGTCACACATCTCGAGGACGCATCCACCCGTGCCGCCTACGGCTCCGTTTACAAGCGCACCAAGTTCAAGACCGCCAAGATGGTCGAGTCGCTTAACATCTTCATAGGCATGCTCGGCAGTGAGTAATGGGATGACCGTCAGGAAGGCGACGCTGATCAACGCGTCCGGCAAGTACCTGAAAGTCATTCTCACGGTGCTTGTCAATGCCATCCTTGCACGTATCCTCACTCCCTTCGACTTCGGTGTCGTTGCCGTAATCACCGTATTCTCCACCTTCTTCGCGACCCTTTCAGACATGGGCCTCGGCCCTGCCATCATCCAGAAGAAGGACCTGACCCGCTCCGACATCGACAACCTCTTCACCTGTTCTCTCTATGTGGCGGCGGGGCTCAGCGTCATATTCCTGCTCTGCGCCTTCCCCATAGCGGCGTTCTATAAAGACAGCGTATATCTCAAGCCGACCTTCCTGCTTACCATCTCCCTGTTCTTCAATGCCCTGAACATGGTGCCCAACGGCATGCTGAACAGGGACAAGAAGTTCGTCACCATAGCTGTGCGCACGGTGGTCGTATATGTGGTATCGGCCGTAATCTCCATATGGCTCGCACTGCACGGCTGGCGCTTCTACGCCCTGGTGGCACAGGCCATACTGTCGTCGGTGCTGCAGTTCCTCTGGAACTACCTTTCCACCAGGCCGCGCCTTGTGGCCCGCCCTTCGATGGAGTCGGTGAACAAGGTGAGGTCATACTCGCTCTACCAGTTCGCATTCAATGTGGTGAACTATTTTGCCAGAAATCTCGACAACCTGCTCACGGGTAAGTTCATGGGCGAGGTGAACCTCGGTAACTACAACAAGGCCTACAACCTGATGCTATTCCCGGTGAGCAATCTTTCCGGAGTCGTGTCGCCGGTACTTCATCCGATACTGTCAGATTATCAGGATGACCCCGAAGGTATCTACAGGCGCTATATGCGGCTTGTGCGCTTCCTTTGGTGCCTTGGCATATTCGTGGCGGCCTTCGCCTTCCTTGCTGCCGAGGAGATCATCGGCATACTCTACGGTCCCCAGTGGGAGCCATGCGTGGTATGCTTCCGCCTGCTTGCCATAGCTATCATACCGCAGATGATCAACGCCAGCGCCGGCGCCATCTTCCAGGCGCTCGGCAACACCAGGCTGCTGTTCCTCAGCACTTGCGTGAATACGGTCGTGACACTGATTGCAATATGCGTGGGCGTGTTTGCCGGCAAGTCGATCGAGGTGCTCTCGCTCTGCGTGGCGATATCCTATGTGTTCCATTTCATCTGCGCGTTCTGGTTCCTCATAAACCGCGGCTTCCACTTCAGCGCCGGACGCTTCCTGAAGGAACTCATTCCCGAAATAATTATGACCGCAATCATGATTGCGGCCGTGCTGCTGTTCCCCTTCCACCAGGACGGCCTCGGCATGTCGCTCGTGGTCAAAACGGCATACATACTCGTAATCTATGCAGCCATGATGCTGCTTTCACGCGAATACAAACTGTTCAAGCTCAAATGAAAAAACTGACTGCCATTCTTGCGGCCATCATCGTATGCTCCGCACTCGATGCCCAGCCATGGCAACCACAGCCGTGGCCTGTTCTTACCAGCTATGATTCAGCGCACCTTCAGCGCGTGGCCCTGCCTCTTGGCGGCATAGGCACCGGCACCGTCTCTCTCGGCGGCCGCGGCGAGCTCCGCGACTGGGAGATAATGAATGTGCCCGGTAAGGGTTTCAGCACAATCAGGGACGGCAACGACGCTCCGTTCTTTGCAATATACACCCGCACTGCAAGCGAAGGGGAGAAGACCAGACTGCTGGCCGGTCCGCTCTACCCTCAGGAATACCTCCACTGTGAGGGCCAGCCGGTCAACCACCACGGTCTGCCGCGCTTCCGCCACGCCTCGTTCGACGCCGCATATCCCTTCGGACAGGTGAATCTCTCCGACGAAGCCATGCCCGTGACGGTCAGGATCAAGGGTTTCAACCCCCTGGTTCCCGGCGACGTTCAGGAGAGCAGCCTTCCCCTCGCGGTGCTCAGCTATGAAGTTACCAACACCGCGGGCGAACCCGTTGAGGTGTCGGTCTGCGGTTCCATCCGCAATTTTGTTGGCAGGGACGGCAGGGAAAACGACACGAACGGCTACGGCTACAAGAATCCCAAAGGTGTCGCCGACAACAGGAACGAGTACAGGGAGAACCCTTCAGCAGGGCTGAAAGGCCTGTATTTCTACTCAGAGGGTGTGGATGAGAAGAGCCCTGCATGGGGCAACTTCTCACTCGTTACCGATTCCGACCAGACGGTTTCCTTCAGGACCTTCTCGGTTGATAATTCGTGGTCGAACAGCATCCTGAATTTCTGGGACGACTTCAGCGACGACGGCACCATATCCAATCCTGTGGCCAGCGTCCGCCATACGGTGGGCAATGACCAGGACCCCATGGGCTCACTTGCCGTCAAGTCGACCCTTGCCCCCGGCGAGTCGAAGGTATTCAACTTCTATCTGGTCTGGAACTTCCCCAACAGAATTGCCTGGGCCTGGGATAACTATATAGCAGGTAACTATTACAGCCAGGAGTATCCCGATTCCTGGGATGCGGCATCGAGGATCGTTCCCTTCATGGACGCCTATGAGGCAAGGACGCTGGCATTCGTGAACGCCCTGTTGTCGTCATCCTACCCTGATTCCATCAAGGAGGCTGCCCTGTATAATCTGAACGTTCTCCGCTCACAGACGGTCTTCCGCATTGCCGACGGCCATCTGATGGGATGGGAGGGCGTGATGGACAGGTTCGGTTCATGCATGGGTTCCTGCACTCACGTATGGAACTACGAGACTGCAACCGCATTCCTGTTCCCCGAACTCGCGAGGACCATGCGCGACGTGGAGTTCAACATCGCCCTGCATGACGACGGCGCTATGGCATTCCGCACCGAACTGCCGTTCGACTGCGGCCAGAACAGCAGCACTGCCGCCGACGGCCAGCTGGGCTGCATCATGAAGCTCTACCGCGAGTGGCAGATCTGCGGCATGAACGATTACCTGGCAGCTTACTGGGAGCAGTGCAAGCGTGCCCTGTCTTATGCATGGATTGACGGCGGATGGGATGCCAACGAGGACGGCATCATGGAAGGCTCCCAGCACAACACGATGGACGTGAACTACTTCGGTCCCAACAGCCAGATGACATTCTGGTACATGGGTGCCCTACGTGCAGCCGAGGAGATGGCGATTGCCATGAAGGACAAGGCATTCGCAAAGAAGTGCCACGCCATCTTCGAGAAGGCGTCGGCCTATGCCGACGACGTGCTCTTCAACGGCGAGTACTACGAGCAGAAGATAACCGATCCCGAGACCTTCGAGTTCCTGCCGGAAGGCTCCGACAAGATTCCTCCTTTCCAGCTTGGCAAGGCATGTCTCGTCGACCAGCTGGTCGGCCAGTACATGGCCCACATCTGCGGACTTGGATACCTTGCAGACAAGGACAACATACGCACCACCCTTCAGAGCATCATGAAGTACAACTATCACGAGAACCTGTACGGCCACTTCAACAACATGCGCACATACCTCTTCGAGGATGAGGCCGGCATGCTTATGGCCGCATGGCCAAAAGGCCGGCTCGAGGTTCCGTTCCCTTACTTCAATGAATCCATGACCGGTTTCGAGTACACCGCTGCAACGGGAATGATATACGAGGGCATGGTGGATGAAGGAGTCAAGTGCGTCAGCTCAATCCGTGCCCGCTTCGACGGCGCAAAGCGCAACCCCTTCAGCGAGCCCGAGTGCGGCCATCACTACGCAAGGTCGATGGCCAGCTGGTCCACCATCCTGGCATACAGCGATTTCCATTATTCAGGTGTCGACAAGACCATGTCGATCACCGGCAAGCCCGGCACCTGGTTCTGGAGCATAGGCAGCGCCTGGGGAACCGTCACGAATGAAAACGGCAAGACCACCCTCAATGTGATCGAAGGTGGCCTTGAACTGAATTCATTCCGGGCTGGCGACCGTGTTTACAAGAAGAAGTTTACGGTTTCCCAGTGGGAACCCTTCACCTTCTAGTCGATTTCTTTAAGCAATTCCTCTACGGCAGCCCTGAGCTGTGAGTCCTCTCCCTTGACTACGGTCTCGGGAGCGTTGAGGACGTAGATGTCAGGCTCGAGCTGTGTTCCCTCGAGGTAGTAGCCTTCTGCCGTGCGGTAGCCGATTACGGGTACGCCGAACACGAGGGTGGGATCCTGCATGGTAACCCAGTTCACGCTGCTCATCGTACCGGGAACGGGTGCGCCCACGAGTTTGCCTATCTTCTTGTGGCTGTAAACCCAGGGTGTGCCGTGTGCGTTGCTGTAGTTGGCCTCGCACTGCAGCATGATGCTGGGCTTGTTCCAGCGGCGGCTGGGCATGTCGCAGGTCTCGCGTCCGCGGATGACCTGGGTGAGGTACTTCTCACCGCTGAAGAGAATCTCTATGTCCTCGTGCATGCGTCCGCCACCGTTGAAGCGGGTGTCGATGACTATGCCCTCGCACTTGTTGTACTTGCCGAGTATGTCGGAGTACATGGGGCGGAAGCTGCCGTCGTTCATCTGCTTGATGTGCACATAGCCCAGGCGGCCGTCCGACCACTTCTCGACGTCGGCGGCGCGCTGCTTGATCCAGCGGTCGTAGAGCAGGTCGCTCATTGCGGATGACTTGATGGGGAGTACCACCTCGTCCTTGCCACCCTTGATGCTTACGAGTGTCTTCTTTCCGTCCTGGCCCATGAGGAGCACGCTGATGTCCTGCTCCGTGGTGATCTCCTTGCCGTTGATATGTGTGATGATGTCACCTGCCTTGAGCTTGAGGTTGGCGTGGTCGAACGGACCGCCCTTCACAACTTCGGCAACCTTGAGGCCTTCGCCGGTGTAGCTGAGGTCGAAGAGCAGACCGAGCGATGCGGTGGCCTCCTTTGCTCCGCTGGCATAGTACCTGCCGCCGGTGTGGGATACGTTAAGTTCGCCGAGAAGCTCGCTGAGGAGCTCCGCGAAGTCGTAGTTGTTGGAGATATGGGGGAGGAACTTGCGGTATGCGGCGGTCATTGCATCCCAGTCGCAGCCGTTCATGTCTTCCCTGAAGAAGCGCTTCTGCTCCTCGCGGTATACATAGTCGAACATATACTCGCGCTCTGCCTGATGGTCGAGCTTGAGCTCTGCATTGTAGTTGATGGGGGTGAGTTTGTCGCCATCGAGCTTCTTCATGCGGCTTCCGAGAAGGAAGATGGTCTTGCCGTCGCCGCTGGTGGTGAAGCGTCCGCTGCCTGCAGCCTTCGACACGAGCTTGGTCTCCTTCTTCCTGAGATCCATCTTCCAGAGGTCCATGCCGCTCTCGAATGAGGCAAGGTAGTAGAGGGTCTCGCCGTTCTTTGTGATGATGGCGTCGCCGAGGCTGCTGCTGTTAGGGGTGAGACGGACTATGCGGTCCTGTATGCCCTCGAGCTCGACCTCGATGTCCTTGACCTTGGGCTGCTTGTCGCTTTCCTTGGCCTCGTCGTCCTTCTTCTCGCTCTTCTTTTTCTTGTCGAGTTCCTGACGGAGTTCGTAGTCCTCCTTGCTCAGACGGTACTTGTCATATGCGTCCTGGTTCATGAAGCAGAGGAAGAGGTCTTCCTGGGAGCCCCATGACGCGTGTGCGCGCAGACCATATATCTCGCTTGAGAACAGGATGGCGTTGCCGTCCATCACCCAGCGGGGGTTGCCCTTCATGTAGCCGCTGCCGGTGAGATTGGTGATCTCGCCGCCCTTCGAGCTCACGAGTCCGAGGTCGTAGTAGGGATCATGGCCGTTGGGGTTGTACTCGATCACGAACCAGTTTCCGTCGGGGCTCCATCTGTAGTCGAAGCCGCCCGACTGGCTGAACCATGTGCTGCCGTCGGTAACCTGGCGTACCGCCTTGCTCTTGACGTTCACCACCATAAGTTTGGTGCGGCCCTGGATAAAGGCTATCTCCTTGCCGTCGGGGGAGAAGGAGGGGTTGCTGCGCTCGATTCCGCGGTCGGGCAGAAGAGCCTCTTCCTCGATGAGGGTGGCGTTGGGGAAGTTGGGGTCTTCCTTGCGGCCGATTGTTGCCATGTAGAGCTGGGAGATGCCGTCACGCTCGCTGGCGTATACGAGGCTGCGGTTGTCGCTTCCGAAGTCCACACTGCGCTCTGCAGCTGCGGTATGGGTGATCTGCTTTGTGGTGTTGTATTCAACGGACGTCACGTAGACCTCACCGCGGACGATGAACGCAACCTGCTTGCCGTCGGGGCTGACTGCCGCGCTGGTGGCACCTGATGAGAGGTGCATGATGTCGGGGGTGTTCTCCTCGTCAAGCGTGATGTCGATGGCGACCTTCTGAGGCTTTCCGCCCTGCTTCATGGTATAGATCTCTCCGTCCCATGTGAAGCAGAGGGTGCTGCCGCCGAGCGACAGGAACCGTACCGGATGGGTGTCGAAGCTGGTTACCTGCTTCCACTGGCCGGGATCGACGGGGCTGAGGGGCATTGACCAGACGTTCATGGTGCCGCCCTTCTCGCTGAGGATGTACGCCGACTTTCCGTCAGCTGCGAGCACGGGGTTGCGGTCCTCGCCTGCACGTGCCGTGAGGTTGGTATGCTTTCCGCTGGCTGTATCGTAGCGCCAGATGTCGCGGGTGATGGACGATGTGTGGTGCTTGCGCCACTCGTCCTCACCGCCCTTGCGGTCCTGATAGAGGAAGAAGCTGCCGTCGGGGCTGTAGCTTATCATCTCAGCAGGTGTTCCGAGTATCTGCACCGACTTGCCTCCGGTCACGGGAACAGCGTAAACCTCCGTGAGGGAACCGGTAGGGAAGAGCGCGCTTTCGGCGGGGTCCTGGATGGCTGCGCTGAAGAGCACCTTGCTGCCGTCAGGGGTGAATGCGGAGGGAATCTCTCCGGCGGAGTTGAAGGTCAGACGGGTTGCACTGCCGCCGGCGGAAGGCATGATGTAGATGTCGTTGCCGCCGTTACGGTCGCTGGCAAATGCCAGTTTGCTGCCGTCGGGGCTCCAGATGGGGCAGGATTCGTAACTGTCCTGGGTGGTCAGGCGGATTGCGGTGCCGCCTGCCGTGGGCACCGACCAGATGTCGCCCTTGTAGCAGAATGCTATCTGCGTGCCGTCCGGCGAGATCTTGACATCCCTTAGCCAAAGGGGAGTGGTTGCGCTTGCCGAGATCGTAGCTGCGGCAAGCAGGCTAATGAGGACAAATCGTTTCATATTGAGTTTTTTAGAAGCAGTATGCCATTACCAGGGCGAGCCGGTGTGCGCGGCCGAAGTCGGGTTCGCCTTCGTCCACGTATATCTTTCGGGTTCCGAACAGATATTCGACGCCGAGGTATGAGAATTCGTCTATGTTCCAGAAGAAGTTTGCGATTGCCGAATAGGACTCGCAGAAGTTGTCGTATCTGGTCATCCTCTGTCCCTTTCCGCAGTGTGAGTAACTCAGGATGAGGGATGACGAGAACTTCTTGGAGAAGTTGTACTGGGCTGCAATCTGGTCGCTCGTTGCGGGGATGGCGGACATGGTGGGATACTGGCTGCCGAGTATGGCGTTGATGCCGAGGTCGAGGTGCAGGTCGCCGAGGTTCTGCAGGTAGTTCGCATAGCCGTGGCCTGCGGAGAGCTCCCAGGAGAGCTTGAGCTTAGAGGTAGGCTTATAGTTTCCAGAGAAGGAAATGCCGAATCCGAACTCATGGGCGTTGAGACCGTCGGCGTCGGATGATACAGGGTATTTGTATGTCCAGTATGTGAGGCATCTGGCAACGGCTCCCAACTGGATGTGGCCCCAGTTTCCGCGGTATTTCACATGGGCGGCGAGGTCGGGCACCGGCTGGTAGGTGCTGGCGATGCCTATTGACGGCTCGTAGTGGCTGAGGTCAAGTTCCGGCCATTCTATTGCTGTGGCAATGCTCCATTTTTCGCCGGGCCGGAAGGTGCAGCCTATGAGGGGATGGGTGTTGTCGATCTGTGAGTCGAAGCCGAGTCCGGTAGTCATGACGCCCACCTCGAGGTCCATGAAGAAAGAGGGGATGAGGCCTATCGAGAAGTTGTCGTACGATATATAGGCGTTGTTAAGCGATATTTCCTTCTTGTGGTTGCTGCTTATCTTGATGAATGCGCCGAGTTTGTGGCCTCCGATGTCCGTCCTTGCCTTGAGGTGCACCTCCGTGCCGTTCATCGACATGTTGTACCAGGGGGATATGTCGTTGGGTATGGAGATGGCGCTCGGCCTGAAGGACATTTCAGGCGCCTCGCCTCCGAATCCGTAGAAGGTCGTGACCTTGCACATTCCACCTATGCCGAAGTCGACCTTTCCCTTGCTGTCGGAGAACATGAACCTCGGGTCGCCGAGGTCGCGGTTAGCCTTCTGGTAGAAACCTATCTCCTCAACGTATTCCCGGATGTGTGCCCGTTCCGTACTGTCCTTGACGGCCAGGGGAAGCCTGCCGCCCGGGGCGGCAGCAATGTTCCATGAAGCCAGAATGCAGGCAACGGATATGATGCAAACTTTTGAGCGCATACTTCTAGAGTCTTCTGGCCTTCTTGAGGATGGCCTTTGAAGGTACTGCGGTTCCTTCTACAGGAACGAGATACCATCTTACGGTCCAGTCAAGGCTTCCGCCGGGCTGTATTTCTGAATATGCACCCTGGCTCTCGAGCTCCACGTAGTTGGAACCCATGTTGATGTAGACCTGGATTTCGGCCTCCTCGGGGGCGGGCTGGCCGGGAACGAGGTCGTCGAACTTCTTGACCATCATCACGCCGTTGTTGATGTAGGCGAGCCAGCCCTTGCCGTCAGCATTGACCTTGCGGTTCTCGTTCTTGACGTCGAAGTTAAGCCATGCTGCCTTGTATTTTTCAACGAAGGGCATCAGGTCCTGCGGAACGATGTCCTTGACACGGCAGTCGAAGAGAACCGTGCCCTCGCCTGATACACGTGTGATCTCCCAAGGAGCCACCTTGCGTGCCTGGTCGGAGGTGTTGATGATGGTATATGTGACCACGATTGCGCCGTCTTCAGGGTCGACGGTGAACTTCTTGGTGACTGAGCATTTGAGCCTCTCTGATTCCTTTCCCTTGAGGATGAGGACGTTGCCCTCTTCGGAAACTTCGTAGGGAAGCCTGTCGATCTCTGCTACGGGCGGCCAGTTCCACTCGACCTGGGGGCTGGTCCAGAAGGTGCTGCCGTAAGCGTTGGGGAACTTGATCTGCGACAGGACTTCGGTGTCCTTGTATTTGTATGAAATGATTTTTCCTCCCTCCGCTGCGTTGACTGTCATGGTAACATCACCTGAAACTACCGTGTGCAGGTCCTCGGGAACAGGCTCGGGACGGAATCCGCCCCAACCTCCGAAACCTCCAAAGCCCTGTGCCCCCGCTATCCCGCAGGACAAGAGCAACGCTGCCGCGCAAAGTGCAAAATTGATCTTTCTCATATCTTTCTCTTTAGTTTTCCCAAATATACGAAAAAGAAAGATTCGTAGTTCCCCCGACGAGTAAAGGCTTGCCGCAGCAAGCCTTTATAACGTCGGGGTGACATGACTCGAACATGCGACCCTCTGGTCCCAAACCAGATGCGCTACCAACTGCGCCACACCCCGATTTGCGGGTGCAAAGATACTTACTCTTTGCGAAACGCCCAAGATTGTCGCCAAAAATTCATATCTTTGAAAGTTATGATAGTAAAGGCGCAGAACATACATAAGTCATTCGGCTCCCTCGAGGTGCTGAAAGGCGTGGACTTCGAAGTTGAAAAGGGCGAAGTGCTCGCCATAGTCGGTGCTTCCGGCGCCGGAAAGAGCACCCTGCTGCAGATTCTCGGAACCCTCTCCACTCCCGACCAGGGCTCGCTCGAGATCGACGGCAATCTCATCTTCGGCGGCCCGCGCAAGGCTGACGAGGCGGCTCTCTGCGCTTTCCGTGGCAAGCATATCGGATTCGTGTTCCAGGCCCATCATCTTCTCCCGGAATTTACTGCCCTCGAGAATGTCATGATACCCGCGCTGATTGCCGGCCGCAGCCGCAAGGACGCGCAGGAGGAGGCTCTCGCCCTGCTTGCGGAAGTCGGTCTTTCCGAGCGCTCCGGACACAAGCCGTCCGAGCTCTCAGGCGGTGAGGCTCAGCGAGTTGCAATAGCAAGGGCTCTTGTGAACAAGCCTGCCGTCGTGTTCGCCGACGAGCCCACAGGCAATCTTGACTCCGCCACCAAGCAGGAGATCCACCGTCTTTTCTTCGACCTCCGCGAGCGTCTTGGCCAGACCATAATAGTCGTCACCCATGATCCCGAGCTGGCCGCGCTCTGTGACCGTACTCTCACGATGAAGGATGGCCGGTTCGTTTAGGTTCAAGCGCTTCACGATACGCAACGACAAAGCCGCTCTCAAGGTCGGCACCGATGCCGTGCTCCTCGGTGCGGCAATGACAGTCAGTCCTGACGACAGTACCCTTCTTGACATCGGCACCGGCACCGGAGTAATTGCCTTGATGGTTGCCCAAAGACTCCTTGGGGAGGCCCCCCATCAGAAGATCGCGGAAATGCGAATTTTCGCGATAGATATCGACGGGCCGTCGGCGGAAGAGGCGGCGGAGAACTTCGCAGACAGTCCATGGGCGTCCGCGCTCACTGCCATCCATACGAGCCTTGCCGGCTTCAAGCCTGAACGGAAGTTCGACTGCATCTTTTCCAATCCACCCTTCTACGACAACTCCCTCAGGAACCCGGATGCCCGAGAGGCCACTGCGCGCCATACCGAAAGCCTTTCTTATAGGGAAATCTTCGCCTTCAGTGCCGAATGGCTCACTCCGGCCGGTCGTCTGAGCCTCATCCTCCCGGCCGACCAGGAAGTCGCCATCCTCCGCACCGCAGCCTCCTTCGGACTGTATCCCTTCAGAATCATCAGGATCAAAGGCGCACCCCGCAAGCCCGTCAAGCGCATCATCCTCGAATTCAGCCAGACCCGCGGACAGGTCACCGAAGAGTCCCTTACCCTGCAGGACGGTCCCTCCCGTTCAGCCCAATATGCCGAACTCACCAAAGAGTTCTACCTCTAACCTGCCCGCTCCGGGCCCTGGGCTGCAAACAAAATGCTACGATATCGCCTCCGAACGTAGCTTGCTCCCAAATCGGGGGAGTTTCAGCCGGATATTCCTTCCAGCATAAAGATTTCCCCTTTCAGATAATCCACTCTTTCTTGGGCGAAGTCATAACCCCTACTGCCCGGTTTGGCAACTTTAAGATATTTCTCATACCATTCAAGAGCTGTCCTGTAGTCTTTTTTCTGCTCATAGCAATAAGCGATGGTTGAAAGGGCTGAGATGAATTTCGGATTGTATCGGTATGCTTCCTTGTAGTGCATGATAGCGTTATCCCAACTGTCCTGACGACCATAATAGCCGCGGCCGTACTGCTGATGTACGCGGGACAAGGCTGCATAGTCGGGCTCCAGCATCTCCAGGGCCCTGTCGAGCCAGGGTTTGATCTCCTTGTCGAAAGGCATGAACGCTTCCGCCTCCACCGAAGCAATGGAGATTGCCAGATTGACATCGCTGGAATCAATCTGCCAGGCTTTCTTCAGCTCTTCGGAGGCTTTGTAAATCACTTTTGCCTGCCAGTAGCTCTGACCCAGAAAGAAATGCACGCCGTAACTGTCGTTGCCGAGACTGTTCTGCCGTTCAAGAACATCGATGGCGGAATCATATTCGCCCTTGCTGTACAGTGCAAGCCCCTTTATCGGGGCGACTGTCATATTGTCCGGGTCAAGGACGAGCAGTGAATCGGATACCGATATCACAGCATCGTAGTCCTTTCTGCCCAAATAAATCTTCGCTACCTTGCTGACCACCGACTCGTTCAACGGCTTCTTCCGCAGCGACATACCATAATATACAAGGGCAGAGTCGTACTGCTCCATCTGGTTGAATGAATCTCCGACCATGGTGGCGACATTCGTGATGGTGTCTCGCCGTAATATCGCTTTTCCTGCAGATGCGGCCTGAGGATAAGCCTTCAGTCTGTAGAAGCATGCCATCTGCCGCACTTGATACAGTATGTTATCCGGGAACTTCTGCGAGAGAAGCGTATAGGTGCCGGCAGCGCCTTCATAATCGCCATTTTGGAAGTGACAGTCGGCAAGTTCCGCAAATACGTCCTCGTCAAGAAACTCCGGCCTGACAAGAGAAGAAAGCAGATCTATCGCCTCGTCAGTCTTGTAGATATTCTTCAGGGCCCTCGCTTCCCTGATGATGTTCTGACGTTGTGTGAGACTGTCCGGTTCCTGGGCCACCGCCACAAACGGCAGCAGCGTACAGATTGCTGTACCTAATATCTGTGAGAACTTTTTCATCATTTTTCCGAATCGGTTTCATCCTGCCGGAGACACTCCGGCCTCAGTGTTCGATAAACGGGAATGTAGTGGTAATTATAATTGAAAAACAACCGGATAGGTGATAGAGACATCCACCGGCTGACCAGTGACAGACATATATCCGCACGTCCATTTTCCGGAGGTGGTTTTAATAACGCGGACCGCTTCTGCATCAAGTAACGGATGACAGCCCTTAAGAATCTTAACATTTGTCAGACTGCCTTCCTTTGTAATGGTGAAGCCAACGATAACCTTGCCTTGTATCCCCGCCTTTTTCGCCTCTCTCGGATACCTTTGATGTCTCTCCACCCACTTGTTAAGTTTCACAAAACTCATATCGCCCTTGAACATCGGCCTCCTGTCATTCGCATAATTAAACATGTAGTTATCCTCAACCTTTTCCTGGCAGAAACCATTTATACCAGAAAGAAAAAGGAACGCAAAAATGACGAATAGCCGAAGTCTCATACAGATTGCAATTAATCGAGATAAAGTTAGCAATTTATCATCAAACACGGAGTGTATTAACTGAAAAAGGTTGACTCATAGCAAAGAGCTCCGCAATCAAAAGGCCGCGGCAATTCCGGTGCCGCGGCCTTTGAATAAGGTGTTGAGTTGTGATTATTTCTTTGCGATGGCCTTCTTGGCGGCTTCTGCGAGGTGGGCTGCGTCGAGGCCGTAGGCCTTCATGAGCTCTGCAGGGGTGCCGGACTGGCCGAAGCGGTCTGCTCCGTTGACGAAGACTACGGGAGCGGGCTTGTTGGCGGCGAGCACGCCGGCTACAGCCTCGCCGAGGCCGCCTGCCATGTTGTGCTCTTCGGCAACAACGATGCATCCTGTTTTTGCAACGCTCTCGAGAAGTGTCTTCTCGTCGAGGGGCTTGATGGTTGCAACATTGAGAACCTCAGCGCTGATGCCTTCAGCCTCAAGGAGTTCTGCTGCTGCGAGTGCCTCCCATACGAGGTGGCCGCATGCTGCGATGGTCACGTCCTTACCTTCGTTGAGGTTGTAGATCTTGCCGATCTCGAAAGGCTCGTCCACACCTGTGAAGTTAGGCACTGAAGGACGGCCGAAACGGAGGTAAACGGGGCCCTGGTATTCTGCTGCCGCGATGGTGGCGTTCTTTGTCTGGTTGTAGTCGCAGGGAACAACGACTGCCATTCCGGGGAGTGCGCGCATGAGGGCGATGTCCTCCATGGTCTGGTGTGTTGCGCCGTCCTCACCGAGGGTGATACCTGCATGTGAAGATGCGATCTTGACGTTGGTGTGACCGTAAGCGACCTCCTGGCGGAGCTGGTCGTATACACGGCCTGTCACGAACTCGGCGAATGAGCCGATGAAGGGAATCTTGCCTGTGATGGCGAGACCTGCTGCAGCGCCGACCATGTTGGCCTCAGCGATGCCGCACTGTATGAAGCGCTCGGGGAATTCCTTGGCAAAGGCGCCCATCTTGAGGGAGCCCTTGAGGTCGGCGGTCATTGCGACCACCTGGCTGTTCTTGCGGCCGGCAAGCAGAAGGCCCTCACCGAAGCCGCTGCGGGTATCGACCTTACCCTGATCAATATACTTCTTCATAAACTAAAAATCTCCTAAAGTTTCTTCCAACTGTGTCATTGCGTTTGCGCACTGCTCTGCTGAAGGAGCCTTGCCGTGCCACTCGTGAGTACCTGCCATGAAGTCAACACCGTGACCCATCTCGGTCTTGAAGAGAATCATCTTGGGCTTGCCGTTTGCGTTGTGGGCAAGTTTGAATGCGTCGAGGATGCTCTGGAAGTCATGTCCGTCGGCAACTATCACATCCCAGCCGAATGCACCCCACTTCTCGCTGAGGTCCTCGATGCCGGTGATGGTCTTGGTAGGGCCGTCGATCTGCTGGCCGTTCCAGTCTGTGAATGCGATGAGGTTGTCGAGCTGCTTGTGCTGTGCCCACATGCCTGCTTCCCAGATCTGGCCTTCCTCGCTCTCGCCGTCGCCGCAGAGGCAGTAGACGCGGGTGCCGTCGCCGTCCATCTTCTTGCCGAAGGCGATGCCTGCAGCTACAGAAAGGCCCTGACCGAGTGAACCTGAAGGCTTGAATACGCCGGGGAGGCTGTCGGTTACGCAGGGATGTCCCTGAAGGCGGCTGCCGAACTTGCGGAGCGTTGCCAGCTCAGCTACGGGGAAGTAGCCGGCGCGTGCAAGGACTGAATAATAAACGGGGGCAAGATGACCTGCTGAGAGTATGAATGCGTCCTGACCCTTGGCACTGCGTGTCCAAGTTTCCGGAGCCTGGTTCATTTCTGAGAAATACAGCGCAGTCATCACGTCTGTGATGCCGAGCGATCCGCCCGGATGTCCTGACTTGGCTGCAGTGACCATGCGGATGATGTCCCTGCGAACCTGTGAGGAAATCTTAGTTAATTCTTCGATTGTTGCCATATCAAAATTCGATTGTTTTCCAATAGGTACAAATTTAACCAAAAAATTTGAGTTATCTTTGTATGATTTAATTTAGTGGCATAAGTTCAAGTAAATGAAACATATTCGCAATTTTTGCATCATAGCTCACATCGACCACGGCAAAAGTACGCTCGCAGACAGGCTTCTCGAGCTTACCGGAACCCTTTCCGCCCGCGACATGGAGAACCAGGTCCTCGACGACATGGACCTCGAGAAGGAGAAGGGCATTACCATCAAGAGCCATGCGATCCAGATGGTGCATACATACAAGGGCGAAAAATACAAGCTCAACCTCATCGACACTCCGGGTCATGTTGACTTCAGCTATGAGGTGTCCCGCTCCATCGCTTCATGCGAGGGCGCGCTCCTCGTGGTCGACGCCTCCCAGGGCATACAGGCACAGACCATCTCCAACCTCTACATGGCAATCGACCATGGTCTGGAGATAATCCCCGTGCTCAACAAGATCGACATGGAGTCAGCGCAGATCGAGGTCGTGACCGACGAGATCTGCGACCTTCTCGGCTGCGACCCCGACGACGTCTTCAAGGTATCCGCCCGCACGGGTGAGGGCGTCGCCCCCATACTTGACGCCATCGTCGAGAAGATCCCCGCTCCCGTGGGCAATCCCGACGGCCCCGCCCAGGCTCTCATATTCGACAGCGTGTTCAACTCCTTCCGCGGAGTCATCGCATATTTCAAGATGAGCAACGGCAGCCTCCACAAGGGCGACAAGATCCGCTTCGTGGCCACAGGCAGGGAGTACGACATTGAGGAGGTCGGCCTTCTGCGCATGAAGCTTGTGCCTACGGCAGAAGTCTCATGCGGCGACGTAGGCTATATCATCACCGGCATCAAGAGCGCCACCGAGGTCAAGGTGGGCGATACCATAACCCTGGCAGACAATCCCTGCACCGAGGCCATCGCCGGCTTCGAGGAAGTGAAGCCCATGGTCTTCGCAGGTATGTATCCCGTGCAGGCCGACAAGTTCGAGGAACTGCGCGCCGTGCTCGAGAAGTTCCAGCTCAATGACGCATCCTTCGTCTACGAGCCCGAGAGCTCGCTCGCGCTGGGAAGCGGCTTCCGCTGCGGCTTCCTCGGCCTCCTGCACCTCGAGATCGTGCAGGAACGCATCTTCCGTGAGTTCGACATGGACGTGATCACCACAGTCCCCAATGTATCTTATAAGGTATATACCACCCAGGGTGAGGTGATAGACGTGCACAACCCTTCAGGCCTGCCCGCTCCCACACTCATCGAACACATCGAGGAACCCTACATCCGCGCCCAGATAATCTCCAAGTCGGAGTATTTCGGTTCCATCATGAAGCTCTGCCTCGACAAGCGCGGCACCCTCATCAGCCAGCACTACATCACCGCCGACCGCGTGGAACTCAACTACGACATGCCCCTCAGCGAGATAGTCTTCGACTTCTATGACAAGCTCAAAAGCATCTCCCGCGGCTATGCGTCATTCGACTACCACCAGATAGGTTACCGTCCCGCCAAGCTCGTGCGCCTCGACATCCTTCTGAACGGAGAGCCCGCCGACGCCCTCAGCACCCTCATCCACGCCGACAACGCCGCCGACTTCGGCCGCAAGATGTGCGTGAAGCTGAAGGAACTGATCCCCCGCCAGCAGTTCGACATCCCCGTGCAGGCAGCAGTAGGCGCAAAGATCATTGCCCGCGAGACCGTGAAGCAGGTGCGCAAGGATGTGACCGCAAAGTGCTACGGCGGCGACGTCACGCGTAAGCGCAAGCTGCTCGAAAAGCAGAAGGAGGGAAAGAAGCGCATGCGCCAGATAGGCAAGGTCCAGGTACCCCAGAGCGCCTTCATGGCCGTGCTCAAGCTCGACTAGGGGCGAGTGTTATCACACTTTTCTGCCCTTATTGGAAAATTAATGTGAAAGAATAATAGAAAAACCCCACTCTAGTTATCTAGAATGGGGTATCTGGTGATTCCAATAGTTTTGTATCAGTCCTTTATTTTACTTGAGTTTACTAATGTTTACAATCGCTTTATTCCTGTATAAAGTGCTGATGCCTAAGGATATAACATCGTTTGCAAATCTTCCAAAGTTGCTAGACCGGAGCTAGACACACTTTTTGAAACAGTACCGTCATGATGCTACTGCTCGTTTTCAAGGTGATAATGGTATTCTTCTGTTGGATTGCCTCTTATATAGTTATTCGTTCAAATGTGCTATGTAACTTTTGAGACCCATAGACTTTGGCAGCGCATATTTGACCCATTCATCTCCGTATTCGGAAGTGAGCATCTCAAAAGTAGCCCAATTAGAAGTTAAATAACCATCTAGAGTCATTTGTAACGCATCATCCAAATATTGGAATTTAACTTTATATTTGCGCTTGGATTTTCTTATCTGTCGTCTCTCTTCCTGCGTACTTCTTTTATAATGGCCGTTACGATTATCATCATCCCATACGTATATTATCCGTCTTTTTTTCGTTTCTTTCCTTATATCATCGGTGACCAGATCCCGGCAGTCTCCAAATATGTCCATTGTTATATCGACATCATCAATAAATAATCCAATAGTTAAATCCCTGACACCGCCAAACTTATATTCCGGATATGGATAAATTCTTAGTGCGTATTGCCCTGCTGGCAAATCAGAAATAGTAAAAGGGTCAGAGGCGAGTAGTTTCCACTGTTTTGCAACTACATTACCGTCCGAGTCTATTAATACGATATCAAAATAATTATCTAAATATGTAAGAGAATCGGTTTCTTCATAATGAAACGTAATCAATCCATGAATATCGAAGAGCTCATCGTCGGTTGTATTGGGCCTTCCAAAGCAACAAAAGGAAGAAATAACTAGGGATACTACAATAAATATAGTTTTCAGTTTCATTGTTCAGCAAAGAATTGTTTTGTAATGTGAGTATCCAAACGGAATAGCGTCAAACTAATATTTATATCTTTGTTCTCTAGGTCTAATCACTTTGTAATTAGGATTATGTGCACCATCAAAGGTATAATAGAGACTTCTATTGTTTGTATCTAATATTGTAGGACCGAACCCTCCTCCCATTGTATCATATGCATAATACCTCCTTAGAGGGATTCCATGTTCAGCACGGAGTTTATTCTCAACATGAGTGGCATAAATCTCAGCGACTGGAATAATCTTATTATCCGCAACAAACCATTTTGAATTATCCAATGTACCATTAATTCTATCGAGCGAATGTGCAAGCTCGTGGCCTAATGCCGTATAAGGAGTGCCATCACTGGAGCCACTTTTCCCTGAATATTGTATTCCGCTAACAACATTATCCGCGAGGGTGCTTTTTAACCATTCTCCTTCCACATTCTTTTGTCCTTGTGTTATCTCAACGCCCTTTTCACTATCGACAAGAGAGGAAACCAATTCCATCCCACTCTCTCCGTTACACAAGGAGGTCAATTGTGTCGTAAGATTAAGTATATATTCATTGTCCCCCGAGTAATCATTCCCATTTGAATCGACAAAGCATTGTTTTTCAACATTATAAAACAATGCTTGTTGGTTTTCTGGATCTCTTGTAACAATAAATCTCCCATCCGGATCAAAGAAATTCACCGGATCATTTCCGCAGTAGTTGTACGGGGACATTCCGAAGTACTTGTGCGCCAGGGGGTCGATGGCGTTCCAGCGGCCGACGTAGGCGTCGTAGTAGCGTGCACCGAAGTCCAGGAGGCAGAGGTCCATGCCGGCGATGTCCTGCTCCTCCTTGCCGGCGTAGCGGTAGCGGTTGCTCTGGTCAGTCCTTGACCCGGGCAGCCTTGTGCCGAACGGCAGGTAGTCGTTCTGCTCAAGGATGAAGTTGGCGGTTGACGTCGATGCCGGGGCGGAGAGGTTCACGACCGCAGCCACGTTGCCGAGGTGGTCGGTGATGAATCCGTCACTCTCGAAGGAGATGGAGCCGTTGTTACCAGTCACCGCTATGAGCCTTCCGGTGCTCACTGCGATGCTCTGGAGGCTGTGCACGCCACCCGCAGTCACGTCGTACACGAACTCAATCATCTATAAGATACCCAATGTATATGATTTTTCCATCTCTAACTGATAAGACGGGACAATCTTCATTCAGGCTGAAGTCCAAGAATCTATGATTCCCTTCATTATCGAACCATATGGACGCCTTTTCAATATTATCTCCAACTGAAAGGCCTCCTGGGATAGTTTCAGTGAAGGTTTTGAATCTTGAGGAGTATATATTGTATCTAAGCAATCGTCCATCCTTTGAGAAAATCAATAATGATTCTTCCCCATTGTCCATGAATGAATACACGACAGATGGGATATACATGAAATCGCATTCCTCAACTTTATCGGCGTTCCCAAACTTTTTTTCAATTACCTCATTCGGCACTAATTCATGTATCCCTATTCCCTCGACATCATCGCCATACTGAAACAGCAGGAATACAGACGTTATCCGATTATTCCGCAAGTGGGTGATTTCAATAGGGCAGACATCTTCTTTATCATAAATAAAGACTTCATCCTTGTCCAATCCATCTCTTTTGATTATTCCGAGTGTTTTGAATTTATCTTCATAGAATCTATCCCCGACATGGTATCCCCCAGGAATACTGTTTTTGTCGATTGTAAATCTCCTGCTATGAAGTTTTGCTGTGACCAGGCGGTTACGGCTATCTACGAACAACGAGTCCTGTCCATAGATATAAACAGTCTCCTTAAAATTGTGGAAATAGGTATAATCCTGAACAGTATAATGCTTGCCGAATTTTACCTTGATGTTTTCCTCTGTTAAAACCGACCCAAGAGGAATCCCTTCAATGTCCTGACTCTTGGCAAGAACGGGGACCAGCAGAATAAAAAATATTAGTCTTATTACTTTTTTCATATCAATCAATATCCATTTTTGTTTTGGTTCCATCTTTATCTTCCTTCACAACTCCCACTTCTCTTTGTGGAGTTTTTGAGGGATCTTGAGACGTAAATTTTGTAGGTACAATTTCATTAGGATTAATTCTTCCATCTAATCCCTTGGGAGCATGTTGTTTTGTTCTAAATTCAAAATGCAGATGCTGGTCTTTCCCTTTGCAATTGCTTGCATTACCAGTTACTCCGGTTTTCCCAATAGTATCTCCCTCTTTTACAACATCACCAACCTTAACGTCTATTTCGGACAAATGTGCATAGAAAGTATATTTTGTGCTATTGTCATCCATTGTATGCTCCAAACAGATTACTGTTCCATATGCTCCTCTTGTTGGGCCAGCATCCACAACCTTACCGTCCTTCACAGCTAGCACATCAGTTCCCACCGTTGCTTCATAATCAAAACCTTGATGACATTTTGTGGCTCCTTCTTTAGTAATCCTAACATCGTTACCAAACAAATTGCTGGCCCTATTAAATCTAATTTTGGGATTTTTTACAGGATCGCTTTCCCTCCCATCCGGATCGAAGAAATTCACCGGATTATTCCCGCAGTAGTTGTACGGGGACATCGGGAAGTACTTATGCGCCAGCGGGTCGATGGCGCTCCAGCGGCCGACGTAGGCGTCGTAGTAACGTGCGCCGAAGTCGAGCAGAGAGAGATCCATGCCTGCGATGTCCTGCTCCTCCTTGCCGGCGAGGCGGTAGCGGTTGCTCTGGTCGGTCCTTGACCCGGGCAGCCTCGTGCCGAACGGCAGGTAGTCGTTCTGCTCAAGGATGCTGGCGGAGACGCTTGTCCCTGCCGGGGCGTTGAGCCACACGACGGACCTCACGTTGCCCACATGGTCCCTCACATGCCACTCGTCCTTGACTGCCGTGCCGTCCATCACGATCCTTCCCTCGTCGGTGGCGACGCTCTCGAGCGTGCAGCCGCCTCCGGAGGAGAGCCCGTAGACGAACGAGCCCCTGTAGGTGAGCCCCGCCCCGCCTTCGGACACAGCCTTCAGTTTGGTGCCGTCGCTGAGATAAGTGTAGATCATCGTCCTTCCGTCCGCGCTGTCTTCCGCGGACATGGGCAAGTTAAGAATATTGTAGGAGAATTCAAAGCCGGTGTGCCCGTCGGAGGCCAGGTTGCCGTCAGCGTCGTAATCATAGAGCATCGGCGCGGAGTTGCCGTCGGTCACGGACACGAGCCTGTTGCCGGAGTACTGCATCGCGAGGTCATGAGAGTCCCTGATTCCCATAAGCCGCTCAAGGCTCATGATATTGCCGTTGGCGTCATACTCGACATTGCGCTCCACGCGTTCCTGGACCACAGTTATCATTTGTCCGGGGACAGGAGGACTGTATCTGGTCATTCCCGTGAACCTGCCGGCACCGTCATAGCTGTAGTTCTCTCCGGAGTAGTTGCTGTTTCCGTAGTGCTTTGACAGCGATCCGGAGATGGCACCGCTCCAGCGGGGTGAAGCACCCTGACCGGAAGGCGACTCATAGTTGAGCAACTGGCTGAACACCTCAGTGCTGTTCACCTTTGCGTTCATTGCCGTCTGCCATCCATGGAAGTCGTAATCGTATGTCTCCTCAAGGCCGGCCCCGCCTTCCTTCCCGGACAGCCTGCCGAGCGCGTCGTAGCCGTATGTCACATCGGCAAGACTGTTGCCGTCGAAGGTCCTTGAGCACGAGGCCACACGGCCTCTGGCGTCCCTGGTATAGTCGGTCTTCAGTATGTGGGTGACGTTGCCGGGCGAGGTGTGCTTCTCGAGAGTAGCGGTGACGTTGCCGGCGAAGTCATACGAGGTTGAGTAGGTAGCGGCATGGCCGTCGGAGTCGCTCTCGCGTATCTGGATGACGCGTCCCTTGGCGTCGTAGTAGTACGCCCTGCTGCGGGTCACGCCGGCGGCGGAGTAGGTGTTGGTGATCCCGTTCACGTCCGCAATGGTCTCGCTCATCAGCAGGCCGCGGTGCCCGGTCGTGGACAGCAGCGACGGCTGAGGGAATTCGCGAAAGGGAAGTGAAAATAGTTGTGTAAGTTCGAAACAGGAGGGATTCCAGTGTCAGCAATGACAGGGCTCGACTAGGGAACGGGGTCGTAGCCTGAACCGCCGCCAGGACGGCAGCGGAGTATCCTTTTGAAAGACAGCCAGAAACCCTTGAAAGGCCCGTATTTGCGGAAGGCCTCGAGGGCGTATTGGCTGCATGTGGGGGTGAAGCGGCAGGTGGGCGCAGGCTTCAGCGGGGAGATGCACACCTGGTAGAACCTGATGAGCAGGATGAAGGGTGCAGCAAGTATGCGCTTGAGTGTCATGCGGTCCTGCTTATCTTGCCGAGTATGGTGGCGATTTCCTTGCGGATGACCTCGTAGTCGGCGACTTCGGGGGAGTTGTAGACGAACATGACGTCAACCGGAGAGGCGGCGAGGGTCTTCTGCGTGCGGTAGGCCTCGCGCATGCGGCGCTTGAGCAGGTTGCGCTTGACAGCCCGCTTGAAGAACTTCTTGGGCACGCCCGTCATGATGCGTGAGAATTCAGCATCTTCAGCGCGTGGTGCCCAGCAGTATTTGATATGGGAGGTTCCGCCCCAGTGCCCGTTCTTGAGCAGTGCGGCGACCGTCGTCTTCCCGCACAACCTTTCCTCCTTGCAGAGGCAGTTGGTGCCGGGAGCGAACATTACTTCTGTGAATCCAGATAATTCTCGATTGTCTTTGCGGCGCTGGGAGCGTCGGGGGTGGGGCCCTGTGCAGCTATCTGCAGGCCTTCCTCCTCCATTGCGCGTGCGATGCTCTTGCCGTAGGCGATGATCTTGAGCTCACCCTGCTGGAAGTCGGGGAAGTTCTCCTTGATGCTCATGATGTCGAAGGGATTGTACAGCACGGCGATGTCGTAGCTGTGGAGGTCGACGTCATGGAGGTCCTGGGGAACGGACTTGACAAGCACGCCCACGGTGTAGTCGAGGCCGGCCTTGTCGAACAGAGAGGTCATCGAATCGACGTTGGAGCCTTCGGATGTTGCGATGAGGAACTTCTCACCCTTGTGCTTGGGGCCGATGAGAGCCACCACAGAGTCGGGCTTGCCGTTTCCGAAGAAGATCTTGCGCTTGCGGTATACGATGTGCTTCTGGAGATACATTGCAACCACCTCGGTGGTGCAGAAGTACTTCATGGTCTCGGGTACCTTGAAGCGCATCTCTTCAGCCATGTAGAAGAAGGCGTCGATGGCGTGGCGTGATGAGAATACGATTGCCGTATAGTCGGGCAGGTTGATTCTCTGCGCCCTGAACTCCTTGGGAGTGATAGGTTCTATGAGAAACAGGGGACGGAAATCGACCTCTGCATTGTGCTTTGATACGAGCGGCTCGTAGGGAGCCATGTTGGACGGTGTCTGCTGGGAAACCAGTATCTTCATCTTTCGTCAAATGGATTAAAACACAACGGCGCTTGCTATCAGCATGGCCATTGGCAACAATTCAAGGGCGCAAAGATACAAAATTGTTGAAAAACCATTGCAATGGGAAGCTAAAATTTGTCCTTCCCTGAAGAATGCAAATGCATACATGCCAATCATTTCCCAGTTCAGAATCTTGCGTACAAGCTCGTCAGGGGCCTTTTTCAGGGCTAAAACACCCACTGTGGCAAGCATGAGAATGACCATAAGAATAAAGAAGGTGTACATCACCCTGTGAATGGCGTGGGACTTCTCCTGGTCGTGCCTTCTGGGGCGGGTCACCACCAGATGAATGAGGTGCCGGATGATGAGGAACGCCACAAGGACCCCGGCGATGACGGCCAGCGACACGCCCTGGGGCATGGCCTGCCAGAAGCGGGCCGGATAGAGCCCGTACCTGTCGCACATCAGGCAGAAGGGGATGGCCATCAGGCCTGCGGAGATGTTCCTCGACCTTGCCACGCTCACGCTGTGCTCGAGGCTGATGGCACCGCGGGATGTCTTGATGTTATGAGTGAGGGCGGGGAAGATGCTGAGGAGGTCAACAAGGTCGATGAGCAGCAGCACCACGGCCACGGCTATGACTATGCGGTTGGTCATGCACTGACCCCACAGCACGGTGCCGGCGGCGCCGTGCAGGGGCTGGTCCGGCATGACCAGGCTGCCTGACCTGAATATCTCCTCGGGAAGCATCAGTTGCCTCGTTTTGCGTTATACCCCATGCCTTTGAGCAGCTCCACAACCTTGTCGCGCAGATCACCCTGGATGGTGATCTCGCCGTCCTTGGCGGTGCCGCCGACGCCGCATTTGGTCTTCAGCGTCTTGGCGAGTGCTGCAAGGTCGTCCTGAGTGCCCTTGAAGCCCTCGACCAGGGTGACCTGCTTGCCGGCACGCTGCCTGCGGTCTATCCTGACGATGAGCTTCTGCTTGCCGGGTTCGAGGGTGGATTCCTCCTCCTGAGGTTCCTCCTGATATTTGAAATCGGGGTTGGTGGAGTAGACCACACCGAGACGTTTCTTCCAGTCGTTGTCTGCCATATAGCACAATTTTTGCAAAGATAACGATTCCTTTTGTATCTTTGTAGACTTATGGATAACAAGAAATTCAAATTATGGAACAGGATATGTGCGGCCGCCGCGTTCGTGGTTTCGGCCGTTACTTATCTGCTCACAATAGAGCCCAGCGCCTCTTTCTGGGACTGCGGTGAGTTCATAGCATCATCATACAAGCTTGAAGTGGGACATCCCCCCGGAAACCCCATGTTCCAGCTTATCGCCCGCTTCTTCACCATGTTCGGCGACAACATGCACGCCGCCATTCTGGTGAATGCGATGAGCGCGCTTTGCTCGGCGCTTACGATATTCCTGCTATACCTTACTATAGTATGGCTCGCAAAGCGGCTTGTCAGCAGAAAGGACGGTGAGTTCAGCACGGCCCAGGCCATCGCTATATTCGGCTCAGGCCTTGTGGGCTCCCTTGTGTACTGCTTCTCCGACACGTTCTGGTTCTCAGCCGTCGAGGGTGAGGTATATGCGATGAGCTCGCTCTTCACGGCCCTTGTGTTCTGGGCCATGACCATGTGGTATGACCATGCCGACGAGCCTCACGCCAACCGCTGGATAGTCCTCATCGCGTTCCTCATGGGCCTCAGCATAGGCGTGCATCTTCTCAACCTGCTCGCCATCCCCGCCCTGGTGTTCATGTTCTACTACAGGCGCAGGGAGGACGGAAAGTTCACCTTCGGCGAGCTTGTAAAGATATTCCTTGTGGGTGTGGTGATACTTGCCATCATCCTCTTCGCGATCGTTCCCTGGCTCCCCAAGCTTGCGGCATACACCGACCTTCTTTTCGTCAACGTATTCGGTCTGCCCTACAATACCGGCGCGGCATTCTTCATGGTGCTTGTGTTCGGTCTGTGCTTCTGGGGACTCTTCCGCACGCTCTCACGCGGCAAGGTGTTCTGGAACACCGCGCTGCTCTGCCTTACCACCATCATCATAGGCTTCAGTGTCTTCAGCGTGGACGTTATACGTTCATGTGCCAAGACTCCCACCAACGAGTACCAGCCCGACAACGCCTTCACCCTTGTGCGCTACCTCAGCCGCGAGCAGTACGGCAGCAAGCCTCTGGTCTATGGCCAGTACTACGGTGCACCGTATGACCTTACCCAGAAGAAGTACTGGGCGCCTCTTGACGGCAAGTACAAGAAGGTCGACGGTCCTGTGGATGCAAAGTACGATGCATCGGGCAAGATGGTCTTCCCCCGCATGTGGAGCACCAGCACCGACGGTTCATACGAGCGTTTCTATACTCATTATACCAGAGGAAAAGGCAAGAAGATCGATGGCGCCTCAGCACGCAAGCCGTCCTTCGGCGCCAATCTCGCATACTTCTTCGACTACCAGCTCAACTGGATGTACTGGCGTTATTTCATGTGGAACTTCGTCGGACGTCAGAACGAGCTTCACAGCCCCAGCCCCGGCGACCCCTTCAAGGGTAACTGGGAGAGCGGCGTCAGGATCCTCGACGCCATCCGTCTCGGCGACCAGATCGACGCACCTCCCTGTCTTGCGGACAACAAGGGCAAGAACCATTACTTCTTCCTGCCCCTCCTCCTCGGACTCATAGGACTCTTCTTCCAGTTCTACCGCGACAAGCGCGGCAGCTGGCTGACCTTCCTGATGTTCTTCATGACGGGCATCGCAATCGTCATCTACCTCAACCAGCCTCCTTTCCAGGTGAGGGAGAGGGACTACGCCTATGCGGGATCCTTCTACTTCTTCAGTGCATGGGTGGGCCTCGGCGTTCTGGGACTGTACAGCCTGTTCGAAGAGAAGTTGAAGAAAGACAGCAAAGTTGCGGCTGCAGCGGTCAGCGTCGTCTGCCTGCTTGTTCCCGCACAGATGGCCGGTCAGAACTGGGACGACCATGACCGCTCCAACCGCCGCACGGCAGTGGAGATGGCCACGAACTACCTCAACTCGGTTCCCGAGAACGGTATCCTCATCACCCATGGCGACAACGACACCTTCCCTCTGTGGTACGCCCAGGAGGTGGAGAACATACGCACCGACGTCCGCATCTGCAACACCTCGCTGCTCGGCACCGACTGGCACATCGACCAGATGACCTGGGCATGCAACGAGTCCGCACCTCTCGACATCACCGTTCCCCATTCACAGTATCTGTACGGAACCAACGAGTATGTTCCCATCTACGACGTCCGCGAGGATGTGATGGATATAAAGGACGTCATGCTGCTCTTCAAGCATCCCGACGTCAAGGCGCCCATGACCAGCGGCCGCAAGGTCGACTACATAGCGTCACGCCGCATCAAGATGGACGTCAACAAGGAGAACTGTCTCAAGTACGGCATCGTAAGCGAGAAGGATGCGGCCATGATACCCGACAGCATCATCCTCACGATATCAAAGGACAAGGAGTTCCTCACCAAGCCCGAGATATTCATGCTCGACCTTCTCAGCAACTATGAGTGGGACCGTCCCATCGTGCTCCTCAGCATGGGTGGCGACATCAACATCGGCATCAAGGAATATCTGGAGCACCAGGGCTACTCGTTCAAGTTCACCCCTATCAAGAGTTCCACCAAGACCAGCGAGGTCGGCTATGTCGATACCGACAGGTTCTACCATCTGCTCACCGATGTATACAAGTTCGACGCGGTTTCCGCCGACGACTACTTCATCGACTACCAGAACCTGTACACGCATCTCGGAGTCATGAGCATCAGGCAGATGTTCAGCACTGCGGCCAACTGCTTCATCGCCCATGGCGAGAACGACCGCGCGCTCGAGATGCTCGACAAGGGCTTCGACATCATGAAGAACTATCCCATAGAGGCCGTTCCTCTCGGATTCCCCGGCAACGATTTCATCGTCATCGACATGATCCAGGCTTACTACAAGCTCGAGCAGCCCGAGAAAGCCCGTCAGATTGCGACCAAGCTGGGAGACGAACTTCTTGCCGCCGCCTTGTTCTACCTCGAGGTTTATGGAGGACTGGTGGAAGGCTCTGACTTTGAAACGGTAGGCAACTATATCTACTATCTCTCCGACACACTTGAGGCAGGCGGCGACCAGGAACTGGCCGACACCCTTTCAGGTGCATTCGAAAAGCTTATGCAGATGGCTCTTGGAGAGGATGAATAGAATCTAGCGTTCGAGACGCACTACAATAGAAAGCGGGAGGGCTTTGCCGAATTTATCAACCAAGGCAAGTTCCCCGCTTTCAACGTGTTTGAGGCCGCCGAACGCCTGCTTGACCGCAGTCTCGCCCAATGCGGCGCTGAAGCCGTTGGAATAGAGGTTGAGGACTACCCATGAGTCGTGAGGCTTGAGTATGCGGTCCACGGTCTTGAGCATGTCGAAGAGGCATTCATCGAGCTTCCACTTCTCGCCGTCGGGGCCGTGCCCGTATGCGGGAGGGTCGAGTATGATGCCGTCGTAGAGATTTCCGCGCTTCGCCTCCCTGTGGGCGAACTTCATCGCGTCCTCGACCACCCAGCGTATGCCGTCCAAGCCGCTGCTCTCCATGTTTCCGCGGGCCCATGTTACCACCTGGCGCACTGAGTCCAGATGAGTCACGTCAGCCCCTGCAGCCTTTGCCGCCAGGCTGGCTCCGCCTGTATATGCGAAAAGATTTAAAATCTTAGGAGATTCCTGAGCACGTGCGTGCTTATATATCCACTCCCAGTTAGGTGCTTGTTCTGGGAAGACGCCTACGTGCTTGAAGGATGTCAGGCCGAGGCGGAGATTGAACTTGAGACCCTCCTGCAGTCCGGGGTAGGAGATGTACCACTGGTCGTCCATCTTCTTGTGGCGGTTCCAGGTTCCGCTGTCCTCCTTGCCGGCCTTGCCGAAGCCGGCGCCGGGAGTGAAACTTGTGTGGGTGAGCTTGTTCCACTGGGCTTCTGACATGGTCTTGTCCCAAATTGCCTTGGGCTCGGGACGTGCGAGCACGTAGCCTCCGAAACGTTCCAATTTCTCTCCACGGCCGCTGTCAAGCAGCTCGTAATCTTTCCAATTTGCAGAAGGGTATTCAATCATGGTGCAAAGATATTGATAAAATTGCTAAATTTGCAGATTGGAAATTTCAATCAACACAATATTATGCAGAACATTGCAACTTACGATTTCACTGGCAAGAAGGCCATCGTCAGAGTAGACTTCAACGTTCCTCTGAACGAGAACTTCGAAATTACCGACGACACCCGCATCCGTGCGGCACTTCCTACCCTCAAGAAGGTTCTTGCAGGTGGTGGTTCCCTCATCATCATGTCACATCTTGGCCGTCCCAAGAAGGTTGATCCCAAGTTCTCCCTCAAGCACATCCTTGCCCATGTATCTGAGTGCCTCGGTGTTCCCGTACAGTTTGCAGAGGATTGCCAGAAGGCTCAGGAGCAGGCTGCTGCCCTCAAGCCCGGCGAAGTTCTCCTTCTCGAGAACCTCCGCTTCTACGCAGAGGAGGAAGGCAAGCCCCGCGGACTCGCAGAGGATGCAACCGATGAGGAGAAGAAGGCTGCAAAGGCTGCCGTAAAGGAAAGCCAGAAGGAGTTCGTAAAGACTCTCGCATCATACGCAGACTGCTACATCAACGATGCATTCGGTACAGCACACCGCGCACACGGTTCAACCGCACTCATCGCAAAGTACTTCCCTAACGACAAGATGTTCGGCTACCTCATGGAAGGTGAGATCAAGGCTATCGACAACGTGCTCAAGAACGCTCAGCGTCCCTTCACCGCAATCATCGGCGGCAGCAAGGTTTCAAGCAAGCTCGCAGTTCTCGAGAACATGCTCGACAAGGTTGACAACCTCATTATCGGTGGTGGTATGGGTTATACCTTCATCAAGGCAAACGGTGGTCAGATCGGTAACTCACTCCACGAGGATGAGCTTATGCCCAACGCACTCGAGATCCTTGCAAAGGCAAAGGAGAAGGGCGTGAACATCTACCTTTCAATCCAGACCCTCATCGCTGACGACTTCAGCGCTGATGCAAATACCCAGATCGTTCCTTCAAACCAGATTCCCGACGGTTGGGAGGGTGTCGACGCCGGCCCCGACTCACTCGAAAGATGGAAGAAGGTCATCCTCGACAGCAAGACCATCCTCTGGAACGGTCCTGTAGGTGTGTTCGAGATCGACAAGTTCGCACAGGGAACCCTCAGCATCGCAAAGGACCTCGCAGAGGCTACAGAGAAGGGTGCTTACACACTCGTAGGTGGCGGTGATTCAGTTGCAGCCGTTACCCGCATGGGCTTCGCCAACAAGGTCAGCTATGTATCCACCGGTGGTGGTGCAATGCTCGAGGCTCTCGAGGGCAAGGTTCTCCCCGGCATCGCAGCAATCCAGGAGTAATTAATCAGCTCACAATAAAAAGAAGGATGACCGATTGGCCATCCTTCTTTTTTATGTAGTCTGGAAACTAGATGCTGTGTGCGAAGTGCGTGGGCTCCTGCGTCTTCTTTTCGGGAGCCTTGTGGACTATTGCCGCGGGCCTCTTCTTTATGGCGGCGTAGATCAGCAGGGCGATGCCGGCAATGATGAAGGGGATGCTGAGGAGCTGGCCCATGTTGAGTGCCATGCCCTCCTCGAAGCCCACCTGGGGCTCCTTGATGAACTCGATGAGGAAACGCATTCCGAAACAGCCGATGAGGAATACGCCGAAGAAGAAACCGCGGTGAACCTTGTCGAGCTTTTTAGCGTAGACGAGCAGCAGGGAGATGCCGAGGATCAGGTAGCTGAGAGCCTCGTAGATGTGGGTCGGATGCTTGGGCTCGGTCTCGCCCCTGAGCTGGTAGATGAAGCCCCAGGGAAGATTGGTCACATCGCCGTAAATCTCTGAGTTAAAGAGATTTCCCAGGCGGATAAGGCATCCGGCAAAGGCCACTGCGATGCACAGACGGTCCATGATCCAAAGGAAGTCGAAGTCATGCTTTTTGCCGTAGTGTCTGCTGAACCACCACATGCCGAGAAGCAGTGCGATGGCTCCGCCGTGGCTTGCGAGCCCGCCCTTCCAGGGCATGAAGATCTCGAAGAATCCCTTCCAGCTTCCGAGGTAGTAGTCGGGCTGGTAGAACAGGCAGTGGCCGAGGCGTGCACCGACTATCGTGCAGATCAGCAGGGTGTACAGAAGCGGGTCGAGCAGCTGCTCGGGAACGCCCTCGCGCCTGAAGAATCTTCTGAAGATGAACCAGCCGATTATGAATCCCGACACGAAGAGGATGGAATACCATCTGATGTCCAGTCCGAAGATGTGGAAAATCACGGGGTCGACGTGCCAGTTGATGAATAGCGAGTTAAACATAATGCGGCAAAGATAATTGTTCTAATCTTATAATGCAACCGTTTCTTTTTACTATCTTTGCACGTTTTTTGCATGTGTAAGGCGCGCGCATAATGCGCGACATGTGCATATACACGAGAAAATACAGATTCGATATGATAGAATTCTTAACTTGCATGCTGGCACTCGCCCCTCAGGTACAGGAGGTTGTCCTTGCTCCCCAGGACACAACGGAGGCGCCGGCTGTCATCACTCTCGAGGAGGCGCTGAAGATAGCGCTCAGCGAGAATGCCTCCGTAAAGGTCGCAGACAAGGAGATAGAGCGTACAGGCTACGCCCGCAAAGGCGCATACGCCGCCCTTTATCCCACCCTTGACGGAAGTGCATCCTACCAGCGTACCATCAAGAAGCAGGTCATGTACATGGATGGTGACGGCTTTAACATAGGAAGCATGTTGGGCGAGACACTCACGACATATCTCGCACCCCTTTACGCACAGCATCCTGATGTTCCCTTCCCCACGCCCACGCAGCCTGAAGAGGAGGAGCAGCCCTCCACTCCCAGCGGCGGCATCCAGGTGGGCCGCTGGAACACCTGGTCCGCAGGTATCAATGCAAGCATGCCGCTTGTCAACGCCCAGCTCTGGAAGAGCCTCGAGATTTCCGACCAGGATGTGGAGCTTGCAATCGAGAAGGCCCGCAGTTCACGTCTCGACATGGTGAACCAGGTCAAGCAGGCTTTCTTCGCATGCCTGCTTGCGCGCGATGCCTTCGATGTTTACAAGAGCGTATACGAGAACGCCGTTGCAAACCTCGAGCAGATCCAGCGCAAGTACAATGTCCAGAAGGCCTCCGAGCTCGATCTCACCAGAGCTAAAACCACTGTGGCAAACGCAATACCTAATGTGTACGAGGCGGAGAACTCCGTCATCCTGTCTCTCTGGCAGCTCAAGGCTGTCATGGGCGTGAACCTTGACGAGAACATCGACGTGGCCGGCAGTCTTTCCGACTATGCGGAACACATGTTCTACGACATCCAGAGCAGCGGTGAACTCGACCTTGCCGACAACACCACCATGCGTCAGCTTGCCATCCAGGCGGAGCAGCTTGCAAACACCATCAAGCTCCAGAAATACGCCAATCTCCCCAGCCTCGCACTCGGCTTTGCATACAATCTCAATGCAATGACAAACGACTTCAAGTTCAGCGAGTACCAGTGGAGCCCGTATTCGTATGTCGGTCTCAGCCTCAGCATCCCCATCTTCGCCGGCGGCAAGAGGGCCAATGCCATCAAGCAGGCGAACGTGCAGGCCAGCGAGCTTGAGATACAGAGGGCCAACACCGAGCGTCAGCTCAAGATCGCGATCCGCCAGTATCTCAACACGATGGAGACTTCGATGAAGAGCTACAGCGCTGCAGAGAGTGCGGTGGAAACTGCCAGAAAGGCATACGACATCGCCCAGAAGTCATACAACGTGGGCCGCAGCACCCTCACCGACCTCAACGACGCGCAGCTTGCACTTACACAGACCGAGCTCAGCGTCTCCCAGGCAATATACAACTTCGTGATTGCGAAGGCAAACCTTGAAAGCACACTCGGCGCCGACTTCATCGACGAGGACGGCAATGTTCAACTGAATAAAACATACGACAATGAATAAGACAACGTTAGCAATCATGATCCTTGCCGCAGCATGCACAGGCTGCAAGCCCAAGGATGCAAAGACAAGTGAAGCATCCGCTTCCAGCATGATGGAGGAGAAGGTCCCCATCGTGTTCGTACAGGCCGCTGAAAAGGAAGAGATCCCCCAGGATGCGGTCTATGCAAGTTCAGTTCAGGCAAATGCGGTCAACAACATCGTCCCCCAGAGCGGAAACCGTATCCAGAAGATCAACGTCGAGATCGGTGACTTCGTCAGCCAGGGCCAGATACTTGCCGAGATGGACAAGGTCCAGCTCGAGCAGGCCGAGCTCAAGCTCCGCAACGATGAGGCCGAGCTCGAGCGCGTCCGCCAGCTCCTTCAGGAGGGCGGCATAAGCCAGAGCGACTTCGACCAGCTCCAGCTTGCCTTCAACGTATCCAAGAGCAGCTTCCAGAATCTTCAGGAAAACACCATACTCCGCAGCCCCATCAGCGGCGTCGTCTCCGCCCGCAACTATGACCGCGGCGACATGTACGCAATGGGCCAGCCCATCTTCACCGTACAGCAGATCACTCCCGTGAAGATACTCGTGGGCGTTTCCGAGTCCGACTATACAAGGGTCAAGAAAGGCGACAAGGCAACCGTCACCGTTGACGCCCTTCCCGGAAAGGAGTACTCAGGTACCGTCATCCGCCTCTATCCTACCATGGACGCCGCAACCCATACTTTCATGGCCGAGGTACAGGTACGCAACGAAAAGAGGGAGCTCCGCCCCGGCATGTACGCACGCGTGGCCCTCGACTTCGGATCAACTCAGAATATCGCCATTCCCGATGCAGCTGTCGTAAAGCAGCAGGGCTCAGGACAGAGGTCAGTCTATATCCTCGACAGGGAGACTGAGACCGTGGCCCTCAGGAACGTCGAGCTTGGCCGCCACTTCGACGGCAAGTACGAGATCGTCTCCGGCATCGACGAGGGCGAGGAGGTTGTCATCAAGGGCCAGACCGCCCTCAAGTCAGGCATAAAGGTGGAGGTACGATAAATGAGCATCTACAGAAAAGCGGTCGACAATCCGGTAACTACGGCGTTGATTTTCATTGCCTTCATGGTGTTCGGCATCTTCTCGCTCATGAACACCAGCATCGCCCAGTTCCCCGAGTTCGATTCCAATACCATCATGGTCATGTCTTCATATCCGGGAGCCAATGCTGCCGATATCGAGACTAACCTGACAAAAGTCCTTGAGAATGCCCTCAACGGTGTCGAGGACCTCAAGGAGCTTACTTCAAAGTCAAAGGAGAACATCAGCCTCCTGACGCTCGAATTCGAATACGGCACAGACATCGAGACGGCCACCAACAATGTCAGGGACAAGTTGGACATGGTCAACTCGCAGCTGCCCGACGGAGTTTCCATCCCCGTCATCTTCAAGTTCAGTGCCGACGATATGCCCATCATGATGCTCTCCGCCACAGCTTCGGAGAGTGCCGCCGGTCTCGACAAGATACTCGAGGACAAGGTTTCAACACCTCTTGCCCGCGTATCTGGCGTCGGTACCGTGAGCGTCAGCGGTGCTCCTACACGAGAGATCAAGGTATACTGCGACCCCAACAAGTTGCAGGCATACGGCCTCAGCGTGGCTACCATCTCGCAGCTCATAGCAGCCGAGAACAGGAACCTCCCTTCAGGTAACATCGACATAGGCTCCGAGACCTACACCCTCCGTGTGCAGAAGGAGTTCACCGACCCTTCCCAGCTCCTTGACGTCGTGCTTGGCTCTATGGGCGGCCGCACCGTGTATCTGCGCGACGTGGCCACCGTAGTCGACGGTGCCCAGGAGCGCGAGCAGGAGTCTTACACCAACGGTGAGCGTGCAGCCCGCATCATCATCCAGAAGCAGAGCGGCGCCAACACCGTCAACGTAATCAAGAACATCAAGAAGGAGCTTAAGAAGATCGAGAAGAACCTTCCCAGCGACATTGATATCATAACCGTACGCGATGGTTCCGAAGAGATTATCCAGACCATCAACAGCCTCAAGGAGACCATCCTCATCACCTTCCTTGTGGTGATGCTCGTCGTGTTCATCTTCCTCGGCAGCTGGAAGTCCACCTTCATCATCATCCTTTCCATCCCTATGGCGCTGCTTGCGTCGCTTGTATATCTGTTCGCAACGGGCAACACCCTGAACATCATTTCAATGTCAGCGCTGTCGATTGCGATAGGTATGGTCGTGGATGATGCGATCGTTGTATTGGAGAACGTCTCGACGCACCTGTCGCGAGGCGAGAAGCCCAAGGAGGCCGCCGTGCACGGCACGGCCGAGGTGGGTATCTCCGTAATTGCCTCCACTCTGACCATGCTCTGCGTGTTCCTGCCGCTTACGATGATCTCCGGTATCGCCGGTATCCTCTTCAAGCAGCTCGGATGGATCGTCAGCATCATCATGATCGTGTCCACGACCGCAGCGCTTACCCTTGTACCCATGCTCTGCTCACGCTGGCTCAAGCCCAACGTGGAGCACGGCAAGCTCTACAAGCTGTTCTTTACACCTATCGACAAGTTCCTCGACAAGATATCACACGGTTATTCACGCGTGATCCGTTGGGCTGTAACTCACTGTAAAACGGTCATCTTCAGTGCATTCGGTATCTTTGTGGCAGTGCTCCTGCTCCTTGGCCCGGGTCTGAAGACCGAGTTCTTCCCCCATTCCGACAGCGATACCGTCTCTGCAACCATCGAGTTGCCTATGGGTACCGCGCAGGCCGTGACGGCCGATCTGTCGGAGCGTATCACGGCTGACCTGCTCGCTGCCATTCCCGAGACCAAGGTGCTCAACGCTACATTCGGCCAGGCCGATACCGACAACACCTTTGCCAATATGCAGAGCAACGGTACCCACATCCTGTCGATGAACATGAACATCGGCCGTCCTGGCGAACGCAAGCGTACTTCCTCAGAAATCGCCGACGTGGTCCGTGGGGTTCTCAGGGCATATCCTGAAATCCGCAAGGCCAACGTAAGCGACGGCGGAATGGGCGTAGGCGGCGCATCCCGCGTCGATGTCGAGGTGTATGGCTACAGCTTCGAGGAGACCGACCGCATCGCCAAGGAACTCCAGAGCAAGCTCCTTGCCGACCCTGCATACTCGCAGGTCATCCTCAGCCGCGACGAGTACACTCCCGAATACCAGATGGACTTCGACCGTACAAAGCTCGCAATGCACGGACTGAACTCGACTACCGCTGGCTCCGCATTCAGTGCGGCCATGAGCGGTTCCGTCACTTCGTTCTATCGTGAGGACGGTGACGAGTACAATATCCGCGTCCGTTATGCCCCCGAGTTCCGTACCAGCATCGAGGACATGGAGAACATAGTTGTCTACAACGCCCAGGGCCAGCCGGTCCGCATGAAGGAGCTCGGCGACGTCATTGAGACCCTCGTTCCTCCTACGATCGAGCGCAAGGACCGTGACCGTCTCATCACCGTGGTCGGCGTGGTTGCCAACAAGGTCGCCCTCAGCGAGGCCGTCGCAGTTGCGCAGAAGGCAATCGACGAGACGGAGATCCCTTCCGAACTCAGCATCGTGATTGCCGGTGACTATGAGGACCAGCAGAAGATGTTCCATGACCTGCTCATCCTCATCGTCCTCATCATCATCCTCGTCTACATGGTGATGGCTTCGCAGTTCGAGTCGTTCATGAGCCCGTTCGTCATCATGTTCAGTGTGCCCTTCGCACTTACGGGCGTCCTGCTCGGTCTGTGGACCAGCAATGCCGCGCTTGGTATGATGGGTATGGTCGGCATTATCATTCTGCTCGGTATCGTCGTGAAGAACGGTATCGTGCTCATCGACTACACCATTCTCTGCCGTGAGAGGGGTATGAGCGTTGTAGAGGCACCAGTGACTGCAGCACGCAGCCGTCTCCGTCCTATCCTCATGACCACCCTCACCACCGTGCTCGGTATGCTGCCTCTGGCAGTGGGCAGGGGAGAAGGTTCCGAGATGTGGCGTCCCCTCGGTGTCACCGTCTGCTGGGGTCTTACCATCTCGACCCTCATCACACTGGTGCTTATCCCTTCAGTATACTGTGTATTCGCAACACGTCAGGAAAAGAAAGCTAACAGGAAGAAATGAAAGCATTGTTCATAGCATATAATCAGGCGTATAACGAAGAGATCGCCGATATCCTCGCGCAGAACGGACAGAGGGGTTTCACCCGCTGGACCGACATCCAGGGCAGGGGCTCCGTTGACGGTACTCCCCATATGGGCAGCCATGCCTGGCCTGAGATGTCGCACGCGATACTCACCTGCGTCGACGACGAGAAGGTCGAGCCTATCATGGCTCAGCTCAAGGAGGCCGACGAAAGTGCCAAAGACCTGGGACTGAGGGCCTTTGTGTGGAATGTAGAAATGTTTTATTAACTTTGTCAATATGGAAAAGGTTATTACAGAGAACAATATTCAGGAGATCCTCGCTTCCGCACAGCCGGTTGTGATCGATTTCTGGGCACCCTGGTGCGGCCCCTGCCGCGTCCTCGGTCCTACAGTTGACGAACTGGCAAGCGAGTACGCCGGCCGTGCAATCGTGGCAAAGTGCAACGTTGACGACTGTGAGGAGATTGCAACCCAGTTCGGAATCCGCAACGTCCCCAGCGTGCTGTTCTTCAAGAACGGCCAGCTCGTCGACAGGACTGCAGGCCTCGTCTCAAAGGCGGAGCTGGCAGCCAAGCTCGACAACCTCGTATAAGCGGGGGAGCCGATGCAGAAGGAAGTCCTTACATACCTCGGCGCCGACTGGGCCAGGGTACAGGAACTCATACGTGGTGCTCTGACGACCGACATAGGTCTGCTGAATTCCACGAATGATACCCTGCTCTCCCATTCCGGAAAGATGCTGCGTCCCGTCCTGACCCTTCTCATGGCCCATGCCGTGGGAGGCCGGGCCACCGACGTCAGCTGCCGCTATGCAGCCGCAACGGAGCTGCTTCACAATGCCACTCTGCTGCATGACGATGTGGCCGATGAGAGCATGGAGCGCCGCGGTGCGCCCACAGTCAACGCACTGCTCGGCGCACAGGCCGCCGTGCTGGTTGGCGATTTCTGGCTCGCGAGGGCGGTCGAGATGGTTCTTGCAGGAGGCGAAAGCCAGGGGAGTGTCGTGACCCTCTTCTCCAAAACGCTTGTCGATCTTGCCGAAGGCGAGATGCTCCAGCTTGAAAAGGCTGAGAGCGCCGACACCTGCGAGGAGGATTACTTCCGCATAATAAGCTGCAAGACGGCATCGCTTTTCGAGGCGGCATGTGAGTCTGCAGCCGTGTCAGTCGGGGCGTCCGACGACCTGCGCAAGGCTGCCCGCGACTATGCACATGCGGCCGGTCTTGCCTTCCAGATAAAGGACGACATCCTTGACTATGCCGGCGGGGCCCAGCTTGGCAAGCCCCTGGGCATCGACCTCAAGGAGCAGAAGATAACCCTTCCTTTGCTTTGCGCAATGGAGGGCAGCCCGCGCGAGGCTGAGATCCGCGCAATGATCCGCGACATCCATCTCCATCCAGAGTACTGTGACGAAGTCAGGGCATTTGTGGATGAGCGTGGCGGTGTCGCAAAGGCGGCAGCAAGGCTTGACGAGTACATCGGCATGGCGGAGAGGGCGCTTGACGTCCTTCCCGATTCCGAAGCAAGGCGTTTCCTCGTACAGCTTGTCCGCTTCAACGCTTTCAGGAACGTATGACATTCTCACAGATACAGGGCAACCAGGACGTTTGCAGTGCACTGACGGGCATGGTCCGTTCAGGCCGCGTCCCGCACGCCATCCTCTTCCATGAAGATGACGGCGGCGGCGCCATGCCCATAGCCCTGGCTTTCCTGCAGTATCTGTACTGTGCCGGCCGTACCGAAGACGATTCATGCGGCTCATGCTCCACATGCAACAAGATAACAAAGCTCATCCATCCGGATGTGCATTTCATCTTCCCCACAAACGCGCCCAATCTTTCGGCCAGCTATATGGCGCAGTGGCGTCAGCTCGTGCTTGACAACCCCTGCTTCACCGAGGCGGACCTCATGCAGGCGCTTGGCGTCGAGGGCAAGTCGTCGCTCATAACCGTGGCCGAGGCCAGGGCCATGCTCGATACCCTCAGCCTCAGCGCCCTGGAAGGCGGGTACCGCTCCGTTGTAATCTATCTTCCGGAGAAGATGAACCAGGATTCGGCCAACCGTCTTCTCAAGATAATAGAGGAACCGCCTTCGCTGACCCAGTTCCTCCTCATCTGTCATGATCCTTCGAAGGTCCTTACGACCATCACCTCGCGCTGCCAGTGCATACGTGTACGCCCCGCGTCCCGCCAGGAGCGCATAGGCACCGCCGAGTCGGAGGAGACATATGCCGGTCTGTTCATGCAGCTGATGGCCGCATTCCAGAAGCACGATCTCGTGGATGCCCTGGAAGTCGGTGAGGCCATGGCATCACTTCCTTCGCGTGAGAGCGCAAAGGAATTCTGCCGCTACGCTTCAGGATGCATGCGCCAGCTCTTCCTGTGCCAGCAGGGCATGGGCTCCGTGGGCACGGTATCCGACGGCATCGCCGCAATTGCGCCCAAGGTCCGCAAGACTTTCCCCAGGCTTGCACTTGAAGCTTTGGACAGGGCGAATATGCTGATAGGACGTAATGTGAATTTGAAAATCCTTTTCGCCGACCTCGTCGGCAGACTATATAAGATATATGGACAATAATGAGACTATAAAATACGACTGCTTCCGCGGCTGTGTCGTCACCCAGGACACGGAAACCGGTGAGACCCGTTGCACATACCGTCAGGGCTGCTGCAAGCTCGAGGATTACAACTGGCTCAAGGGCGCGAACGACGGCACCTTCCCCGGACTTTACGAAGTCCGCTTCAAGAATACCCGCAAGGCCATATACCGTAACGATTCCGGCCAGAACATCAAGACCGGCGACCTCGTGGTCGTCGAGGCCGTGAACGGACACGACCTCGGTATCGTCACCCTTGAAGGTGCCATCATAGGCCACCAGCTCAAGTCCAAGGGCATTGACCCCGAAACCGCCGAGTTCAAGCGCATCTACCGCAAGGCAAAGCAGCTCGACATTGAGAAGTGGCAGGAAGCCATAGCCCGTGAGCAGGAAACCATGATCAAGGCGCGCCGCATAGCCGCCGAGATGGGTCTTGAGATGAAGATAGGCGACGTGGAATTCCAGGGCGACGGCACCAAGGCCATCTTCTACTATATTGCCAACGGCCGCGTGGACTTCCGCCAGCTTATCAAGGTGTTCGCCGAGGAGTTCCGCATCCGTATCGAGATGAAGCAGATCGGTGCACGTCAGGAGGCCGGCCTGATAGGCGGCCTCGGCGTCTGCGGCCGTGAACTCTGCTGTGCCAATTACATCACCAACTTCCAGAGCATCTCCACTGCAGCCGCACGTGTCCAGGACCTGTCGCTCAATCCCCAGAAGCTTGCCGGCCAGTGCGGCAAGCTCAAGTGCTGCCTCAACTATGAGGTTGCCGTATATCAGGATGCCCAGAGCCGCATACCCCGCGTATCCGAGCCCCTCGAGTTCGAGGACGGCCTGGCTTACCTGCGCAAGACCGACATCCTGCAGGAAATAATGTACTTTTCGTACGACAAGACTTCAGACGCCGACCTCTATCCTCTCGATGCATCCGAGGTGCGTGAAATCATAAAGATGAACCGCAACGGCGTCAAGCCCGAGAGCCTCAGGGAGGAGCCCGAACCTTACAATCCTGAATTCGTGACAGCCGTGGGCGATGATTCCATCTCCCGCTTCGACGCACCCAAGCGCAAGCGCAGCCGCGGCGGCAAGGGCCGTTCACGTGGCAAGGGCGAGGCCAAGGCCGGACAGGCGCCGAAGGGCGGCCAGGCCCCCAAGGCCGAGCAGTCCGGGCAGGAGCAGCCCAAGGGGGACCGCAAGCCCAGGAACAACAAGGGCAGGGGCGGCCACGGAAAGCCTGCTGAAAAACCTGCTGAAAAGTCAGCTGAATAATGTCTCATAAACCGACTTTGCATGCATTCTTTGCTGCGGCAGCCTGTCTGCTGCTGGCCTGCTGTGCAAAGCCGGCGAATTATGAGGAATTCATACGTGCGGATGAGGCTGAGTCCGGAATCTACAGTTTCACTCTCGACCTCGCCGACACCCTTTGTACCTACGACATATCCTTCTATGTATCGCCTGCGCGCATGAATGTGCAGGTTGACACTTCCCGTGCCGGCAAGTGCATGCCGGTATATGTTGTCTGGACCGGCCCTGAGGATGAGAGTTTCGAGGAAGTGGTCTATATGAACCCCTCTGAAACCGTCCAGCCTTACAGGAAAGGGGTTGAGATGGCCCGTTTGGGAGAGTGGAAGCTTGATCTGAGGCCTATGGAAGTGCCTGCCGGTTTCCGCGGCATAGGAGTGATCTGTCATAGAAACGACCAGTAACCATGGGCCACGACAAACTTAGGAAATTCGCTGAAAACGAGACCTTCCGGTGCCTCCTGCAGCCCGACTGCAACGAGCTGCTTTCCGAAGGCTTCTTCAATCTGAAGGACCATGCCGTCAAGGGGCACTGGTTCCAGGACCGCAAGGCCCCGGTGATCCTTGAGCTCGGCTGCGGCAAGGGCGAGTATACCATCGACCTTGCCCGGCGCAATCCCGACAAGAACTATATAGGCGTCGATATCAAGGGCGCCAGGCTGTGGAAAGGTGCAAAGTACGCCACGCAGAACAATATGCTCAACGTTGCGTTCCTGCGTACCAGGGTGGAGTTCATCACCGCCTTCTTCGCTCCCTCCGAGGTGAGCGAAGTCTGGCTGACCTTCTCCGACCCCCAGTTCAAGAGCGCCAACTGCCGCCTGTCATCTCCGCTTTTCCTTGAAAGATACCGCTCCTTCCTCGTAAAGGGCGGCAAGGTGCATCTGAAGACGGACAGCCGCTTCCTGCATGAGTACACCCGTGCAGTCTGCGCCGCCAACAATCTCAAGGTTGAAGTCTGTACCAACGACCTTTACCATACCGATACCGTCGTGCCTGCCGAAGTGCGTGAGGTGCAGACCTTCTATGAAAGCATGTTCCTCGAGCAGGGCTACAACATAACTTACCTTGCCTTCGCCATTGACCATGAGGGCGCGTTCGTCGCACCCCATGAGCCCACGGAGGAGGAGCGCCAGGCGGCCGGCTACGACCCCGTCAGGGCCGTGGATGCCGGTGTCTTCGATACGGAATACTGGCGCAGCGTCGAGGGGCCGCGGCTCCTCTTCGGCCACGATTCGGCCGAAACCCGCCGCCAGAAGCTTAAAGAAAAAGAATGAGGACACCCTGAGGCGCCCTCATTCTTATTATATAGGTATTGTCAGTTATCTGATGATTACGCAGCGGAACTGCATGGCATCGGGAATGAATGCCTCGTCAAGCTCGTAGTCGAAGTCGCTTGCGGTGTAGAATATGGTCACTGAGCCGATGGATATCTCGTAGTCGATGACCTCGGTGTAGAAGCCCCAGTTGTCGCCTGAGATCTGGTACTCGGCCTGCCTTACCTGGGGGAGTTCAAGCTGCACGGGGTTGTCGGTCCAGTAATCGTAGGTGCGGTAGATCTTGATGAGGCCGTAATCGAATACGTCTTCCGTGATCTCCGGCATGTCGAAGACTGCCCAGAAGTAGTTATTGTTCTCAAGGCCTGAATACATCCATCCGTCACTGTCGACGTTCATTGTGAATGCAATGACATTGCTGCTCTGCTGAGGCTTTCTGGGAAGATTGATCTGGGTGCCGTCGGCAAGCGTGATGTAAACATAGTCCTCATCGTAGGTGACGTTGCTGAAGAATGCCTGGCCGCCGTCGCCCACTGCAATGCCGAGCTTGTCCCAATTGATGCCGTCGAATGAAACATACCAGAAATTCTCGACAATCTTGAGCATGGGGGTTACGCCGTCGACTCCGTCAGTTCCGTTGGCCCTGACCTTCCTGCCGTCTTCACCTATTACCCAGTTGCCGTTGACGGTCCAGTAGTAGTTGCCGTCAGAGTCCTTCTTGATGCTGATTGCCAGAGCGTCGCCATCCTTGCCGTCCTTGCCGTTCCAGATGGTTATGGGAGCGCCCTTTGCGAATGTGATTGTGTAACCGATGACTGCACTGCCTTCGTAGATGGGGGTCACGCCGGTGATGTAGTCGTTGTTCCCGAGTGCGTTGACCAGTGCCTGGAGGGAGGAGATGTTGGTGTTCATCTGTGAACACTGCTGCTCGAGGTTTGTCACACGGCTCCCAAGATCGTATATCATGTCGTACAGGTCGTCATAATTGTTGCTGCATGACACAAAAGCGAGCCCTATCGCCAAAGTGAGGAATATCTTTTTCATATCGATTTGTTGTTAATGTTTCTGAACGAAGTCTTTGTTTTGCAAATATAGAGCCATTGCCCGAAGATTATGCAAATGTCTCGAAAAACTCGTCCTTGTATGCGTCGGAAATGTGAATGAGGGTCTCTCCGATCATGATGTCGTTGCCGGGGGAGACGCAGTCGATCTTGTCAAGGGATACTATGTACGACTTGTGCACCCTCATGAACCCGGGCCTGGGGAGCATGTCCTCCATGGCTTTCATCGTGCAGTGGGTCACATAGGGGTCCTTCCTGCCTGCGACATAGACCATGACGTAATCCTTCATGCCCAGTACATAGAGAATATCGGCAAAAGGCACCTTGTGAAGAACCTTGTCGGCCTTTATCAGGATGTAGTCCTTCTGGGGCGCACCGCCGGCATCGGCGGCAGCCTTCAGCTCGAACCACTGCCTGGCCTTTTCTGCCGCCTCGAGGAATTTCTGGTAGCGGATGGGCTTCAGCAGGAAGTCAAGGGCGGACACCTCGTAGCTCTCGAATGCATATTGCTTGAAGGCCGTGGTGAATATGATCCTCGTGGGCTCGTGTACCAGCCTGGAGAGTTCCATACCGTTGAGGTCGGGCATTTGGATATCAAGGAAAACCAGGTCGGGGCATGTTGCGGAAATCGCTGAAAGCGCTTCCACCGAGTCGGTGAAGGATGCTTCCAGCGTCATTCCGGGAGTCTTTGCGATGAAGTTCTCCAGCATCTTTACTGCCAGGGGTTCATCGTCAACCACTATGCACCTGAGGTCTCTCATCTTACAAGTCCCTTTAATCTGACGGTAGCCTTGTACTGGCCGTTCTCTTCCTTCTTGTCGTATTCGTAGGCGCCGGGGTAGATGATGTCCAGCCTGCGCTTCATGTTCTCCAGCCCTATGCCGGAACCTATATGCTCGCTCTCCGGCTTGGGGAAGAGGGTGTTCTGGCAGTTGAACACCAGGTCGTGACCGTCCTGCCCGAGGCTTATCTTCACCACCGACTCCTTGCGTGCATTTACACCGTGCTTGAACGCATTCTCAATCAGCGAGATGAAGAGGAGGGGAGCAATCTGTATGTTGCCGTGCACTCCCGAAAGGTCACATTCCACCGTGGTATTGTCGCTGCAGCGGAGCGACATGAGGTTGACGTAGTTCTGCATGAACTCGATTTCCCCCTCGATGGGAACGGTCTGGTTCTCGCTGTCGTAAAGTGCGTAGCGGAGCAGGTCGCTCAACTGGCCTATGCTGTCCTGCGCCTTGTCGGCGTCGATCTGCGTAAGCGAAGAGATGTTGTTGAGGGTGTTGAAGAGGAAATGGGGGTTCAACTGGTTCTTGAGCCATGACAGTTCAGCCTCGGCAGCGTTCCTGCGCTCCTGCTCGTACTTGACCACAAGCTCGTTGGAGCGCATGAAACTCTTTATACCTATTGCTATTACGAGGATGAATACGTTGACGCATACTGCCGTGAATGACCTGAAGAATCTTGCGCTCCTGAGGGCTCTGCGCGGAATCTGGCTGATGACATCCTCCGGCAGCTGGGGAGGCTTGGGATAGGTTCCCCAGACGATCAGGGCGATGAGGGCGGCGTTTACCACGAAGAAGATAACCTTCTGCTTTCTGCTGCCGAACAGGAAGCGCGGAATCAGGACAAGGAAGTTGAGGAAGAACAGAACGCAGCCGGGCCCTATGGTCTTGAGTGACCTGAGCAGGGAGTCGGTCACCCTGCTCCAGTCATTCGTCATTGTTGCCGATGACAGCACCGGGGTTATGAACATCACCAGCCAGGTGATGGCCACTGCTAACTTGATGGGCCTGTTGATGTTCTGTGTCTTCATCATGGCAAATATAGCAATTAAAAGTTATTCATCATCGAGCCCATGCTCTCGGAGATGTTCTGGGTGTTGATCTCGTCGTCAGATGACCTGCGTACTGAACGCTTCTGCATCTTCATGGTCTGCTTTCCGAATGTCCAGCTGAGGCCGACCTGAACCTGGCTCATAGGAACCTTTGAGACAGTCTTGCTGCTGAATCCTGCACCCTCGATGACGTTGGTGATCACGATGTTGTTGAAATCCTTGAGGCCGCATGTTCCGTTGATGCTGATGCTGAGCTTGTCGCCGAAGAAGGACTTGGTGATACCACCCATTGCGAGTGCTATGCCGTCTGAATGGCCCTGGAGGGTGACTGTTGAGCCGGAGGTGATAACGTTGGCACTGAGTCTGAGATCCCAGGGAATGGTCTGCTGGATACCGAGCATCACGTTGTATGACCAACCTGCATTTGACTGGTTCAGCATCTCGGAGCTCATGTTGTTGTAGCGGGTGCCTCCGTTGACGATGATCCTGGTAGTCTTTCCGGGGGTGATCATCATGTATGAGTTGAGACCTATGCTGCGGTTGTTCACGATATTACCGTAGGTGGTGTTCATCACGTTGTTCTCGTCATAGAAGCTGTAGCTTGCGATACCGCCGTTGGCCATGCTGTAACCCAGGGTGTTGTTCATCATGAACTTGGGAGTGTAGATGTTGTACACGAGGTTTATGTTGTGGGTGGTCTCGGTCTTCAGGTTGGTGTTACCGTAGCTGATTGCGAAGGGGTTGGTGATGTCCACGTAAGGGTTGAGGTATGTGATACCGGGGCGGCTGATCCTCATGTTGTATGAGAGGCCGATGTTCTGGGTGCGGCTGATGCTGTACTGGATGCTTGCGGTAGGAACGAGGTTGCCGTACTGCAGGCTGAAGTCCTCGCCCTCACCCTTGAGGTAGTTGACATTCTGCCAGGTGTGCTCGTAGCGCATACCGGCCTTGAGGCCGAATGAGCCGAACTTGCCTTCATACTCTACGTATGCTGCACCGATGTTGTTCCTGAAGTGGTAGTCGAGGCTTCCCACAGGTGTCTCTATGAAGTCACTGCCGTTCCACAGATAGTTGGTCTGCTCGGAAGAGTTGTGCCTGTTCTGGAACTTCAAACCGGCATTGAGTGTGTTCCTACCGCCGAGAGGGGTTGTGAAGTCAGCCTGGAAGATGTTGTTGAGCGAATTGCTGCCACCGGTTGTCTTGCGGTCGGTAAGGTCGAATCCGGGGATGACTGCGCCGCCGTAGCTGTTGGTGCTGTTGTTGATTGAAGGTGAACCGCTGAACTGGTAAGATATGACGAGCATGCGTTCAGGCTTGTCTGCCCAGCTGTGCTGCCAGTCGAAGGTTGCGCTCAGGGAGTTTCTGTTGTTCTTCTGGAGGGTGTTGCCTTCATATCCGTACTTGGTGCCGTCGGGGAGGAGCATGTTCATTGTTGAGAGTCCGTCATATCCCATGCCGAAGCGCATGTATCCGATGGTTGCGGAGAAGGTGTTGAGGTCGTTGAGCTCGTATCCGGCATTGAGGTTGATCATTGCCATAGGGGTCTTGAGCTTTGTCTCGGAATGGTTGTTCGTTACAGTCTGGCCTGCTGCGGTCTGCTGGATGCGCTCATCGTCGGTGACGGTGCCCGGGCTGTTGCGGTTGTTGGCATTGGCGTTTACACCGAATGACCATTTGCCCTGCTGTGCGTTGTAGAAGATGCCGCCGCCGATACCGCGGGTACCGCCCTGGAGACGTACGGTGCCGTACTGGCCGTCAGCCGCTGAGGCGCCGCCGGTGACCTCCTTGTTGGTGATGATGTTGAGCACACCGCCCACGCCTTCTGCATCATACTTGACGCCGGGGTTGGTGATAACGTCTATCTTCTTGACAGTGCTTGCGGGCATTACCTTGAATATGTCCGACGCATTTGCAGAGAACATCGGGTTGGGCTTGCCGTCGACGAGTACCTGGAAGTTCGAGCTTCCGTTGACGCTGATGTTGTCCTGGCCGTCTACGGTTACCATGGGCACCTTGCGGAGCATGTCGAGCACCGTGCTGGTCTTGGCGTCAACGTCGTCGGCCACCTTGTAGCTCATCTTGTCCACGTCCATCTGCACGAGGCTCTCCTGTGCAACTACTGTAGCGCCCTTGAGCGCCTCGATGTCGAATTCTACGGGAATGGTGCCGAGGTCAAACTCCTTGTCAGCCGTCTTGAACGGTATCCTGACGTCCTTGCGGCCCACGTTTGTGAAATACATGGTATAGTCCTTTCCGGCAGGGAGGTTCTGCTTGAAGGCTCCGTTTTCATCTGTCATTGTGAATGCGGCGACCTTGTCAGATTTGTCAAGGAACTGAATTACCGCGTACGATTCGGGCTCTCCGGTGCTTGAATCCACCACGATACCCTTTACCAATGTGTTTTGTGCGAATGCTGCCGTGCAAAGGAGGACAGCTGCGAGAGTGAGTATATATTTCTTCATAACAATAAATTTTCCGGATGCAAAAATATTCTATATATGAAGGCTTGCGAACCGTTTTTAGACGAACGCCCTGTTTTATTAGACGAAATGGCAAAAACTCTTAACTTTGCGTATATGAAAAGAACCATCCTATTCACAGCTCTCTGCCTGTTGGCATCGGCTGTGGCATGTACAGACCTGACCGTGACCGACCTTTCCTGCGAAGGTCTCGAGAACCCTCTTGGTATCGACAACACCGAGCCGCACCTCTCCTGGAAGGTGCAGTCCCGCGCTGAATGCATAAAGGCGTACAGAATCCAGGTCGCGAGCAGCGCGGAGCTGCTCGCGAAGGGCGAAGCCGATGTCTGGGACAGCGGCAAGGTGGAGTCCGACTGCACCGTCATGATTCCCTGGGCCGGGCCTGAACTTCAGCAGGCGCAGGAGTGTTTCTGGCGTGTCAAGGTATGGGCCGGCATGCGCTCGAGCGCATGGAGCGGCCAGGGCCGTTTCTCCATCGGATACCTCGACGGACTTCAGGGAGATTATATAGGTGCGTTCCCCGGTGAATGGCAGAGTCCGGTGTTCTGCAGCAGCTTTGAGGCGCAGGAGGGCGCGGAGTATTTCGCCCATGTAAACTCGCTCGGCTTCCATGAACTCTTCATAAACGGTGAGAAAGTAGGCGATGCGGTTCTCTCACCGGCAGTCACCCAGCTGAACAAGCGCTCCCTCATAGTCACCTATGATATTACTGACTATGTCAAGGCCGGCAGGAACGATGTTGAAATCGCTGCAGCTACCGGCTGGTACCGCGATTTCTTCGATGCAAAGTACGACGGTCCCCTTGTCAGGGCGCAGATCGATATCAAGTGCCCCGACGGTTCCTGGCAGAACGTATGTGTAACCGATGCTTCCTGGACCGCCCGCAAGAGCGGACACAACCAGCAGGGCACGTTCCTGGCCTGGGGCTTCGGTGGCGAGCAGATTGATTCCCGTATCTGCACGGAAGGTCAGCCTGTGGATACCGTTTCGGTCGCAGGTGTGAAGGCCGTTCCGCAGATGTGCCGTACGAACAAGGTGGCCGAGGAGATATACGGCCAGAGCGTGGAGGAACTGCCGGCCGACTGCGAATATCTTCAGGATCTCAGGCGAAGCGCGGAATACATGCCCGTCAGCAAGCCTGTATGGCGCATCGATATGGGCAAGTGCCTGATCGGCCAGGTGGAGTACTCCCTTCCCGCACTCCCGGAGGGCTCGCTCGTCCAGGCCTTCTTCGTCGATGACGACGAGACCATGGGCTTCTTCTCCTGGGACAACCTCATATCTTCCGGCAAGGCTGAGGTGATGCGGGACCAGTTCTGCTTCCATGCCTTCCGTTATGTTGTGCTTACGGGACTTGACGAAAAGCCGTCTCCCGATATGATAAAGGCTTACCGTATCACGGAGGATATGGCCGAGGCGTCTACGTTCGAGAGTTCCGACCCCGACATGAACGCCATCCATGACCTGCTGCACTATACCTTGCAGAACCTGACTTTCAGCGGCTATCAGGTCGACTGTCCGTCCATCGAGCGACTCGGCTACGGCGGCGACGGCAACTCATCCACCATGACCACCCAGACCATGTATGATGCCGCTCCGGTCTATCTGAACTGGCTTGCTGCCTGGGAGGATTCCATCGAGGAGAACGGCTCGCTGCCGCATACGGCGCCCAATCCTTATTCTGCAGGCGGCGGTCCGTACTGGTGCGGATTCCCGATAATGGCATCCTACAGGGCATTCCTCAACTACGGTGACCCCCGTATGATCGAGCGTTTCTACGGAGTGCAGGTGCATTGGCTCGACTACGTGGATGCATATACCGTGGACGGTCTGCTGAAGAGGTGGCCGGATACCGGCCGCAGGGGATGGTATCTGGGCGACTGGCTCCCGCCATGCCCTGAGGACGCCACCGTGCAGGAGTCCATCGACATAGTCAACAACTGTTCGCTCAGCCAGAACCTCGCCGTGCTGGCGGAAGCCGCCCGCTACCTCGGGCGCGAGTCCGAGGCCTCCGCATTCGAGGCCCGTCGCGAGGCTCTCAGCAGGAGAATACATGAGGAATTCTTCCATCCGGAGACCAATACCTATGCCTCAGGATCCCAGGTCGACATGGCATATCCCATGCTCGTCGGGGTTGTTCCCGAGGAGAACCTTGAGGCCGTGACGGCTGCTCTTAAGGAGAAGACCATGACGGAACACGACGGTCATCTCTGGACCGGACTGGTTGGCATCCCTATTCTTGCGGAATGGGCGACCAGGGCCGGGGAGTGCGAGTTCATGTACAGTATGCTGAAGAAGAGGGACAATCCCGGATACCTTTATATGATAGACAGTGGAGCAACTGCTACATGGGAGGAGTGGGATACTCCCCGCAGCCACATCCACAACTGCTTCAACGGCCTGGGCACCTGGTTCTACCAGGCCCTCGGCGGCCTGATTCCCACGGCTCCGGGTTACAGGGAGTTCATCGTCGACCCCCAGATGCCTTCGGGCATCGACTGGGTGAAGGTCACCAAGCGGACCCCTTACGGAACCATTGAGGTTTCATGGAAGAAGGAAGGGGAGTCCGTGCATTACGACATAGCCGTTCCTTGCGGAACAAAGGCCCTGTTCGGTCCCGATCGCACGGAGCTCACGGCCGGCAGATACAGTATCGATTATAAAATTCAGAATTCTTTGTAGTATAACCTGACTTCCGTTGTCTATTGAAGTGAATGATAAGAAAAATGGAAACGAAAGAGCAGAAATTCACCACTATGGTCCGGGAACACAAGGCAACCGTCTACACGGTCTGCTATATGTTCTCAAAGGATCGCCAGGAGATTGACGACCTTTTCCAGGAAGTACTCGTCAAACTCTGGCAGGGTTTCGACTCGTTCCGCGGCGAGTCGAGTGTGCGGACCTGGATATACCGCATAGCCCTCAACACCTGCATCAATGCCGACAGAAAAAAGAAGCGCGCCGGAGAACATGTTCCTCTGAGTGTCGACATCGATCCCTTCGAGGATGTGAGCGACAGGGCGCTTCAGACAAAGCAGCTTTATGAGCGCATCAACCGCCTCGGGCTGGTTGACCGCAGCATAGTCCTGCTTTGGCTGGAAGGCATCAGCTATGATGAAATCGGACAGATAGTGGGAATTTCAGCCGACAACGTTTCTGTGAAACTTGTCCGCATTCGTGAACAATTAAAACAAATGAGCAATGGAAGAGAATAACTATACTCTTGAGCAGATGCGTGCTGACTATCAGCAGCTCAAGGAAAGACTTGAAAGTCAGGAGATCATCAACGACAAGCTGATGCGTGAGGCCATGGGCGGCAAGGTCCGCTCGATGAGGGGAACTGTCGGCTGGAGTGTAGCCTGCGGTGTGTTTGTACTCATCACGGCCCCCTTCATCTTCCACTATAATCCGGTGGTAAATGCATCATGGGCCTTCACCATCGCAACCATGCTCATGATGGTACTCTGCATCTTCCTCGACTGGAAGTTCAACCACAAGGTGCAGGGTGCTGACCTCTCAAACTGTGACATGCTCGAGTTCAGCAAGCATGTGCGTGAGATGAAGGAGCACTACGCCGGGTGGATCAAATGGGCTTTCGTAATAATTGTGTTCTGGGCCGGTTGGCTGATAGCCGAAGTCCTTCTCCATGTTGAGGAAAAGAAGCTTGCCCTTCCTATGGTCGTGGGTATGCTTATCGGACTCGTGGCAGGCGGCCTCATCGGCTACAGGATGGACCGCAAGATCATCCGCACCTGCACCGAAATCATCGACCAGATCGAGAACTGAGCCTACTGAGGGTATTCGGTAACGTCTATACTGTCTTTGTATATGCGTACGATACCGTAATGGTTGCCTGTCCCTTCGATCATTCCACGGAACGTGTAGTGCATGATCTTTCCTGAACTGTGACTGGCTCCGCTGTGGTGATGACCTGAAAGGACGGCACGCACATTCGGATAGGACTGCACCAGCGAATCTATCTTCTCTCCGTCCCAGAGTGCTGCATCGATATCCCGTGGTTCCATGGGCATATGGCTGAAGATCAGCACCTCTTCGGAAGCATTGCTGGCGGCGTCAAGCTCGGATACGAGCCATTGTATCTGTTCTTCAGACAGCATTCCGTTGTATGACCGGGCATATGGTTCGTCCGAATCTGCCAATTCCTGTAGCCTGTTCTCGGCCAAAGCCCTTTCGGGAGTCCCTGGAGCAGTGGACTGAATGGAAACATCGTTGCCGTCTATGAATAACAGTCTCAGGTTGCCCGGGCCTTTTACAGAATAATACGGATTTTCAATCCCCAGAAGTGACATGACGGCATTCTGCTCTTCGCTGCCATATGGAGCTATGCAGTCGTGGTTGCCAAGGACCTTGTAAACCGGCGCATCGAGCCTTGCGAATTCATCGGCAATGTCCTGATATGTGTCGGGATCGGGGTCGAAGGTATCACCAAGGGAAACGGTGAAGTCCACCCCCTGTTCATTGAAAACATCCACAGCCTCGGCAAGCTTCGCCTTTGAGAGAGCATAATAACGGCTCCCGCCAGGCTCCCGGTCGCGGTAATAATGTATATCGGTTACTATGCCTATTGTGGCAACAGGTTTCTCGGGTGCAGGACCGCATGCAGCCAGAGCGATACCCGCCAGGATTATCAGTGAAAACCGTTTCATGGAAAATACGCACATAATTGCATCATCAGTTCTTCACCGCGAATATCGTCATATTTTACAAAATTGTAAAATCGTATTCCCCCCTCCCCCAGGTCAGTTTCGATAGTAATTCCCCCTTCAGAACACAAACTTGGACTATTCTTGGCGACGAAAGCAATAAGTTTGGCAGACTCGGCCTCTGAGTCGGAAAATGCTACGATATCGCCTCCGAACGTAGCAAAAAGTCAACATTCCTCAGTTTTTGCTACGTTTAACGACCAAAACGTAGCAATCTGATATGAATTCTGGCATTTTGCTATGTTTCGGCTCGATTTTGTAGCAAAATCTGTATGCCGACCCCCGAAGCGAGACCTATTGAGTTATGTGCTTTTTTCAATAAGTTTTGAGTGCTGCTTTGTTTTGTAATACAATATTCTTAATTTTCCCATGTCCGCAAAAGACAGCGCGGACGGAAGAACGATGACTTACACTTATCTCAGCCTCTTCGACTTCGGCGCCCGCTACTACGACGCCTACGTCGGCCGCTGGAACGCCATCGACCCCCTGGCGCACAAGTACTTCGGAATGTCCCCGTACAACTACTGCGGGAATAATCCGGTGAATAAGGTGGATCCGGATGGTTGCTTGGCCGGCGATTACTACAATATGTTAGGTAACTATATAGGGACTGATGGTATTGATGATGGAAAGAATTATTTAGTTCTTGACTATAAAGAGGAAAAAGATATCAAGAAAACCAATAGAGCAGGTGGAACGACACCTACAAACGAGGTTAAAACTGCTGTTTCTGTCCCGTCAGATGCCGTGGTTTCAAAAATGGAAGAGGCATATGATATAACAGAAGAAAATGGCCTTGAACATGGCTTTAGGGTTGGCCAGAAACATAAAACTTCATTAGCAGAAGGAACAGACAAAAATGTTTACTTGACTGGCCCTGAAAATGAATTATTAGAAAAAGGTGAATATGCCACCATCGAAGCACATACACATCCCAAAGGCAACTTAGTCCCTATGTTTGAAATCTAAATAAAATTAGTTGAGCTTCCGAGAAGCTCATGAGGAGCGCTCAACGGGGCCGGCGGCCCCGGCCGCTAAGGCTAAGCCCCGCGAAGTTTTTCATGAGTAAAAAATAAAGCTGCCGATT
>JAZUFA010000049.1:0-25765 GCA_045640445.1 Candidatus Cryptobacteroides sp. | reverse complement strand
GGTGTGACGACGGCTGGTCTGGTTATCTGCTGTGGTAACACAAGCACCATCGACATACTTCTTCAAATAATAGCTGGTAGGAGTAGCGCCATACTTAGGAGCTGCGTTGAAGCCACCTACGTAGGTTTCCATAACCTTCTTCTGAGTACCATTGCTTGGCCACTCATCTCCATTCTTGACAACGGTAAGAGCAAAGCGAGGATCGAGGCCTTCGTATGGATTTGAGTTTGCCAGGTCGATAGAACCAGGGTTAGTCTCGCCGAAGGTCTTGCCTGTCTCAGCATACTCATACTGGTCAACGAGGCTCTGGGTTGGACAGTTGCCTGTAGAACCATTCTCAACACCGATTGGGTAGTTGGCCTTCTCAAAAGCATTGCTCTCACCACGGCCGATGCCGAGAATGAACTCAGAGTTGAAGAAAGCGTCATGTCCCCAGAGTGAGCCGTAGGCGCTGAGGCTGAGGCCCCACTCTGATGCGTGGTCGAGGATGACCTTGCAGGCTTCTGCTGCGTCAGCCCATTTTGACTTGTCGCCGGTGGGGTTGAAGAGGGGAGATGCTGCATAGAGGAGGGCGCGAGCCTTGAGGGCGAGCGCAGCGACCTTTGTTGCACGTCCGATCTCTGAACCTACCTCGGTGAGATAAGATACGGGCAGATAAGGCTCGATGGCGTCGATTTCATCCACGATGAACTTGAAGACGTCTTCTGCGGAAGCCATCTCCATGTTGTTTGCCTGACCGTTCGTGAGGGTCGTGGTAACCAGGGGAACGTTGCCGTATGCCTTGACAAGCTCGAAGTAGAAGTAAGCCCTGAGGAAGCGGAGCTCGTAAGGGAAGAGCTCCAGCTGCTGCTGCCAGTTGCTGTACTCTGAATTGTACTTCCATTCAGAGATGTCGGCCTTCTCGAGGTTCTCAAGATACATGCAGATTTCAGCAATTGCACTGTAGGACTTTGTCCAGGTGTTGGAGTAGGGGTTTGCCGGGCTCCAGCCACCGTTCACATAGTTGTTGATCGCACCGGCCTCGAGTGCATACATGCCCTCGTCCGTTGCTCCTGCAAGGAAGTAGGCGCTGTTGCTCTCGAACTCGTTGTTGTATACCATGGCATATGCGTCGAACACCATGTTCTTGATACCTTCACCGAAGTATTCGTATGACCATTCCTCGTCGCGTGTGTTCTGCTCGGTGTAGTTGAGGTCTACACATGAAGCGAGCATTGCACCGGCAAGTATGAACAAGCATATTTTGTCTAGTCTCATAATTCAATCGTTTTAGAATACTATAGAAAGTCCAAGGTTCACTGCCTTCATCACAGGATAGCCTGTGTTGAGGTTTTCAGCATCCATGCCGGGAACATTGTCGAAACAAAGAAGGTTCTGGCCCTGGATGTACAGCTTGATCTCCTGTGAGTGGAGCTGATCGAGCAGACGCTGAGGGAGTTTGTAGTAAACTTCGCAGTCGCGCATCTTGAACCAGTTTACATCGTGATACCACAGTGATGAAGGCTGGTTGTTGTTGGCAACCTTTGCAGTAGAGAGTCTGGGATAGATTGCTGCTGCACCTGCCACATCATAGCAGTTGTTGTAGTACTCCTGTGACATGTTGCGGTTGTCGGAGAATGCTCCCCACATACCGTCGACACTCATGTAGTTCTTGATCTGGCTTGCTGCGCCCTGGAATGTGGCGTTGATACCGAACTCCTTGTATGAGAATCCGATTGTGAAGCCGTAGTTCAGAGAAGGGAATGCACTGCCGTTCTCCATTGCAACGAAGTCGTTCTCGTTGATGACGTTATCACCGTTGACATCCTTGTACTTGATGTCGCCGACCTTGACCTGGCCGAACTCCTGGAGAGGGCTTTCGTCGATCTCGGCCTGAGACTGGAAGAGTCCGAGGGCGATGAGGCCGCGTGAAGCGTCTGCAGGTGTGCCGATCACTGAGAGGTTGGGATATGCGGGATTCTCGATCCAGTCGATGACCTCGCTCCTGGCGAACAATACGTTACCGGCGAAGTTGATGCCGATCCTGTTGTCAAAGTGCTTTGAGAAGCGGAGGCCGGCGTCGATACCGTAGCTCTGCACTGCACCCTTGTCGTCGTATGCCGACTGGATTCCGACAACGTCTGAATTCAGTGAGCTTGCGCTTACGAGGATGTTGCGGCGCTGCTGATAGAAGGCGTCAACTGAGAGGTCGAGGCAGTTTGCAATCCTGAAGTCGGTACCGAAGTTTGCCTTGTAGGCAGTCTCCTGATTGAAGTTGGTGGTAGGGAACTGGGTAAGGAATGCGCCCCATGAAGTTTGGAAGTTGTTGCCGTAGCTGAACTGGCCGTGTGAATTGCTCCACTTTGCGAGCCAGAGACCTTCTGCGGGAACATAGTCGGTATGCTGCATACCTGCAGATGCGCGGAGCTTACCGTAGGTGAGGAATCCGGCATTGGGGTTGTTTGCATAGATGTAAGCGAGACCGAGGGTGGGTGAGAACGCCCACTTTGCAGGGTATGAGCGGTTTGAACCGTTCATTGCGAGCACGAGGTCGGCTGCGAACTTCTCGTTGTGGTCGTAGTGGGTTGCGAGGGCCCAGTTCTCACGGTACCATGTGTGGCTCTGGCCATCACGTACCTCGCTCTTCATGTTGTATCCGCCGTTTACAAGAAGGTTGTCGCCGTTCTTGAAATTCTTGGCATACTTGAGTCCTGCATTGACTGTGCCGATGCGCCACTGTGAGTCAACCCAGTGGTTGAAGACGAGCTTGTCCTCCACAGTACCCATGACAGCCTCCTGCATTGCGCCGTTAGAATAGTAGTTCCAGCCATACTGATAACCCTTTGTGCGGTTCTCGATGGTGTTGGAAGAGTTGTCGTATGCACCGCCTGCGTAGAATGTGAGTCCTTCAATGATGAAGGGGAGATCCTGCTCGAGTGTGATGTCGGCCCAGATCTGACGCTGATGGCTCTTCGTGTAGCCTGCGCCCTGTGACTTTGCGATGAGGTTGAAGTCACCGTATGTCTGGCTGCCGCCCCATACGCCACCGGCTGTCTTGATAGGGAATGCCAGTGCGGGAACCTTGTAAAGGTGCCACCATGCATCGTTGGAGTTGACGTTGGGAACGCCGTTGGTCTCCATGAAGATTGCAAGGAGGTGGGTCTTCACCCTTGTGGTCTTCGTAACCTGGAAGTCCACGTTGGTGCGGATGTTGGCCTTGGAGTATCTCAGCTGTGAGCTCCAGTCGTTGTTTGAGAGATCTTCGTAGAGGCCTCTTGCATCAGTGTAGTCGAGCTGAGAGTAGTACTCCACCTTGTCTGAGCCGCCGTACATTGAAACGAATGCGTTGGTCTCGCCGGCTGCAGCCTTGAATATCTCGTTCTTCCAGTCGATGTTGGGATATACGAAAGGATCGCTGCCATCCTGGAACTTCTGGAGTTCGGCTGCAGTGTATGCCTCTGTATTTCCGTCGTTGACCATGGCCTTGTTAAGTGCGGTAGCATAGTCGTATGCGCTTACCATCTCGGCCATCTCGGGGTCGAACTGAATCTTGTGTGAAGCGCCGACCTTTACGTTGAATCCGCTGTCGGGCTGGCCTTTCTTGGTCTTCACAAGGAGTACACCGTTGATACCTTCGTGTCCGTAGAGGGCAACGGCGACAGCATCCTTGAGAACGGTCACGCTTTCAACCTCCTCGACCGTAAGGCGGTCGATGGGGCGCTCCTGGCCGTCGACGAGGATGAGAATGTCTTTTTCACCTGTGGTCTGGACGCCACGGATGTTGAATGAGGCTCCTCTGTTCTCTTCTCCCTTGAAGCCTGTGTTCTGTACTGCGATCAGTCCGGGCAGTTTGCCGTAGAGAGCGTCGGCAAGGCTTATTGCTGAGGTATGGCTCAGTTCTTCAGCGGTGATGGTGTAAGCCGCTGCAGTGGTGAGGAATTCGGAAACCTCCTGGCCGTAGCCCATGTCGACGGTCTGAACCTTCTTGTCGTTCAGCTCGACCTGAGCATTGGCTGCCACCGGAACTGCGCAGAGCCCCAACAAGCCACATATAATTATATTATGTATTTTCATAATAGCGATATTTTCAATTACTACCAACCAGGGTTCTGAGTAAGACCATATCCCTTCTGTACCTCTACGCGGGAAACGGGATCGAGATACCACTTGTTACTCCAGAAGCCGGGCTCCCACCAGCGGCGTGCGCCGACCTGGATCTGAGGCTTCTCGTATTCGAACTTCGGCCAGGGCGTCGAGGGATCCCAGCTCTGGTCGCCTTCGGTAAGGCGGTTGCCGTTTTCGTCGAGACGATAGATTCTGATCTCGTGGAGAGGCTTGGTGAAGAGATCCTGGCGCTTGCGGCGTACCATGTCGTACAGACGGTCGCCACATTCAGCACCGATCTCGCAGTTGCGCTCGTTGAGGATCACGTCGATGAGCTTATCCTTGTTAGAGTAGAGGTTGAGTTCGGGGTTCTTCTGCTCGATGCGGCCAAGACCTACGCGGCTGCGTACAACGTTGAGGTCTTCGAGTGCACCGACAGCGTCGCCGGTCTCTGCACGTGCTTCAGCACGGATGAGGTACATTTCAGCGAGGCGGATGTATGCGCAGCCGATGTACTCGTCGTCCATCTTGGCTGCATCGTAGTCGAGCATCCACTTGTACTTTCTGTAACCTGAGCGTGCGTCGTCGGCATTGGCGTCGCCGAACTTGTTCTGATTGTAGTACATTGCACCGCCGTACCAGATGTCGGCATATTTCTGACCTGCGTAGTCGAAGCCTGCGGGCAGTGACTGGCGGGGAACAGAGATTGTCTCATACAGACGGGGGTCGCGGTCAGCGAACATGTCGTAGCCCTCGGGGTTCTTGCCGGGACCGTAGATGTCGGAGTAGGGGAACATGCGTCCGTCCTGCATACCGAAGCATTCCATCAGCTCGTTGGTAGGAACGGCGCCGCCCTGGCGGAGACAGTCGAGTGCGAAGCCTGCCCAGCCCCAGCCCCAGCCGTTGTTGACGTTGCCGTCGGTGACTGAGCTTGACATGAGCTGTGTGGGATGTACGTCGAATATCTTCTCGTGGTGGGTCTCGTCGTTGCGGTATCTGTAAGCCCTGCGGTATGCGGTTCTGTAACCTGCCTCGTCCTGGGATGCGGGCTGAATCAGCTGGTAGTAGTTGCCGTTTGCCGCATTGTCATTGAAGAAGTCGTCGCAGCACTGGAGGCACTTCTGCCAGAGGCTGGGATCCTTGCCGCCGAACCATACATGCTCGATGTTGGTGAACTCGGTGACCTTCTCGGGTGCGTACTCCATATAAGGCTTGTCGTCATTGAAGAGGGGAGATGCAGCAAACATCCACAGCTTTGCGCGGAGAGCCTTTACAGAAGCGCGGGTGAGGCGTCCTGACCACTGGCCGATGTCCTCGTTGGGGATGTTCCAGATGAATCCCGGCTCGGCGATGGCCTTCTGGCAGAGGGTGTCGATGAACTCGACGGTCTGCTTTGCGGTAGAACGGCCGGCGGTGAAGTCTTCACCGACCTCGTATGCCTTTCTTGCAAGGCAGAGACCTCCGAAGTTGCGGAATGCATCGAAGTAGCGGCTTGCCATGATGGTGTAAGCCTCACCGCGGATGCGGCTCTTCTCCTGATCGCTCATGTCGGGAACCTTGTCGATGTTCTCGATGATCTGCCAGCATTTGCGCACGGTCTCGTAGATTGAAACGCGGCCGCCTGATTCTGAGGTGACACTCTTGGTGGAGTATGAGAACTTGCCCTGGAAGTTACCGTCGTCGGTATCCTGGGCATTCTCGGTAAGTGAGCCGGGATAGTAGCTCTGGATAGGGCCGCCCCAGCTTACATAGCACTGATATGAGTCAGAGAGCACATCGATGGGGGCACCGTTCATCATGTTACCTGATGTGTAGGTGCAGTAAAGCTGTCCGTATGCGCTCCAGAGGAAGTTGCGGGTATATTCTGCGCTGGTGAACACGGTGTCGATGTTGACTTCGACGCCGGGAGCCTTCTCAAGGAAAGCGTCACCAATGGCGAACTTTTCTACGCAAGCCGAGAACATGGCAGAGCTGATGACAAGAACCAGCAGTATATTCAAATTCTTTTTCATGTCCATTCTGCATTAGAAGTTAAACTGTGCACCGATGTTGAATACACGGGTCATAGGGTAGCGCACACCATAGTCGAGACCCTGTCCGGGAGCCTCGGGGTCGTTGCCGTCGAACCTTGAGAAGGTAAGGAGGTTCTGACCTGAAAGGTAAACGCGGATGTAGTTGAAGAATTCCATCTTCGCCGATTTGTTGAAGGTGTAGCCGATCTCGAGGTTCTTGAGACGTGCGTACCTTGAATTGATCATCCATGCGCTTGAGTCGTGGTTGTTGTGGACTCTGTTGGTGAATGAGATACGGGGCAGGATGGCGTTGGGGTTGCTCTCGGTCCATGAGTTGTCGGCTACCCACTGGGTGAGGGCCGAGGTGTTGGTTGAACCGAACTGGTCGCGGAAGTATCCGTTGAGTGTACGGTTTACATGGTCGGCGGCGATCCACAGCATTGAGAAGTCGAGTCCCTTCCAGTGGAATGAAGCATTCAGCGAGTAGGTGAGCTCGGGGATTGATGTGTAGCCGAGTGCATGCTGGTCGTTGTTGTCGATGACACCGTCGCCGTTGAGGTCGACATAGACACAGTCACCGTACTTGATGTCGTACATCTGGTCGGGGATGGGAGTGCCGTATGCTGCCTGGTAGCGCTCCTCTGTGCCGGGCTGGTAGAACTCAAAGAGTTCATAACCGAAAGGCTGGCCTACGGGGAGACCGGTGTGCTTGAGGTATGCGTACATGGGCTCGACCTCGAGCATCTCGATGACCTTGTTCCTTGCAAATGACATGCTGGGGGAGATGTTGTAGCGGAAGTCGCCCTTCTTGTCCTCCCAGTTCACTGTGATTTCATAACCGTGGTTCTTCACGCGGCCCTGGTTTACGTAGCTTGCAGGAAGTGATGTAACTGCAGGCAGGGTGGAGCCGTTGTTTACGAGGATGTCCTTGCGGTCCTCCCAGAAGAAGTCAACGTAAGTATGGAGACGGTCTCTGAAGAATGCGGCGTCGACACCGACGTTGATCTTCCTTGCGGTCTCCCATGTAACGTTGGGGTTACCTGAGGTAAGCTCCTTGACAGCCTGCAGCCAGTTGCCGCTGGTACCGAAGTTCGCACCACGCTCCTGAGGGTTGGTGGTCATCCTTCCTGCATAGAACTGCCATGCGCCGGGGAGGTAGAGGAAACGTGCACCGTTGGTGCTGTCGTTACCTACGATACCGTATGAACCGCGGATCTTGAGGTAGCCGATGTACTTCCTGATGCCTTCCCACCAGGGCTCCTGTGAAGGAATCCAACCTACAGATACTGAAGGGAAGAGACCGTAACGCTTGCCGGGTGCGAAGTTTTCGGATCCGTTGTAACCGATGTTGAAGTCGAGGAGGTACTTGGTGGCGTAGTCGTAAGTGACACGTCCTACAAGTCCTACGTAACCCTTGGGGATAGACTGGTAGAGGCTGCCGTCTGAATCCCAGGGATAATATGTCTTGCTCTGGTTGTAGAGGAGGAGCCCGCCTACGTTGTGCTGGCCGAAGCTGCGTGCGTAGTTGAAGCTTGCCTCGGTGTACCAGTTGCGGTTGCCCCACTTGCCCTCGCTGTAAGGTGTAGGCCATGTAACGCCTTCCTTGCGGAGGACTTCCTGGCCGTCAACTATAGTGGCGATGTACTCCACGCCGGTACCGAAGCCGTTCTCGCGGTTCTTCTGTGCGGTGTAGTCGGAGTTGTAGGATGCCTTTACCTTGAAGTCGAGACCGGGAGTGAGGTCGCTGAGGTCAAGCTTGTACTGGAGGTCGAAGTTGAGCACGTTGGTGCTCTCGTTCATGTAACCGAGGTTGTAGTAGTTTGAAAGGGCGTCACGGTCGAAGGGACCAACGAGGTTGGGGTCTGAGACAACGTGACGGCCCATCTCGTCGATACCTGAGCCTGCGTAAGGAGTAGCGCCCTGAAGGTAACGGAAGATGAAGCCTTCGCCGCCACCCATGGTGTTGCGGTTCTGCATGCGTCCGCCGAGGGTGATGGAGATCTGGCTGCGCTTGGTTACGTCGATATCGAGGTTAGCACGGTAGTTGAGACGCTGATAGTCGAAGGTCTCGTGCTTGTCGCTTGAGAAGGTCTTGAAGAGTGAATCCTGGTTGAGGAAACCGGCAGATACGAAATATCTTACCCTGTCGGTACCGCCGTTGACGTTCACATTGGCCTGCTCCTGCCATGCCGTGTCGTTCATGATGTAGTTGATCCAGTCCATGTTGGGGAATGTCTTGGGCATGTCGCCTGTGCGGAAGTGCTCCATGACATCCTGGGTGAAGCGGATACCTGTGTCGGCATAGGGGGTATAGTCGGCGATGTTGACTGAACCGGGCCACTGGCTCATGGGGAGGGCGTCGGTGATGGCGGTGTAGTTCCACATCTGGCCGTAGGTGTAGGAATCAGCAAAGTCGATGAACTTCGAGATTGTCTGGACTGCGGTGTTGATGGTTGCGGTTACGGAAGCCTTACCTGTTGTACCACGCTTGGTGGTTACGAGGATGACACCGTTTGCACCGCGCACACCGAACACTGCCGTTGCAGATGCGTCCTTGAGGACTGAGATACTCTCGATCTCGTTGGGGTCCAACTGTGAGAAGGGACGCTCGACGCCGTCGACGAGTACGAGGGGCTCGGCGCTGTTGAGCGAACCGATACCGCGGATGCGGATCACGGGCTCATCGTCTCCAGGCATACCTGATGCCTGTACTGCGGATACACCGGGGAGGTTTCCCTGAAGTGCGTTGGCCACGTTGGCCACGGGAGCCTTGAGAAGTCCCTCGCCGCTCACTGCAGATACGGCACCGGTGATGGTGACCTTCTTCTGCTGGCCGTAGGCGATTGCCACGGACTCCTGAAGAAGATGGGAATCCTCCGCCAACTTGACGGTAATGCTTTTTCCGGTAACCTGAATCTGCTGCGTCTCATAGCCGAGGCATGATATCTCGAGCACGGTTCCGCTCGGAACCGACAGCGTGAAGTTGCCGTCGAAGTCGGTGATTGTTCCGGTTGTTGTTCCTTGAATCACCACTCCGGCGCCTATCACGCTTTCGCCGTGCTCATCCAATACCTTGCCTTCAACGCGGAGATTCTGTGCAAAAGAGTGAACGGGCATAAGCAGCAGAACTGCCAGGAGTCCGATCACATTCAATAGTTTTCTCCTTTTCATAAGCATTGAATAAGATGAATTGATTAGTGTAATATATGTGTTTGTAAATAGTTTTCGGAAATTCCACTCCTAAATGCGAATTTATAAAAATATCCGTAAAAGTGCAAAGGGTTATTTAAATAAATAAAAGCCACACTCTGTATGTGGCTTTGTGAATAAATATTGCGGTTTCTGGATATTTATTGATTTGCGCGCCGCTGGATTTCAGCCATGCGTGCAACGTCGTTGTTGCTGCCGGAAAGTATGCAGCAGACATTCTTGCCTGCAATCATCTCCTTGCATTGCTCGAGGGCGGCCACGCTGAGCGCGCCCGCGGGCTCGAGCACGATGCCCTTCTTGTTGTAGAATCCGAGCATGGTCTTGCAGACCTCGCTTTCCGGAACTGTGACGATGTCGGCGAGCACCTCCCTGCATACCTTGTATGTCGTGTTGCCGGCGCGGGCCACTGCCGCTCCGTCCACAAATGTGTCGATGTTCTCCAGGGTTACCGGATGGCCTTCAGCAAAGGCGGCCTTCATGCTCGCAGCCCCTGCGGGCTCGACGCCAATTATCTTTGTGGTGGGGGAGGCATGCTTGAAATAAAGTCCTACTCCCGATGCCAGTCCGCCGCCTCCTATGGGTACGAAAACATAATCGAGGGTGATGTTTTTCTTCTTCAGTGCATCAATAATCTCGTATGCCACAGTGCCTTGGCCTTCAATGATTTCCGGATCGTCGAACGGTGGGATGAAAGTGGCGCCGCTCTCCGCTGCATAAGCCTTGGCGGCAGCGGCGGCCTCGTCGAAGGTGTGACCTGTGAGGCGTATCTCTACATTGTCTTTTCCGAAGTATTTCACCGAGTCGATCTTCTGCCCCGGAGTGGTCTCCGGCATGAAGATGGATCCCTTTATGCCAAGCTTTGCGCAGGAGTATGCGACACCCTGGGCGTGGTTGCCCGCAGAGGCGCAGACAACGCCCTTTGCAAGATCTTCGTCGCTCAGCGACTTGATCTTGTTGTACGCTCCGCGTATCTTGTACGAGCGCACCTTCTGGCGGTCCTCCCGCTTGAGGAAGATGTTGGAGCCGTAGTGCTCCGAAAGCCTGGATGCATGCCAGCAGGGCGTTTCCCTGGTTATCTCGTATACGTTCGGCAGCGCGTTCTCCACACCTGCCGCCGTGGGTATACCGCCTCTCTTGGCGTGGTTCCTGCGGCGCGACTGGCAGATCGTCCTGCCGAACAGCCGGAGCGAGATGGTGCCCTCTCCGGGGCATTCGCCTATGCACTCGCCGCAGAAGATGCAGTCGCCGGCACGGGTGGGGCCGTCCTTCTTCTGAATCATCACCATGCGGCTCTGCATGGGACAGTTATGGTAGCATGACGAACATGAGATGCAGCCGCCTGTGCTCTTTTTCAGCTTCATCGGGCTCACCCTGTTGAAGAGCCCGAGAACGGTGCCGACAGGGCAGAAGGTGCACCAGAACCTTGCGATGAAGGGGGCCGTGACCACGAGCAGCACCACCAGGAACCATCCGGGGTCGATGCCCAGCACGAAGTGGAGCACCGTGTAGAATACAAGGAAGAACGCCTTGAACCAGCGGATGAAGCGGTTCCACTTGTCGGAACGCTTCAGGATGCGCACGTGCATCTTCCGCGACAGCCAGTAGACGAAGTCCAGCGTGAGGCCTACCGGGCAGAAGTATCCGCAGAATATGCGTCCGCCGAGAAGCAGCAATATCGACGCGAGGGCGATCAGCACGATCAGCCATGCCGGCATTGCCTTGGCGTTGAATACTATTACGAGAACGAAGGCCGCGATGAGAAGGGTGTTGAAAACCCTCACAATCCATCTGCGTTTCTGAAAGTTGTTCCTTTTGTCATCCATATCAACGCAAAATTAATAATTTTCCGATAAGCAATATTGCCGTTTGTCTCTTAAATTAGTATCTTGGCAATGTTAATCATCAAGTAACTATGACAAAAACAGCATCAATCCTTCTCAAGGTCGGCATAGGTCTCGGCATAGCCATCATCCTGTCCTGCTCCTGCTGCACCGTGGTCGACAACAGCGAAGTCGGCATCAAGTTCAAGAAATTCTCGGTGACCGACCAGGGCAAGCTCGTTACCACCCCTGTGAGCGGTTTTACCTTCTTCAACCCCATCACAACCTCGGTGTATACATACCCTGTATATATTCAACGTGTTGATTACCAGCCGTTCAATGTAACAACCAAAGACGCCGCCGCGTTTACGATGGACCCTGTCCTCGCATACCAGATCAACCGCGACATGGCAAGCGACATATTCTCCAAGTACAGGCGCTCGCTGCACGAAATCGAAGGTGGTTACATGCGCACATGCGTGTACGACGCATATCGTATTACAGCTAATAATTATACATCGGACGAACTCATGGCTTCACGTGCAAAGTTCGAGGCTGAGGTGAGGAGCATGCTTGACGAATCACTCGGTCAGGAAGGCTTCATCGTCACTGAGTTCACCTCACAGATCACTCCTCCCCAGTCGCTCTCCGCAGCCATCGAGGCCAAGAACCAGGCAATACAGGAGAGCCTCAAGGCCGAGAACCTTGTAAAGCAGGCCGAGGCCAATGCCAAGATCGCAATCGCAAAGGCTCAGGGAGAAGCCGAGGCGCTGCGCATCCAGGCAGACGGTGAGGCATATTACAACCGCACCGTGGCAGCATCGCTGAACGAACTTCTTGTCCGTCAGGATGCAATCGAGAAGTGGGACGGCAAGCTGCCCGAGTACAACGGCGGCGGCGCGCTGCCCTTCATCAATCTTAAGCAGTAGATTATTTGCTGAACTGAGCGCTTACGTCGTCCGCCGACATTTCGCGGTCGCTCATGTAAGTGTCGTAAAAGTGGCCCTTGCCTTCGGTGGATCCGGTGAGCAGGGCCACTTTTGCGCATGAGTCGGAGAAGCCTGCATGGAAGCCGTAAACCAGTGAGTCAAAGGCACCTTCGCACTCGATGGCTGTCTGGAAAGGCACGTTGCCGGTGTACCAGTACGCGAAGCAGTTGACCAGGTTGACCTCCACTCCGTCGGAGAGGACGAAACCCTTGGCGAACTGGTCGCTGTAGCAGTAGTCGAACCAGTTGTTCCCCATCTCCACGACGAATGCGCGGCTCTCGGGGTAGTTGCCGTTGCCCATGCCGTAAAGGGGATGGATGTTCTTGAAGCTGTTGCCCGCCGACTTGCACCATATGCCTGTATGAGTGTGGCAGATGCGCATGTTGGTGAAGGTGTTGTCGAAGCCCTCGATGAGTACGCCAATTGCTTCCTTGGTACGGTTGCCGGTGATGTTCACGTCGCGTATGTCGCTGTCTGACGAACCGCTGTTGGCTCCGTGCTTGATGTGGATGCCGATGCGGGTGTTCTTTATCGAAACGCCGGTGATGCGGGTCTCACGGCCGCTGTCGATGCTGATGCCGTCGGCAATGTCGCTGCCGTCGATGATGCCGCCCTCGATGCCGTAGTTGCTGCCGGGAGTCGTGATGTTGTTTGCAGGGTCCTTGCCTCCCAGTTTAAGAATTGCGCCGTCGCCGTTCCAGCGGTTCTCATCCGCCTTGAGGATGGCGAAGTTCCCCATCTTTATGTGCACTGCCTTCATCGGGTCGGCGGGAGTTGCAATGGGGTGGGAGAGCAGATATGTTCCGTCGGGGAACATGATGGTCCTGCGCGGGTTGGCGTCTATCATCTTCTGGAGCATGTCGGCGACGTCGGTGACGCCGTCGGCGGGGGCGTAGTCGGTTGCCACCACGTAAAGCGGCGATGCGTTCTTTGGTGTTACGCCGCAGCTGCAGGCGAGGATGACCGCCGATGCGAAGGCGGTGAGAAGGGGAGCGGTTCTTGTCATGCCGGAGAGAAAATGATTAAAAAACGGTCCTGGAGTTCCAGAACCGTTTTCAGTTGCTAGTATTTGAATTTTGATACAGGTATCTTGATGGCTGTGAATTTGCCGTTGGCGATGGTCTTGCCGGTGACGGTGTATGAGTATTCGATTCCTATTGAGTTTTTGATTGTGAACGTGTAGTCTGCAGCGGTGCCGGCGGAATCGGTTGTGCTGAAATAGAATGCGGTTCCGTCCTCATTGGCTACACCGTCGGTATATTCATCGTAGCCCACGTTGGTCAGCAAGGTCTCTTCAGGGTAAATGTTTATTTCGGAGAACATCTGCAGCCTGTCGCACTTGAGCTGATAATCTTCAGGGTCGATGCCGGTGACGACAACCTGGATGCCGGACATCGGAACCCAGTTTGAGATTTCGAACTTCAGGACGTTTCCTGAGTATGTGTAATATACGGGCTTATAGTAGTCCTGAGCGAAAACAAGGTTTGCAGTACCTCTGAATGTCTGCATGCCCCAATTGTAACTGCTGTATGACGACAGGTCATTGTAACCCTCGAAGAGGTACTTGATCTTGCCTTCTGCATCAGGGAGCTTGCCGCTCAACGTTGCGGATTCGTCAATTATCCAGTCTTTCCCGTCATATACGATAACGAGGTCAGGGTCCTCGGAAACGTTGAGGTCATACCAGACGTTGATCTTGTCGCCGCTTGTCCAGCCTGTCTTCACAGCCTTTGTTGCAGGGCCGTTGAGATCAGCCACCTTTATATTGAGGATAATGCCGTCTGTCGTGTTGTCAATCGCTGACTTGCTGCATGATGCAAGGCAGAATGCAGCTGCTGCAGCTGCGAAAAGCATAAAGAACTTCTTCATTTTTCTTCCTCCTTCAATTACCATTCTTCTTCAGTGTTTCCGGCCCAGGGGTCGTTGACGGTGTAAGGGGAAGCACAGATTACGTTTGAGTTCCCGATAGTGACGACCATTGCTTCCGGAGCCTGGTAGTCGGGATTCATGTAGGATTTTTCCATTATCGTTTCGATTATTAATAAGGAGTGCAAAATTATGGATTTTTCTTTCATTTGCCAAATCATCAGTCCGCGCTGGAAGCAAGGTTGCCGAACCCGTTAAAAACAGGAGAAGACGAAGTGAAAATCGCAAAAACATTTGTATATTGCAGTTGATTTGTAACCACATAGCTATATGAAAAAACTGCTTATCATTCTTTTGGCAGCTGTGGCACTTGCAGGCTGCAGCCAGACTGGCACGGCTCCCGGTGCTGCCACCTCATCATCCCAACAGGAAAACTTCCGTACTGCCTTCCGCGCATTCTATCTCTGGCGATGCGGAATGGAGGTCGATGCGGACTACAACGGAAACCATTACCATATCGACGCCTGCCACCTGAACGACGGGCGCACCGCATATGTGGATGCGGATTCGCCCGTGCTTACCAAGGAACAGCTTGCCGCCAACCTTAACCGCAAGGACGGTACGGGCGGCTGGCACGATGCCGGCGACTTTGGCAAATATACCGTCAACGCCGGAATCACCATGGGCATGCTTTTCTATGCCTGGGACCATTTTGCCGAAAAGATCAAGGCAGTTGGCCTGGATCTTCCTGAAACTGCTCCCGGTTATCCCGAGTATCTCGAGGAACTTAAATGGGAGACAGACTTCCTTCTCAAGATGGAGTATTCCGACGGCAGCGGCCGTGTGTCCCACAAGCTTACCCGCCAGGCATTCTCCGGTTTCATCATGCCGGAGGACGATGACGCGGACCGCTTCTTCACCGTATGGAGTTCCGCAGCAACAGCGGACTTCGCTGCCGTGATGGCCATGTCTTCAGTGCGCTTCCGTCCTTACGACAGCGCATATGCCGACAAGTGCCTCGAGGCTGCAAAACGCAGCTACGCATATCTGGAGGCCCATCCGGAAGACAAAGTCTTCGACCAGGGCGACTTCTCCACCGGCTCATATTGGACGACCGATCCCGACGACCGCCTCTGGGCTGCAGCCGAAATGTGGGCTGCAACCGGCGATTCCCACTATCTTGCCCAGGTTGAGGCCATGATAGGCTCCAGGACCGTGGCGGACGACTGGGACTGGGGCGAGGTGTCGAACCTCGGCCTCTGGACGTACGCCCTCTGCAGCAAGGACGGCAAGGATCCCGCCCTGCAGGCAAAGGTCATCGACTCCATAGTCGCCAGCGCCGACCGTCTTGTGGAGAATGCAAAGAAAGACCCTTACGGCTGTGCTCTCAAGAAGTATTACTGGGGCTGCAACGGTACCGCATGCCGCCAGGCCATGAACCTGCACATCGCTGACCTCTTCCGCCCGAATCCTGTTTATAATGAGACAATTGAAGGGATTGCCGCATATATTCTCGGCAATAACTATTACCACCGTTCATTCGTTACCGGCGTGGGCGTGAACCCTCCCATGCACCCGCATGACCGCAGGAGCGGCGCCGACGGCGTCGACGATCCTTGGCCCGGCTATCTTGTCGGCGGCGGACATACTCCCACCGACTGGGTCGACGAGCAGGACGACTATTCACGCAACGAGATCGCAATCAACTGGCAGGGCGCCCTCGTATATCTGCTTGCCGCAGTTCTTTAAAAAACATATCGTATGAAACGTACAGTCTCCGCCGCATTCCTGTGCCTGGCGATATTGCTTCCGCAATTGCGCCTTGCCGCCCAGGAGTATCCTTTCCGCGATGCTTCGCTCCCTGCTGAGGAACGCATCGACAACCTTCTTTCCCTGATGACTGTCGATGAGAAGATAGCCTCGCTTCAGGGTATGGGAGTTCCACGTCTTGGCGTGCCTTCGACAGGCAGCACGGAGGCCATTCACGGAATTGTGCGCGGCGGCGCGACGACCTTGCCGCCGCTTGGCGCGTCAAGGGATGAGCGCCGCCGCGAGGGCATGGTTAACAGCACCGCCTTCCCTCAGGGCTACGGCATGGGTGAAACCTGGGACAGGGACCTTCTCTACAGAATGGGAGAGGTGATGTCGGTTGAGGCCAGATACTATTCTGCGCAGCAGCCGTTCAAGTGCCTGATGCTCTGGTCGCCCAACGCCGACCTTGCACGTGACCCCCGCTGGGGCAGGACCGAGGAATGCTTCGGCGAGGATCCTTTCCTCGCCGGCGAACTTGTGGCCGCCGAGTCCCGGGGAATCCAGGGCGAAGACCCTGTATACTGGCGTGGAGCCTCTCTGATGAAGCATTTCCTTGCCAACAGCAATGAGGACGGGCGCTCGTATACCGATTCGCAGTTCGACGAGGCTCTCTTCCGCGATTATTACTCATACGCATTCTGGAAGGGTGTGAAGGACGGCGGTGCAAGGTCCCTCATGTGTGCGTACAACAAATACAACGGCGTGCCTTGCTCGGCCAACGGATTCATCCACGACATCCTTGAGGACGATTGGGGAATGGACGGAACCATCACCAATGACGGTGGCGCCCTGGCGCTTCTTGTTAACGCGCACCATTGGGCCGACGATATGAAGGAAGGTGCACGGATCTGCATGGAGGCGGGCATCACCCGTTTCCTGGACTTCGTGATCCCTACCATCAAGGAGGCATACGAGGAAGGTAAGATAACCGATGAACTGCTCGACGCATGCGTGCGTCCCAATCTCCGTACCGCCCTCCGTCTCGGCCTTATGGACGATGCCTGTCCGTACGACAGCATGGAGTTCGGGGACGTTGCTCCCTGGGAGACGCAGGAGCACAAGGATGCCGCTCTCCTGGCAGCCCGGGAGTCAATTGTGCTGCTGAAGAATGAAGGTAATCTCCTTCCTCTTGACCGCAAGCAGGTCAAGAAGATAGCTGTATTCGGCAACCGCGCCGAGGAAGTGCTGAAAGACTGGTACGGCGCTCTTCCTTCCTATACGGTTTCTCCTTTGCAAGGTCTGAAGAATGCTGTGGAAGGGGAGGATGTCGAGATTAAGTTCCAGATCTGGGACTCCGACGGTTCCGCACAGGAACTTGCCCGCTGGGCCGATGTTGCAATCGTATGCGTGGGCAACCATCCTGTGACCAGCCCCGACTGGGGCCCGCAGTCCGTGCAGGCGCCCTGGGCGTATGGGACTGCGCCCGGTGATGGCCGCGAAGCAGTTGACCGCCGTTCTCTCCAGCTTGATACGGAGGATCTCATCAAGGTGGTCTGGCAGGCCAACCACAATACCGTGGTGGCGCTGATCAGCAGCTTCCCTTATGCCATCAACTGGACCGCGGAGAATGTCCCTGCCATCGTGCATATGACACAGTGCGGGCAGGAGACGGGAACGGCTCTCGCCGATGTGATCTTCGGAGTCTACAACCCCGCCGGACGCACCACCCAGACCTGGGTCAAGGACATACTCGACCTGCCAAATATGCTGGACTATGATATCCGCCACGGACGCACTTACATGTATTTCGGCGGAAAGCCGCTCTTCCCGTTCGGGCACGGCCTCAGCTACACGAATTTCAAGTACTCGCATCTGCGCGTTACCAGGGAGGATGAAGGCCTCAAACTGAACTTCAGGATCGCCAATACAGGCGGGCTTGATGGCGATGAGGTGCCTCAGATATATCTCCGTATTCCCGGCGACGACGCTGCAATGAGGCTGCGCGGCTTCGACAGAGTCCGCATCGCAGCGGGCGAAACAAAGGAGATTGAAATCTGCATACCGGAAGACGATCTCAAACTCTGGGATACTGACACCCACTCGTTCACTCTCCGCAAGGGCCGTACCCGCGTCCTCGTGGGTGCGTCATCGGCCGACATCAGGCTCCGTAAGTCATACAGGCAAAAGTGAAATCATATCATTCAATACTATGCGCAGATCGATAATTGCAGCACTGTTCTTTGTTTTCGGTACTGTGGCCGCTATGGCACAGAACCCGTATATGCCTCTCTGGGAGCATATTCCCGACGGAGAGCCTTACGTGTTCGAGGACCCCGACAAGCCGGGGGAGTACAGGGTATACGTTTATGGCTCGCACGATTCGCTCGTCGACACCTATTGCGGACGCGAGCAGGTCGTATGGTCAGCTTCCGTGAATGACCTCAGCAACTGGAGGTACGACGGCGTGATCCTCGAGGTCAAGTATGACCGCGACGGCAAACAGCTCAATGACGGCTGTGTGGGCGACGTCCTCTATGCACCTGATGTAACAGTACGTGTGGAGAATGGCGTCAAGGTCTATTATCTTTTCCCGAACGTTCAAGGGGAGCGCAACCCCCTCATTGCCCGCAGCCTTCGTCCGGACGGACCTTTCGAAGTATGCAACTGGGATCCGCAGAACCCCAGGTTGACGGTTGGTACGCTCGGATTCGATCCCGCCGTGTTCGTCGACGACGACGGCCGGGTTTATGGCTACTGGGGCTTCGAGGAGTCATGGGCGGCAGAACTTGACCCTCAGACCATGGCCACTGTCAAGCCAGGGTGCACACCTGTTCACAATATGGTATCAGGACGCTATCAGGATGGGATCTTCCACTTTTTCGAGGCCTCTTCGATGCGAAAGATAAAGGATAAGTACGTGTTCATCTTCAGCCGTATGAGTCCGAAGGAGGAGTTCGGTCTTGGTGAGAGCAACTATACTCTTGCCTATGCATATTCCGACAATCCTCTCGGTCCGTTCACTTATGGCGGAACGCTGATCGATGCCCGCGGACGCGATGTTGACGAGCATGGCAGGCCAACATACACAGCATATCCGAACGGGAACACCCATGGCAGCATAGCGGAGATAAACGGCCGTTGGTGGGTGTTCTATCATCGCCAGACCGGAACCGACGAGTACTCCCGCCAGGCCATGGTGGCTCCCATTACGGTGGATGTTGAGGAAGGCCCCGGCGGCAAGGTTGTCATCACCGAGGGCGAAGTCACCTCGGAGGGCTTCCGTACAGAGGGTCTTGACCCTCTTGCAAAGTCAGCCGCAGGCTGGGCATGCTATTTCGTTGGTCCCGAAGGAGCAGTCGAGTCGTATCCGAACTTCTTGTTTACTGGATCCTATGTCAAGGCTTCCCGCGTTGCTGACCAGAGCCCCTGGTTCGCTCCTTATAACCTCAAGCAGCCTCTCTGCCCGGTTATCAACAATACCGCAGGTTCGGTCGTTGGCTTCAAGTACTACAACTTCGACAGGACTGCAGGGAAGGGCAAGTTGAGTATAAAGGCTCATTTCAAGCCTGAAGGTGTTGACGGCAAGGTCATCGTGCTCGTAGGCGGGCCTTGCAAGAAGCGTGGCGGTACAAAGATCGCCGAGTTCAAGATTGGAGCAGGTGATGCTCAGCAGGTTGCTGAATATACCGCCGCAGTATCCGGCCTTGAAGGGATAAGCGGAAAGCAGCCGCTGTTCTTTGTGTTCAAGTCCAGGACAAAGGGCGCATCAATCTGCGAGTTCCACGATTTTCAGTTTATAGCAGGAGAATAGATGAAAACAGCGTTCAAGATACTTTCTGCGGTCTCCATTGTAGTGTCCGCCGCTGCGTGCAGCCATGATCCTCAGATCGTGGAGTGGGTGTCATCCACAATGGAGGAACCCTGGCAGAAGGAAGTTCTGCCTTCCTGGCAGGGCCAGTCCGGCGATGTGATAACCATCGACCCTTCCGACACCGACCAGGAGATTCTCGGATTCGGTGTCAGCTTCAGCGAGCTCGGCTGGCAGTCGCTCGGCCTTCTGTCGCAGGAAGACAGGAAGGCTGTTCTCGACGAGCTCTTCGTGCCCGGCAGTGGCGCTAATTTCAATATCTGCCGCACACCCGTGGGCGCGAACGACTTCAGCATCGACTTCTACTCGTTCGACGAGACCGACGGCGATTTCGACCTCGATGACTTCAGCATAGAGAGAGACAGGACAACTCTGCTGCCTCTGATAAAGGAGGCGCTCGCGAGGAATCCCGGTCTGAAGATCTGGGCGTCCCCCTGGTGCCCTCCTTCATGGATGAAGTACAACAAGCACTATGCGATGCGTCCCGCGGAGGTCAACGACCTTCCGGAGGAACGCCGGGGCTATGAGGGCCAGGACATGTTCATTCAGGACGAGCGCTACTTCGACGCTTACGCCCGCTACTTCGGCAAGTACGTGGATGCTTACAAGGAAGAAGGCGTTGACATCTTCATGGTAATGCCGCAGAACGAGCCCAATTCTGACCAGAACTTCCCGAGCTGCTGCTGGACTGCAAAAGGTCTGACGGAGTTCCTCCGCCATCTTTGTCCTGAGATGTCGCAGCGCGGCGTCGATGTTTATTTCGGAACATGGGAAAGGCCTGGCGCTGCCGCCATCGACACCGTCATGACCGATCCGGAGGTGGGGAAACATATAGGCGGCCTTGCGTTCCAATGGGCCGGCCGCAGCGCACTGCCCGTTGCCCGTGGCAACTATCCTGACCTCACGCTCGTGATGAGCGAGCAGGAGTGCGGCGACGGCCTCAACGACTGGAAGGGCGCCTGCCACAGCTGGGAGCTGATGAAGCATTATCTTGGCAACGGCGTGCAGATATATGACTACTGGAACATCTCGCTGATCAAGAACGGTCTGAGCCGCTGGGCATGGAGGCAGAACTCCCTCGTGGTCGTGGATGAAGAGAGCCGGAGCTATGAATTCTCAATCGAGTACTATCTGCTCAAGCATGCCAGCCACTACGTTCAGTCCGGTGCGAGAAGGATCAATCATGAATACCATAACGCCCTTGCATTCCTGAACCCCGACGGCAGCATCGTCCTGATAACATCAAATGAGACCGAGCAGCCAGTTGACGTTACCATAAACCTTGGTGATTCATCATGGCCCGTAACTCTCAAGCCGTTGTCTTTCAATACTTTTGTTCTGAAGAACTAAGGAAGTTAACCTCATGCCTACGTGCTCGCAACCGGTGCCGTCGAGCAGCGCCGGAAATAGCAAGCCCTTGCTAAATTCCTGTCCTTACCTCTCGTCCTCGGCTCGCTCTATTCATTCCTGATCTTCCTGGCATACCCTTTCATCATTGCAAAGAGAATCAAGGGAGAAGAAACCCTCCTCGAATCGGAACTCTAGGGCTGCCCCGAATACAAGCGCAAGGTCAAATACATTATCGTAGCATTTTCAGACTCTGCTGCCGCAGTTGGCCATAGTATTTGCCTCAGACCTTGGATTTGGGGAGTTTCATGACAAATTGCTAACTTTACACCTGTAATTTGAAGTTTATCAAAGGATAAATTTCTTTCTGGTATTGTTTGCAGGATATGTCATTGAAAAAGAGAAATATTGCTATTGGTTGCATGCTGGCTGCATGCCTTTTGTCCTGTCATCAGGCAGATAACACATTCGATCCCATGTTCAATAACCGATGCCTTGTGCAGCAGAAGAACGGGGGAGACGAATGGCTCGGGGCGTACATGTGGCATCCCGGTCAGCTGGCAGCGTGGCTGCAAGCTGACAACCTTGCCCGTTCAAAGGGGCGTTGCGTGAACGTGGGCTACCCTGGCAGTTATTACAAAAGAAGCCAAAGCACTCTCTTCCAAACGAATACGGAACTGGACAAAGCCTGCATGCTTGAGTGGCGGTCAACAGGGGAGGTTCAGCTCACGCTGGACGGGAAAGTGCAGGATTGCAAGGAAAATCAGTTCGAAATCCCGGCAGGGAAGCATGAACTGCAGATTCTGGTAACAACGCAATCAAGGGTCCCTGCGTTGATAGTCAAGGGCGCCGGGCTGGAAGATGACAATTGCTGGAAAGCAAGTACTGATGGAGAAAATTGGTCCCCGGTGGAAAGCGACAGCCGGTATTGCTGCCCGGAATCGTTCCCTGATGAGAAGCAGGAGGTGCTTGTGACAATACCCTATGAAGGAAAATTCAAATTGAAGGCCGGCGAACAGCGGCTGATCGACTTCAAATATCTGGAACTGGGCTATGTCAGGATGCATGTCAAGGGAAATGCCAGGCTGGCCTTCTCCGTCGGCGAGACAACAGAGGAAGCCAGGAATACCGACATCCGTGGCTTCGAGCAATATGCACTCGATACGCTTTCGATAGAGGGTGAACAGGACATCTCGCTGGAAGAACGCGCTCTGCGCTATCTCAACATAACTGCTGTGGAAGGTGAATGCACCGTCAGCAATCTGCACTTTGACGCCGAGATGTGGCCGGTCAGTCAGGAGATGGGTTTCGAATGTGATGACGAGGAACTTAATGACATCTTCAATGCCGCCACAGCAACCATGCATACCTGCATGCATAACTTCTATCTCGACGGAGTGAAGAGGGACTTCCTTCCCTGGGCATTGGATGCTGTGCTGAGCAGCATCGGGGCCGACTTCGCTTTTGGAGACCGTCAGATGGGTAGGAACGGCATCTCCATAGCTCTTCTGCCTGACCATCCAAGCAAGGAAGATATCGGTGTCTGCGACTATCCTCTCCATGCCCTGATCGGTCTGCAGCAGGAGTACCTGCGCTACGGCGACCTGAAAACCTCCCTCATGTTCCAGAAGCGCATTATCGACCAGATGAGTGTATACATGAGCCTGCAGGATGAAAATGGGTTCATTTCTGCGGACGGAGACTGGGGCTTTATTCCGGGATGGGATCTTCAGAATGGTCCCGAGCGCAGCGGAACGGCCGCATACGCACAGATGCTCCTTCTGGAAAACTTCCGCATAGCGGCCAGATTCGCCAAGTTGTGGGAAATGCCCGAGCTGGCAGAAACGTATACTGCCAGGGCGGATTTCCTGGAGAAGAGCATCAAGGATTGTTTCTGGGACGCAGACAGGCGGGTGTTCATCAACGGCCTGCGCCTTGACGGAACCCGTGACGAGCGCATCTCCCACCACAGCCAGTACTGGGCTGTTCTGACCGGTCTCTATCCGGAAACCGAATACGGGCATCTGTTCGAGGGAGTCTATCCTTCCATACCCGACTATATCGGGGATGTAAGTTTTGAGAAGGGATATGAGGCCATCGCCTTTGCCAAAGCCGGCTACACGGCGGAATTCATAGATATCATGAAAAAGATTTTCGGTGTATGGCTTGAAAAAGGCCATACCCGTTTCCCGGAAAACTTCATGGTGGGCGAATCCGAGGCAAAGCAGCTTGAATTCTATGACCGTCCGTTCGGCTTGAGCCTTTGTCATGGAGCAAACGGAGTGGCACCTGTCTGTACAGTAGTCTACGGCCTGTTCGGCTTCCGGCAGGACATGGAACATCCGGGTGAATACACCGTCTCACCCAAACTGTCGGGCCTGAAATACATGAAAGGGTATTTCCCCGTCAAGGAAGGCAGAATAACCATCAAGGTCGCAGAAGACGGCAAAGTGCAGGTGGACGCTCCGGACAACTGCACGGTAAGGGTCCTTGATTGAAATATGGGAAGCAGGCAAGGTCGTCGCCGCCACGATCAGGAGCGACTCTTCGAAGAAGGCCGTCGCCCGTATCAACGGCAAGGACATCAAGGTCAAGTTCAAGAACGGTACCTGGAAATATATCGCACATTGAAAATATACTGCTGATGAAAAGAAGGCTTCTGTTAATACCATTCCTGCTTCTGTCTGGAGCAGCCATCTGTCCGGCGATGGAATACCATGTGTCCAAAACCGGTAATGATTACGCACCGGGGACCAGCTCCCAACCTCTTCTTACGGTGAACGCCGCTGCTCAGCGGGCTCTTCCTGGTGACACCGTAACTGTACATTCGGGTGTCTACCGGGAGTGGGTCGTTCCTATGTACCGCGGGAATTCGGAGGATTCAAGGATCCTCTATCGGGCAGCCGAAGGCGAAACCGTCGAACTCAAGGGCTCTGAGCCTGTCAAAGGATGGAAGAAGTCGAAACAACTCGGCAAGGACATCTGGACGGTGACCCTCCCGGGCAGCTTTTTCGGGACCTTCAATCCGTTTGCGGAGGCTTATACCGGTGACTGGCTGTTCCCGCCTTTCACGCTGCATCTTGGCGAGGTTTTCGTTAACGGTGTTTCGATGTACGAGGCGCCTTCCATTGATGCGCTCCGGGAGATCAGAACGAGTCATCGTGACCTGGAGGGAACCATGATGAACTGGTATGCAGATGTGACTTCCGGAAACACTACCATCTATGCCGTGTTCAACGGAATGGATCCGAATGAGGAAGAAGTGGAGGTGACCACCAGGCCCACCTGTTTCTATCCTTCCCGTGAGGGAATCAACTACATCACTCTCAGAGGCTTCAGAATCAGTCAGGCTGCCACGAGATGGGCGGCTCCCACAGCGGAGCAGGTCGGAATGGTCGCCGTTCACTGGGGAAAGGGATGGATAATCGAGAACAATGAGATCCTTAACAGCAAATCCAGCGGCATCACCCTTGGCAAGGAAGCCGGCACCGGAAACAACGTCTGGTTCCATGACCAGACCAAGGACGGTTCCAACCATTACCTGGAGTGCATATTCAAGGCTCTCCGTCATGGGTGGACCAGGGACGACATCGGATCTCACATAGTCCGGGGCAATGTAATCTCCGATTGCGGGCAGGCGGGAATCTGCGGCAGCATGGGATGTGCGTTCAGTGAGGTCTGCGGCAATGTCATATTCAATGTCTGCGTAAAGGATGAGTTCAGCGGCTGCGAGCAGGCAGGCATCAAGTTCCATGGAGCCATCGACACATACATCCACGACAACATGGTATTCAATTCCAACAGGGGCTTGTGGATGGACTGGATGGGGCAGGGCTCCAGGACTTCCAGGAATGTTTTCTACGGGAATCACGACCAGGATGTCTATTACGAAATGGACCATGGCCCTTATATCTTCGACAACAATATCATGCTTTCGGATTTTTCTTTCTGGGACATGTCCGAAGGTGGTGCAATAATCCATAACTTCTTCCTGGGCTCCCTGCGGACACAGCCCGACGGCCGCTATGTCCCGTATATGACAGCCCATTCCACTGACGTGAAAGGAATCAGTACGATAAACAGTTCCGACAACAGGTTCTATAACAATGTCTTTGCTGCAGTGGAGGAGGGGACTGATCCTTTCGGATGCTACGGTGAGATCCCTGTTCCTTTTGTTTCCGAAGGCAACGCCGTCATTCGCAGCTCCAAGGTTGAGGCTTCATGCGATGGCAGAACGGTCATCCTGAAAATCAAAGTTCCGGATGGAAAATGCAGGGTCGTGGAGTCCGGCATGCTTGGCCTGACCTTCCTGAGCGGCCTGCCCTTTGAGAATCCGGACGGCACGGATATCCGTTTCTCTGAGGACTTCTTCGGCAATGGAAGAAATGCTTCCGGGACAGCTCCGGGCCCCTTCGAGCGCAACGATGGCAAAGATGACCTGCGTCATCAGTCCCGTGAGACCCTTCCATATTCAGTGTCAGTGATATTCGAGTAATTAACATCCAAAACAAACATCTCTTGTTATCAGTCGAGGACTAGCTAAAGAAAGCACCAGAGTACCTCGTTTCTTCAATAATCCAGAAATTGTTTCAGTGGCAGTAAAATCATCCCATTGACAGCTTCATTTACCAAGGCAACAGCTGTTGATTGGTAGTTTACGGGGCAATGGACTTTTGCTGTTACCAGTATTCATATTCGGCAATCTCAAGGTTCCTCACGCAAAAATCGCCGTGATATATTCTTTTTGTCCAATTCCGTTCCTTGTCAAAAGATAGATAGGAATATGTTTCTTGATAGAAATGTTCTCGCCTTATCAGA
>JAZUFA010000048.1:0-5860 GCA_045640445.1 Candidatus Cryptobacteroides sp. | reverse complement strand
TGACAAGTACCTGTACCTTTGCAGTGACCGTTACCTTTTCAATCATCTCCAAAAACAAAAAGAGCAGGAAAAACACACGTCAAACCCAATCCAGGGCTTCGTATATTTTTTCTGCTTGCTGGTAGCAAAATTACAAAAACTCATTCTCATAACCAATAAAAGGAATTGGCAATTCCTCCCAGAAACTGAAGATTTCTGGGTTTCCTTGCCGTAGTTGATATGAAATTCCTGCCCAATATATTGTCGGCCTCCAGAGGCGTCGCGGCACTGACAATGCTGTTATTATTCCCTGTCTTCAGCCCCGGATTCTGGATACTGTATTGCTGGTGCGGAGTCTCCGACATGATCGACGGTCCCCTGGCGAGGAAGTTGAACGCCGCTGACGAACTCGGTTCGAGGATCGACAGCGTAGCGGATCTGATATTTCTCATCTGCTCCGCCATACTGGTTCTGCCGGCGGTAAACTTGCCAGTCTGGGTATGGACGTGGATTGCAGGCATCGGTATCGTCAAACTTGCAGGTATTGCAATCGTGTCATCCCGGCAGCGTAAACTTGGAATCCAGCATTCGATGACCAACAAACTGACAGGCATTCTTCTGTTCCTCCTGCCGTTTGCCTTAGTCCTGTTCGGTGCTCTAATCCCCGCAATTATCATAAGCACCGTGGCAACCGCAAGCCTTTTTGAAGACTTTCAGATCTTCGGCATGAAATAAGAAAAGAGCCAAAGTATCGTGTTTGATACTTTGGCTCTTGGAAATGTGCGCGAGATGAGACTCGAACTCACACAGGTTTTACCCCACTAGCTCCTGAAACTAGCGCGTCTACCATTTCGCCACCCGCGCAAGGATTGGAGTGCAAAGATAGTAATTTTTTAGAAAATATAAGCAAGTGACAGAATTATGTCGCTCGGCAGGAAGAAAAACTTTGAGCCGCTGTCAACTATGCGGCCGCACCGGGGGCAGGCATAGACCATGTAGGTGTCTTTGCCTGCCCAGACTCCGGCTCCGACGTTGAGGTTGAGATGCTGGGAGATCATATATGAATACCCTCCTTGCACACCTCCGCCAAAACGGTCGCCTTCTGATGTTTCTTCAGACTTTACGCCACCCACGTTGTATTCCTGGCAGCGCAGGTTCCCGGCTATCCACCATCCGGAATATATATGCCATGGCCAATACCTGACCCCGGCGGAAAACGACCGCTGGCGGTTTTGCTTCTGCCCGGAGTCAGAGGTGAATGTGAATGGATTGTATTTGACATCGGCTCCGGCGGACCAGTGCCTGGCAAAACCATAGGAGGCTTCCATATTCAATGTGCCGAAATTGATGTAATCCGCAACATTGGTGGATACTGAGAGTTCCTGTGCAGTGGCGCTCAGGCATAAGCTTATGGCCAGGGCCAGCATGATGGACTTTCTCATGGCATCAGTTGTAACGGCCGAAGGCCTGGTTGATCGTGCTCTTCATCTGGGGGTACAGGCTTATCAGCTTGTCCTGAAGAAGTTCGATGTCTGTGATGTCGGAAGTAAGGGCCTTGAATATCTTGAAACGGTTCAGCCCCCTGTCGTCCAGATACAGGAATATCTGCGGCGAGAACCAGTTGGAGGTACCGAACACCCTGTCGGTGTCGGGGTAGCGTTCGCGGAACAGCTGTGTCTGAACGTAGTACGCCCACATCTCCCCGACCTCGCAGTATCCGTGGTCCTTTTCCGTTCCTACACCATAGGTGACGAATCCTGACTTGACGAACGAGGCGATTATGAAACCGATGTACTTGTTCCAGTACTCCTTGCCCACCTGCATGAAGTGGCTCGCATGCGCCATCTCGTGCACGGTCAGATTGTATATGCTGGAATAATCGTAGGCATCCTTGAGCCCGAGGGTTATATCCGGCATGAACATCTCGATAAGCGGTATGTACTCGGCCAGGAATTCCTGCAGAAGCGAACCTTCCAGGAATGCGCCATGCTGCAGCATGACGGCGCTGCTGCTGTTCATCTTCTGGAAGAGCCATATGCGGAGGTCGGTGGGAGGTGTCTTGATCTTGTTGGCATCGGCGTCACACGAGCAGTAATAGTCGTATCCGGCATTATTCACGATGCTCCTGGTAAAGAGCTTGCGCTCCGAACCCGAATCCACACACAGGTCAACACCCGTAGCCGGGTTCTTGCCGAGTGTGGACATGGATGCGGGCACGAGAAGCAAATTGAAACCTATGGAGAAGCCTTTGCTGTTCTTGAAGACTATACGGTAACGTGGTGTTCCTGAGAAGCTCTTCTTCATGCTGTAGTTGCCGTCTTCGTCGGTATAAGCATGGGCGAACTTCACAAACGAGTTGCAGGACACCATCACGCCCTTCACCCCTATTGGGTCAGGGCCGGCCTGAGGATCGATTATCGTGATGCGGCCCGAGGGGGACGCACTCCCCTCCTTTCCTTTCGTATCCACCGCAAGGAGCGTTTCATTGCCGGTGATACGGTAAGCCTCACGCTCGACTTCGTCCCAATCGATTCCGGAGCCCTTTGTAGCGGGAGAGTTGTCGGAAATGAAGCAACGGTCAAGTATCTCATATTGGATATCCTTCGGGAAAAGGAACTTCACAGGTACAACGGCATACTGCCAGGTGATGCGGCCTTCCGGCACTTCCGGGTCGTGGTAATAATCGCCCTCCCTCAGGACCTCGAAGTCCACAGGGTGGTCGATGAGCTGAAGGCCCAGCGAAAGCAGCTGGTCATACTGCGCATCATCCTTGGGCAGGAAGCGCACATACAGGTCGGTGGGCTCCACCGCCACCCTGTCGGCCTTTGTAGGGTAAAGGTTGGACAATGCCTTTGTCATATTATCCACGGAGAACGGGTCCTCCAGCTTGTCGCCAAGGACAATAAGGTCATGGGAGATGTCGCCGGTTACGTCAACTTTCTCGCTCTCCGGCAGGAGCGATTTCTCCACACAAGCACAGGCAAGGAATGCCAGGACGATGAGATAAAGCCTTTTCATAATTCAAAAGTTTTGGTCACCGCAAAGTTCATCTCCGTTATCGGATTGTACGCACAAACAATCCCCTGTTTACACAAAGATGCCGCACATGCATCTGCATTGCGGCATCCGAGGTCTTTCCCGTCTGAAGGATCAGACAGAATTCATATTTTTGAACAATCTATTCTTCAACAGGGAGCAACTTTATGAAGTATCCGCCCACAACCGAACGTGCAATGAAGCCAACGTGCTCGGGTTTGTCGGTCCATATCCAGTCGGACATGGCAATGCGGTCGGTCGTCTCGCACTCGAACTTATAGATATAGTCGATGAAGTGTTCGAAGTCGGCCCTGTCTTCGGCAAGGGTCGCCGTCCACATTATCCAGTCGGTCTTGGTGTACTCCTTGCGCTCGTCAAGAGGCAGGCCGTATTCCAGCTCGACTGAAGGGTAGAAGGCTATCTCCTTACGTGCAAGATCGGCAGGGAACACATTCAGTCCGAGGAGTTTGTCCCATACGAGATTATACTTCTGGCTCCATGAATCAGGGTTGTCGAACGTGCGTCCGAAATGGTCGCCCGCATCAGCCATGGTCATCCACTGTGCAGCCATCTCCCTTGCCGCAGCAGAATACTTTGCTGCAAGTTCGGCGTCACCCAGGCCTTCAGCCATCTGTCCGAAACCGGCAAGGGCGACTATGGCCTTGATTGAAAGGTTGGTGTTGTGAGCCGAATGGCCGGCGAAATCGTCGGTGCAGAGCTGGTTTTCGGGATCAAGGCCGAACTGGAGCAGGTAGTCGGCCCAAACCTTAAGCGTATCCCAATGCTTTGCAGCGTAGCTGTAGTCCTTGTCGTACTTGCATATTGCAGTCGTCAGGATGATCATGTTGCCGGCCTCCTCGACAGGCATGTCGGCCGAATACGTCTGACCGTTTGCCAGAGGATACGTTCCCACATCATGTGCGGGGAAAGGCTTTGTCCATCTGCCCGACTCGGAGAAATAGAAGTTGTGGTTAAGCAGTCCCTTCGCAAGTTCCCTGTTGTAAAGGAGGAACAGCGGAGCGGAAGGATAAGTTACGTCGACGGTGCCGATCGATCCGTTGCTGTCGTTCTCCTTCGAGAACCAGAGGATCTCTCCATCCGGCGACTCCACGAGCTTGTGCGCAGCAATGCACTGCCTGTACGCAGCCGCGCAGAGTTCCGCATACTTGCGCCCGCCTGCCGCCTCGGCGTCAGCCATCAGCTCAGCGTCGAAAGCCTCACATCTGGCCATAAGTTCATCATACTGCGCAGCTGCAAGGGAGAACTGCTCCTGAATGGTATGACTGCCGTCGCGGTTCCAGTACGGGCGGAGATTCTCGCCGAAATACTGTATGCTGTATATGTCGTCATAACCGACCATGATCTTGCCGGAAGTTCTGCCCTTGACCTTGCCCATCTGCTTGGATACGCTAAGAACAGGCGCATTGACTGCAACCTCAGCGCCTTCCTTTTCGGTGGCGAGATAGAAATAGCCCCAGTCTATGCAGACATGGTCGCCCTTCCTGCCAAGGATATTCTGCTCCTTGGTGCCGGCTTTGACATAATAGAATTCAGAATCCTCCTCCGTTGCAAGTTCGAGATCCTGGCTTTTGAAGTGTCTTGCCCAGTCGCCCGTTGCCTCGAAGGTAATCTCAACATCATGCGCAGCTCCGTCGGATGAAGCCACTGCATAGCTTACATAGTTCACGGGACGGCTGATCAGTTCGAGGTCTTCGGGGAGCAAAGGCGCCGTAAACGTAATATCAAGGTCGACGGGACCGCAGGCGAAAGAGTAGCGTGTGCTGGTAGCCTGGAAGTCGACACTCTTCTGAGTGGCGGTCTGCTCCACGTCCATGCCATGGGCGCCTACCCTTGACAGGTTGAAATCGATCACGGCATCGCCGCTGCTGTTGTAGCACCTTGCCGCCAGGACATTGCGTCCGGGCTTGAGGGATGCTGCAGCCTCATCGCTGATGCGCATCCTGCCTCCGCACTCCCAGGAATCCACCCAGTTTGCAACCTCTATTCCGTTGACATAGATGACTGCATCCTCATCGTGGCTGTACTCGAGGAATATGTCCTGTCCTTCAAAAGACTCGTCAAGGAAGAACTCGCGACGCACCCAGATATAAGGAGTGTCCCATGTGGTCACATAAGGAGAATCGGGCTGCAGGCAGCCGAAGGGGCCCACACCGCTCTTCCATGAGCCGTCGGAATAATCGGGAGACATCCAGTCGCCTTTGGGCTGGGATGTCATATATCTGGCATTCCATGCAGCAGGATTATCGGAGATGAAATCGAAGCTCCTGATGGGTTCGCCCATGAAACGATATGCAGTGCCGTCGACGGTGATGACACCTACAAAGGGGAATTCATGTCCTGACCAATGGGTAACCTGCGTATCATAAAGATTGTCAGCGCCCGACCAGGCGCTCATGAAAGGGTCGATGGTGACAAGCGGATAGGCTGAAGCCCTCAGGCTGCTGGCCACGTGCTTGCCAGTGCACGATACCAATGCGGAAAGCATGAGCAAAGTGCACAGGAGGTTCTTGATTTTCATATGTGAAGCTAGAAATAATTTACGGTCTTCTGTTCGATGGCTCCTATGAGGTTGTTGCCAAGGCGGCTCACGCCGAAACGGAACAGCGACTTGTCGAGCCACTCCTTGCCGAGCACGGAGGATACGATGAAATAATAGCAGAGCGCATCCTTTGCCGTGGATATGCCGCCGGCGGCCTTGAAGCCCACCTTGCGCGATGTTGCCTTGTGGAATGCCTTGATGCACTCGCACATCACGTATGCAGCCATAGGGGTAGCATTGACACTTATCTTGCCGGTTGAGGTCTTGATGAAGTCGGCGCCTGAG
>JAZUFA010000047.1:0-10457 GCA_045640445.1 Candidatus Cryptobacteroides sp. | reverse complement strand
CGCAGCGAGTCCTTGATTACCATCAGCCCGAAGTTGCGTCCCCAATAGGTCGTGTCCATCTGTATTACCACATGCTTGTCTTTGGATATCTTCTGGACATACCGCATACCAGTAAGGTCCCGCGCAATCGTCTTGCTCGAGACCTTATACTTCTCGGCAAGCTGTTCCATTGTCTGCTTGCCTTCAATATAATCAGTGATAACCTGAGCTTTGTCGCGACGCTGGCCTCCGTCAAAGCGACGTCCACAGTCCTTACATTTGTACCGCTGGATGCGGCCTCTCAGGCCATTGTGGACCCCATTTGAAGAGCCACAAAAACAGCATTTTTTTAAGCATATCAGTAATAATCGCTGCAAAGATATGAATATTAGACTATTGCAGCGTTTTTATCACCCAGAATGTCTATTAGCCCGGGTTTGGGGGATGCTTCCACCAATCGGTTATAGTACGATTAAAGCCCGCTTCACAGCGGGCTTTAACGGTTAGTTAGTAGTGTATTACCTTATAGAAGGTCAATTATTGTTGGTTAGATCTCCGGCGTTAGCCGAAGTAGAGTTGTTCATTTCCGAATGCAAAGATACTGCGATTTTTCAATTCCACAAACTTTTTTTAGAAAATAATTAATCTAAACTCTTTTTTGTATTTAAAATATTTTAAGAAATCTATTAAATATTTTCATAATGTTTTGTAAATGCCTTTCTAACAGCGTCTATTGCTTGTTTTGCAGGAGCTCGGGTCTGAGGAGCCTGGTGCGCTCGAGAGCCTGCTCATCCTGCCATTGCTGGATCAATTTGGGGTTTCCGCTGAGAAGGACGTCGGGAACCTTCCAGCCGTTGAATTCTGCCGGGCGGGTGTACACGGGAGGGGAGAGGAGGTCGTCCTGGAACGAGTCGCTCAGGGCTGATGTCTCGTCGGTGAGCGCTCCGGGAATCAGGCGGACTATGGAGTCGGCAAGCAGGGCGGCGGGGATCTCGCCGCCGCTTACGACATAGTCGCCTACGGATATCTCCCTGGTGATGAGATGCTCCCTGATACGGTGGTCGATTCCTTTGTAGTGGCCGCAGAGGATGATGATGTTCTCGCAGAGTGAAAGCTCGTTCGAGATGCCCTGGTTCAGACGCTCGCCGTCGGGGGACATGTAGATGATCTGGTCGTAATGCCTCTCGGCGGTCAGCTCCTGTATCATGTTGAACACGGGCTCGACTCTCATCACCATGCCTGCGTCGCCGCCATATGAATAGTCGTCGACGTTCTTGCGCGGGCCTATGCCGTATTTGCGGAGATGGTGTACATGGATTTCCACGAGTCCCTTGCTTATGGCGCGGCCTACGATGGAGTGGCTCAGAGGGCTTTCGAGAAGCTCCGGTACGACTGTAAGTATGTCAATTCTCATGCTGTCATTGATTTGCTTGCAAAATTACTCAAGTTTCCCGAAAATTGCTATATTTGTAAGTTAAACAAATTTTAACTCTTAAAACATGAGCGAATTAAACATTCCTGAAGAGATCAATGAGGTCGTTTCAGACGTAGAAGAACAGGCCGGGACCCAGGACCTTGGTGGCAAGACCCTTGCCGAACTTTCCGAATTATTTGAAGGCTTGAAGAACAGCGTTGACAGCATGTCACGTTCAAAGGAAGCAGAATCCATCAAGTCAGCCTTCTACAAACTCCTTCTCAAACTCAAGGGCGAGAACGGCACCTCAGAAGAAGAGGGCAGCCACAACAACCCCTTCGAGGCAGTGGAGCAGAACTTCAAGGCTCTGTATGCCGACTACAAGAAAGAGCGCGGAGAGTTCAACAAGCAGCAGGATGCCCAGCGTGAGGAAAACCTTGCAAAGAAGAAGGCTATCATCGAGGAGCTCAAGGCCCTCGTCGAGAACCAGGACGGCGTAAGCGGTCAGTTCTCAACCTTCCGTGAAATACAGAACCGTTGGAGAGAGGCCGGTCCTGTACCTGCAACCGAGTTCAGGGATATCAACGATACATACCAGATCTATGTAGAAAAGTTCTACGACATGGTCAAGATCGACCGCGACCTTCGCGACCTCGACTTCAAGAAGAACCTCGAGGCAAAGGAGGCGTTCTGCTCCGCAGCTGAGAAGCTCGCCGAGAACGAGAATGTCGTCAGCGCATTCCACGAGCTCCAGAAGCTCCACGAGCAGTGGAAGGAGTTCGGCCCCGTGGCAAAGGAATACCGTGAGGATATCTGGAACCGCTTCAAGGCAGCAACCGCCGTCATCAACAAGCGCTACCAGGCCCACTTCGAGGACATCAAGGACCAGCAGGCCGAGAACCTCGAGAAGAAGGCCGCCCTCTGCGAGAAGGTCGAGGCCCTTGCAGACCAGGAGGTCATCAACTCCGGCGACTGGAACGTCATCTCCAAGCAGATAGAGGAAATCCAGGCAGAGTGGAAGAAGATCGGCTTCGCCACCAAGAAGGAGAACCAGAAGATCTACGACCGCTTCCGCGCAGCATGCGACAAGTTCTACACACGCAAGCGCGACTACTATAACGGTTTCAAGGACAGCATGAACGAGAACTATGATAAGAAGATGAACATCATCGAGCAGGCCGAGGCTCTCAAGAGCAGCACCGAGTGGAAGAAGGCCACCGACCAGTTCATCGCCCTCCAGAAGCAGTGGAAGGAGATCGGCGCAGTTCCCCGCAAGAAGAGCGAGCAGCTCTGGAAGCGCTTCCGCGCAGCCTGCGACGAGTTCTTTGCAGAGCGCGACAAGCAGCAGAAGCCTGAAAACGACTTCTACGGTAACCTCAAGGCAAAGAAGGCCCTCATCGCTGAGGTTCAGGCATTCGAGGCATCGGAAGACAGCGCAGCAAATGCAGATGCAATGCGCGCATTCACCGAGCGCTGGCAGGCAATCGGCCACGTCCCCTTCAAGGAGAAGGACAACATCAACGCAGCCTTCAAGGAGGCCATGCAGGAGAAGTTCCCTCTCTACGGTCAGAGGACCCAGGGCGGCCGCGGTGCAGGCAGACCCAAGTCAGTCAAGGACACCCTCGTCGAGAAGTACAACACCCTCAAGCAGGATATCATCACCTACGAGAACAATATCGGTTTCTTCTCAGCATCAAAGAACTCCGAGCCTCTTGTAAAGCAGATGCAGGAGCGTATCGAGGCTGCCAAGGCAGAGCTCAAGGAGCTTGAAGCAAAGATCCGTAAGGCAGAGGAGGCAGAGGAGTAATGGATAAAAACTCGGTAATTGGATTCATACTCATTGCGGCCGTAATGTTCGGCTTTACCTGGTATGAATCGTCACAGAGCCGCAAGAGAATAGAGGCACAGCGCCAGCTTGACTCGATCGCACGTGCAGAGGCCATCGCCCGCGGTGAGATCGACACAACGTCGACCATCGCACTCGCCGAGGCCGACAGCATAGCAGCCAACGTGCTCAAGCCCCAGTCAGCATACAAGGACAGCGCCCTCGCTGTCGCTCACGATGCTGAGTCTCAGATCGTTGCTCTCGAGAACAACAGGATTCGCGTTGAATTCAACACGAAGGGTGCTCAGCCGCATTCAGTAATGGTCAAGGACTATTACAATTACGACAGCACCGCCCTTTACATATTCAAGCCCGGTAACGCTGAGTACAACATCAGCGTCTATGCCGGCGAATATATCCAGACCAGGGACTTCAACTTCCAGGTAGCGGAGCAGACCGACACAACACTGGTCATGCGTCTGCCTTTCGCAGGCGGCGGATATATCCAGCAGGCATACACCCTCAGGGCAGACAGCTATTCAGTTGACAACGTGCTCTCATTCGTCGGCATGGACGGAATCATTCCCCGCAACGTCAGCATGTTCGACATCGACTTCAATGTCACCGTTCCCCGCATGGAGAAGGGCTTCAAGAACGAGAGCCAGTACTCCAAGCTCGACTACTACTTCTCAGGCGACAAGAAGCCCGAGGAGATGGGCCGCGGCCGCAGCAGCTCCAAGCGCATCGACTCGCATCTGAGCTGGTTCGCTTATCAGCAGCAGTTCTTCTCAGCCATCATGCGCTCTCCCGAGGAGTTCGCATCCGGTCAGCTGAGCGTCAGCTTCTTCGGCCAGGACGACGAGTCCCGCAACCTCATGACCTGCACCGCAAGCATGCGTCAGGAGTTCCAGAACGGCCAGAACGTAGAGATACCTTACGAATTCTACTTCGGTCCCAACCACTATAACACCCTCAAGAGCTACGATCAGAAGTATGAGAAGATCATCCCTCTTGGAGGTAACCTCGTAGGCTGGTTCACCAAGTTCGTCATCATCCCTCTGTTCAACTGGCTTCACAGGTTCATCGACAACTTCGGTCTCATCATCCTTCTTATGACCATAATCATCAAGATCGTCGTGATGCCTCTGACCAACAAGTCGTTCCTGTCTTCAGCCAAGATGGCTGCCCTCAAGCCCGAGATCGAGAAGATAAATGCCAAGTATCCCAAGCAGGAGGATGCGATGAAGAAGCAGCAGGCCACAATGGACCTCTACAAGCGGGCGGGAGTGAGTCCCGCCGGCGGATGTCTTCCCACGCTTCTTACATTCCCTATCCTGTGGGCGATGTTCAGGTTCTTCCCTGCATCAATCGAGCTTCGTCAGCAGTCGTTCCTCTGGTGTCATGACCTCAGCGCATACGACTCCATCATCGACTACGGCACGCGTATCCCCATCCTTGGCGACCACCTTTCTCTGTTCGCCCTCCTGATGGCTGTTACCATGTGGCTCTACTCGAAGATGACAATGTCCAACCAGGCAGCCAACGATCCCAGCGCAGCAAGCATGAAGTTCATGAGTGTATGGATGATGCCTATCATGATGTTCTTCATCTGTAACAACCTCTCGGCAGCGTTGAGCTACTACTACCTGCTTTCACAGTTGTTCAGCATCGGTCAGAACTGGGTTCTCCGCAAGTGGTTCGTCAACCCTGAGAAGCTTCTTGCCAAGGCCCGTGCAAACGAGGGCAAGCCCGCAAAGAAGAGCAAGTGGCAGCAGCGCCTCGAGGAAGCACAGAAGATGCAAGAGGCACAGCTCAAGGCCCAGCAGAAAAACAGGAAGTAATGATATCTGAGAATCTTACATCAATCTATAAGGAACTGCCATCAGGAGTCAAACTGGTGGCAGTTTCCAAATTCCATCCGCTCGGTTCGATAATCGAGGCCGTGGATGCAGGTCAGACCGTCTTCGGCGAATCGCGCCCGCAGGAACTTGAAAAGAAGGTCAAGGAGCTTGAGGCCATGCCCGGCGCTCCAGAAATCAAATGGCATTTCATCGGCCATCTGCAGACAAACAAGCTCAAGATGGTCCTCCCGTACGTCGATATGGTGGAGTCGGTTGACTCGCTGCATCTGCTCCAGGACATCGACAAATGGGGGAAGGACAACGGCAAGGTCATAAACGTTCTTCTCGAGATGCACGTGGCCGCAGAGGAGAGCAAGCAGGGATTCGTCGAGGAGGAACTGCTCGACATCCTGCTCCGCCAGGCGGACACGCATCCTTACAGGAACGTGCGCATCTGCGGACTCATGGGCATGGCCACGAATACCGACAACGAGGAGGACGTGAGAGCCGACTTCGGCAGGATAGCCGACTATTTCGAGTACCTGCGCGACCTCTGCCCTGAACTCACCGACTTTACGGAACTCAGCATAGGAATGTCCGGCGACTGGAAGATAGCCGTCGAATACGGCGCCACCATCGTCAGGATAGGTACCGCCATCTTTGGAGAAAGACAATACTGATATGACGAAAAACTGTTTGAAAATTGCGGCAGTTGCCGTTGCAGCACTCACCCTCGTGTGCTCCTGCCACGATCGTCCGGGCAGGGTGGAACCCAAGGAAGATGAATATGTGAGAGTACCCGGATACGACGAGTACTTCACCCCTGAACGCCTTCGCATCGACATCACGCTCGTTGGCAATGCAAACGAACAGCGCGCGTATGTGAACCGCATGTTCAGGGAGAAGGAATGGTCGGGGTCTCCCGAGTCGCTCATCAGCGACTTCGGTTACGGTGAATATATATATAAGGTATTCTCAGGCGAGGACCTCATATTCTCCAACGGCTTCTGCACCTTGTTCGATGAGTGGAGAACTACCGAACAGGCAAAGACCACCGACATGTCGATGGGGCACTCGATATGGATGCCTTTCCCTAAGGACAGCGTGCATGTGTCTCTGTGCCAGCGCATTCGCGAGACTGGCGGCTACGAGTCGATACTTGAATTCGATGTCGACCCCGAGGATCGTCACATTGCTCCGGGTACGAACGGATCAAAGATCATCTGCCTGCATTACAGCGGTGCATCCGCTCACAAGGTCGACCTCGTGTTCGCCGGCGAGGGCTACTCCGAATCGGAGATGTCGAAGCTGCGCGGAGATGCCCGCCGCATGATGAACTATATGTTCACGATGGAACCCTACAGCAATCGCAAGGATGACTTCAACGTCTGGCTTGTCGAGAGCATTTCGGAAGATTCCGGCGTTGATATCCCCCAGGAGGGCATCTGGCGCAATACGGCCATGGATTCCGGCTATGACACTTTCTATGAAGACAGATACCTGACCATCTGGGACCAGACGAAGATCGCCGACGCACTGTCCGAGACCGCTTTCGACGCCGTATTCGTCATAGCAAACGACGAGAAGTACGGCGGTGGGGGAATCTACAACTCCTACGCTCTCGGCTCTTCCGACAACAAGTATTCTCTGGAAGTGTTCATCCACGAGTTCGGCCATAGTTTCGCCGGCCTTGGCGACGAGTACTTCGATTCGTCAGACCCTTACGGCGACGACTATTATCCCGCAGGCATAGAGCCCTGGGAACCGAACATCACCAACCAGACCGACTTCGAATCGAAGTGGGCCGACATGATGGATGTTCCCGGAGTAGGTCTCTATGAAGGCGCCGGCTACATGACCACCGGCTGCTGGCGTCCCGTCGATGACTGCCGCATGCGCACCAACACCGCCGACGGCTTCTGCCCGGTATGTCAACGGGCAATCAATCGAATGATTGATTTTTACACCAAATAACAAAACGCCAGCTCAATGAGTTGGCGTTTTAAATTATTATCAATCAATTACTTTTTATAATTCTTGGCCATTTCTCTTACCACCGCGGCGCGCTTGGCGCTGTCGGGGTGGGAGGAGAACATCTGGGCTACGGCTGAAGCCTGGCGGCCGTTCGAGAGGTTCACGAGCTTCTCGAGGGCAGTGGCCATGGAGTAGGGGCTCTGGCCGTTTGCAATAGCGAACGCGAAGCCGTATTCATCGGCGGCGTATTCCTGCTTCTGTGAGAACTTGGCTGAAAGGAAGGCCTCTGAAACATCACCCAGAACAGCTGAAGAAATGGCGCCTGCGGTGCCTGCAGCTGCAATGGCATCCCTTGCAGCGGATGCCATGTATGCCTTCTTCATGGCATTCTTGGAATCCTGATGAACAACGTGGCCGATCTCGTGGCCGATGATTGCCATGAGCTCACCGTCGTCCATTACATCCATGAGTCCGGTATAAACGCGGATGGAACCGTCGGCACATGCGAACGCATTGATTTCTTCGGTCTGATATACCTTGAAGTTGAGGTTGAGTCCGTCGACCTTGACATTCGAGAGGAGTCTCTTGAGTCTGGTCTGGTATGCACCGGTGTCGACCCTGTTCTGCTGGTCCATCTGGGCAACAGACTGAGCGCTGAGCTGGACTATCTGTGCGTCAGTGATGCTGGCTGCGGTCATTGCCTTGCCAGCTGCCGATGCGAGAGCTTCGGCATTCCAGTTTATGCCCCCGAGGAGCGCGCAGCTGCTGAGGCTCATGCAGGCCGCTGCGATGATAAGGAATCTTTTCATGAGTTATGTAATTCTGTGATTATTGCTTTTGCCACTGCGCGGGATGCGCCTTTGCCTCCCAGCGACTGCCGGATGTCGGCATAGTCGTCGAGCATCTGCTCGCGGTATGCCTCGTCGCCCGTCAGCCTGCGCAGCTCTGCCGATACGTTCTCTGCAGTGAACTCTTCCTGAATGAGTTCGCGGAACGCGCACTTGTCGATGCAGAGATTGCCCAGGGAGATGTATTTGATGTTGTCGAGCACATGCAGGATGTGCCTTGCAGCGAATGCGGTGACTTTGGATGTGCTCCAGCATACCACCTGCGGTGTGCCGATGAGTGCAGCCTCCAGCGATGCCGTGCCGCTGTTGATGATGGCTGCATCGGCGTATCTGAGTATGTCGTAGGTCCTGCCGAATATGACTTCCACGTTCTTGCGGCCTTCGATGAACGGCTTGTAGTCGTCGATCGTCCTTGCCGGGGCGCCTGCGATGACCATCCTGCAGCCCAGGATGTCGGCCACCTGCATGCAGACGGGCATCATTCGCTTTATCTCTCCGCTGCGGGAACCTGCAAGCAGCGCGATGTACCTGCCTTCGACCGGGCGGCTGTATTCGTGGTTGTCGACAGCGTCGAGCAGGGGATTGCCCACGTATGTGAAGGGGATGCCGGTCTTTTCGAAGTAGGGGACCTCGAACGGGAAGACGATGAAGAGCTTGTCGACCCACTTCGCCAGCTTCCTGTTGCGGCTTGCGCGGCTCGCCCAAGTCTTGGGCGCTATGTAGTAGAATACCTTGATGCCTTTGCCGTGGCAGAACTTTGCCACCTTCATGTTGAAGCCCGGATAGTCGATGAGGATCACCACGTCCGGCTTCCACTCCAGTATGTCCTTCTTGCAGAAACTCAGGTTCCCCAGCAGTTTCCCCGCCTTCGCCAGAACATCCGTAAGGCCCATCACAGCCCCTTCCTTGTAATTTGTAACCAATTCTGTTCCAGAGGCTTCCTTCATCATATCCCCGCCCCAAATCCGAAACTCGGATTTGGGATCTTCGAGAAGCAACCCTTTGATAAGGTTGCTTCCATGAAGGTCTCCGCTGGCTTCGCCGGCTATTATATAATATCGCATAGGCGCTGATATTCGTTGTAGTCTGTGTTATCGATGCTCTCGGGGGTGACGGTGATCCAGCCCTGCCCGAGGAGCAGGTGGTCGGCTGCGGCGGTGTTGCCCGCATTGGATGTGAAATCGCCGGCCATGACGTAGATCTCTTCACCGTCCTCCTTGCCTGCAACGTAGGCCAGGTCGTCGGCGCACGGCTTCAGGCCGCGCTCCTCGACGAATTCCTGATAGTCCCTGTACTCCCGCTCCCAGTGCGCCATGCCCATCGTGCCGGGCTTCACGCCTTTTATCTGCTCTGCAGGCAGGGCGGGGAAGTTGATATTGTAGAAAGTGCCGAAGCGGCCGCTCATGTTGGGGATCAGTTTCTCGAGAAGACCGGGCAGGAGAGCCTGCACAGCGGAGAAGTCGGCGTCGGGGTCGAAGCTGTCGAGGCTGATGCCCAGGCTGGGGATGCCGTTCACTGCGCCTTCCATTGCGGCGCCTATGGTTCCCGAGTAGATGGCTGCGGTCGCTGCGTTGGAACCGTGGTTGATTCCGCTGACAACGAGGTCCGGCATCTCGGGCCAGAGTATGTTGTCGATACCGTATTTGACACAACTGGCAGGCGTGCCGTCAAGGTACCACCAGGACTCGCCGGGCAGTTCCTTGATATGCTTCACGGCAATGGGCTTGTGCCCCATGGTCACAGCCATCGACATGCCGCTCTGGGCCTGTTTGGGAGCTACGATGAGCAGCTCGCCGAACGGCCGGAGCACCTCTATGAGGGCCAGCATGCCTTTTGCGCAGTATCCGTCGTCGTTTGTGACAAGAATTTTCATTCGTATTTTTATTTTTAACAAAGATAATTGATTTTCATTGATTTTTTGGTAAATTTGCGACGCCAAACCGGCATTGACAGTAATTATTGTTTAACAAACTTATAAATCTAAAAAAATGGTAAAACTCGGTATTAACGGATTTGGTCGTATCGGCCGTATGGTATTCCGTGCAGCAGTTGAGAATTTCCCCAACGACATTGAGGTTGTAGGTATCAACGATCTTCTTGATCCTGACTATCTCGCTTACATGCTCAAGTATGATTCAGTACATGGCGCATTCAAGGGCGACATCAAGGTAGAAGGCAGCACTCTCATCGTTAACGGAAAGTCAATCCGCCTCACCGCTGAGATGGATCCCGCTAACCTTAAGTGGAACGAGGTTGGTGCAGAGGTTGTTGTTGAGTCAACAGGTCTCTTCCTCACCGACGAGAAGGCTCGCAAGCACATCGAGGCCGGCGCAAAGAAGGTCATCATGTCTGCTCCCTCAAAGGACGCTACCCCCATGTTCGTTTATGGTGTTAACCACGAGACTTACGCTGGCCAGGACATCATCTCTAACGCATCTTGTACAACCAACTGCCTCGCTCCTATCAGCAAGGTCCTCAACGACAAGTTCGGCATCAAGCGCGGCCTCATGACAACAGTTCACGCTGCTACCGCTACCCAGAAGACCGTTGACGGTCCTTCAAAGAAGGATTGGCGC
>JAZUFA010000046.1:0-78455 GCA_045640445.1 Candidatus Cryptobacteroides sp. | reverse complement strand
CTAACGGCCTCACGGAAGGCATCAACAACAAGATAAAGGCAATCAAGAGACAGATGTATGGACGGGCAAAAACAGATCTCCTCGCGACTAGACTGGTCGCTTCAATGGCAACTTAGCTGCACCAAAAGTGACGAAGAACCGATAACAGTCTGACTTTCGGCTCCATGCAAAGCGCCGGGGGAAAGGTGGGGCTAGGGAGACTGGAACTGTGAGTTCCGCAAGTGCGGGTTCTCTAGCGCAACCTGGTTCCGAGAATATTCAGAAGGAGGTCTTTGCTCCGGAGCTGCTGGTCGGGAGAAAGACTCAGGACACGGAAGTTCCCATAAGGATTCCCTGTCAGCTCCATCATGCCCCTGTCATTGATCACCGCATCGTACGGGCCCGATATCGTGACATCGGAGAATCCGGTCGCATACGCCAAAGCGGCAATTGCATCCCAGCACATGTTCATATCCGCCTTGTCGTGTGTTGTATAGGCAAGGGCAAGCGGATGGAGACCGGCCCAGCCGGTGTGCTCGAATATATCCTCGGACAAGACAGACATTGTGGTTTCTCCCGGTACGATGCTCATCGCCACGGGGAGCTTGGCGAATACGGTTCTGGCCGAAGGGATGTCGTAGGATACATTGTATTCCACTTCGTTTTGCGACCCGCACATGGCCACGACACTGCGGACCTTTTTCTTGACAAGATCCACCCCGTTCAATGAGGAATATTCATCCGGTCCGCTTTCAAGAAGCCTTGAGATATTGGTGAGGAATCCTATGGAAAGGATGGTCACTGATTTGTCTTCCGACTTTGCCAGAATCTTCCTATACAGCGCGACTGCATCGGGCAGAGTTGAATAATCGGATATTGTACGTACATACGATTCACAGTTGCAGAGCAGAGGAGCATAGTCTTCCCAAATGTGGCTCTCCTTCACTCCATCTGTAACCATGCCTGTCGGAGTCTGTCCGGCACCGTACCATGTGTTGAACACATCCGCCGCCTGCGGAGCAAGAGGCGCGTCGTGGTTGACCATAACGGCCAGGAGATCAATTCTTCCTTGCCGGCAATAATGGTGCAGGATATCGAGAGCAAGCAGGTCATCGAGCGAGTTCCCGATGCCGGTGTCCAGAATGACATCAGGTGCAACGGAGAAGTCGGACGGTTTCTTTTCTGTTTCCACCGAACAGCAGGAAACAGAGAATGCGGCCAGAACGGAGTATTGTGTATACAAGTTTCATCATACGTATAAACGAAAAAAGGCGGTCGATATTGACCGCCTTTCGTGCTCCCCAAGGGGCTCGAACCCTTGACACCCTGATTAAGAGTCAGGTGCTAGGGAAAAAATCTCGCATAAAACAATTAAAATTTCAACATTTTGGGCCTTTTCAAGCCTTTTCCATCTTGATTTCTTCCGTTTTTGCGCCTTTCTGGTGCTTTCCCCCTCAATTCTGCCACAACAAATTTACGAAAGTTTAAGAACACTTCTATTCCTTTACAGAAAATACTGACAGAAAATCAACATGTCCTTGGAATTATGCTTACAAAACATTATGTTTGCAGCGCATAATAATATAGGCAACCAATATGGAATTTGTAGACAGGATAACAGAACAGCAAAGGCTGACCAGGCTGCTTTCAAGGGAAGAACCGGGATTTGCTATCGTCAGGGGCCGCAGGCGCGTCGGGAAGTCGACCCTTATCCAAAGGGTCCTGACAGAGAATGACATCTACTTCGAGGCAGACAGGACCGACACCGCCACGCAGATGTCAAACCTGAGCTATGTGATATCACACAGGTTCGACGGATTCGGCGATGCCCAGTACAAGGACTGGAGGGCACTGCTTACTGCACTGAACCACAGGGTGACTGAAAAGCTGACCCTATGCCTCGACGAATTCCCCTATCTGGCCGAAGGCGATCCGTCGCTGCCTTCGGTAATACAGACGCTCTTGGACTCCGGAGAACTCAAATTCAGCATCATCCTTTGCGGTTCGTCCCAGACTATGATGTACAACTTGACGCACGACGAGGCGTCACCTCTTTACGGTAGGAAGGAGGCCGACTTCAACATCGGTCCCATCAGGCTCCCGTATCTGCAGGAGGCGCTAGGACTCAGCGCCGAGGAGACCATAGAGAACTATGCAGTCTGGGGCGGCATCCCGAGATACTGGAAGCTCAGGGAGGACTCGTCCTCATTGAAGGAGGCCATCAAGGACCACGTCATGTCTCCTTTCGGGGCATTGTACGAGGAGCCACAGCACCTGTTCCGCGATGACCTCAAGGACATAGTCAAGACCGCCACGATCATGACGATAGTCGGAGGTGGTGCAACGAGGCTCAAGGAGATCGCGTCCAGATGCAACGAACCGGCGACCAACCTTTCCAGGCCGCTGGCGAAACTCATCGACCTGGGATACCTGGAGAAGGACATACCTTTCGGTGTATCCGCCAAGGACAGCAAGAAGAGCATGTACCGCATCGCGGACCCGCTCCTCAGCTTCCATTACAAGTTCGTGCCGGCGAACCGTTCGTTCATCGAACTTGGAAGGACTGCTCTCATAGACAATCTGATTGATACCGAACTGCCGGACCAGTGTGGACACTGGTGGGAGAGGCTCTGCCGGGATGCAGTAACAGGAAACACCATAAACGGGGTCACATACGGTGAAGCGAGGCGATGGTGGGGACAGGTGCATCTCGATGGCGAATACAAGGATGTGGAGATTGACGTCGTGGCAGAATCACTTGACAAGAAACACATCCTGATCGGCGAGTGCAAGTGGACGGCCGGAGAGAACGGGCGCCTCCTGACCAATGAGATAAGAAAGATTGCGGACGCCCTGCCTTTCACGAAGAAAAAGATTGTCGACATTGTCCTGTTCACCAAAACACTTCCGAAAGAGGATGTGGGAAACGCCATCCTTCCGGACAAGATCATCGAGCTGAGCATTTAATACAATCGCCCATTTCCAATTAATTGTCACAGAAAGGCAAGACGGGAGTCTACAGATTAGTAAGAAATGTCATGCAAACCGCGCCATCGTCGATGAAACACTCGATGGCGTCATAGGCATGAACGGTCAGCACCGTATGCGAAGGCCGCCTCTCCACTGATGCAGATATGTTCCGGTCATCGCGAACAACGCTGACCCGATCATTGGGAAAGTCGAAGCACATAGTCATTCCCGAAAGTTCAAGTACGGGATTGGCTTCTGTCACAGTCTCCGAGGACATAATCTCTTCCCCGACATTGTCAATCACCTCCTGAACAGGGTATGCCCGAACGATCATCCTTCCGTCATATTCGGCAAGCGACAATTCTCTCGGGGTAGTCATCATTCCGCGGTATCCCTTGGTGTTCAAACGGTTGGCATACTGCCAGTTTGACATCCAAGCGAGCAGAACGCGCCTGTTGTCAGGCGCATTGCTCCAAGTTACGCCGGCATAATGGTCCCGGCCATAATCCAGCCAGCGTTCTTCTGTATCATCGGGAACAAAGGAATGCCCGTCAAATGTGCCTATGAAATATTGAGTGGCTGAGCCAATCTCCTCATTGCGGTTGCAGTTGACAATCATCACCCATTTCTGAGCACCATCATATTGAAGGGAGAAGAGATCAGGGCACTCCCAAACCCCTCCATGACAACCAACTCCTTCACCAAAGCGGCTCTCGTAGTGCCAATCATACATGTCTTCCGAAGAATAGATCTCGATGGCATCTCCGGCCGCAATGGCCACGCACCATTTCTGTTCCGGTTCGTACCAGAACAGTTTCGGGTCTCTGAAATCCGGTCGCCCAGATCGCAGGACAGGATTGCCGGCATGCTTCACGAAGGTATTCCCACCATCCTCGCTTACGGCGATGGACTGGGTCTGAACAAGCCCCGATGAAGTGTACATCGCCACGATCTTGTCATCCTTCACCACTGCAGATCCGGAGAATATCGCTCCGAGGCTGTCAGGCGCAAGGGCCAGCGGACGATGTTCCCAATGAAGGAGGTCGCGGGAAACCGCATGCCCCCAGCTCATATTTCCCCACAGGGCCCCGAAGGGATTCCACTGGAAATACAGATGCCATTCACCATCCTTGTAAACCATGCCATTGGGGTCATTGATCCACCCGTATGCGGGTTTGAAGTGCAGATACGGTGCAGGGTTGACATCCTCCCTTTTCCCAAAACGCACCTGCCTGTAGAAAACGCTTTCACGATTCAGGCCGCTGATACAGAGCGTAACATCCTGTTCTGCCGTATATGGGATAGAATAATCCACATCGTCAATGGCGAAACGGGAGGCCCAAGGGACACCGATCATTCCGTCTTCGCCCAATATGCTGAGCATGGCCTCCGGAGCATCGTCCGACATGGGGAGAATGATGGTGCGACCTGCCTTGACCGCAATCCGTGCACATCCATCATCAGAATAATCGACCCTGACTGCTGTGCAGGATGTTAAGAGCACAAGGCTCGTCAGCAATATGGGGAATACCTTTTTCAGTCGCATGTGTAATTTGAGATTATCACCCTCTCCGGAACAGGCTCTCCGTTTTCAACATCTTCCGGTCGAAAGCGCACATATGAAATCTCCATCTCTTCCTGACGGGAATAATCAGACACAACAATTACGCTGCCATCAGGAAGTTGAACTCCATCAGGATATGAGCAGGAAACTCTCTTGTCAAGCTCCAATCCACCCCACCATGTCCGGCCTTCATCGTGAGAAACAAGCGCTATCAGATGGGATCGGGACGGCAGAATACGCGAATATGGCCCATGCTTGACCATCAGCCAATCCCCATTGGAAAGAGCAGTCACCATAGTTCTTGAACATAGATTTGCGGCCCTGCATGGAATTGGGGCTGTCCAGGTGAAGCCCCCGTCATACGATTCGGCCTCCCAGAGGCAATTATCCGGATAATTTTGAACACGGATATAGGATTTCAGTGACCCATCCTTTTTCTCAAGAATCGTATGCTCGTCAAACATACGTTTGCCGTATGGGATTGACACGCCACCCCTGTATTCAAATGTATCCCCTCCATCGGAAGAAACGTAAAGACACGCAGAGGGATTCTCCCACCAATGTGCTACAGGCATCAGCCACAGGCCATCATCAGTAAATGAAGGCTTGTTCATCATAACTCCTCTTGCTATTACGCGGGGTTCTTCGACAACTGCGCCAGATTCCGGATCAAGTGTAGCCATCCATAATTGATCACCGTATGTCAGAGAAGAAACCGTACCGACCCTGTCCGTCCAGGTCCATCGCAGCTTACCATCCGGGGAAATGAATATTTCCGGATCAAATACACGCCTGGGTCCATCTTTGTCCGGATCGCAGAAATATACCTCTTCCCATGATTCCCCTTCCTTGGCACAGGTAGCAAGGACCAGATAGTTATATTCATCTTCATTCTGCGTACGGCTGCAATACCATGTTGCCCAAAGGCGGCCGGATGCAGACGCGGCGATTGAAGGTATGCCCTGATGATGCCGGGCCTCCATAGTATGATATGCGTCCGGAGCTGATATTACAGGCATTACTTCGGCCCTCATTCCTGCAGGGGCGTCTTTCAGGGTCTTGTACCCAGGACCACCTCCGGCTAGATAGCCGTTTGATGCACCACCCTCTTCCATGGATACCCAGAAAGAATAGAGCTGAGCATTTTCAAGTACGAATTTCAACCGGTACTCGGGGAATTTGGAAAGATCGATTTTGTCATGCTTCCGCCAAGTAATACGGTATTTGGTGGAATTTATCTTTTTTACACGCGAATTCTCTGCCTCGAAACCTTTTACGACATTGCCAGCTGAATCAAGGAGCGCCACGGAAACAGCACCTTGCGAAGCGTCCGCGTTTATGAACAGATATTCTCCTGAAAACTGAAGTCTGGTGGTTATCAGTTCCCCCGTGCCGTCCATTGACGCAAAGCCATCCCGCCTGAGCTTCGCTATCCCGGTTGCTGCATTGTCATACATACCAGCTTCCGTGAGCCAATCAACAGTATGATCAGGGGTTGAATGCTTCTCGGGATTGCCGGCAAAGGCACCGTAATAGAACCACAGCTCATCCCCCATGATAGTGCATAGATTGGATACCGGTTGAACATATCCTGCATCCCATTTGCCAGAAGGCCACCGCTCAGAAGAAATGGCATTATTGCGATCCGGCCTCATGAAGTTCCTGCCATCCCGTGAATAGGCAAACTTCAGGTCTGTAATCTTTGGCATTCCAGCAAGGTCACAATCATGATTCTCCGGCCCCATATGAATCTCAAGCATGCCGAGCATGATGGATTCATATGCAACTGCGTCAAAACAATATAAAGCAGTCTTCGTGAAATCTGATACCGAAGGGTCAACATGATCCAGACTGTCCGCTTCAATCCAATGGTCAACGGAATATGCCTCCGAGCGGAAATAATCATATTTGTCGGCATATGTTCCTCCGTACCACTCCGGGCCCTTCATGAAATCATCAAGTTCATAATAGGACCTGTTCCTGCGCCCCCATCTCTCGCCCGGATCAGGCCAGGAACTTCTGATAGAAAAGATCCACTTCTCTCTGAACGGATCATAATACATTGTTGACCTGTCTCCACTTGCCGGTAGGGGGCAAACGGTTCGCCAATGTATTCCATCACCCGAGACCAGACATGCACCATCAACGACGGCTTCCTGGCTCGTCCAGGGACGGTGAAGTGCCATCTTGTATTTCTCATCAGGATTCTTGGCGTCAGGATCCAGAACAACGCTCCATGAATCAGGCCTTAATGCCGGATTCCCGAGCGGAAGAACGATATTCGTTCCAGGAACGACATCAAGATCCGGTCGCTCCCAATTGATACCATCCCTGCTGGTTGCGTAGCATACAGAATTCAACCATCCTCCTTCATACCACAACTTGAATACCTGTTCATCATCATCCCACCATATCCCACCGCCATTAGGACGGGCTGTGCGTGTGCCGGGGTCCGGACATTCCCACGCAGTCTGCGGGACAAACACAGGATTCCCCTCGTACTTTTGCGGATAGTGCCATGTTCTTTCAAGTGTAGTGGACTCTATCAGCAGGTCATCTATGAAAAGTTGACGGCCGTTGTCGATGTTCACTGTCTGAGAGAAGCAGCCAATACTGTAAAGGAGCAAGGCAGAAGAGAAAATCAGAGGTAAAGATTTCATATGGTTTTCACGTCATTGACACAGATGTTGAATGCCGGCAGAGGGAAGCCGTCACAACTAATGATGTTTCCGATGATCCAATCTCCCCAGCAATATCTTACGTAGCAAGGCTCTTCCACATCGTCGTTGCCGCCTATGGTAAGCAGACCTTCGTTATTGTCGAATGAGAAGCTGCTGACGGGATGGAAACACTTTCCATCATCTGAGATTTCCAGCCCTTCGATATCCTCGCATGTCATGAGGCCGCAGGCGGCATTGTCGATCTTGAGGACAATTCCACCTTGACCGTTCTTCCACGCCCGGACGACTTTGGGAGCAAGGCACTTTATATAGCCATAGCCGTAATCACGGTTCAATGCCAGGTAAGCGAGCCTGTTTCCTACAGACAGCTTGTCACCAGGATGGATATTGTGCCTCTCATATTTTGAGACAAGGTCATTTGTGGGGATCATGGCACAGTTCGGAGTCAGCTCGACGGATTTCCACTGCTGCTCACGCAATATAGGAGAAAGATTGCTCCCATAGTCAAAAGGAGCGATTTCCACTGCATAGACAGGGAACTCACCGACATTCCAATTCTTGCGCAACTCGGCCACAATATCAGCAAAACGCTGGGCATATTGGTCGCAGCGTCCCACATTGGAGCACCCCTGATACCATATCATTCCCTTGATGGTATATCCCACACAAGGAGCTATCTGCTTGTTGTAATGTGTCGTCTGGCGATCGCCCACATGAATTGCCGCCAGACTTGCTTCATCAACTGCTAGACCCCATTTCCCGGCAACGTTCGCGGGAGCCCAGCACTCAAGCATCGTACCGCCATAGGAGCCATTGATGATTCCAACGGGCACATCAAGCGTCTCGCGCAGTTTTTTCGCAAAGAAATATGCCGTGGCACTCATTTCTGCACGTTCCGCCGGTGTGGAATACCACCATCGTCCGTCCGCATTCTTTTCAGGGACCATTGAAACTTCCATGGGAATTATGAACATCCTTACTCCGTCAGGGTCGGCAGGGGCCGATATATGCTCCTGCTGATCCTTGACCGGGCAGAGATTCCACCCCCGCAAAGGCATCTCCATATTAGACTGGCCGCTTGCGAACCAGACCTCGCCGACAAGTACATCGTTGATTGTCTTCGTCGTGCCATCACCGCTCACCCGAACCGTATATTTTGTAAAGCCTCCTGCCGGCGTGGCAACATAGGCACGCCACTCACCATCGGAATCCGTTTTGACGCGGTAGCGATGCCCATCCCATGACGGGCAGACGGTAATTGTCGAACCGGGCGCCGCAAAGCCCCATATCACAGCATCGGCATTCTGTTGAAGAACCATGCCGTCAGCGCATGGATTCTTCAATTGCAGCTCCGCATTTGCAATACCGGCAAATGCCAGCATGGACACTAGAACGAGCATCAACTTTTTCATTGTCTTTCTCTTTTATTTTCTGTTTTTCGGCACAGATGTTATTGTCTTGACGAAATAATCCCTGATGGCAGCAGCCTGCTCAGCGGTCACTGAAAGGTATCTCCTGGTGCCGTTCTCGTTTTCAGTGAATATTGTCCGTCCGTCTTCGGTCACTTCAACATCGCCGCAAGGTGATACTGTGAACCAATCGCCACCCTCTACGGCATACAGCACAGCCGTCGGATCCCATGTAGGACGGTCATAAGGCATCGGCAGGTATGACTTGTAGGCCAGGGCGACAGGGTGATGCTCCGCCCAGCCGAAATCCTGCTCGATACTCGTGGCGGGATACAGCACTTTGTCCCCGACATCAAATGGCGATGCAACCACAGGAGACGGCCATTCTTCGAAAATCAACTTCGCAGAAGGCACATCCTTCCATACATTGTATTCCTTCATGCTCGTATCCACGAAACAGCCAGCCATGACAACAAGAAGTTTAACCTTCCTGGCAACGAGTTCTTTACCCGTCAAGGGAGAGAACTCATCAGCGGGGCTTTCAAGGAGCCTGACAAGATTGGTTGAGAATCCTACGGATGCTATTGTCACGGAATTGTCCGGCTGCTGCGAAAGGACTTTTCTGTAAAGTGCATGAGATTCAGGATAATTCTCATATCCAGAGTTGCTGCGCTCGAAAAGATTGCTGCCATCTTCCGCCCTCATATTCACGACGGCTTCGGCATAATTGACAGAATCACTGCTGCAGTCAATCCCATTGTGTATGGTTCCAACAGGGATGTCGGGATATCCGTACCAGGTATTGAGAATATCCATATACTCTACGGGGGCGGTTCCTTCCTTGTTGACTCCGACCATCAGGAGATTGATCTTACCGGAATCCATGTACTTGTACAACATGTCCATTGCAAGGGCATCATCGACATCATTGCCGAGGTCTGTTTCCATGATCAGCAGCATTGGACTCTGCACATCATTCTTTGGCTGGGTTGAACAGGCTACGGCAATAACGGCCGTCAGCATGCACGATATTACTCTCTTCATAAATCTATCATTCGTTATTATCCGGGGGGCCGGTACATTCATATTATATAAACTGCTTGTGGTCTTGCGGCCACAAGCAGTTTATCGATATTCAGCGGCAATTATTGTTTCTCAAATGTGAGGAGGCCTGTCTCTACATTCAATGTCATCTTGTATTTGCCTGAGTCCATGCCCTGGGTATCAAGACGGAACTGTGAATCAGGGAGTGAACCATCGTTGTAAACGACCTTGAAGTATTCCTCTGAATCAGCATCCCTGGTATAGCCGGGCCACCAGTCGTCGTTCTGGCAAAGGAACTTGAAGTTATTGTCTGCCCATATCTGTACTGTGATGGTATAAGTAATGCCGTCGTATGTCTTCATGGGCTGGATTTTACTCAAATCCCAGCCCCAGTCCTCGATGCATCCGATAGGATAGATCTTGGGGAATTCAGGCAGGGGCTCAACGGTGATGGCAAGGGTTTCGATGTTGATGGTAATCTTGTAGTCACCGTTCTCAGCAACCTGGAACTGAACATCAGGATCGTCACCTGATTCCCTTCTTACCAGTGTCCAATATTCGGAAGCATTGCCGTCCCTGTTATAGCCGGGAGTCCAATTGCCATCGTTCTGGCAAAGGAACTTGAAGTCACCATTGCCCCACATGAAGCCAGCCCAGGTGTATGTTACACCGTCAGTAGTCTCCATCTTCTGTGCGCCGGCTGTGTTCCAACCCCAATCGAATGCGGCGCCAATGAGGTAAATGTCTTTCCTTTCATCCTCAGGGATTGCCTTAAGCTTCATGGTGTCAAGATTGAGGACAAGAGTATAAATTCCGTTTGCGGGTACCTGGAACTGAGCATCAGGATCGCTGCCGCTGGTTCTTTCTACAACAGTCCAATAATCTTCCGCATTGGCATCCCTGTTATAACCGTGATCCCAAGTACCATCGTTCTGGCAGAGGAACTTGAAGTCAGCGTTACCCCAGATGAAACCTGTCCAAGTATAGACGGTGCCGTCTTCTGAACTCATGGATTCGGCCTTAGACTGATCCCAGCCCCAATCGAAGGCTCCGATAAGGTAAATAGGCTTGATGTCCCTGATTTCCTTGACGAGAGTCATAGTGTATGAAAGTTCATCGATGTCGGCAGCATTGATCTCTATATGATAGATACCATGAGTAGCTACAGAGAACGAAACTTTCTGAGATTCTGATGAGCCGTACAGGAGGTCGGATCCATCTGCGGAGATCATGAGAGCCGGCCAGAGTGATGTATTCTGAGTCGGGAATATGAATTCCTCGGCTGAAAGAAGTTCACCTTCCCATACGAAGAGGCCGTCCTGCTGTGTCATTGCAACCATTGATTCAACAGCCCAGTCTGAAACAACGCCAGGACCTGCAATATAAAGTTCGCTGATCACGGTCTTTTCATCTTCTTCGATGAGTTTTGCTTCTATGCCTATTGCATTGGAGTTGGCGGCATCGATCGTGATTTCATACTGGCCGGAACGAGAAATTGAGAAGCCGAAATCATCGACCTCGCTGAATGCCACCTTGGCTGTCCAGTATTCCTCTGCTGCGGTATTGCGGACAATAGCGGGCCAATCGCTGCCGGACTGGCAAGGGAACTTGAACTCGGCATTCTTGATGAGGTGTCCTGTCCAGGTGAAGGTGGTTCCTGACTTGGTCATGGCCTGGGCGTCAGATTCGATTGCAGGACCGGTGATGAACAGATTGTCAATTGCGAACTGGCGTTCACCAACCATCACGGAAATCGTGTTGGAATAGACATCCTCGCAATTCTTCGCTGTTACTTTCACTCTTGCAAGCATTGTAAAACCAAGCTTGATATCAGCACCGATTTTACTTGCGATTTCCTTGATAACCGAAGTTGACAAAGGCTTTTTGAGGCCCACGCAGCTCAAGGTGACGGAATTGCTGAACATGGAATCGGAGTTTTCAGCGAATTCGATACTGTATGAAGGGTAAACGCCTTCGACTGCAACATCATTCCAGGAATAGGTCAGACATACGGCATCACCGTAGTCAGAGATGGCAACAGAGGATACGTCGGAAGCGAGTACGGGCGCCTCAAGGGTGATCGTACCTTCTTCCGGTTTCTGTTCAGGCTGGCATGCCGCCAACCAGAGAATGGCCGTCAAAGCCATTGTCAATTTAAGTGATAGATTCCTCATATAGCTTATAATTTTATATATTTAATTTTCTGTATATCAACCTATACTTTCTTCAGTGGTGCTTGCTATTGAGCCATCGGACTTGAACCCGATGTTCAGCAGCTGTTCAGCTTCAAGTGAAAGAAGTCTTGAGCCACCGTCAAGCGTACCGTTTTCAACGAGGACAGATGTCGGTGCCGTGAAATACATCACAAGATGGTCGCCCCTGTCGAGGATGAAGCCTATCGCGCCCGCCTTCGTCTCGATGGTGAACCGCGCGCCTCTTGTGCTGACAATCTGACTACGGCCTTTTTCAGGAGTGTTCTTGTTGATGTTGAACGCAACGAAATCCTCCTTGGATGTCAAGGCCACATCTTCCTGAACTGCTGTCAACCCCTTAAGGATTGAACGTGCCAGCGCTGTATGGCTGCGTTCTTTTAGATCATATGTCAATATGCCTTCCTCACTCCATGGGAATTCCCCGTTTTCATATAAAAACCTGCTAGTAGCCAGGTCATATATGTTATATCCTCCACCTAATGCCGCAGTTGCAAGAATCAGACTTGGTGTAGAAGTATAGTATCCTCTGTTTTCACCAATCAGCGGATAATTGCCAGACGGTGTAGAGAACGACCTCACGACATCAGCAATGCTGTTGACATCCTCCATGTACGGATCGGCACTGATGAAGTCCACGCCTTCGCAAGCCAGCGCATCAACAGGAGACGCTTTGGAGCACTGAGGGAACACGCCAACATTTGAGCATGACGTGTAATTGACCCTGGTAGCAACCTTGTATGCACTGCTCTTGACTGCCTTGCCTAAGGCGTCAACGTTGTCTAGTGTCATCTTCCAACAATCTGCTTCTTGAACTTTCTGCCCTCCCTGAAAACGTATGTCAAGACTGGCATCGGTAATGCGCCAACGGACCATGCCGTCAATTTCATCATTGAGCAGGCAGGTAATTACCGGATGTTTTTCACCATTGGCCGCATCCCATATCCTGATATGGTCGAAAAGGTGTCTGACAGCATTGGCTTCCCTCTCGAGAAGATTGCGTTCGTTGAAGATAAGAGAATAGCAGTATCCATAAAGGATATGTTTATAATCTGCATCCAACTTCCCTTTTCGTGTCAGGTGACAATCCGGCTGCTTGAGGACATACGCAGGTACGAAATACGAATACGAATCACCGATGAAGTTCGTTCCAAACCACAGCAGTTCCACCTTCAGGTCGTATTTGTTCGCAAAGCCGAGAATGGTATCGATGAGATTGTAATCATACTTCCCCTTTTCAGGTTCCATAGCCTTCCAAGGATGAGGAAGCTGGACACAGTTCACATTCATAGCTTTCGCCTTCTTGAAATACTCCTCGATCTCAGAATCGGACAGATTGTCGCAGTTCTTGAAAACATCTATCCTAATCTGGGTTCCGAACAGAGGGAAAGGATCTCCGTCCACCTCGAGATAGACCTTACCGTCCTTGGTGGTGGCAAGTTTGCTAATCTCGATTGCAGGCAAGGTACATTCCTCTCCCACATCCACGCCACTTCCAGATTCACCGCCATTGGCGGCCTTGTTGCAGCCCAGCAGACATGCAGCAAGCGACAATGCGGAAATCAGCAGTGCGAAGATATGTTTCCTTTTGTTCATGAGGTGGGATAAGCGGCTATGATCCTATGCAATCTGACGTAGTGCTTGTAATTTTACCCTTCGACTTGAACCCAATCTCCAGCAGCTGTTCACCTTCAAGTGAAAGACGTTTCGAATCGCCGTCAAGCGTACCGTTCTCGACGAGGACAGATGTCGGTGCCGTGAAATACATCACAAGACGGTCTCCCCTATCGAGGATGAAGCCTATCGCTCCGGCCTTTGTCTCTATGGTGAACATTGCACCCCGGGTGCTGACGATCTGCGTGCGGCCTTTATCAGGGGTGTTCTTGTTGATGTTGAACGCAACGAAATCCTCCTTGGATGTCAATGCCACATCTTCCTGTGCCGCTGTGAGGCCCTTCAGGATCGAACGTGCTAGCGCCGTATGGCTGCGGTCTTTGAGGTCATAGGTATATATGCCCTCCTCGCTCCAAGGGAATCCGTTGTTGTCATAAATGAACTTGCTTGTGGCCAGATCATATATGTCATAGCCACCACCCAAGGCAGCGGTTGCAAGGATAAGGCTTGGCGTTGAAGGGTAGTATCCTCTGTTCTCTGCAATCAAAGGATAATTGCCGGTAGGTGTAGAGAACGACCTCACGACATTGGCTATGCTGTTGACATCCTCCATATAAGGATCAACGCTGATGAAATCTACGCCTTCACGTGCTAACGCATCAACAGGAGACGCCTTAGAACACTGGGGGAAAACACCGACATTCGAGCATGACGTATAATTCACTCTGGTTGCAACCTTGTAGGCGCTGCTCTTGACTGCCTTGCCTATTGCGTCAACATTGTCAAGGGTCATCTTCCAGCAATCTGCTTCTTCAACTTTCTTCCCGTCCTGATAACGGATATCAAGGCTGGCGTCAGTGATGCGCCAGCGGACCATACCGTCAATCTCGTTGTTGAGCTGACAGGTGATTACAGGATGCTTTTCACCATTGGCAGCATCCCACTCCCTGATATGGTTGAAAAGACGCTTTATCGCCTTGCACTCCCTGGCCAGGAGATCTTTTTCATTGAAGATGAGCGAATAGCAGTATCCGTAAAGATTATGCTTGTAATCGGCATCAAGTTTACCTTTGCGTTTGAGGCGACAGGCCTGCTCCTTGAGAGCATAGGCCGGGATCAGATATGAATACGAATCACCTATGAAGTTCGTTCCAAACCAGAGCAGCTCAACCTTCAGGTCGTATTTGTTTGCAAAGCCGAGGATGGTGTCGATGAGCTTGTAATCATACTTTCCCTTCTCGGGTTCCATTGCCTTCCACGTGTGTGAAAGCTGCACGCAGTTCAGATTCAATGCTTTTGCCTTCTTGAAGTACTCCTCAATCTCAGAGTCGGACAGATTGTCGCAGTTCTTGAATATGTCAATCCTAACCTGAGCGCCGAACAACGGGAAGGGTTTTCCGTCCACCTCAAGATATACCCGGCCCTCATTTGTCCTTGCGAGCTTGCTCACTTCGATTGCTGGCAGCGGACATTCTTCTTCCTCCTCTTCCTCTTCGCCACCGGGGTCATTGCCAGGTTTGTTGCAACATGAAAGACATATTGCAAGAGACAAAGCGACTGCGAGTAAACTGAATATGTGTTTCTTTCTAATCATAATAAGTACCAATATAATTCTTCACTGTACTTTCGATCTGTCCGTCAGACACAAAAGACAGCTCGATGACATCTCCGCCATCAGTTTGCACAAGCCCGTCGGATCCTTCGACTTTGCCATTGGATATTATAAATTCAGCCTTCCCGGTCGAATACAGGACAATGCGTCCGCCAAGATCAAGCGCAAAGGCCAGGGCGCCGTCTTCAGTCTTGAAACCAATACGGGCTCCAGTGGTACAGATGGTCTGCTCGATGCTCTGCATGGGATAATCTTCTGCAATATTGAATACGGCAAAATTCTCGGTTCCGGTGACGGCTACATCTTCGCATGCCGCTGTCAGGCCCTTCAGAAGTACCGACACCTTAGCCGTATGCGGTTTTTCCGTCAAGTCACAATAGTATATGCCTTCCTGATCGAACGGAGGTCTGGAATGGGATGTGATATATCTCGATGTGGCAAGATCATAGATGCAGTAGCCGCCACCCAAGGCTGACGCCGCCAGCATCAGGCTCGCAGTATTGGCATACCCTCCACGGTTCTCGGCAACCAAAGGATAATTACCTTCGAGTGAAGCATATGACACGACCTCATCGGCTATCTCATTTACAGTCTCCTTGTACGGGTCGACGCTGACGAAATCGATTCCTTCAAGGGCATAGACATCTGCAGCACAGGCCTCAGGCGCCTGAGGGAAAGGATTCACCTTGTCACCGAAGATGATGTTGGTCCTGGTGGCAACCCTGTAATCGCTGTTCTGTACAGCCTGGCCTATTGCGTCGAGGGCATCGAGTGTCATCTTCCACATCTCAGCCTTGGTGACAAGCGTCGAATCCCTGTGCCTGAAATTCTGCTGGTCCATCCTCCATCTGACACCGCCATCAGGTTCATTGTGAACCTGACATGTGATGACCGGATGAGTATTGCCATGCTTCGAATCCCATTCACGTATGTGATTGAACAGCACACCCACGGCCCTGGTCTCACGATCGAGCAGCCAAGGGTCATTCAGATACAGTATATGGTCGTATCCGTACAATCCGGTAGGACGGCCTTCATCATCGCGAAGCATGTGCAAGGATTCATTCCTCAGCACATAGGCGGGGACAAAGAATGAATAGCTATCGCCTATCATATTGGACCCAAACCACAGGATTTCAGCCTTCAGTCCATATTTTACCGTCAATGAAAGAAGGTGGTCTATCTCATCAAAGCAATATGCATCGCATTCCGGTTCAAGGAAACGCCATGTATAACTCAGCTCGACCGTATTTACTCCCAGTTCCTTCGCCTTTGCGAAATACTGTTCGATGTCCTCCCAGTTCAGATAGTCGCAGTTTCTGAAGATATCTATTCTGATTTGAGCACCATATACGGCATAGGGCTTGTCATCGACTATCAGGCAGGGCTTACCATCAACCGTGTCAACCCTGCTGACAGTAACAGGCTTTACGGCACAGGCCACTGTCAGCAGAGACACGATCAACAGGTAAAACAACCTTGTCATTCTATTCGGGGATTGGTGCTACGCATCTGATAGGGAATGCGGAGCGGACGCAGGCCTTGATTTCCCAGTCGCCCCATGACTTGCCCCAATTGTTCAGACCGAGAGCATATACATACCTGTCCCAGTTCTCATTAGGTGTCGTATCTGTCTGAACGAATGCACGCTCGGTATCGATAAGCTCACCTGCACCGGAACCACCGGCACGGTAACCCGACATAGGGATGAAGATACCGCCCTTGAGGTCATTTGCATTGGCGCCCTCGAGCTGGTCAGCACTGAGGCCTACAACGGCACCGGGCACTGAGAATCCTGAAGTAGCGGGATCAAGCCATACGAACTTCATTTCACCTATGTTGTAACCGCAAAGCTGCTCGAACTCCTCCATTGAAGGGATTCTCCAACCTGCAGGGCTGGGATCCTTCTCGGGCTCCCATGAACTGTGTCCGCAGTCGGTCCAGCCACCCACATATCCTGAAGGTGCGGCTTCTCCCGTACCAGGCCATGCTGTAGGCGAATCATACTGGTACATGCAGCCTACATCATCAGGACTTGAGCTGAACTGTCCAAATTCACCGACATTGCATTCTGCCCAGCGAAGTCCGTTAAGGATTACGCCAAAGCCCTGGTAGATCTTGAGATCTTCCGACTTGCTGTCCGTGGCAACATGGACTGTTGCTACACGCATGTCGTATTCACCGATACCGGAAACCTTGCTGATTGAGATCTCCATAGGATTCTCACCCTGGCCGCCGGTCGACTTGGTCAAGGTTACCCAGTCTGCACCATTCACGACAGTTGCAGTCCAGTCGGTGTTGGCACCGACAATGACAGAGATGTTCTCACCAGCCTTGTTTGCCGTATATATCTTCTTGGAGAGAGAGATGCCGTCCTTGGCCTTCTGGATGATCTTCATGGTCTTGACCTCTGTTCCTGCCGTAATGGTCAGAGTAGCAGAACGGTCGGCAAGCACAGCGTCATATGCCGATATCATGAATGTGAGGACACCGTCACCATAGAGCGCTCGAGGGAGCATCAGAATCCAGTCCACCTGGGATGGCTGGTCATATGTAAGCACAGCCTTCGAATCTGCATTGCAACTTACAGGTACATTTACCGTGGCCTCTTCACACTCCACGATAAGCTCCTCCTGTATTGTCAGATTCGGCGTAACTTCCCTGTTGCAACCGACAAGAAGAAGCAGTGCTGAAGAAACAAGTATTGTAAATATCTTTTTCATATGAATCATGTTTTATTAGAGTTGAGCGGCCTCGCCTGCCTTGGTAGACCAGAATGGATTCTGGTAGAGAGGAGACTGGGGAACGTCACTGTTACCAGTAATGAGGAAGTGCTGAACGGCGATAGGGCTGAGGTAATGAGCCATCTTCCAACGATATCCGTCGTAACAGGTGTTGTTGTTGAAGATATGGTAAGGAGCAAAATACTTGCTGAATGACTTTGATGAAACATTCTCACCTTCAGCAAGAGGAACTGATGAAGCATCGTTGATCTCCTTCAGGTTCTTGTTCTCCCAAAGGTTTATTCCAAGAACATGATAAGGAGTCTCTATCATCTGATCCATTGCGCGCCATCTGTGAAGGTCCATAGAGCGGAAGCCTTCGGCCATAAGCTCACAGCGGCGTTCACGACGGATGTTGAACAAGGTTGCATCGACAAGCTTGCCAGCAGAGAATGCACCCCAGTCGGTCTGAGCCTCGGTACCCATCTTGGTGGCCTGGATGGTGATATTGTAATCCTCATCAATACCGGCTCTTGCACGGAGTGCACGCCAGTAGGCGTCTGCGTCACCATCGATTGCCCCAGTCTTCTCGTAGCATGCCTCGATGTAGTTAAGATAAGCCTCGGAAGCACGATAGACGATGCAACCAGTATAATCGTGGAATGTTGCCATTTCACCATCGTGGCTCATACCCTTTCTGATACAATATCCGGTCACATACTTGTTGTTGTATGTACCACAGGTAAGATCAGGCCAAGGTTCGATTGTTGTGCCCTCGCTGCCAGCCTCGCCGAAGAAATTGCGGTCGCCTTCCTGCTTGAGGAAGATCTGAAGTCTGGTATCGCGGTCTGTCGTGATCTTGTGAAGGTCGGTATCGCCTGCATATCCGCTGCCATCAGCGTAAATAGGAAGGCCATTCTGCATCAGGAATGCGTCAACCATACTCTTGGTAGTACCGTTGCCGTTGTTTGCCTTGGATGCATAAGCACTTGCAGAGTGAACGATGCTGAGGTCCCAGCTGTAGCTTCTGAACAGCATCACTTCCGAATAGCCGCTCATATCCACAGATGCAAACATGTCGTAATAGGGATTGGCAACCTCGTCTGCAGACTGCTGATAATTTCCTGTATTGGTTGTAAGAGTGTACTTGTCGGCCACGATCTTTGCCTCCTTCATGGCTTCTGTGAGGAAGAAATCGATCTCTCCGTCAATGCTTCCTGAAGGGAACTGATAGTCCTTGTTGTAATCAACGCCCTCACCAGGCCAGTCCGGACCCTTGGGTACGAACGCAGTTCCTTTGAAATACTTCTCCCAGGTTCCCTCATAAAGGGATACACGGGACTTCAAAAGCCTTGCGCAGCTCTTGTTCAGCCTGTTCTTGCCACCGGTGGGAGCAGTTTCACCCATCAGCTCGATTGCCTTGTCAAGGTCTGAGAGGATAAAGCGTGCGACCTCATTTCTGGGAGCTCTCTTGCTCTCTGCAACCAACTTTTCAAGGTCGTTCTCGATACATCTTGTCACGATCGGGAAATCACCCAATGCCTGAAGCTTGCCAAAGTATGAAAGTGCCCTGAAGAAATAGACTTCACCTATGTAATGGTTGATATTGTTCGTATTTCCGGAAATATCACCTTTCTCGAGAGCAGGAAGAACCTGTTCAAAGAACCAGTTGCATGAATAGATGGTAGAGAATGAATAGTCACCACCGGTCTGACCCACTTTCCAATAGCCTGTTGCATAAATGTCGCTAGGGCTGTAGTTGGCCATGTTGTCCGTGTGTGTGTCGCTTTCGAACCTGCCATATCCGTAAGTGCCATGGCTGGGAAGATTGCCATAAAGGTCCGTGGCAAATGAAGCGACATTTGCCTCTGTAGTAAGATATTGCTCAGGAGTCAGCGCTGACTCGGGCATCCTGTCAAGGAAGCCCTCACAGGAACAGAGCATCAGAGCTGAAAAAGACAGCGCAATGATCGAGTTTATATAATGTTTCATATCCTTGTCAAATTAGAATGTGACACTTACGCCGAATGAATAGGTTCTTGAGAGAGGATAGCAGTTACCCAATGAGTTGCCATCGATTGTCTCGGGATCGAAGATCGTCGACATCTTTGTAAAGGTAAGGAGGTTCTCGCCGGAGACGAATACACGAAGCTTGTCGACTCCGAACCTGTTGGTGAACGCCATGGGAAGAACGTATCCGATCTGAAGGTTCTTGAGACGGAGATAACTTGCATCCTGTGTCCATCTTGTCTGGTTGACCCTGTTCTTGTCAGTTCCCCAAACTGGCCTCGGATAGTATGAATCCGTATTGAGACCAAGAGGATGATCAGGATCATCCCTGAAGTAATCAAGATGCTGTGTCAGACACATTGACTGCCATACATCACTGGTCGCGCCGAAGAAGTAACGGCTTGTCTGACAATAGTCACGTTTGCCTATACCCTGAAGGAACATTCTGAAGTCCAGTCCTTTCCAGTTGAAAGTCAAATCAAGACCGTAATTGAATCTGGGAGTGGTGTTGCCTATGATCCTGAGGTCACCATGGTCATCAAGAGTTCCCTGACCAGAATCAATCTTCCCATCTCCATTGAGGTCCTTGTACATGATATCACCGGCTGCCCAGTCAGATCCAAGCGTGCTCTGTCCGCCCTCGGGCAATGACATAAGATGAGCATCCATCTCTTCCTGTGTCTTGGCGATCCCTATGGTCTCATAGCCCCAGAAGGAGCCCCACTCCATTCCTTCATAATAGTTCCATATGCTTCCTGAAGGATTCGAGTACTTTGTGATAATGCTCTTCGCATCGGAGAGCACGAATCTTGCGCTATAGTTGAAATCACTTCCGATCCTGTCCTTCCACATGATCTCGAACTCGAAACCTGAGGTGCGCAGGTTCGTGTTGTTGGTGTTGGGAACGCTGCGGCCGAGGATGACAGGAAGTTCATCTGCAGGACCTACCATGTTCAAGGTGTTCCTGATGAAGCCGTCGATCGATCCTGAGAGACGGTCGTTAAATGCGGCGAAATCGAGTCCGACATTGAATGACTGGACGGTCTCCCATGTAAGCGACGTACTGATGAGCTCAGGTGCCCATGAGATATTCGGCTTGGAACCGTTGATGAGCCAGGTGCCGCTTGTGTTGGCATAAGGCATCATGCTGTATGTCGGATAATATGAACTTGTATTCTGGTTGCCGAGGCTACCATATGAGAGACGGAGCTTCAATGTGCTCATGTCGACATCGTCGAAGAAATCTTCCTTTGCGATGTTCCAGCCGACGGAGAATGAAGGGAAGAGGCCCCAGCGTCTGCCTGTACGGAAACGTGAGGTTCCGTCATACCTGAGGTTGGCCTCGACGAGATACTTCTCGCCATAGTTGTAGTTCAAACGGCCGAAGAAGCCGGCTGTCGACCAACTGTTGTAGCCACCTGCAACGGTCGGAGGCACTTCTTCACCGGACTGGCTCAAACCATTGGCAGTGTCAAGGGTTGCGATATCATAGAGCATGATGCCATCCTTCCTGGCATACACGTTCCTGTAATGATAATCCTCGAACTGGAAACCTGCCATAGCCTTGAGGTAGTGTTTGCCGAAGTTCTTCTCGTAATCGGTGTAGATGTTCGCATTGATGTAGTCGCTCTTGTTGGCACTTTCGGAAACATTGTTCTGATACCACATCGTACCCTGTGATACACCATCCACGGCAGTCTGCCAATAAGGAGTCCATGCGACATGGTCAAAGGTTGAATAATATTTATAACTTGCATCACCCACAATTCTCCATCCGGTAAGAGGTTCAATAACGAATCCAACCTGCTGAGTAACTGTAGTACGTTCATTGGTGGTCTTTCCACCATTCACCATGTTCAGTACATGGTCATTGAACAGAATGCCGTTCGGGTCATACAACGGGCTGACAGGCCAACTCTGACGTCCGATCTCTTCGAAGAAATTGGAAATCATGTGAGAAGGCTGCTTGTAGTCAGCACGGATGAATCTTGAATTATAGTTCAGCTTCAACCAGGGTTTAACCTGTGCCTCGAGTTTGCCAAACACATTGTATCTGTTCAGCTTGTCCTCGCCCCATCTCATCTTTCCACCATCGCTGAGGATATTGCCGGATACATAGTAGTTGACCTTGTCATTACCACCGCTGACGCTAAGGTTGTGCTCGTGAGAGAATGTCACATCCTTGTAGAACACCTTATAATAGTCAAGGTTGTCGTTTCCCTGATTGTATCCAGTACTCCAGAAAGTTCCTTCTGGAATTGTGTTGTAAGAAATCTTACCCTGCTGATAATCAAGAATCCTCTGAACAAGAGCGGCATCCTTGACATCACCCCAACCGGCATTGTTCGATGCGTCATTGAAGAAGACGGCCCATGAATATGAGTCAGCCTCTTCGGGCATATTGATGGGGGTGTTGAACCTGAGGCTGTTGTTGTAGTTGATTCTTGCCTCGCCCTTGGTACCTTTCTTGGTGGTCACGAGAATGACTCCGAAGGGAGCTCGCGAACCGTAGATCGATGATGCTGCAGCATCCTTGAGGACTGAGATATTGTCGATATCCTGAGGATTGATCATGCCAAGGTCACCTTCGACGCCATCGATAAGGACAAGTACAGAACCGTTCGAGCCCTGTCCGATTGTTGCGAGACCACGGACATTGATGGAAGAAGCGGTATTGAGCTGACCGTTGTTCTGGGTGATGGTTAGGCCGGGGACCTGTCCCTGGAGAGCCTGCACTGCATTCTGAACGGGAACGGACTCAATGGCCTTTGAATCGACTGTAGCAACAGATCCGGTCAAGTCAACTTTCTTCTGTGTAGCAAAGCCGACAACCACAACCTCATCAAGAAGGTCAACATCCTCATCAAGTACAATAGACAGGACTGAAGACTTACCAACAGAAACATTCTTCTGGACAAAGCCAAGGCATGAAGCCTGGAGAACTGCATTGTCTGCGACTTTAATACTGAACTTACCATTAGCATCGGTAAGCGTACCATTTGTCGTTCCTTCTTCTACAATGCTTACACCGACGAGCTTTTCACCCGAGGGATCAGAAACAACTCCCGTTACTACGCGAGTTTGGGCCAAAGATGTCATTGATATCAGAAGGACTGACATAATGGCCAATAATTTCCGTTTAATCATATGTATAGTGTTTATTAAATTTATATCAGTTGCCTCCTGAGATTATGATGAGCGCGAGGCCTGCCACGAAGAGGCAGAACATTGCCGCGAGAAGGCCATAGACGCCCTTCTTTGCGCCCTTGAACTCCTTCCAGATGAACACGCCCCAGATGGCTGCCACCATGGGAGCGCCCTGGCCGAGTGCATAGCTGACAGCCGCGCCGGCAGTGCCTGCGCAGATGTAGTTAAGCACGGTGCCGAGGCACCAGATGGCGCCGCCCAGCATGCCCACGAGGTGGGTCTTGCCGTTGCCCTTGAAGTACTCGCCGTAGCTGACAGGCTCGCCCACGAAGGGCTTCTTCATCACTATGGTGTTGATTATGATGTTGCTGAGGAACACGCCCACCGCAAAGATCACCATTCCGGTGTACGGGGTGAGCATTCCGGCTGCGGGGCTCTTGAAGTTGTTGATGTCCACTCCGTTGTACACGAGGGCTGAGAAGAACGACATCACAAGGCCGGCGAGAACTGCCAGGATGATGCCCTTGCGGTTCTGCTCGGGGTCACGCTGCTCGTTCGACACCTTGCCGGATGCGATGCCGTTACATACGATCGCGATCACGATGAGGGCGACGCCGAGCCACAGAAGGCCGGTCTTCACGCCTGCCGTGGGGTGGAAGAAGATGTTGTTCAGCACACCTACCACCAGTGCAAGGCCAACGCCCAGAGGGAATGCGACGGACATTCCGGCAATCGATGTGGATGCTGACAGCAGGATGTTGGAGATATTGAACACCACTGCACCGAGCAGTACCCATCCTATGCTTCCCCAGCCTGCCTGTGCGAGGTCCTGGATGAACGGACGGCCCTCGGCGCCTATGCTGCCGGCGGTGAATGCTACGATGAGAGAGAAGATGACCATGCCGATCACATAGTCCCAGTAGAAGAGTTCATAGCGCCAGCTCTTGGCTGCAAGCTTCTGGGTATTTCCCCATGAGCCCCAGCAGAGCATCGTGACAAAGCAGAAAATGACTGCCAATGCGTAACTTCCAACGATATACATAAAAGATTAGTTTATTTATTATATAATATGTCGTTGACTTCTTTCCGTGTAGGCACGGAATTCTGTGCTCCAAGACGCGTCACAGATATGGACGATGCCGCAGATGCGAACCTTGCGGCGGACTCGAGGGTCTTGCCTTCAGAAAGGGCCGTGGCAATGCCACCGTTATAAACGTCGCCGGCCGCCGTGGTGTCCACTGCATCTACCTTGCGGGTGGGAACATACGTGGTTTCACCGTCCTTTGTACAGATGATCGACCCAGATGCACCCATGGTTATGATCACGTTCTGCACGCCCTTGTCAAAGAAGACCTGCGCGGCCTTCACCGCGTCATCCGAGGTGCAGACCTTCACTCCGGTCAGCTTTTCGGCCTCGGTCTCATTGGGAGTAATCAGGTGAATCATTGGGAACATATGCTCGGGAATGGGTGCAACAGGGGCAGGATTGAGTATGACCTTCAGACCGTGTTTCGCAGCCAATTCAATCGCTCTGCATACGGTGGGCATCGGAACTTCGAGCTGCACAAGAAGTATATCTGCCTCGGCGAAGTCGCCCTCCATGGCATCCATGTCCTCGGGGGTCAGGCAGCCGTTCGCGCCAGGAGCCACTGCAATGCAGTTCTCGGCATATTTGTCGACCATGATGAGGGCCGTGCCCGTAGGTGCCTCGTCGGTCATCTTGTGATTCTTCGTGTTGATTCCATCGGAAGCGAAGACATCCTTGAGGGCTTTGCCGTTAAGGTCGTTACCAACGCAGGTCGCGAACATCACGTCGCCACCGAGGCGTGCCGCAGCCACTGCCTGGTTGGCACCCTTGCCGCCGTTCGCCTGTATGAATCTTGCTCCGCCTATGGTCTCACCTGGTCTCGGAAGTGACTCGACCATTGCCGTCATGTCGATATTGGAGCTTCCTACTACGATTATTTTAGACATAATGTTATTAATTTTAGCGCAATCGTTTGAGCAAAATTAGAAATAATTAAATTCATATATGCAATACATTGATAATATAATTATTATATATTTAGAATAATTTTGCACAAAATGACTTATATTTGCGCAAATCATAAACAATTTTGCGCAAAAAACAACCATCAGCATCATGAAGGAAACCTTGTCATCCATCTCAGAAAGGACCGGCATATCAATCACAACTATTTCTCGCGTATTGAACGGTAAAACAGAGAAATACCGCATTAGTAAGGAAACTGCAGCCATTATAGAGGAGGAGGCGAGACGGTGCAATTACATCCCCAGTACGCTAGCACAAAGTTTGCGCACAAACAAAACAAACACCATTGGGCTGATAATCCCAACATTATCCAACCCTTATTTCGCAGACATAGCCAGCAGTATCATTACAGCGGTAAAAGCAAGAGGCTACACAGCAATCGTGGTTGACACGATGGAGAACGAAGAAAACCAGAAGTCCTGCCTGTCTGCCCTTCTTTCCAGAAAGGTCGATGGAATCATCGCCGCCCCCTGTGGTGAAAACCGGGAAGTATTTGAAGAAATCAATGAATCCGTCGTGCCTGTAGTTCTCGTCGACAGATACTTTGAAGGGTCCAACATCCCCTATGTGACTTCAAACAACTTCAAAGGTGCTGTGGACGCTACAGAATTCCTAATCAAGTCCGGACACACCAACATAGCATGCATACAAGGGAATGCCGATTCAATCCCAACCAAGCGTCGAGTTAATGGCTACATCAAGGCCCTGAAGGATAATGATTTGGAAGACAATGTACTGATTGTCGGAGACTCCTACTCCGTCCAGAACGGCTACCTCGAATGCAAACTTCTTCTGAACCGGGCGCCCAGGCCGACAGCTATTTTTGCCACCAGTTATACGATTTTGCTGGGCGTGCTCAGGGCAATACACGATTCGGGGCTCAGGATCCCTGAAGACATCTCGATCATGGGGTTCGATGACAACGTAAGTCTCGATTACATGCTTCCTCCTGTGACAAGAGTAAGCCAGCCGGTAGACGAAATGGGCAAACTCGCTGTAAGGCTTCTATTCGAAAATATAACAAGAAAAGACAAGCTCGGATCACATATCGAGCTGACAGCAGAAATCATTGTCAAGGATTCCGTCAAAACCATATAATTCAGAACTTTATGAAAAAAAAGCTCCTCCTTATCGTGCTTGCATTCTCAGCGATAACTGCCAAAGCACAGGTAGACACTACCAGAGTGCTCTGCATAGGAAACTCATTTACATATGTCTACGAGTCCCATCAGAAACTGGCGGAAATCGCCCAGAGCCAAGGACATTATATAGACATGACCGCAGCATATGTCGGTGGTTACACCTTCTACAGGCACCTGACAGACATCAAAACGATAATTGCCATCGAGCAGTTCACAAATCCATATGACTGCGTCTTCCTTCAAAACCAGAGTCAGGTTAATGCCCTGTATGCCCAAAATCCCAGGCAGCACAAGCTGCAGAAACAAGATGCGGTGGAACTTGCGGCACGTGTACGCCAGTATTCCCCTGATGCACGTATGTGGATAGAAAGCACCTGGTCCTACCCGGCCTTTAACTGCGGTGGTTTCGGCACAGAGGTCGAGTTCAACCGTCTGTTGTCGAAAGGGTCCGCTATGCTGGCAAAAGCAGCGCACACATCTGTCTCCCCTATTGGTATGGCCTTCCGCATATCACGTGAAGAGCGACCTGACATCAACCTTTTCTCCGAGGATCAGAAGCACCAATCTGCCCTAGGTTCCTATCTCAAGTCCTGTGTCAACTATCTTTTGATATTTGGTGGGACTTTCAATGAAAACGCCACCAACTGTGGCCTGGACCCGGATATTTGCGCCTATCTCCGTAACGTTGCGGAAAGGGTTGTAGAAGAATCCAGGCGCTGATGTTCAATATCAGAGGATGATGGCTATCCTTAATGGGGAAAACGCATGTAATCACTTCGGTCGAACACATCAAATTGAAAGGAACTTTTAATGGAGTATCCAAGCACATAAGATTGTGTATTTTTGCGAATTGAACCATTAAGAACAAAAACACTATGTCAAAAGAAGAACTAGTTACATTGCTGCACATGCAGACATCGGTCATCAACATCACATTGTCTCGCGACGATCTATTCGAATTCGCCAACATGCTTATCAACGCAGACTTCAAGAAAGCCTGGCTTACAGCACAAGAGGTAACTGAGGTGTTTGGCATACCTTACGCAAATGTCAAGAGCGCACAGTGGCGGAAAGAAAGCAAGTTCCCATCACACCAGCCGGGAGGCCCATACTGCAAGCCGATGTTCCATGCCAACGAAGTGTCCGAATGGCTGAAAAGACAGTAGGAACAGGACACAGGAATAACAAGAAAAAGGAACCAAAAATAAAGTTGCTAAAAGAAGGTTGACTCCAAAATGTTTGGATATGGTTGGATATTTGAGCGAAAACGACTTGATAGGAGACCCATTTTGGGGCCAATTTTCGCTCATTGAGAGAGCAATTTTGTGCGAGTTTAGACGCAATAAAGCATTGATTACCAATGGATACGAAAAAAGGCGGTCGATATTGACCGCCTTTCGTGCTCCCCAAGGGGCTCGAACCCTTGACACCCTGATTAAGAGTCAGGTGCTCTACCAACTGAGCTAGGGAAGCAATATTTTAGAGAACTAAAAATCCTGTTTGTGACCCGTTCGGGGCTCGAACCCGAGACCCCCACATTAAAAGTGTGATGCTCTACCAACTGAGCTAACGAGTCCTCCGTTTCGTTGGGATTGCAAAGGTAGAACCTTTCTTTTAATTATCCAAAAATATTTAATCTTTTTTTACTCCTCAATCTCTTTTTTTCTGAACAGGCTGGCGAGAGTAAGGCCTGATATAATGTGCCAGATTCCCCACCACGCTGTAACAAAGAGCATTCCGCCGTACATGACTCCGGTGGTGGGATTGTTCCAGACTTCCGGGGCGAAGATGGCGGGGTTGAGAAGCATGGTCAGACCGAGGCCTGAATTCTGGATACCGACCTCGATGGTGATCGACCTGCGGTCACGCTTGGGCAGCTTCATGAGGCTTGCGCCGGCAAAGCCGAGGCTGAAGGCGGACGCGTTGTGAACAAGCACAATTATAAATATAAAGATGATGTATCCGATGAAGAGCTTCCAGTTGGGGATGAACATACCGAGCACCATCACGATGAACACCACGATGCTGAAGATGCTGAAAGGCTTCTTGATCTTTTCTGTAGCCTTGGGGAAGTAGTGGGCGAACAGCATTCCTATCACGATGGGAATCGCGAGGATGATGAACACAGTCTTGAATATCTCGGTGAAGGGAATCTCGAGATGAGGGATTGTGAGGGTGCCGCGCATCGACACGAACTTGAGGTAGAGGTTGCCCCAGAGCCAGAAGTTAAAAGGTGTGATGAAAGGCGCTGCTACGGTTGAGACGGCGGTCATGGACACTGAGAGCTCGACGTTACCCTTGGAGAAGGAGCTCATGAAGTTCGAGATGTTTCCACCGGGGCAGCTGGCAACCAGCAGCATACCAAGGCTTACCATGGGAGTAAGCATGGGGTTGAATATCATCACGAGGATGAAGGTCAGCAAAGGAAGGCCGAACCACTGGAGGATAAGGCCCGTCAATATGCTCTTGGGTTTGATGAAAATGTTCTTGAGAGTTCTGGCATCGATGCCGAGGGCGATTCCGAACATGATAAGGGCAAGTACTATGCTCATTACCACACCAGTTCCGGAGCCGAGGTTCAGTTTCACTGCGTCCAGGGACGCAAGCTGTTCACGTATCATTGTTCTGTCTTGAAAATTAGTAAAACCACGTACAAATATACAACTTTTCTAAAAAATCACTATCTTGCACCATCAAATATCATTCACTGATGGCTAAAACCAAAATCTGGCAAAGAAATGCAGCATACACTCTGCTGCGTCCTTATATAGACTGGTGCACCCGCACCAGCTTCAGTTACCTCGAAGTGTCCGGCAAGGAGAACATCCCTACCGACGGCGCCGTAATCCTCGCCCCCAACCACTGCAACACCCTGATGGACGCATTGCTCGTCCTCCAGGCCGACCGTGGTCCCTCAGGCTATGGCGCGCGTGCCGACATGTTCCGCAAGCCCATGATGGCCAGTGCATTGCGCTGGCTCAGGATCCTTCCTCTCGCACGTCAGAGAGACGGGCGCGAGGCCGTGAGCAGCAACGAGGCCATATTCGACGAAGTTGTGGAATGCCTCGACCACGATGTCCCCTTCTGCATCTTCAGCGAGGGCACCCACCGTGCAAAACATTCCCTCATGCCCCTCAAGAAGGGCATATGGCGTATCGCCACCAGAGCCGCAGAAAGGCTCGACAAGCCCGTCTACATCGTTCCTGTAGGCCTCGACTACGACGACTACTTCCGTTATATGAAGCATGCAAGGGTCAGCTTCGGCGAGCCCATCAGGGTATATCCCGACACCGACCGTGCAGAACTGCTCCAGACCCTCCATGACAGAATCGCCTCCCTCATCACCTACTTCCCTGACGATGAGAACTACGAGATCGCATACGAGCGCTGGGTCAAGGAGCACGCCCCCCATTACAATACTGCCCAGAAGATCGGACGCGTCATCCTCGCTCTGCTGAGCCTTCCCTTCTTCCTGCTGTTCGCCGTCCTCTGCGCTCCGATGTGGATCATCGCATGGGTACTCAGCACAAAGGTGAAGGACCACGCATGGATGAACTCCCTCAGAATGGTCACGAAGGTGGTTCTGCTGCCCATCATGACTCTGGCCGTAGGCATCCCCGCCTTCATCTTCCTCAAATGGTACTGGGCGGTTCTCCTGCTGATCGCAGTGCTGATGTCGCACAGCGGCTTCTATTATCTTCAGGACTTCTACAGATCAATAATTCAGAAATAGCCATATGAAAAAGCTCTTTATCATCGCTGTCCTCATGCTCGCAGCCGTTCAGCTGTCGGCACAGAAGAAGGACATCACCAAGACCGGCCTCAACTTCGGTCCCCTTCCTGCCATCGCATATGATGCCGACAAGGGATTCCAGGCAGGTGCCATCCTCCAGATCTTCGACTACGGCGACGGTCACAACTACCCCAACTACGATTCAAAGCTTTACCTCGAGGCTTCATTCTTCACAAAGGGCTCACAGCTCTATCAGGTCCGCTACGACAACAAGGAGCTCATCCCCGGCGTACGCTGGTGCTCAGCCTTCCGTGCAAACCTCGACAAGGCATACGACTTCTACGGATTCAACGGTTATATGAGCTACTACGACTATGATAGCGTAGCCCAGGGAAAGGACAAGGAGAGCACTGCACAGATGTTCTCACCTTTCTACCGCATGAGCCGCAACGAGTTCCTGTTCAAGTCCGACTTCCTCGGAACCATCAACGAGCATCTTCAGTGGGAGGCCGGCATCTTCGCCAACTTCTACAAGATAGGTTCGATCAACCGCGACAGCATCAACAAGGGCAAGGACGACAACAAGAAGTACACATTCCCCACCACTCTGTATGATGAGTACACCCATCTCGGCATCATCAGCGAGGAGGAGGCCGATGGCGGATTCGCAAGCGGCCTGCGTGCCGGCATGGTATACGACAGCCGCAACAAGGAAGGCGCCCCGTCCAGCGGAATCTGGGCAGAGGGCCACATCACCGCAGCCCTTCCCGGAATATCCGAGACTCCTTTCTGCCGTTACTCCCTCACATGGAGGCACTATGTCCCTATCGTCAAGAACGACATCCTCACCTTTGCATACCGTCTGAACTACGAAGGAACATTCGGCAAGAATGCTCCCTTCTACGCTCTTCCCTACATGTCTGTCATGGGTGAGAAGCAGGATCTCGAAGGCATGGGCGGATACTTCACCTGCCGCGGTATCATGCGTACCCGCGTCGTAGGCCTTGACATGGCAGCATACAATGCCGAGTTCCGCTGGCGCTTTGCACAGTTCCACATCGGCAAGCAGAACGTTGCGCTCGGTCTCAGCGCATTCAGCGACGGTGCTGTTGTCACCCGCGGCCGCGACCTCAGCGCCGCCAAGCAGTTTATGACCAAACCGGCCATCCTCAATCCTGAAATCACCGAAGACAGATTCCATACAACAATAGGTGCTGGCTTCCGCTTCATCATGAACGAGAACTTCATCGTTGCTGCAGAATATGGCACTCCGACTTCCCACTTCAGGAAGAACAGCCCCATGTACAATCAGGACGGTACCGGCGCATTCTACATCAACCTCGGCTACCTGTTCTAACAGATCACTGGCATATAAAAAAACGTCCTGAGGTCATCAGGACGTTTTTTTATTCATATATGCAGACTATTTGCAGAGCTGCTTGAGGCTGAAGTCGGCCTTGATCTTGTCGATGATTGCGCAGACGACCTTGAAGGCCGGTGAGTCGGCGGTGTAGACTGCCGGGGCAGCAAAGACCACCCTGCCCTGCCGCTTGAGTTTGGCGGCTGCGGCACGCTTCTTCTCGTTGCTGGGATCATACACGGCTATCGAATGTCCGCCGAACATGCCGACAATCTTCATGCATGGTACGTCGGTGTCGCCGTCACCGAAATATATCATATGGTTGAAGGGGATGCGCTTCTGGTCATCCGCCATTGAGGCGTTGACCTGCTTTGCATCCCTTGATGAGAAGATGCCCTTGCTGATCTTGAAGAGGAACTGGGTCTTGGCCGTATAGTCCACGGCTATGCCGGGCCACTCGGCCTCGCCATTGGCATCGTAGATGAACGAGCCGGCGAAGATGTGCTTGAATTCATCGGCGATGGGGCTGCCCTCGATGATCTCCTTGAGCCCGCTGGAGTTGATGTAGTGCTCGACTATGACGCCGTGGCGCTTGCCATATTCGTTCACCATCGAGAACCACTGGCGTACTCCGTCGTAAAGTTCGATGTGTTTGCCGAAGCCCCGGAAGTCCTGCTTGCGGAGCTTGATGCCGTTGGCCCTGGCCTCGTCGAACATCAGCTTCATATAGGCCAGCACGTTCGATGCATCATAGCCGATGGCGATGCTGTCGCTCATTCTCCAGAACTCCTCAGGAGTGGAGCCCACGGCCTGGATGAATCCGAATTCCTGCATGTTTCCGGGAGAGAGGGTCCCGTCGAAATCGTAGATAAGTGCAACTATAGGTTTACGCATGGCTTAATTTCACCCCAAATAAGAGGATTTCGCCCCAAATATACTCCAAATTCGCCACATTCCTCAAAAAATGCTTTGGCAAATGTTCTCCCGGAAGTAATTTTGTACTGCAAACCAACAGGTACATTTTTTATGAAACATTACTTCAGCAGGCTCGAGGAGACTATCAAACGCGACTGGGATCTTCCCGCCATTGCCAACTACCACGGCGAGGTTTTCACGTTCAAGGACATCGCCACATATATAGAGAAGTTCCATATCTTTTTCGAGTCCGCCGGCGTCAGCAAAGGAGACAAGATAGCGCTCTGTGCAAAGAACACGGCACGCTGGGGAATCAGTTTCCTTTCCATCAATACATATGAGGCCATAGTCGTTCCCCTGCTGAGCGATTTCACCATCGACAGCGTCCAGCATCTGGTCGGCCACTCCGAGGCCACGATGCTGTTCACCGACACCGACATGTGGGCCAAAATGGACATCAGCGCCATGCCCGGGCTCAAGGCCGTGGTTTCAGTAACCGACTTTACCCTCCTTTACGCCCGTGACGAAATTATCCAGAAGGCATTCGACAGTATTCCGGAGACCTTCAGCACACGCTTCCCCCTCGGCTTCAACAGAGAGAACATACTGTTCCCCAAAGACAACGGCAAGGACATAAGCGTCATAAACTACACTTCCGGCACCACCAGTGCCCCGAAGGGTGTGATGCTCCGCTATGAATGCTTCAGCGCCATCATAGAATTCGCAGTCGAGAACAACTACGTCGACAGCAACGACAGCATAGTCTCCATGCTGCCGATGGGCCATATTTATGGACTGGTGTTCGAGTTCCTGTATCCCCTGTGCTTCGGATGCACGGTATACTACTTCGGAAAGACTCCTTCACCCACCCTTCTTCTCAAGGCCATGCATGAGGTAAGGCCGTTCATGGTAACGGCAGTTCCCCTCGTCATGGAGAAGATTTACAAGAATTCGCTGAAGCCTGTTCTTAGCAAGTGGTACATGAAGCTGGCCACCCACACCCCCATAGTATCCCGCATAATCTACAACAAGATAGGCAGGAAGCTGAAGGATGCGTTCGGCGGTAAGGTACGCATGTTCATCATAGGTGGCGCTGCACTGAATCCGGAGGTTGACAAGGTGTTCAAGAAGATCAGGCTGCCGTACACCGTCGGCTACGGCATGACGGAGGCGACTCCCCTTCTGGCCTACGAGCATCCTTCAAAGTATGTTCCCGGATCATGCGGCAAGGTGGTGCCGTGCGCTACGATACGCATAGATTCAGAAGACCCTCTGCACATCGCAGGCGAGATCCAGGCGAAGGGCATCAATATCTGTTCCGGCTATTTCAACAATCCTGAAGCCAGCAAGAACGCCTTCACCGCAGACGGATACCTGCGTACCGGCGACCTTGGAATCATTGACAAGGAAGGCAACATCTTCATAAAGGGACGCTCCAAGAACATGATACTCTCCGCCAACGGACAGAACATCTACCCCGAGGAGGTGGAAGCTGTGATAAACAGGCAGAGCTTCATCGCAGAGTCTGTTGTCGTCGACAGGAACAGCAAGCTTGTGGCTCTCGTATATCTTGACAAGGAAGCCATACGCAAGGCCGGTCTCGACACGGAAGCCGTGTCAGACATCCCAGAGAAGGTCCGCATCAACGCCAACCGTGTTCTGCCCAACTACAGCCAGATCACCAAGGTGGAGGTAGTGCTGGAGCCTTTCGAGAAGACCCCGAAGATGAGCATCAAGCGTTTCCTTTACAAGTAAGCTTCTCTATCATCGAATCGCCCAGTGCGGACTTTCTCCTTATGTGGTCCTGCACTTCCTGCACGAACAGGTTGTCCTCGAAGGAACCGCCACGCACGGCGGCGAAGTCCTCATCGCGCTGCAGTTTGTCGCCATCCGCGCCGAAACCGGTCATAGCGCTCAGGGCGAACTCCTTCTTTGCATCGTCATAGATCTTCTTGTCGAGGGTGACAACGGCGTTCTTCCAGTCCTTGATCATATTGACGGCCTGCTCGCGGGTCATGTCGCTTACATCGATGCCGTAGAAGTCCCTTATGGCATCGCAGGCCCAGGTCCATTCGTAGCCATAGTAGTTGGAATGAATCTCCTTGAACCTGGCGCCCAGGTCACGTATGTCGGAGATCACGCCGTTCTCGATATCATCACAGACACGCTCGATCTCGGAGACAGGGGCTATGAGGCCGGCGGCATCCACCCAGAGGCCTCGGCCCGTACCGGAATCAGGCGCAAGGGCCTTCCGGAGGTCGTCATCCGAATGGATGGCGACAGTCTCTATCCTTGAGATCAGAGAGTTGCCGAGGAACTTGCGTATGGCGATGTCGTAATAGCCAAGGCCCTTGAAAAGGGCGCTGTTATGGATGATAGCCTTCTTGTAATAATAGTTGTCAGCCCTGCTGCCGGACGCTTCCTTCAAACGCTCGAGTATCCGCCTGCCGGAGAACATCTTCTGCACGGTGAACGGACTCAGGAGGTTGAAATTGATCATATCCTTCAGGTCGGGGTCCGTCCTCCTGTCGCGCTGAGGCCACTTCCTGGCATCGCGTATTGTGCCGACCGACTTGAGGTTGACACCAGGAACGATATATGATACGCCCTGCTGCTCAATCAGATACGAGAAAGGTATCTCTGTCGTGTCAAGGTTGTTGACATGCCGTCCCATGACGAGGGAGAAGGCGCCGATCTTTGCAGGCCAGAGTATATAGGAATCGGATGTGGTCTTAGCACCCCTTTCGAGTATTCCCTGGTGGATGGGTCCCAGTTTATACATATGGTTGCTCTGGTTCGAGCCGGAACCTGCGTTCATGAAAGAGAACATTCCGGCGATGAGCAGGGTGGATTTATGGTGCGTCACGGTATACGGGCCTGCGAAGAGGGCGCAGGCCTCGCCGTTCTCGCCCACACAGTTGCTGAAGAACAGGGAGTCGGATGCGCTGTAGTTGTGGCCGAGCACGCAGGCCTGACCCACGAAACAACGGGTCAGAGTGACACCGTCGTCGACAGACGAACCCGTATCGACTATGAAGTCGTCGGCGATGACGTTCATTCCTATGGTCACCGGCGCCTCCTTACGGGAAAGTATTGTACCGTTTCTGAGACGTGACACGCCCTTGATCCTGGCATGGTCGCCTATCCGGACATTCACGATGTGCATGGCGTCGAGTATTTCAACTTCCCGTCCTATGATTCCGAATGTGGAGGTCACGCCCGCCACATAAGCGTCGACCATGCTCTTCAGTGAGCTGACAAGCTTCTCCTTATGGCGGTAGAGGGCGGTAATGTACGCCTCGTGTGCTGAAAGATGGTCGTGGATATACACCTCCCGCCCGCCAGTTTCATTCATCACGTTGACTCTCACGCCATTGCCGAACGAGCTCCCGCCATAGGTTATGAGATCGGTGACATTCTCGATATACGAGCCCTCGCCTATCACATAGTTTGCAATGTAGTTGCGTATATGCTCGATCATGCAGTCATTCCCCACCACCACGTTGTGCAGCGTGGCATGGTAGACACCGCTGTGCTTGCGGATTCCACCTGGCAGAGTGAATACTTTATTGAAACAGCCCAGCCTGACATGGCCGGAAAAGTTGACGTTCCTGACGTACTTGGGATTGAAATCAGAGGCCACTTCAACCTCGTTCCAGTCCTCGCAACGGCACGACTGTGCCTCAAGGGCGGCTATCTGGGCCGCCGACAGTTTTCTATAGCACTCCATTTTACTGTATATTATTTCTGAAGCGGAACAAATATAGCAAATATTACGAATCATGACAATTTGTCACTGGAACGCAATTTGATTCAGAAAACGCCGTCCGTCACAGGACGGTTTTTTTGATTTTAAACTACATATACAATATGAAAGGCAATATCGGAGTAACCACCGAGAACATTTTCCCGGTAATCAAACAGTTTCTTTACAGCGACCACGAAATCTTCCTTCGCGAGCTGGTGGCAAACGCAGTCGATGCAAGCCAGAAGATGAAGGCTCTCGCATCATGCGGAGAATTCAATGACGAACTGGGCGAGCTTAAAGTCAGCATCGTGCTCGACGAGCAGGCAAAGACCCTCAAGATAATCGACCGTGGCATAGGTATGACCGCCGAAGAGGTCGACAAGTACATAAACCAGATAGCATTCTCCAGCGCAGGCGAGTTCCTCGAGAAGTATAAGGATCAGATGCAGAACATCATAGGCCACTTCGGCCTCGGATTCTACTCAGCCTTCATGGTTGCCCAGAAGGTCACCATCGAGTCGCTCAGCTGGAAGGCCGGCTCCAAGGCAGTGTTCTGGAGCTGCGACGGTTCCCCCGAGTTCACAATGGACGAATGCATCAAGGAGGACCGCGGTACTGTCATCACCCTCTACCTCGACACCGAGGCTGCAGAGGAGTTCGGCACAAAGGGCAGGATTGCCCAGCTGCTCGGCAAGTACTGCAAGTTCATGCCCGTCCCCGTGGTATTCGGAAAGAAGACCGAATGGAAGGACGGCAAGGAGGTGGAGACCGACGAGGACAACCTCATCAACTCCATCGAGCCCATCTGGGCAAAGTCTCCCAGCGACCTCAAGGACGAAGACTACCTCAAGTTCTACAAAGACCTCTATCCGATGGACGAGGATCCCATGTTCTGGATACACCTCAACGTCGACTACCCCTTCAACCTTACTGGCGTGCTCTACTTCCCCAAGATCAAGGAGCGCATGGCAATCGACAAGAACAAGATCCAGCTCTACTGCAACGAGATGTTCGTGACCGAGCACGTCGACAACATCGTTCCCGACTTCCTCACACTCCTGCACGGCGTCATCGACTCCCCCGACATTCCCCTGAACGTCAGCCGCAGCTACCTGCAGAGCGATGCAAACGTGAAGAAGATCAGCAACTACATCACCAAGAAAGTGGCTGACCGTCTGGAGGAGATCGCAAAGGAGCAGCGCGAGCAGTACGAGCAGAAATGGGACAACATCAAGCTCTTCATCGAATACGGCATGCTCTCCGACACCAAGTTCTGCGAGCGCGCGCTCAAGTTCGCTCTGCTGAAGGACACCGAAGGCAAGTACTACACCCTCGAAGACTATCGCAAGGCCATTGAGGAGAAGCAGACCGACAAGGACGGCAACGTCATCTACCTCTACGCCACAGACACCGACGAGCAGTACAGCTTCATCGAGGCAGCCAAGGCCCAGGAATACAGCGTGCTTCTGTGCGATTGCGAACTGGACTCACACTTCGTGAACATGCTCGAGCAGAAGATAGAGAAGAGCCGTTTCGCCCGCGTGGACTCCGATACTGTCGACAATCTGATCGCAAAGGAAGACAAGGTCAAGCCAGAAATGAGCGACGACGACAAGAAGGCGCTCTCAGAGCTCTTCAAGGCAGTCCTGCCCGAGGGCAACGAGTATCAGGTGGAACCTGAGAACCTTGGCGAGGAGGCTGCGCCGGTAGTCATCACCCAGAGCGAATTCATGCGCCGCTGGCGCGAGATGAGCGCAATGGGCGGAGGCATGAACTTCTACGGAGAGATGCCCAAGTCATACAACATCAAGGTGAATATGGAGAATCCCCTCGTGGCCAGGATATGGGGCGACAAGGAAGGCACTGCCGACCTACTCAGGCAGGTAGTCGACCTTGCATTGCTGCAGAACGGCATGCTCAAGGGCAAGGCCCTCTCAGAATTCATTGAGAGGAGCCGGAAGCTCCTCTCATAAGACAATTTGGAATAAGTATTGGAAAGCCTGTGACGGAAGTTACAGGCTTTCTATGTATGCCTTCATCTCGGGCACACACTTCAGCGCGCTGTGGAACAGGGCCACCTGGTTCCTGGTGCGGACGAGATTGTGCTCGGGATACTTGATCTTGTAGTAGGTGTCGCCGTTGATGTAGTCGGCAAAGAAGCGCACGGCCTGCATATAGGGGAAGAGCAGGGCGGCATAAGGAAGGTTCTCCTTCTCCACGGGGGTCAGGAAACATGCTGCCGACTCTATGTAGCCCTTTGCAAAGGCCTTGAATATATCCATCTTGAAGGCTACCTTCTCAATCTCGGGGCTGTCTTCGGCCACGGTGTTGGCGGCGTTGCGCAGGAAATCGCCGAAGTCGGAGAACACGAAGCTGGGCATGGTGGTGTCGAGGTCGATGACACAGAGGACATTGCCCTCCTTGTCGAACATCATGTTGTTCACCTTGGTGTCGCAATGGCAGATGCGTTTGGGAAGCACGCCCTCGCGGTAAAGCCTCTCCGCCTTGCACATCTCCTCGTCATACTCGGCAAGGTCTTTCAGTATAGCCTGCACCTCAGGGTCGTTTACGCGGCCGGCGGCGTCATTGCGCACTGCCTCCTTGAGCTGACGGGAGCGGAGTTCCATGTTGTGGAAGTCGGGGATAGTCTCGCCAAGGGTGTCGGGAATGTCGGCGAGCATGGCCTCGAAGTTTCCGAAGGCCTTGCCACAGAAATACGAATACTCCGCATTGACGGTCTCCTCTGTGACCGCATCGGGGATGAACAGGCTTACGCGCCAGTATTTGTCTTCCTCCGCATCATAAATGTATGTCTTGGATCCACCCTTCACGGGGATGAACTTCAGGACCTTGCGGTCGATGTCGGTCTCCCCCGCAGCCTCAAGCTTGCCGCGGATGTGGCGGGTTACGGCTTCGATGTTGTTCTGCATGAGTTCGACGTCCTTGAACACATTGTGGTTGACTTTCTGCAGCACGTAATCGGGGGCATCACCAGCCGTAGTGATCTTGTATGTATCGTTGATGAGTCCGTTTCCGAGGGGATTGATTTCAAGTATCTCACCCTCGAGGGCGAAGCAAGCTGCAATTTCGTAAAGAGATTTCATATTCGATGGTCATTAATTTCATGCAAGTTAGTTCAAACGCATGAAAAGTGCAAATCATGTTCGATTATCGTCAATTAATGACTAACTTTGGTAAGTCACATAATAAACAAAAGCATATTACATGAAAAAACTACTGATTGCGGCGGTCCTTGCCTGCATAGCAGCTTCATGCACAGACAAAATCGTTGTTCCAAACGAAGTACAGAAAGAATGGGCCGACGCCGAGATTGGCGTCATGTTCCACTTCGACATGCAGGTGTTCAACCCTGATTATGAATGGAGGCACTGGGGCACGCACCCCGATGCATCAACATTCAACCCCACCGAACTGGACACCGACCAATGGCTCGAGGCGGCCTCGAAGATAGGTGCCAGATATGCGGTCCTCGTGGCAAAGCACTGCTGCGGATTCAGCCTCTGGCCCACCGAAGCCCACGAATACAGCGTCAAGAACTCGCCGTGGAAGAACGGTGAGGGCGACATAGTCCGCGACTTCATCGAGTCGTGCAAGAAATACGGCATCAAGCCCGCCATCTATGCAAGCACCAGCGCAAACGGCTATTACTGGGTAGACAATCCTGGGCTTGTACAGCCGGGCAGCCCCTTCACGCAGGAGGAGTACAATGCCGTGGTGGAGAAGCAGTTGACCGAACTATGGTCAAACTACGGCGACCTGTTCGAGATATGGTTCGACGGCGGCGTGCTTTCAATGGACATGGGTGGAGCGGACGTTCTGAGCCTCGTAAAGAAGCTCCAGCCCGGTGCAATCGCATTCCAGGGCCCCTACGGTCATCCCAATCTGATACGCTGGGTGGGTAATGAGTACGGAACCGCCCCCTATCCCTGCTGGGCCACGGCAGACGCCACCACCAACGCCGCCGGCGACGTGGAGATATCAGGCCTTAACGGCAATCCCGACGGAGCATACTGGTGCCCCGGCGAGGCCGACTGCACCCTGCGCCACAACAACACCCGCCAGGGCGGCTGGGAGTGGGCGCCTGGCGAGGATGACAGGCTCTACTCCGTGGATGAACTCATGACAAAGTACGAGACCAGCGTCGGCCGCAACACCAACCTTCTGCTCGGCCTCGTGGTCGACCAGAGAGGCCTTGTGCCCGAAGGCGACGTGGCACGTCTGGAGGAGTTCGGAGAGGCGCTGAAGGCCAAGTACGGCACCCCCTGCGCCACCACTTCCGGCACCGGAAAGAAGTACGAGATCACATTCGATGAGCCGACGGTAGTCGACCGTGTGGTCCTGCGCGAGGACATCAGCCTTGGAGAGCGCGTGCTCGCATACGAGCTTCAGGGCATGACCGTGTCAGGAGAATGGAGGCTTGTCACAACAGGCATCAACATAGGCCACAAGCATATAGAGACATTCAGCCCCATGGAGCTCAAGGCATTGCGGCTCGTCGTGAAGGACAGCAGAGGCAAACCGCAGATTGCCGAGTTCTCCGCTTTCTCACAGAAGCCCCGCTCGAAGCAGATGGCGCTGTTCGAAGACGGAAACTATGCAATGTTCATCCACTTCGGCCTGTACTCCAAACTGGAAGGCAACTGGAAAGGGCAGCCTTACTGGGGCATTGCCGAATGGATAATGAGCCAGGCGAACATTCCCATTGACGAATACATGGCGGAGGCCGCTGACTTCAAGCCTTCTGAATTCGATGCCGATGCCATAGTTCAGCTCGCAAAGGACGCCGGCATGAAGTACATCGTAATCACGGCCAAGCACCTCGAGGGTTTTGCTATGTACGACTCCGACGTGAATGACTTCAACATCCACGACGCGGGCGGTTTCGGCCGCGACATAGTGGGCGAACTGGCCGACGCCTGCCACCGTGCCGGCCTCGGCATAGGCCTGTATTACTCTCAATACGAAGACTGGACTGCTCCGGGCGCCGCAAACGGGCCAAAGACAGACAGTAACGGCAAGCCGGTCACATACGACGAGTACTTCCACAACAAATGCGTGCCTCAGCTCAAGGAAATTCTGACAAAGTACGGGGAGCTGGAGCTCATATGGTTCGACATGCCGGGCGACATAAAGCCCGAGTACTCGAAGGAACTCGTGGACCTCGTGCATGAGCTGCAGCCCGGCTGCCTCGCCTCAGGCCGCGTTGGCAACGGCATGGGCGACTACGAGTGCCTGGGCGACATGGAACTGCCTCCAAGAAACACTCCGGGCCCCTGGGAAACCATAGACGCGACCCAGGTTGGCTGGGGCTACAACAGCAACGACGCCGAGTGGAAGAGCCCCGACTCCATCGTCCGCAACCTTACTTCGCACATAGCAAGGGGCGGCACCCTCATGCTCAACATAGGTCCTACAGGTACCGGAGCAATCCCGCAAGAGGCTGCAAAGGCCCTGCGCCGCGCCGGCGAGTGGGTGCACAGGTACCCCGATGCCGTATATGGTGCAGGTCCGTCCCCCTGGGGCCATGCCCTGCCCTGGGGCGATGCTGTCACCCAGCCGGGAAGGATCTATCTTATTGTATACAACTGGCCGGAGGACGGCAAACTCTGGGTTCCCGGCTTAAGGTCTGTCATTAGCGATGTCAAGCTTTACGGCGGCAAGTCGCTGGAATGGTCGGAAGACGGCAGCATGACCTGCATCGAAGTTCCCTTCATCCGACCCGACGAACTGGCTTCAGTGATAGAGATGGACGTTGCCGGAATCGATGTCAGCCAAATGATTACGGTCGATCCCTCGACCTCCACTGAGTTTTCAATAGTGTTCGGCGACCATGGCGGATGCGAGCCAGACTGGTGGGGATGGATGGACAAGTTCGGCGAGTGGAAGTACATCGACCTGCTGAGCGAATTCACTCAGGACAGTTGGTTCGACTGGACGGTGGACGTTCCAAAGGCCGGATACTACGACATCGAGCTCCAGTACAAGGGCGACGACTTCGTGCAGTGGCAGGTGGAGCTTGACGGAAAGCCCCTGTACATCAACAACCAGAAGTCGACCAACGCCTACGACTGGCACAGGCTCGGATGGATCGAGATCACCGATCCCGGCAGACACTGCATATGCATACGGACGGTCGGCGGCGACTATGACAGCGCCGACGTGACCGCAATCCGCTTCACCCCTGTCAAGATATAACCAAAAAACAGCAATAACCAATGAAAGTACTTTTTATCGGTGGTACAGGCACCATCAGCAGCGCCATCACCCGCCAGCTGGCCGCCAGGCCGGAATTCAGTCTCTATCTCCTCAACAGGGGCAACCGCTCCGACGAGGTTCCTTCGAACGTCACCGTCATTAAGGCCGACATCGGCGACGAGGAGGAAGTGTCCCGCAAGCTTGAAGGCATGGAGTTCGACTGCGTGTGCGACTTCATTGGCTTCGTCCCCGAACAGGTCGAGCGCGACTTCCGCCTGTTCAACGGACGCACCCGCCAGTATATGTACATAAGCAGCGCATCGGCGTATGACAAGCCGGCCAAGTCGCACATCATTACGGAAGGCACCGCCCTGGCAAATCCTCACTGGGAGTATTCCATGAACAAGATCGCCTGTGAAGATGTCCTCATGCGCCATTACAGGGAGGACGGATTTCCCGTGACCATAATACGCCCCAGCCACACCTACTGCGAGCGCAGCATCCCCGTTTCAGTCCACGGCAGAAAGGGCTCATGGCAGGTTCTGAAGAGAATGATGGAGGGCAAGCAGGTCCTTGTTCACGGCGACGGCGAGTCGCTCTGGACTCTTACCTGCAATGAGGACTTCGCACGTGGCTTCATAGGCCTCATAGGCAACTCGCACGCCATAGGAGAGGCATTCCAGATAATGAGCGACGAGACCCTGACCTGGAATCAGATATACCAGACCGTAGCCGATGCCCTGGGAGTTGAGTACAAGCCTTACTATGTGTCATCATCATATCTGGATGCGCTTGCACCGGAAGGATACGACCTCGAAGGAAATCTCACCGGCGACAAGGCTGTCTGCGTAGTATTCGACTGCTCAAAACTTAAACGTGCCGTGCCGGAATTCCACACCGAAATAAGGTTCGCACAGGGCTGCAGAGCCGCGCTCAAGCATATTCTGGCACATCCCGAACTCCAGGAGGAGGATCCCGAATTCGATCAGTGGTGCGACAAAGTCATAACAACGCTTGAAGAGACAAAGAGGGCATGGAAAAAATAAGAGTCGGAATCATAGGAGCGGGCTGGATAGCCGTCAAGATGACAAGGGCTCTCGCACCGCTCAAGGACGCGGAAGTGCTGGCAGTCGCCTCCCGCTCCCTTGAGAAGGCACGGAATTTTGCCGCAGAGCACGGAGTCGCAAAGGCTTACGGTTCATACGAGGAGCTTGTTCAGGATCCGGAGATCGACCTTGTATACATAGCCACTCCCCATTCCCATCACTACCAGCACGCCAGGCTTGCCCTCGGGCACGGCAAGCCCGTGCTTGTGGAAAAGGCTTTCACCGCCAATGCCGCCCAGGCCCGCGAACTGATCGCTTTTGCGGAGGCGAAGGGTCTGTTCATCACGGAAGCCATCTGGACCAGATACATGCCCCTTTCTCACAAGATCAAGGAACTGGTGGACGGTGGCGCCATAGGAGACGCACGCGTCCTTACCGCCACCCTCTGCTATCCCATGGCGGAGAAGGAAAGAATAGTCAGGCCGGAACTCTGCGGAGGCGCCCTGCTCGACGTCGGCGTCTATGTGCTGAACTTCGCCAGAATGTATTTCGGCACCGACATAGTCAGGACGGTCTCCAACTGCCACCTGGGCGAAACCGGCATGGACATGATGGACAGCATCTCACTCAGTTATGCCGACGGTCGCATGGCGAACCTTCAGACGGGAGCTCTCACACTGAACGACCGCCAGGGCATCATCAGCGGAACCGAAGGATACATACGCGTCGACAATGTCAACTGCCCCGAAGTCGTGGAGGTCTGGCGGAACTACAACCTGGTGGAGCGCTACACAACCGACCCGGACTTCGTGAACGGTTACGAATACCAGGTCCTCGAATGCAAGAGATGCATAGAGCAGGGCCTGCTTGAATCCCCCATGATGCCGCACGCCGAGACCATCGCCATAATGGAACAGATGGACTCCCTGCGCAAGGAGTGGGGTGTCACCTACCCTTACGACAGATAAGAAGCCCGACGGGCTGGATCAGTCGACGGGGCCGTCGACCGCAACTTCGAGCGCTGGGACATCCTCGACCAGATAGTATGGCCCAACATCGTCGCCCTCGGCACGTACGAGGAGGAAGTCGACTTCTTCGTCGATTACTACCTGAAGCGCCTCGAATGGGTCAAAAAGGAGATTGACAAACTATAGAAAAGTGCTAACTTTGCCATATTATGGCGGAGTACAGGTACACTTTCAAAAAATTCATAAAAGACTGGATGCTGATCATCGGAATGGTGGCCGGCGCCAGTCTTTACCTTATCTACCACGCCATACCCGGAATTCATTCCGCAGGGCCCGTCCTTGAGACAATCTGCAAGACCGTGCAGCCCATCCTGCTGTTCTCGATGCTCTTCCTCACCTTCTGCAAGATAGAGCCCAAAGAGTTGAAGCCCCGCAAGGCTATGGCTCGCGGTCTGCTGCTTCAGGGAGGCCTGTTCGTCGCCATCGCGCTGGTTCTCGCCTTCATCCCTGCAGTCCCCCACCGGATAGGTCTGGAAGCGTTGATGCTCTGCCTCATCTGTCCCACCGCCACAGCCTGCGCAGTCGTCACCGGCAAGTTGGGAGGCGACATGGCGGGCGTCCTGACCTACACCATCCTCATAAATCTTCTGGTGGCAGTACTCGTGCCCCTTATGGTGCCCCTCATCCATCCCATGGCAGGCATGACCTTCATAAGCGCGTTCGCAAGGATACTCGCAAAGGTCTTCCCTCTTCTGATAATGCCCTGCCTTGCGGCCTGGCTGGTCCGCTACTGCATGCCCGGGGTGCATGCATGGCTGCTGAAATACACCCACGTGTCTTTCTACATCTGGGCAGTTTCGCTGACCCTCGCCATCCTCATGAGCACACGTGCCATCGTGCACAATGAAGACAGCCCCGCGCTGCTGCTCGACATCGCAATAGCATCGCTCGCCGCATGCATCTTCCAGTTCTGGGCAGGAAAGAGGATAGGCGCACGTTACGGCAAGAAGATAACCGCCGGACAGGCTCTCGGGCAGAAGAACACCGTCTTCGGCATCTGGATGGGATACACCTTCCTCGACCCCATAGTGTCCGTCTCATGCGGATTCTACAGCATATGGCACAACTGCTACAACACGTGGCAGCTGTACAAGGTGCGCAAGCTTAAGGAATCACAACAAAATCAATAATATATGAAAGCAATAGCCAGAATTCTCCTTGCATCAGCAATGGTGCTCGCCGCAGTTTCCTGTGGAAAGAACGCTCCCAAGACCAAGCACGTTATCCTGATCGGCCTCGACGGCATGTCATCCGCCGACTTCGTACGCGAAGAGATGCCCACAGTCAGCAAGATCATGGACGACGGCTGCTGGACCCTCGCAAAGCGCAGCGTTTTCAAGACATCCAGCGCCATCAACTGGGCATCCATGTTCATGGGGGCAGGCACAGAGCTCACCGGTTACACCGAATGGTACTCACAGGTTCCCGAACTTCCTTCACGCGTAGTGAACGAGCATGGCATATTCCCTACCATCCACTACCTTGTAAAGTCACAGATGAAGGGCAGCAAGGTTGGTGCGGTCTATGAGTGGGACACCATCCACCACCTTGTGGACTCCCTCGCATGCGACTACTTCGAGCAGGCGGACGAGGATATCCCCACCGACATCACCGACAAGGCTATCAACTATATAAAGAAGGAGAAGCCCACCCTCTTCACAATCTCATACGACCATCCCGATGCGGAAGGTCACGGCGAGGGCTGGGGCTCCGATGCCTACCATACCGAGATGCAGTTCCTCGACGGTGAAATCGCACGCATACTCGCTGCAATCGAGGAGGCGGGCATAGCAAAGAACACCACAGTCATCATCACATCCGACCACGGCGGAATCGGCCACGGCCACGGCGGAATCACACCTGCAGAATATGAGACTCCCTTCATCATCGCAGGCAAGGGCATCAGGCAGGGCGGTGAATTCACCGAGAGCATGATGCAGTATGACGTTGCCGCAACAATCGCAGGCCTCTTCAATCTCGAGCAGCCCCAGGTATGGGTAGGCCGCGCAATGGACCAGTGTTTCGAATAGCCATATGAAAACCACGCATATACTTGCGGCCATCATCGCCGCAGCATCAGTTGCAGCGTGCTGCAATGCGCCCCAGAAGAGCGGTTATACAAGCCTCGCCGAGCCTCTCGACGACCCGGCATGGGCTTCAGCCGAATGGATTTCAGTGGCCGACGCTCCCGTTGTCGCCGACAAGGACTCCACCGGGGAGCGGGCCGCCGACGGAGCAAGCTGGTTCGTGGCGGAACTGAAGAACGCCAAGAAGGTCGAGTCAGCCAAATGGATGGTCACCAGCCTCGGCGTATTCGACATCTTCGTTAACGCCACACCCGTAGGAGACGAGATTCTCAGACCCGGATTCACCCATCCATTCAAGACAAGAAGGTCCTTCACATACGACATCACCGGTCTCATCGACACCAAGGCAGGCGCGCAGAACATGCTTGCGGCGGAAGTCACTCCCGGCTGGTGGGCCGACAAGATTGTCACACCTGGTGAATACGACCCTATGCTGGGCAGCAAATGCGCCCTCCGCGCAGTTGTGGAGCTCACCTACAAGGATGGAACCACCGAGCTCTTCGGCACCGACACCCAGAATTGGAAAGCAGGCATCGCCGGGCCCGTCACCCATGCGGCCATCTTCGACGGCGAGGACTACGACGCACGCGAACTCCCCGGCTGGAGCACCCCTGAAAAGCTCTCGGCTCCGGAGATCAACAACGAATTCAGCGGCAGCATCCTTCCAAGCAACGGAGCTGAGATCTATTTCCGCCACGACATTGCCCTCAAGCCCGTCAAGGCATACATATGGAGCGAATTCGAGGGTGCAGATGACGAGCACTACGGCAAGGTCATCATAGCAAAAGAGTTCGCCGATGGCGAGGCTCTCACCGTACAGCCCGGAGAGAACCTTGTGATCGACTTCGGACAGAACTGCGCAGGCGTTCCCAGCTTCAAGTTCAGCGCTGCAGCAGGCACTCAGCTGACCTGTCTGCCGGGTGAACTTCTCAATGACGGTAACGGCGCCCACAGCCGCGGCATGGACGGTCCCGAGGGCAGCGTCCACCGCAGGAACCTCCGCATGCACGAAACGGGAATGATTCTGCGATACACCTTCAGCGGAGCCGAAGGCGGCGAGGAGTTCATCCCCAGGAAGACATTCTTCGGCTACCGTTTCGTATCCATCACCGCTACCGACAACGTCACAATCAGCAGCATAGAGAGTGTTCCCGTAACATCAATTGCACAGGAACTCGAAACCGGAACCATCACCACCGGCAACGAACTCATCAACAAACTCATCTCCAATACAGTCTGGGGCCAGCGCTCCAACTATCTGTCAGTCAGCACCGACTGTCCTCAGCGCAACGAGCGCCTCGGCTGGACGGCCGACACCCAGGTGTTTACAGAGACCGGAACCTTCTTCGCCAACACCGACCCGTTCTTCCACAAATGGATGCAGGACGTACGCGACACCCAGAGCCCGCTTGGCGGATACCCCGGCGTAGCTCCTTTTGCACAGTACGGAGCCAATGACACCGACATGATGCGCGTAGGCTGGGCCGACGCAGGCATCATCGTTCCCTGGACCATCTGGAAACAGTTCGGCGACAACAGCATCATCGACGAGTGCTGGGAGTCAATGGAGAAGTACATGGCACACGTTGCCGATACAAAATACGACCACAACGCCCTCGCTGCCGAGAACGGCAACTACCAGTGGGCCGACTGGCTGAGTTTCGAGCCCCTCGAGAGCTGCAGCGGCAAGTCCCACGGCCCGAACGGTCCTCTTCCCGAAGCAATCTCCTACTGGAACTACCTTTGTGCATCCTACTGGGCAATCGACGCAGCCATGATGCGCGACATGGCAGCCGCCACAGGCCGCGACGCAGCGGGGTACGAGCAGATGACCGCCGATGCAAAGGCATATATAAAGGAATCGTTCATGAACGGTGACGGCACATTCAAGACCGCCATCCTCAACACGATGCAGACCCCTGCCCTCTTCGCGCTTCGCAACGAACTCGTGGAAGGCCAGGCCAAGGAAGACATGTGCGCACGCCTGCGCCAGAACTTCGTGGACCACGAGGGCTGCCTGCAGACCGGCTTCCTCGGAACATCGATCCTCATGAAGACCCTCACCGACAACGGAATGGCAGACGTAGCCTACGAGCTGCTCTTCCAGCGCAAGAACCCCAGCTGGCTCTATTCCGTCGACAACGGCGCCACCACCATATGGGAGCGCTGGGACAGCTACACCTACGAGAGCGGAATGCAGGATGCCGGCATGAACAGCTTCAACCACTACGCATACGGCGCAGTCTGCCAGTGGATCTGGGAGACAGCCGCAGGCATAGCTGCCGACACTGCAGAGCCCGGCTTCAAGCATATCATCATGAAGCCCGTGCCCGACAAGAGGCTTGGCAGCCTTGACGCCGAATACAAGTCAGCAGCCGGAACCATAAAGAGTTCATGGAAGTACGAAGGCGACAGCTGGACCTGGAACTTCACCGTTCCCGAGGGCGCCACTGCAACCGTCACCCTTCCCGGCGACACCGAGTCCATAGACTACGGTGCAGGAAGTTATACCATAACAAGATAGGCTTATCCCACCATGCCGCTCCGTAAAGAGGAAGTCCCCACATATGTGGCATATACCGACAGCGGATACCATATCTGCCGCAGCGGTGGCGCATATGCGTACATCCTCCTGAAGCATGGCGAGATAATCCGCAAGGAGGCGTTCCTGTTCCGTCACGAATCCAACAACAGGGGCGAACTCCACGCCATCATCGCCGCCATCGAGAATCTCCCCGAGGGCGCCGATGTGGAGATACGCACCGACAGCCAGTACGCCGTCAACACATTGACTGGCGAATGGCTGCAGAGGCGCAATACCGACCTCTTTGCCCGCTGGCACGAGCTGGTCCGCGGCAAGAAGTTGAAAGTCAAGGTAGTATGGATACGGTCCCACAGCGGAGACGTCTACAACGAAATGTGCGACGACCTCTGCTGTGAAACCGCAGACATCATAATGAGAGACTAACACGGCTAAAACATGAAAACCATCCTCAAGGGAGGCAGGATCTACGACGGAACCGCTTCCGAAGCTTTTACAGGCGACATCCTTTTCCAGGACGACAGGATACTCGAGGTTGCTTCCTCCATAGACGACCCCGAGGCAGAAGTGATCGACATCAGCGGCCTGAGCGTATCCTCAGGATTCTTCGACGCACATTCACACAACGACTGGTTCGCCATCAAGAAGCAGCCGGTAAAGTATTTCGAGCCTTTCATCAGGCAGGGTATCACGTCTTTCATAACGGGCAACTGCGGCCTGTCGGCAGTTGGATTCGAGCCTGACACCCCCTATGTGGACAAAGTGGGCGGTGGCCTTTTCAATTACTCCGACGACATGACGGGAGTATACCCTGACGCCGAGTCGTTCTTCAATGCCATCGACGGCAAAACTCCATGCAACATCGCCCTGCTCCTGGGCCATTGCTCCGCAAGGGCAAGTGTCGCCGGCGACAGCAGCAGGAAGCTCACCCCTGAAGAGACCGAACGGATGAAGGCCATACTCGAAAAAGGTCTCAAGCAGGGTGCCTGCGGCCTCAGCCTGGGCCTCATGTACAATCCCGGCATCTATGCGGATGTCGACGAACTCCGCGAGGTGGCAAAGCTCTGCGAGAAGTACGACCGTCCCATGACCGTGCACCCGAGGGCCGAGTCAAAGGTATCGATGGACTATCCCCTTCTAGGACGCGCCCACAATCTCCGAGCGCTCGATGAAATGGTGGAGGTGACCAAGGGCCTCAAGATGAAATTCCAGCACAGCCATCTCATCTTTGTAGGCCGTCAGACATTCAAGACAAAGGATGAAGCCCATGCCATACTCGACAGGATGCGCTCCGAGGGCATCGACGCCCAGTTCGACATCTACAGCGAATTGCTCGGCGTAAGCGTGATAACCGTTGTCATGCCCACATGGTACCAGGCACTCAGCGCCAAGGAAAAGCGCGGCTGGTGGAACAAACTCAAGTTCACAGTCCTGTGCAAGGCATCCATCATGCTGCTCGGCTTCGGCTGGGACGACATCATAATAGCGTATGTGGGTGAAGGCAACGAGCGCTGGGAAGGCAAGTCCGTCGCCGCCTGTGCAAAGGAAATGGGCAAGAACTGCATAGACGCATACCTCGACCTCTGCGAGATGAGCGGTTTCAAGGGAAGGGTCAACATGGGTCCGTACAGCACCGAGGAAATAATCTCATGGCAATCCAGACAGGACACCTGCCTCTACATGACAGACGCATGGGTGGAGGAGCACGGTGTGCAGAACCCGGCCATCTATGACTGCTATCCCAAATTCCTCAGGAACTCGCTTCTTGGCACCGGCGACAGCATGCCGCGCACCATACGCAAGATGACGGGCGGCGTGGCCGACCGCTTCTCAATAAAGGAGAGAGGTTATGTCAAGCCGGGGTATTTCGCCGACTTCACCGTATTCGATGAAAACGCCCTCAGAAACGGGACGCCCGACCGCGAGGAAGCCTTCGGCATAGAGAAGGTCTTCATCGGAGGCCGGTGCGTACTCGACGGCGGCAGACTTGATGCAGAGGCACTCAAGACCACCGGCCGTGCAATGAGGTCATAGGAGGAACTACTTTCCTGCAACTGCGTCTATCTCCAGGAGGGCTCCCATGGGGAGCGCTGCAACCTGGTAGCATACGCGGGCGGGCTTGCTCTCGGGGAAGTATTCCGCATAGACGGCGTTCATGGCGCCGAAGTTTGCGATGTCGCTCAGGAGGACGGTTGTCTTGACGATATCGCCAAAATCCATTCCCGCTTCCTTGAGGATAGCGCCAAGATTATTGAGGCTCTGTCTGGTCTGTGCTTCAATTCCCTCTGCAAGTTTGCCGGTGGCGGGGTTCAACGGAAGCTGGCCGGAAAGATAGAGCGTGCCGTTAAGTTCAACTGCCTGGGAATAAGGTCCGATAGCCTTGGGGGCGTCGGGAGATGCGATTGTACGTTTCATATGTCGTGTCTTATGAGTTATCTGAAGAAGAAATACAGGGCGGCCCACCTCCTGGGGATATTGTCGGCGTGGCCGATGACGCGATAGTTGGAGTCCTTCACCGTACCATCCTTCTCGACATGACCGATGACGCGGTAGTTGGAGTCCTTTACGGTGCCATCGCTTTCGATATGACCTACCGTACGGTAATTGGAATCCTTTATGGTACCGTCGGAATCCAGATGGCCGATAACGCGGTAATTGGAGTCCTTGATGGTTCCATTCGATTCAATATGCCCTATCACGCGGTAATTGGCATCCTTGACAGTACCATCTGACTCGATATGGGCGACTGTCCGGTAGCTGCCGTCTTTGATCGCTTGTGCGCACATGGGCAACGCAAGCATGAATGCGGTGATGAGGAGTATGAGCTTTTTCATTTTATCTTGAGTTTTTTACCAATCTGCAATACCGTGGTCTCCTTTATTCCGTTCAGACGGCAGATTGAACTCACACTGGTATGGTACCGCTTTGCAATCGCAGACAGGGTGTCGCCCGACTTTACCGTGTACCACAACTCGGCAGGCTTCTCGGGCTCCATAGGAATGACAACGTCGGGGACGATGGCCTGCGGGTCGCTTTCAATCGCCGTTCCGTCATCATCAAGGATACGTCTTGCACCGATATACCTCTTTGCATAGTACTCGGCAGTGGAATGCTGGATCTCGATGCCGGCGCTGCAGGACGCATGGATGAAGGTGAACTGACCGGTGGCAGGATCGTAATCAACAACCATTCCAACATGGCCCACATTCCCGGAAATCTTTCTTCCTGAGAAGAATACAAGGTCGCAGGGCTTGAGAGGCTCGTTCTTCTTCAACGCCCTGCCCTGGGTGTACTGCGACATGGAACCGGGCAGGAGCCTGATGCCCTCCTTCCCGAAGACATATGTCATGAAACCGGAGCAGTCGAAGGTGTTGGGGCCTTTTGCAGCATACTGATACCGGCATCCTATCTTTGCCCTGGCGGCCTTTATCAGACGCCTCTGCTGGGCAGTCAGTTCAGCTGACCATACCTCGGCGTCCCCGTCCTTTATTTCCTGTGCCTGAAGTACGGATTCGGGGATGACAACCGCCCTGGATGAATCCACGAGCACAGGAACGCCCTTCACTGATGCATCGCGCACGACGGGAGCGTCGGCCGTGCGGCTGGCTCCGCCATAGGCGGAACTGCCGGAGCCGGTTTCCGCCCTGCGCGACTGGCGGATGGCCTCCTGCTCGGCACGCGTGCGGAACCCGTCGGAGATTCCGAGCTTTCCGGAAAGGTTCTGCAGGGTCGCGCATGACGTGAGCAACAGCAGAGCCACAACGGCAAATATGTCAAGTGCCTTCTTCATAACTCAGACGGACCCGAATATCTTGCGGAACTTCATGTTCATGGCGCCTCCCCTCTCCACGGTGCATTCCTGCTTGAAGCCGAGACGGCGGTATACCGCTCCGCCGTCGGGCCAGCTGAGATCTGCGTAGGTCATAACGTCGGAAGGATGGACCTCGTCCACAAAGGCGTCCAGCAGCTTGCCCATGCCGCCGACCACGCGCACTCCGCGCAGCGAGGCATAACGAATCCACTCGTAAGAACTCACTATGATACCGTCCTTGAGCCAGCGGCGGGCATTGGAGAAGCCTGCTGCGGCAACCAGGGTGCCCGCAGGCAGCCTGGCCTCGCCCGCTCCGGTGCTGCGCTTCACGAAAAGCCCGTAGCGGTAACGGCAGCCTGTGCTGCCAAGGCGGTGGTAAAGGTCAAAAAAGTTTGAGGCCGCGGGCTTGTCGAGCCTGCGGACCTCACAGTTGCGTGCGTATATGTTGCGCAGTCCGTCCACTACTCTTCGCGGACAGCCTTGTTGTAGCACTCACGGCAAAGAGGCTCGTAGATGTCCTTCTCTCCGAGAACGACAAGGTCCTTGCTCTTGCTCAGACGATGCGAATGATTGGCGAGATTGCCGCACTTGACGCAGATGGCATGCACTTTCTGGACATCCTCCGCAACGGCAAGCAGGCGGGGCATGGGCCCGAAGGGCTTGCCGAGATAATCGGTGTCAAGGCCTGCAGCTATCACGCGGACGCCACGGTCAGCCAGAGTCTGGCACACCTCGACGAGGTTGTCGCCGAAGAACTGGGCCTCGTCGATGCCCACCACCTCCACGTCAGGAGCAACATCGAGCATCAATGATGCATCCGATATGGGTTTTGAAATGATCTTATGGAAATCATGGGACACGACCTCGACGTCGGAATAGCGGTTGTCGAGAGCGGGCTTGAATATCTCAATCTTCTGGTTTGCAAACTGGGCGCGGCGCAGACGGCGGATAAGCTCCTCGGTCTTGCCGGAGAACATCGAACCGCATACGACCTCGATGCAGCCGGACCTTCTATTGTTTTCTGAGAACATTTGTTGTAAATTTGCTTTGTTGTATGCAAAGATAAGAATTAATAGGGTATGACGCAAGGTGTGCTGTACATAGTTCCCACTCCCGTGGGAAATCTCGACGACATGACATTCAGGGCCATAAAGGTGCTGAAAGAGGCCGACCTCATCCTTGCCGAGGACACACGCACGTCATCCGTCCTTCTGCAGCACTTCGACATACACGGCAAACTGCAGTCCCACCACAAGTTCAACGAGCACCAGACGGCATCGATGATCAAGGAACGCATACTTGCCGGCCTGAATGTCGCCCTGATCTCCGACGCAGGCACCCCGGGTATCTCCGACCCCGGTTTCTTCCTCGCCCGCGAATGCGCAAAGGAAGGCATAACCGTGCAGACCCTGCCGGGAGCCACAGCCTGTATTCCGGCCATAGTATCATCGGGGCTTCCCTGCGACCACTTCTGCTTCGAGGGCTTCCTCCCGCAGAAGAAAGGCCGTCAGACCATACTTGAAAACCTGTCAAAAGAAACTAGAACTATGATCTTCTATGAATCCCCCAGGCGCCTTGTGAAGACCCTGGAACAGATGAGCGCCGCATTCGGGCCAAACAGGGAATGCTCGGTTGCGCGCGAGATTTCAAAAGTGCATGAGGAGCACCACCGCGGCACCCTGGCCGAGGTGCTCGCATATTTCCAGCAGACCGAGCCCAAGGGCGAGATAGTGCTGGTGGTCGCCGGAGCACCGGCCCCGGAACATAAGGAACATCGCAACAAGTACAGGATCGAGGAGGGAGAAGGCGATGAAAGAGAATCAGACGAAGGATAAAGGCTCAGCCGCCACCTTCAAGATCGGAGCCATCGCGCTCGCTTTCCTGCTCATAGGATATCAGGCCGCCCTTTTCATCCACAGGGCGGGCGTTCTGCATGCAGAGGCCGTCAAGGCCAGGCCGGACACTGTCATCATCTACCGGACCGTACAGGCCGCCGTGCCAGAGGGAACTGAGCCCGGGTCAGTTGCGGCAGCAGTATACGAGGCTCCGTCCGTTCCGGACAGCGTAGCCCGAAAAGCCTCCGGAACCTCCGACGAGCTCGGCAGGATACTATCACAACGCCGTCCGGTGGAAAACTTCAAGTTCAATCCCAACACAGTAAGTGTCAGCGACTTGCAGAGGCTCGGATTTACCGAAAAGCAGGCCCTGTCGATTGACGCCTACAGGGCGAAGGGCGGCAGATTCCGCCGCAAATCCGACTTTGCAAAATCGTATGTGGTTGCAGATTCCGTATACCTGCGGCTGGAGCCGTACATCGACATCCCCAAGGTCGACATCAACAAGGCCGATTCCGCCGCATTCGACACCCTGCCTGGAATAGGCGGCTGGTTTGCCGCAAGGATGGTCGGATACCGCACCAGCCTCGGAGGCTACTCGTATCCCGAACAGCTGATGGAAATCTATCATTTCGACAAGGAGAAATACGATGCACTGAGCGACCTCATATGCTGCAGCCGCCCGCAGCCCTTCGAGCTGTGGACCCTGCCGCCGGAAAAGTTGCGGGAACATCCTTACATAGGCAACTGGCAGACGGCCAGGGCAATAGCCCTCTACCGCAGCAGCAACCCAAGGGAAGCCCTCACGGTGGAAGCCCTGGCAAAAGCCGGAATCCTGACTGCCGAAGCGGCGGAAAAGCTGATGAAATGCGCTATTGCCGATCCTCCAGGTTCCTCGGATGATGGCTCAGCACAGCCTCCTGCCAGGTAGCCTGGTCGATATGGGTGTAGATCTCGGTCGTGAGTATGCTCTCATGCCCGAGCATCTCCTGCACGATTCGCAGGTCGGCGCCGTTCTCGATCATGTGGGTGGCGAAGGAGTGCCTGAAGGTGTGGGGTGATATCTCCTTGTTCACACCTGCCAGCAGCGCCTGCTTCTTCACCAGGTTGAATACGGCAACACGGCTCAGCGGAGTGCCGAAGCGGTTGAGGAACGCAATGTCGGAATACTTGGGCTCGCGCGGCTCCCCGCGTACCTCCAGCCATGCCGTGAAGGCCTCTGCAGCCATCTCGCCAAGAGGCACCAGACGCTCCTTGCTGCCCTTGCCCACGACGCGGACGAAGCCATCATCAACGTAGACGTGCGAGATCAGCAGGCCGCAAAGCTCGCTCACGCGCAGGCCGCAGCCGTAAAGTATCTCCAGAATGGCCCTGTCTCTCAACGCGGACGGCGAACTGCCCTGTACCGAGCCTATGATGGCATCCACATCCTCTACCGAAAGCACCGAGGGCAGATAGCGGCCCAGCTTAGGAGCGCTGACATTGTCGCATGGATTGTCGGGACGCTCGTTCTCCATGAGAAGATAGTCGAAGAACGAGCGCAGGGCGCTGAGTTCCCTGGCCTGCGAGCGTTTGGAAAGATCGTCCGACCTGGATGCAAGATATTCCTCGATGTCCTCTGCGGTGACATCCCCGGGAGACACCCCGCAGGAGGCAAAGAAAGCCTCGCAGTCGCTCACATAAGCGTCGACCGTATTGGGAGACATCTGCCTTTCTATCTTCAGGCAATATCCGAAATCAGACAGAAGTCTGGCTGTGGTGGAATCCATATATGCAAATATAGAAAAAAGATGCTTATCTTTGTCTTCTATGAAAATGAGAGCCCTCATGACACTTTTGCTGGCAGCCGTCCTGGCTGTCGCGTGCAACGACCCCCTGCCCGTCAGGGAGCCGTCGCAGGAAAAGTATTCACGCGTGCTCATCTATGTCGGCGACGGGTACAACACCATCTGCAACTACATCGCCGACGACATCAAGGACATCGTCGGCGCTCCCAGCAACGCCCTCCTTCCTGCGGAAGGCAGCAACAAGGCGCTCATCATCATCAGCCACCTTCCCAAGGTCAAGGGAGACTGGGCAACACCTACGGAGCCCATAATCACACGTGTCAGCCGCGACTATGCGGGACGCCCGGTATGCGACACCCTCATGCGCATGCCCTCGGGGACAATCATGACAAAGTCCGAGAACTTCAGGACCGCCCTCGAATTCGTCCGCGACAACTTCCCTGCCGACAGTTACGGAATGATACTGAGCTCCCACGGCTCGGGCTGGCTGCCTGCCGGCTATCTGAACGGCGACAGGCACGGCACGACGCTCTGCGCAGCCGGGCAGGCACCTGAAGGAGCGGTACGTTATGTGGAACGTCCGGCTCCCTACGGCATCGACCTGAAGACCTTCGGCCAGGAGCTCAAATCCATCGACGGCGTCATCTGGTCTTATGAAATGACACTTCCGTCGCTCGCGGCCTCACTGCCGTTCAACCTGGATTACATGATAATCGACGCCTGCCTCATGGGCTGCGTCGAAACGGCATACGAACTCCGCGGCAAGGTCCGCCACCTCTGCATCTCCCCTGCCGAGATACTTGGCGACGGCTTCGACTACGCCACCATACTGTCGCGTCTGTTAGTCGAGACACCCGCAAACGTGCAGGGTGTCTGCGAGGACTACTACAACATGTATGAGAGCAAGACCGGGGTCTCCCAGTCAGCCACAATCACAATGGTCGACTGCTCCAGGATGGACCACCTTGCAGAATGCTGTCACGAGCTGTTCTCGAAGTACCGCAGCCAGATCGCCAATGTCGAAGGCGGTGACGTCCAGGGCTTCTTCCGCGAGAACATGCACTGGTTCTACGACCTCAAGGACATTCTGGTCAAGGCAGGCATATCTTATGAGGAGCAGGTGGAACTGACTGCAGCGCTCGACGAATGCATGGTCTACCGGGCACACACCAAGCAGTTCATGAACGACTTCGAGATAAAGACATACTGCGGATTCAGCATGTACCTGCCTTCTGACGGCGACAGCTATCTTAACAGCTATTACACTGAACTAGAATGGAATAAGGCCACCGGTTTGGTGGAATAAAATATTATTCCTATATTTGCGCCCGCATTTGAAAACCCCAGGGTTTTGGTGCAATGGGTCCTGAGCCCGACTCAGGATGAGTAACACATTTTTAAACAACAGCAAAATGCAGCATTTTGAACTTAACGGTCAGATCCGTGAGGTGGGTAACAAGGCCGTTCTCAAGGCTTTCCGCCGCCAGGGCCTCGTTCCCTGCAATCTTTATGGCAACGGCATCAAGAATGTCATCTTCACAGTAAACGCAAAGGAGCTTAAGGCAGCTACCGATACTCCCAAGGCTTACATCATCGACCTCAACCTCGGTGAGCAGAAGTATCAGGCAGTGTTCCACGAGTTGCAGTGGCACCCCATCACCGACGAGTGTCTCCATGTAGACTTCCTCGCAGTTGATGACAAGAAGCCCATCGCTATCAGCGTTCCCCTCGTGATCACAGGACACTCAAAGGGTGTTCAGCAGGGTGGTAAGTTCGTTCAGAGCGCACGTGCTATCCGCATCAGCGCAACAATGGAGAACCTTCCTGACGAGGTGACCATCGACATCACCAACCTCGGTCTCGACAAGAAGATCAAGGCAAGCGACGTCAAGGTGGAGAACGTCAACGTAATCAGCAACAAGGACATGATCATCTGCGCAGTCAAGACGACCCGCAACGTGACAGCCGACGCTACTGAGGAGTAATCAACTCACCCGCCGTGTCTGAGAAAGAATATCTTGTAGTAGGATTGGGCAACATCGGCCCCGAATACGCTCAGACCAGGCATAACGTAGGATTTATGGTGTTGGATGCCTGGGCTCAGGCATCCAATGCTGTTTTCTCTACAGGAAGATACGGCGACATGCTCACCCTGGGCATAAAAGGCCGCACCTTCCATCTTCTCAAGCCGTCCACGTACATGAACCTCAGCGGAAACGCTGTACGGTACTGGATGAACAAGCTTGAGATCCCGCTCGAAAATCTCGTAGTGATATGCGATGACCTCAACCTGCCGTTCGGCACCACAAGGATGAGGGGCAAAGGTTCCGACGGAGGCCACAACGGGCTGAAGAACATATGCGAGTTGCTTCAGACAACGGAGTACGCCAGAATCAGGATAGGAGTGGGCCATGAATTCAGTCAGGGAGGACAGATCGATTTCGTCCTCGGCAATTTTTCCGAAGAGCAGAAAACCGAACTTGAAAACATCTGCAAAAAATGCATTTCAGGCATAAAGGACTGGGCTTTTCTCGGAATAAACCGCGCAATGACCGCCCTGAATTCAAAAAGTCAAAATGCATAATATCACATAATTAGGCATTTTTTCATCAAAAGTTTTGCAAATATCTCAGCAAATTCCTATCTTGCAAACCTTGATGAAAAATTGAACAATTTTAACACATTTAATTATAATTCACAATGAAAGAACTTGTAGAAAAAATCAATGCTGAGATCGCTGCTTTCCAGGCAAACGCAGATGCTCAGGTAGTAAAGGGTAACAAGGCTGCCGGCGCTCGCGCCCGCAAAGTAGCTCTCGAACTCATCAGCGACCTTAAGGAGTTCCGCAAAGTTTCAGTTGCAGAGGCAAAGAAATAGTTTCCTGCACCAGAATAAGAAAAGTTGGCAGAAATGTCAACTTTTTTTATTTTTTGCTGCAACGTTTCCAAAATCACCTGCATCTATGTTTCAGGTTTAGGTTTTAGTACACGTTTAAGAGTCGGCTGGCCGTGAGGTTAGCCGGCTCTTTGTTTTTACGTAATTTTTCGCTATCTATGCATATTGAATGCGCAGACTTACGCTAATATCAGTATTGCTGTCAATATGCATGGCCGCTTCCGCTCAGCAGGAGCGGCGCATACCGGTGATACGCGCACAGTTCCAGGAATCGGAGTTCCAGATGTCGGACACTTTGGCATCCGAGCTTCTCGCCAACGCCGGCCGCTACTTCACCGACCAGTTCGGCGGCGAATGCAGCTTCGTCTTCGACCTCTACCCCGTCATAACACTTTCCGAGCACGCAGAATACTATGGCCGGAACAGTTCGGACAAAAGGGACGCATTCCTTTACAAGGCCGTCCAGGAGGTCTGCTCCGCCACAGGCAGTTTCGTTGACTACAGATTGTACGACTGCGACTCCGACGGTGCCGTGGACAACCTCTTCATACTGTTCTCCGGCAACAGCGAAGTCAGCGGCGACAACCCTGACCTGATCTGGCCCCAGCAGAATCTCCTGAGTTCCCTCAGCGCCCCCATCTATTTGCAGGGCAAGAAGGTGGACTGCTTCTGCGTTTGCTCCGAGTCCGACTCCTTCGGAACTTTCTGCCATGAATACGCCCACGTGCTGGGCCTGGGCGACCTCTATGACACCGACGGAGACGGCAGCGGCGGCCGTTCTGAGTCATTGTGGGGCACCCTGTCGCTCATGGACGAAGGTAACGGCAATGCCGGCACGCCCCCGAATTTCTGCGCAATCGAGCTGGAAAGCCTCGGGCTCGGCTCGTACGACATGCTGGAACCGGGCAGCTACGAGCTGGAGCCAATAGGCACCAGCAGGCATTACCTGAAGGCCACCACCGCCAACGCGGGAGAATACTTCCTCTTCGAATGCCGCGACAACAAGGGCTGGGACGAATCCATAGGAGGCAGCGGCCTGCTCATTTACCACATCGACAAATCGGAGAACAACGCCGGTTATTCAGACTACTACCGTGTGACCCTCTCCGCGTATGAGAGATGGCGCAAGAACCAGGTCAACTGCAGACCCGACCACCAGTGCGCCGACCTCTGCGAAGCTGATTCCACAGCCAGCGTCAGAACGGTGTTCTTCCCCCAGACAGGGCATAACAGTTTCGGATCGGACACAAAGCCGGCATTCAGGACCTGGAACGGCACCGAATACCCGTACAGCTTAGTGGGCATAACCAGAAATCCCGGAGGAAGCGTGAAGTTCTCGGTCGTCGAGCCCGTCAGGATAACCGACCTGGTGGTATTCCAGGACGCCGCAACCCTGCGCTGGAAAACGGACGAAGCCATAGGCCGGGAATCGTACACATATGTGATATGCACCGACGCGGAGGGATGCGCTGACACCGTCAAGGTTGGCAGCGGCATCCATTGCTGGACTGTTGACCACCTCAAACCATCCACCGACTACACCATCAAGGTCCAGGCGCACAACGCTTCAGACGAAGCGTTCAGCGCCAGCGTTGCTGCCAGGACCAAAGCCTGGCGCAAGGAACTCCAGCCCTACATCTACATGGGTTCGGTCATCAGGGGCGAAGACGGCAGGATACAGAGCGGCAGCCATATACCCCTGCGCGTGTGCAACGCCCCGGATGCCATCGAGGTGGTCTGGAAGCTTGACGACAAAATAATCCGCTGCGGCGTTGACGGATATTACGAGATCACCAGACCCGGGCTGCTGAAGGCTGAGGTCCTTCACGAAGACGGCAGCACCGACGTGATAATCAAAAAGCTGGTATTGGAATGAAAAGACGGATTACATGCATATTGATGGTTATCATTGCTGCATGCGTATGCTCATGCAGGAATGACATATTCCCGGAATTCGTCTCCAACCCCGACGTGCACATCGAGATGAACGGAAACACCATACTCCGTTACGACGAAGTTACATGCCAGATGGGATTCAACCGCGACCGCAGGCAATTCCGCATGAGCACCGACAGCATGTCGGACTACTTCTCCATAACGATGAACATGATTCCGGGCATCGAGGGAGAGACCATCAAGGGTGACCTCGTCTGGACAACTGACCGCGACGTGGTCACACGAAAAAATATCGCCCTCGAAGTCGTAAAGACCGAGGACGATAAATTCTGGTTATGGAATGAACAGGAGCGTATAGCTCTTGTCATCGAAATCCTTGATTAGTAAGAGAGTGCGATAGCGATGAAGTCGTCTGCCTTGAGGGCGGCGCCACCGATGAGACCACCGTCGATGTCCTTCATTGCGAAGAGCTCCTTTGCATTTGAAGGCTTGCAGCTGCCACCGTAAAGGATGGTGGTATCCTCAGCTACCTGTGCACCGAACTTGTCGGCAACCACCTTGCGGATGAAAGCGTGGATCTCCTCAGCCTGCTCGGCTGTGGCGGTCTTGCCTGTTCCGATAGCCCATACGGGCTCGTAAGCGATGACGATGTTCTTCATATCCTCCTCGGTGAAGTTGTAGAGGACGTTCTTGATCTGAGCCTCGCAAACATCGAAGTGCTTGCCAGCCTCACGCTCGTCGAGGTTCTCACCTACGCAGAGGATGACCTTGAGGCCGTTTGCAAGAGCGATCTTTGTCTTCTCGACAAGCTTTGCATCGGTCTCACCGTAATACTGACGACGCTCTGAGTGACCGAGGATGGTGTACTCTCAACCTACAGATGCAAGCATATTTCCAGCAACCTCACCGGTGTATGCACCCTTCTCCTTGTCTGCGCAGTTCTCAGCTGAGAGGCTGACAACGGTGCCCTTTACTACCTCGGCTACGGGATAGAGGTGGGTGAAAGGAGTTGCGATGATGAGTTTGACGTTTGCAGGAACCTCTGCTGACTTTGCAACGACTGCCTTTGCGAGTTCGATGCCCTCGGGAACTGTGGTGTTCATCTTCCAGTTACCGGCTACGATTTTCTGTCTCATGTTTGATATTGAAGATTTGAATTTCAGTCAATTTTCAGGCACTGGGCCTTCAAGCGGCACAAATTTACAAAAAATTCTGCGTTTGAGTTAAATTTCGTAAATTCGCGGGTTAAAATATCTGAAAAGATGAAGAATTTTGTTGAAGAGCTCAAATGGAGAGGCATGATCCACGACATCATGCCCGGTTCTGAAGAAGAACTTAAGAAAGGCCCCATGGCAGCATATGTGGGCATCGACCCCACAGGCGATTCGCTGCACATCGGACACCTTGTCAGCATAATGATCCTCAAGCACTTTCAGGCTTGCGGCAACAAGCCCTTCGCACTCGTGGGCGGCGCAACCGGCATGATCGGCGACCCTTCGATGAAGAGCCAGGAGCGCAACCTGCTCGACGAGGAAACACTCGCCCACAACGTCGCCTGCATCAAGGCACAGCTCGGCAGGTTCCTCGACTTCGAGTCAGACGCCCCCAACAAGGCCGAGCTTGTGAACAATTATGACTGGATGAAGGACTACACCTTCATCAACTTCACCCGCGACATCGGCAAGCTCATCACAGTCAACTACATGATGAGCAAGGACTCTGTCAAGAAGCGCCTCAGCCGCGACTCCTCAGAGGGCATGTCCTTCACCGAGTTCACCTACCAGCTTCTCCAGGGATACGACTTCCTGTATCTCTACCAGCACCATAACGTCAAGCTGCAGCTTGGTGGCGCAGACCAGTGGGGCAACATCACCACCGGTACCGAGCTTATCCGCCGCACCTGCCAGGGCGAGGCATTCGCACTCACCTGCCCCCTCATCACAAAGGCCGACGGCGGCAAGTTCGGCAAAACCGAAAAGGGCAACATCTGGCTCGACGCAGAGCGCACCAGTCCTTACCAGTTCTACCAGTTCTGGCTCAACGTCAGCGACGCCGACGCAGAGAAGTACATCAAGATCTTTACAATGCTCGAGCGCGAGGTCATAGAGGCAGCCATCGAGGAACATCGCCAGGATCCCGGCCAGCGCCGCCTCCAGAAGCTCCTCGCAAAGGAAGTCACCATCATGGTACACGGCGAAGCCGAATATGACAAGGCCATCAAGGCATCCCAGATGCTCTTCGGCAAGGCAACTGCAGAAGATCTCCGCAGTCTTGACGAGAAGACCTTCCTCGCAGTCTTCGACGGCGTTCCCACCTTCGAGATCGAGGCGGCGAAACTCCCCATGGGCATACTCGACGCCCTTGCAGTTGAGACACAGATATTCCCCTCCAAGGGTGAAGCCCGCAAGATGCTCCAGGGCAACGGCTTCAGCCTCAACAAGGAAAAGGTAACCGACATAAACCGCCAGCTGACCGCTGACGACATCATCGACGGCAAGTACATCCTTGCACAGAAGGGCAAGAAGGATTACTACATCATAATCGTGAAGTAATGGACAAACCGGCAACTACCCGACAGCTCAAGGTCGCGCGTGAACTCCAGCGCGACCTTGCTGAAATAATACGTGCCAAGGGCATGGCCATGTTCGGCGGCGCAATGATCACCGTGAGCGAAGTACGTGTCAGCCCCGACCTCAGCATCGCCAAGGTCTACGTCAGCATATTCCCCTCGGCAAAGCAGGTGGAGGCGCTGAAGGTCCTTGAAGACAACAAGAAGGCAATACGCGGAGAACTCGGTCACAAGGTTGCGAACCAGCTGCGCATAGTGCCTGAAATGGACTTCTACCTCGACACCACGCTCGACTACGCCGAGCACATCGACGAACTTCTGAAGAAGTGAGAGTACCCCTGTTCATAGCCTTCAGGTATCTGTTCGCAAAGAAGAATCACAATATCATCAACGTGATTTCAGCGATCAGCGCCATAGGCATGGCAATAGGAACAGCCGCCCTCATCATAATTCTCAGCGTATACAACGGCTTCAACGGGATCATCAAGGACAACATGTCCCAGCTTGATCCCGATGTGCTTATCTGCCCGGACGAAGGCAAGTTCTTCACGCCGGACGACCTCATGTTCGACTGCCTCATGGACGATGCCAGAGTGCATCAGGCCACAGGCGTGCTCCAGGACAACGTATTCCTCAGATACGGCGAGCAGCAGGGCCTTGCAAAGGCAAAGGGAGTCGAGGACAGGGACCTTTATTTCGGAGAGATGCCTATGGCCCAGATAGGTGCCACGCTCGCCTATAACATGGGCATAAACCCGAGCTTCATCCAGCAGCTCGAGCTCTTCTACCCCGACAGGGACTCAAAGGTATCACTCGCCAACCCCACAGCCAGCCTGCACACGGCAAAGGTCAAGCCCGCCGAGATATTCAGCATCAGCGCCAACACGGACAGCGAGCTCATATTAGTCCCCCTCGGCATAATGCAGGAGCTGGTCGGCGGCGAAGGGACGCTCACAGGCATAGAGGTGCGCCTCGAGGACAACTCCGACAAAGCCATCAGGGCCTACACCAGGGAGATGAACGAGCGCCTGCCCGACGGACTCAGGGCGATCGACAGATACCAGATGCAGCCCGACCTCTACAAGATGATGAAGTACGAGAAGTTCGCAATCTTCCTCATACTCATCTTTGTTGTCATAATAGTGGCATTCAACATTTTCGGTTCCCTCTCGATGCTGCGTATCGAGAAGGAGGACGATGTCCGCACCCTCCAGGCTCTCGGTGCCACACCCAAGTTCACAAGACGCATATTCGTTCTTGAAGGCTGGCTGATATCCATGTCCGGCCTGCTCTGCGGTACCGTGCTCGGCATAGCGTTGAGCCTTGTCCAGCAGCACTACGGCATAATAAAAATGCCGGGTAACTACCTCATAGAGTCGTACCCGGTCATTCTTCAGTGGTCAGATATTCTCTGGACGGCACTTGGCGTTGCAGCCATAGGCTTCGCGATCGCGATGCTCTCTACAAAAGCAACGACAGATCCTTCTCAGGAATAAACTTCAAATTGTTCTTCGTAATCACTTCACGTGCCTTCTCAGCATTGTCGGTGCGGAAGATCAGCACGCCCTTGCCGTTCAGCAGGAAGGAATAGAGATAAGCGATGCTGATGCCTTCGCTTGCAAAGAGCTCGATGGCATCGGCAGCACGGCCGGGTATGTCGTCAAGCTGTATTGCGAAGACCTCGCAAAGCGATACTGCAACACCTGCAGCCTTAAGTGACTCGTAGGCTCTTTCAGGCTCGCTGCATATGATGCGGAAGATACCATATTCAGCAGTGTCTGCGATTGTGGAAGCGATGAGCTGGATGCCCTCATCCTTGAGAAATTTAAGCACTTTTACAAGGGTGCCGCTCTTGTTCTCAATGAAAATTGAAATCTGGTGTACTGTCATGGCAGTGTCCTCCTATTGGTATTGTTTTCTTAAATCCTTGACTCTGACGGCCTTGCCTTCGCTCTTGGGAATAGAGCCCTTGGGTACGAGACGCACGCGGGGCGTGATGAGTATCTCGTCGCGCAACTGGCGTGTAATCTCCTTCTCGAGCTTCTGGAGAGCGGAATAGTCGTCGATGAACATGTCGGAGAGTTCAACCTCGACCGTCATCGCATCGTTGTCCTCGAGGGTCTCGAGGGTGATGAGATAATCGGAAGCGAGCTCCTTGAACTGCATGAGGATGGTCTCGATCTGTATCGGGAAGATGTTGACGCCCTTGAGTATGATCATGTCGTCGCTGCGGCCCTTCATGCGGTCAAGACGGATGTGATGACGTCCGCAGGGACATTCGCCGGGGATGATCCTGGTAAGGTCGCGGGTGCGGTAACGCAGCAGAGGCATCGCCTCCCTGTTGATGGTGGTGAGGACGAGCTCGCCAACTTCTCCTTCCGGCACAGGCTCAAGCGTGTCAGGGTCTACTATCTCGACGATGAAGTAGTCCTCCCAGATATGCATGCCGTTCTGCTCCTTGCACTCGAAAGCCACGCCGGGGCCCATCATCTCGCTCATTCCGAACGAATTGTAGGCCTTGACACCAAGCATGTTCTCGATACGCTTGCGGGTGTCCTCGGAATGAGGCTCGGCACCTATCACAAGAGTGCGCAGCTTAGTATCCCTGCGGGGGTCTATTCCCCTCTCGCACATGACCTCGTAAAGACGGGCGGCATATGAAGGGATCGCATGGACGACCGTCGTACCGAAGTCAGTGAAGAACTTGAGCTGGCGCAAGGTGTTTCCTGCGGCAGCGGGGACGGTAAGCATTCCCAACTTCTCGGCACCGTACTGGAATCCGAGGCCGCCGGTGAACATTCCATAACCGGAAGTGTTCTGGAACACGTCCTCGGGGCGGCAGCCTACCATCCAGAGGCAACGTGCAACGGCATTCGCCCATTGCTCGAGGTCCTTCTGTGTATGCAGGATGACCGTGGGGTTGCCTGTGGTTCCGCTGGATGAGTGCAGACGGGTGCACTTGCTCAGAGGCACTGATGCAATTCCAAAGGGATATGTGTCGCGAAGATCCTGCTTTGTTGTGAAGGGTATCTTCTTAAGGTCATCCAGACTTTTGATATCCTCAGGCTTGAGGCCTATGGAGTCCAGACGCTTACGGTAGAACTCCGAGCCGCTGTAGCAGTGTGCGACGGTCGCCTTGAGGCGCTCCAGCTGGAGAGCCTCGATTTCGCTGCGGGTCAGCGTCTCGAATTCAGGATTGAAATATTCGCTCATTTGAGTATTCGTTTATCGATTACGAATTTGGACTTGCCCTCGCTGCGCTGGAGGGTTCCGGGCTGCTTGACCTCGACCTTGGCCCTGATGCTCAGTACGCTCTTGAGCTTTTCGGTCAGCTGCTTCTCGAGCTTGAAGATAGGCTCGAAGGTATCGAAGCCCTGTGCAAAGTAGTCCTGGCGGACCTCCACCTGCACGGTAAGGGTGTCGATATTGTTCACACGGTCCACTATCAGCAGATAATGAGGCGCGCATTCCGGCATTGTGAGTATGACGCTCTCCACCTGGCTGGGGAACACATTGATACCCCTGATGATGAGCATGTCATCGCTGCGGCCCTGCAGCCTGCCCATCCTGGGCGACGTGCGGCCGCAAGGACAAGGATCGTTGTACAGTGTACAGAGATCCCTGGTCCTGTAACGGATCAGCGGCATTCCCTCCTTGGTAAGGGTGGTGAACACAAGTTCTCCGGGCTGGCCGTAAGGGACAGGTTCGAGTGTGACGGGGTCCACAATCTCGGGATAATAGTGGTCCCAGTTGATGTGCGAGCCGTTCTGATGCTCGCACTCGTAACTTACGCAGGGACCCATTATCTCGCTCAAGCCATAGAGATTGAATGCCTTGAGACCAAGGCGGCGCTCTATCTCGTCACGCATGCCATCCGTCCAGGGCTCCGCGCCGAATGCACCGATGCGCAGCTTCAGATCATCGCGTCTGATTCCCATCTGCTCCATGGTCTCGGCGAGATGAAGGGCATAGGACGGCGTGCATGCTATTCCTGTGACACCGAGGTCACGGATGAGACGTACGTGCTTTTCTGTGCCTCCGGTAGAAGCGGGAAGCACGGCTGCTCCAAGATTCTCCACGCCATAATGAACGCCCAGGCCGCCAGTGAACAGACCGTAGCCGTATGCTACGCTGAAGATGTCATTCCTGTTCACGCCATAGGCGGTAAGGCAGCGCGACATGCACTCGCTCCATATTCCAACATCCTTTCGGGTATATCCCACTATCGTAGGATTGCCTGTGGTTCCGCTGGAAGCATGGATTCGTATGATCTCGCTCTGAGGTGCTGCCTGAAGACCGAACGGGTAGTTGTCCCTCAGGTCCTGCTTTGTGGTGAAAGGCAGTTTGACAATGTCGTCTATTGAATGGATGTCATTCGGGGTAAGGTCCATCTCCTGGAGCTTGTTACGGTAGAATGGCACATTATGATAAACATAATCCACCATTCTGTAGAGCATTTTGCTCTGATACTCCCGCATATGCTCCGGGCTCAGGCACTCTTTACTCTGATTCCAAATCATATCTGAATGCTTTGATGTTGGCATCTATAACTGCCTCACCTTTTGCAGCGAATACAGTCGCAATCGCGGCCTCGAGCCGCTCCTTGCCAATGATGTCAAGATATTTTGTCGCAGCCCCGAGCAGAACCATGTTGGCTCCACGGGGATTTCCGGCCTTGCGCGCGGCCTCCTCTATATCAAGGATCACGGTGTGCGGATACTTTTCAAGTTCCGCAATCACCGCATCCTTGTCGGGATAATCGGGAATATTGACAAGCGGCGTGCTTGATGTTACTATGGCACCGCCGGGGGCCAGATACTGCACGTAGCGCAGCGCCTCCATGGGTTCCATGGAAATAATGAGGTCGGCACCGCCCTTGGGGATAAGGTCGCTCCATATTTCAGTTGTACTGAGCCTCAGATTGCTTTGCACGTCACCGCCCCTCTGGCTCATACCGTGCACTTCGGCCTGCTTAAGCTGCAACCCCGCGCGGGTTGCTGCTTCGCCGATCACTGTGGCTATGGAGAGTATTCCCTGCCCTCCTACACCACACAGTATGATGTCTGTCTTCATTAATTACTTGTTATTTAGCCTTGCCGACCATCACGATATCGATGTCGTTGCCCTGCTTAAAGAGCTTTGCAATGGCATCAGCACAATCCTTGACGGTGATCGAGTTCAGGACAGCCTCATAATTAGAGTTGAAGTCCACGCCGCTTCTGATGTACTCGGAAACGATGCTCTGGAAGTAGCTGTTCTTGCGCTGATTCTCAGTGTATCTCTTGACCTTGAGGTCCTTTACTTTTGCAAGGTCGCTCTCCTTGGGTCCGTTTGCAGCAAAGTCGGCAAGAACCTCGTTGATGCGGTTGTTGAGATACTCATACTTGTCAGGGTCGGTCTGGTAAACGATCTGGAGAATCTGCTCGGGCTTGGGAATGCACTCGAATGATGAAGAGCACTGAACACCATAGGTGCCGCCTTCCTTCTCACGGATCTCCTCGGTGAAGAGAATGTCGAGGCAATCGCATGCAAGTTCAAACGCAAGGTCGTTCTTGATGTCATACTTGGCCTTTCCGCTGTTGACAAACACAACTGTTGCGGCAGGTGTTTCCATCTCCTTGTCGAAGATATTCTGGTGAGCACCCTTGGCAATGTTCATCTTGACATCCTTGTACTTCTCCTTCTTCACACCTGCTGGGATACCGCCGATGTACTGCTCGATCATAGGGATCATAGTAGCCTCGTCGAAGTTGCCGGTGAAGATGAAGCTGAAGTCTGCAGCGCCGCTGAAGCGCTCCTTGTATATCTGCATGGCCCTTGCATAATCGAGCTGCTCGAGATCCTCGAACTTGGTTCTGCCTGCACGGGGATGGTTGTTGTATACAGTTTCAGCAATTGCATCCTGAAGGGCGGTCATGGGGTTCAGCTCGGCGTTCTTGAGCTGGCTGCCATAGCGGGTGATAAGTGAAGTGTATGCATCTTCGTCAGCACGGGGTGCGGTGAAGTACAGATACACAAGCTGGAGCATGGTCTCGAAGTCCTTGGGAGTGGAGCTTCCGCTTATGCCCTCGTTGTAGATACCGATGCTGGGATATACGCTGACCTTCTTTCCGGAGAGAGCCTTGGTGAGTTCAGTTGCGCTGAAATTGCCAACACCGCCTACGCTTATGAGTTCGTTGATTTCCTTGAGAGTCTTGACATCGGCAGCATTCGGATAGAGTGAGGTACCACCCCAGCTGAAGCCCTTCATGAGGATCTCGTCAGCCTTGAAATCGGTTGTCTTCACATATACCTTTGCACCGTTGCTGAGGGTGTAGAGAGTGTAGCCGAACTGTGCGGGAGCCTTCTTTACGACCTTGCCGGGAGTGGGAAGGGTTGCGATGAGAGGCTCGTCGGAAACCTTGTCCTCGTAAGGCTTGATATCCTCTGCCTCCACTGCTGCGAATGCATCGGCGAGTTCCTTCTCTGTAGGATAGGTCACACCGTCCTTGTCAGGAAGCATTGAAACAACGACGAGGTTGTTCGGCTGGAAGTATGAAGCGAGAACCTGGTTGATTGCCTCGACGGGAATGTTAGGTGCAAGCTGGCTTGCAAGAGCGAACTCGTTCTCGATACCGGGGATGGGCTCGTTGTCGATGAAGTGGCGGACGTACTCGCTGCAGTAGTTGATGCTGCGGGTCTTCTCACGCTCGTTGTATGCTGACTCAACATGAGTGAGGTATTCAGCACGTGCACGCTCGTACTCAGAAGCGGTGAAGCCGCCACGTACGGCGCGGAGCATCTCGCGGTAAACAGCAGTTGCTCCCTCGATGACACCGTTCTCTGAAGTTACAGCGATTCCGGTGAGAGCCTTCTTTGTCTTTGCAAGGAAGAAGTCCTCATCGTCAGACATTGCCTGCATGAAAGGAGGGTTGGCAGACATGGTAAGCTCTTCGAGACGCTGGTTGATCATGCTTGAGATCATCTCGTTTGCGTAAAGCATGATGAGATAGTCAAGACCGTACTTTGCCTCAGCGGGCACAGCCTCATGCTTCTTGAAGATGTATGTGAGGGCATAGGGCTGCTCCTTGTCCTTTGCGATTGCGATGATGGGCTCCTCGTTGTCAGGAATCTGAACATAGAAGCGCTCTGCAGGATTGACGGGAGTTGCGATGGTGCCGAAGATGTCCTTGATCTTGGCCACGACTGCATCGACATCGATGTCACCGACAACTACGATACCCTGCTGGTCAGGACGGTACCACTTCTCATAGTAGTCGCGGATTGCCTGATAGGGGAAGTTGTCGACAACCTCCATCAGACCGATGGGGAGACGGTTGCCGTAAGGATTGCCGTCGGGATAGATCTTGGGAAGGATCTGCTCGTACATACGCATCTGTGCGTTCTGGCGGCTGCGCCACTCCTCGTGGATGACACCGCGCTCCTTGTCGATGTCCTCTCCGTTGAGAAGAAGTCCGTCTGCCCAGTCGTGCAGGATCCAGAGACATGAGTCCACAGCCTCGGGAACGGTTGCAACGGGAACGTTGTCGATGTTGTATACGGTCTCGTCGATAGAAGTGTATGCATTGAGGTCGGCTCCGAACTGAACACCGATCTTCTCACAATACTTTACAACGCCGTTGCCGGGGAAATGCTGGGTGCCGTTGAAGCACATATGCTCAAGGAAGTGAGCAAGACCGCGCTGGTTCTCATCCTCGAGTACCGAACCGACCTTCTGTGCGATATAGAAGTTTGCCTGACCCCTGGGCTCCTCGTTATGACGGATGTAGTAGGTCAGACCATTGTCGAGATGTCCGATGCGGACATTGCCATCAATGGGGATGGCGGGCATCTGCTGCGCAGAAACTGCCACTGAGAGGCTCAGGGCTGCAGCAAGAACGAAAATGAACTTTCTCATTATTTCTTATGTTTTTTAAGAGTTTGCATACATTCCCTTCTGGGAACTATTACTGAGACACCGTTATACTCTATTTCACTACGGATTATTTCAGTTATTTTTTCCATGTTGGCCGGAACGGGCACCACGACATGCAGATGTCCGGGCTCCACGCCCAGTCCGAGACAGATGGATTCGAACTTGCTGGTGCCGGCGCTGTCCTGTCCACCGGTCATCGCGGTGGTGAGATTGTCGGATATGACCACGGTGATGTTGGAATGGTCATTGACGGCATCGAGCAGGCCTGTCATTCCGGAATGCGTGAAGGTGCTGTCGCCTATAATTGCGATTGCGGGGAAAACACCGGCATCCGCCGCACCCTTTGCCATGGTGATGGAAGCACCCATGTCGACGCACGAAGCGAGTGCGTTGAAGGGGGGCAGGGCGCCGAGCGTATAGCAGCCTATGTCGCCGAATATCTTTGCTCCGGGGTACTCTGCGGCAACTTTGTTCAGAGCCGTATAAACATCCCTGTGGCCACATCCCGGACAAAGCTGAGGTGGACGGTTCGCGAGTGTCACAGCCCCGGGGCCTTCTGCTGAAGGCATGCCGAGCGAAGCGGCAACATTGTCGGGATCAAGCTCGCCTGTACGGGGAAGAGCGCCGGTCAGACGACCTTCAACCTTATATCCGGCACCGAGTATGGCCTTGACGTCCTGCTCGACCACGGGCTGGCCATCTTCGACCACAAGTATCTTTTTGCAGCGCAGGCTGAGAGCCTTGACGGCCGACTCGGGCAGTGGGTAATGGTTGATCTTGAGGACGGGCAGGTCCAGGCCCGTTTCCTTCACGTAATTATATCCTATTCCGCATGCTATCACACCGAGGGGTGCGATTGCCCTGCTGGGATTGGAATACTCTATTGCTGCGAGCGACTCGGAATAGGCGCGGAGGGCATCCTGCTTGTCGACAAGGCTTGCGTACTGCCTGCGGGCAATAGCGGGAAGGAGCACCCAGCCGCGGTCGGATGCAGGATTGAGCGCATTCTGAGGAACGGCCTCATCGGCCACCTCGACGGCGGCACGGGAGTGCGCCAGGCGTGTAACCACTCTCAGAAGCACAGGAAGTTTGACCTCTTCCGACAGGGAGAAAGCCTTGGCTACCATGTCGTATGCTTCCTGCTGACATGAAGGCTCGAATATGGGGACCAGGGCGAACTTGCCGTAGAAGCGGCTGTCCTGCTCGTTCTGGCTTGAATGCATCGAGGGGTCGTCGGCCGCAAGGACCACAAGACCTCCGTTCACACCGGTGATGGCGGAGTTGACGAATGCGTCAGCGCAGACGTTCATTCCCACATGCTTCATGCATACGAGCGCGCGCTTGCCCGCGTACGACATACCGAGAGCGGCCTCCATGGCCGTCTTCTCATTCGTACACCAACGGCTGCGCACGTCCGGCGCAGCCTTCTGGATAAATTCCGTAATTTCTGTGGAAGGGGTTCCGGGGTAGGCATACACCCCACTGAGACCGGCATGGATCGCTCCAAGCGCAATGGCCTCATCGCCCAACAATAATTTCTTCATACCTTTCAAAGGTAAGAATTGGTATGCAAAAAAGCAAAACTAACGCCTGCTATTTGCAACGGCTATGTAGTACAGAAGTGTTGCCAGCGATCCTATTGCGGCAATCACATATGTATATGCAGCCCACTTCAAGGCATCCTTCGCCATGGGGGTCGTCTCGATATTGGTGATGCCCGAGCAGTCGAGCCACTCGACGGCACGCCTGCTCGCATTGATTTCCACGGGAAGCGTGATCAGGCTGAAGAATACAGTGGCGGCAAAGAGAATGATACCTGCCCAGAGGATACCGGGGAAGATATTCAGCAGAAGGATTCCGGCAAGGAGCACCCACTGGACCGTGTTGTTTGCAAAGGTTACCACAGGGATAAGTGCAGAACGGAGTCTGAGGGGGCCATAACCGCAGGCATGCTGGATGGCATGGCCTGTTTCATGCGCGGCAACGGCGCATGCGGCGATGGAAGCCGACGCATATACGCCCTCGCTGAGGTTGACAGTCTTGTCAGAAGGATTGTAATGGTCGGTCAGCCTGCCTGATACAGCCTGCACTGTCACATCGTGTATACCGTTATCAGCCAGCATTTTACGTGCCACATCGGCGCCCGTCATCCCCATGTATGAAGGCACCTTTGAATATTTATTGAACTTTCTGTTGAGAACAGCCTGGATGATCAGCGAAAAGACCATCACCAGGATAATGATAAGCCAGATTCCCATATCTTAAAAATCTATTGAGTCCATAAGTGTGTCAAGTTCGCGGCGCTCCTTCTTGGTCGGACGGCCGGTTCCGCGGTCCCTTTTGAGGACGATGGTCTCCTTGGGAGCGTGGAGCTTGGCCATTTCGCTCTCAGGGGTGAGATTGTCGGCATACTGGTCGACCAGGGCTGCGCCGACTCTGTTCTCGAGCAGCTGCAGCACCTTGTAGGTAAAGCTTGCAGGGCCCTTGTGCACCTCTATCGTATCCCCTATCTTGAGGGGCTTGCTGGGTTTGGAAGGCACGCCGTTTATGCGGACCTTGTTGCCGCTGCAGGCATCCGTGGCCTCGCTCCTGGTCTTGTAGACCCGGATGGCCCATAAGTACTTGTCAATCCTTACACTGTCTGCCATAGTTTATGATTCGTCATCGTCGTCGAGCCTTTCCTCGGCGGCAGGGTTTATATATGCATCCTCCGGGGCATAGGGAGGTATGGTCGTTTCAAGCAGGACGGTTCCCCGGGATGCGGGAACCAGGCGGAACACCGGGCACTCACAAGGCACAAGCACGGTCTGGCCGGTCATCACAGGGAAGGAGGCCGTCTGTCCAAGGACATCGATCTGCACGGAAGCCGAACCGCTTATGCAGCTCAGGAGCACGAAGGAATCAAGCTTTTCCGACGAGATCTCGATAGCCGACATGAGGTCGATGCGGTTCACCTCGAACTGAGGGATGCTCACCAGGCGCATGCCTTCGGCACTGCGGTCGGAACTGAACGGCTGGTAATTGATGAAATCGAGCGCGTCCACTATGGTCATGGACTCATCGAACTCATCGGCGCCGAGAGGCTGACCCCATGGACAGAGGCAGAAATCCATCGCCGAAGATTCGGCGATTTCGATGATGTCGATGTCGCCCTCTGCGGCATGGGGAGTTCCTGGCGGTATCCTGAAGAACTGCCCGGCATGAGGGGCTATGATGTTGAGAAGGTTCTCCACAGTGCCGGCTGCGCAGGCCTCGAAGAGTTCAGTGCCGTCGGTGGCGCGGCGGAAGCCGAGCATCACCCTGGCATTCTTTCCGGCGCGCAGCACATACCATAACTTCTCCTTGCCGAGGGCATCGAAGCGCTGCTCTGCGGTCTCGTCGTCCGGATGGACACGCAGGGGCATCCTGCCCTTGACCGAATACTGCCTGATGCACACAGGGAACTGCCGGCCGTAGCGGCCGTATATGTCGTCACCCACCACGCGGTCGAGGTAGGTGTCCATCACCTCGCTTATGGAGTTGCCAGCCAGCCAGCCGTCATGGACGAGGGAGTCCCGGTAGCCGAGGTCGGCAAGGCAGAAGGTCTCGGTACCCCAGGCATACTCGTCCTGAAGGCTGCAGAACCTGAATGGATATAGTTTCCTTTCTTCTTCCATATTAATCCTATTTATTACAAAAATAGCAAATATTCCTTATCTTCGCCACCATGAAAGGAGTTAATATTTTTCTGGCAGACGGCTTCGAGGATACAGAGGCCCTTGCTACCAACGACGTGCTGCGTCGCGGAGGCGTACGAACCAATCTCATAACCATTTCCGACGAACCCTTCGTTGCAAGTTCACGCGGAATCATGATAGGCGTCGAGAACTTCCTCTCCGATTGCGACCTGTCTGCAGAAGGCACCGGCCTTCGTGACGTGATGATATTTCCCGGAGGTCAGCCCGGAACCAGGAACCTTGCAGCCTGCAAGACTCTGATCAAGGCCATGAAGGCGCACTATGAGGCAGGCGGAACGGTTGCAGCCATATGCGCAGCGCCGGGTTTCGTGCTCGGACAACTTGACTGCTGGGACGGCAAGGTGTTCACCTGCTTCGACGGATGCGGGGAACTGCCGCTCTCCAAGGGTGGCATGTTCGTCCCCAAGCCGGCTATCACCGACGGCCAGATAATAACAGGCCGCAGTGCAGGGCACTCCATCGCCTTCGGCCTCGAGATCCTGAAGAGGATCAAGGGCGAGCAGGCGGCCGCCGAAGTGGCCCACGGTATGTTCCTCGATTAGAAGATGTAGCTGATAACGTCGGCTATCGTGTTCACATAGTGGAATTCCAGGCCCTCCACATAGATGGGCTTGATATCCTCTATGTCCTTGCGGTTGTCCTCCGAAATCACGATGGCTGTCACACCTGCACGCTTGGCGGCAAGGATCTTCTCCTTGATGCCGCCTACAGGCAGCACCCTGCCGCGCAGCGTCATCTCACCAGTCATCGCTATACCCTTACGGACGGCCTGGCCGCGGAGTGCGGAAACCATCGAGCTGACCATTGTAATACCTGCTGAAGGGCCGTCCTTGGGAGTTGCACCCTCAGGTACGTGAACGTGTATATCCTTCTCCGAGAAGGTCTTGCTGTCCATGCATGCCATCTCGGGATGGGCCTTGATGTACTGGTATGCTATGGTGGCCGACTCCTTCATCACGTCGCCAAGGTTGCCCGTCATGGTCATGACGCCCTTGCCGCCGCTGACCGAGCTCTCCACGAACAGAATCTCGCCTCCCATCTGGGTCCATGCCAGGCCGGTAACAACGCCGGGAGCCTCATTGCCCTTCTGAAGGTCATGGAAGTTGGTGGGCAGACCGAGATATTCCTTCAGATGCTCCTTCTTGATGGTGGTGGGATATTCCTCCTCCATCGCTATCTTCTTGGCGGTCACGCGGGCGATCTTCGCAATCTGCTTCTCCAGACCGCGGACTCCGCTTTCGTGGGTATATTCGTCGATGATGTGGGCGATGGCCTCCTTGCTTATCTTGAGTTTGCTCTTGGCTATTCCGTGTTCATCGAGCTGCTTGGGAACGAGGTATTTCTTTGCAATCTCCTGCTTCTCCTCTGCAAGGTAGCCCGTAACGTTGATGACCTCCATTCGGTCGAGAAGTGCGGGCTGCACGGTGCTGATTCCATTTGCGGTAGTGATGAAGAGCACGTTGCTCAGATCGTAGTCGATGTCGAGATAGTTGTCATGGAAGGTGCCGTTCTGCTCGGGGTCGAGAGCTTCAAGCAAAGCTGAGGACGGGTCGCCCTTGAAATCTGATGACAGTTTGTCAATCTCGTCGAGGACGATGACCGGATTGGAGGTGCCGGCCTTGGCTATGCCGTTAAGGATACGTCCCGGCAGCGCACCCACATATGTCTTGCGGTGGCCACGGATTTCCGCCTCGTCATGCATGCCGCCGAGGGCGATTCTGACGTACTTGCGGCCGAGAGCCTTTGCAATGCTCTTGCCAAGGGAGGTCTTGCCGACTCCCGGAGGGCCGTAGAGGCACAGGATCGGGGACTTCATATTACCCTTCAGCTTGAGAACCGCTAGGTACTCTATTATTCTGTCCTTGACGCTCTCGAGGCCGAAATGGTCCTTGTCGAGGACCTCCTGGGCATGCTTGAGGTCGAGGTTGTCCTCTGACATGTCGTTCCAAGGAAGCTCGAGCATGAACTCGAGGTAATTGTACTGGACGCTGTAGTCGGGAGAGTTGGGATTGTATTTCTCGAGACGTGAAAGTTCCTTCTCGAAGGTCTTTGCGACAGACTCCGGCCAGTTCTTGGCAGCGGCACGCTCACGGAGATGGTCCATCTCGCCGTCACCGTCCATTCCAAGTTCCTCCTGGATGGTACGGAGCTGGTTGTTGAGATAGTACTCGCGCTGCTGCTGGTCGATCTCGCTCTTGACCTTGGCGTTGATCTCCTGCTTGATGTTGAGCAGCTGGAGCTGCACCTCGAGGAGCTGGAGAAGCTTGAGGGCACGGACCTTCAGGTCGTCGAACTCCAGAAGGCCCACCCTGCCCTCGAAGTTGTCGAGTTCGACGGTGGTTGCGATGAAGTTCACAAGGAAGGTGAAGTTGTCGATAGACTTGAGAGCACCTATTGTCTCGCGCGTGCCCGCGTTAGTACCTTTGATGACTTGGATGGTCCTGTCTTTCAAGGAATCCGCCAGCGCCTTGACATCGGCGCTGCGTTCTCCGTGGAGGACTTCCGGCAGATAGTGGACACGGGCGGTGATATAGGGCTCGTACCCTATGACACCGTCAAGCTCCAGCCTCTTGAAGGACTGGAGGATCGCCGTGATCGTGCCATCCGGCATCTCTATGGTCTTGAGGATGCGGCAGACGGTGCCGTAACGGAAGAGGTCCTCTTCCTGCGGCTCCTCGACCATCACGTCGTTCTGAGGGACTGCTCCTATGAAGAATTCGCCCTTTTCGGCGTCCTGGATCAACTTCTTGGACTTTTCCCTGCCTATGGTGATCGGGAAGACCGCACCGGGGAAAAGCACAGCGTTTCGCAATGCCAGCACGGGCAGGACGTCAGGCAGTGAGGATTCGTCAATTTTCTGGAGTCCTTCACCATCCATGACGGGGATAATGCTGATCTCTGCAGCCGACGGCATTGTAAATTCCTTATCTGATTTCATATGTTGTCAAAATGTCAGTAAATGCTTCTAAAAATTCACGGTGCGAATATAGACAATCTCTGTGCCACTGCCAAAAAGTTACATAGGCTTTTGATTTATCAAAATATTTCCTATTTTTGCACTCCGAAATTATTGAATACTAAATATAAAGACCATGACAAAAGCAGACATCGTTAATGAGGTTGCAAAAGCAACAGGTGTAGAGAAGGTTACAGCACAGGCTGTTATTGAGGCAACAA
>JAZUFA010000045.1:0-14556 GCA_045640445.1 Candidatus Cryptobacteroides sp. | reverse complement strand
AACGCTCTCGAATTATTAAATTTCGGTACTTGCTTGTACTTTCTGTTGCAGTCTTTTCAAAGATCTCTTTCAATTTTGGCGCTAAAAAAACCGGCCTGTTCGGCCGAGCGCCTTCCCGTTGAACGGGATTGCAAAGGTACTCCAAATTTTTGATTCTGCAAATTTTTTTTTCAAAAACTTGTAATCTCATGCTTCCTGAAGAACTTCGCGTCCCCTCCTCTCGGATTGGGAGCGCAAAGGTAGCCCTTTTCTCCGACTTTCCAAACTTTTTTTAAAGTTTTTTAAGAATAGGCCTATTTATGCCTCTCATAGAGTTCCTTTTCAATATCTGAAAGCTTCACGCCCATCTGTTCAAGCAGCACGAGATAGTGGTACATCACGTCAGATGCCTCATAGATGAATCTGTCGCGATTGCCATCCACCGCCTCTATCACGCACTCCGCGCTTTCTTCGCCGAACTTCTTGGCCACGGCCTTGACTCCCTTTACAAACAGTTTGGTTGTATACGAGCCGTCAGGCATCTCTGCATGCCTGCTGCATACCAGGGCTGAAAGCTTGCGCACGAATCCTTCGGAATCTTCTGTATCGAAACAGCTCGTGGTGCCTCTATGGCAGGTGGGTCCGACCGGCCTCGCCTTTATGAGAAGAGTATCGGCATCACAGTCCACAAACATGTCCTCTATATAAAGGTAGTTGCCGCTGGTCTCCCCCTTCGTCCACAGACGTCCCTTGCTGCGCGACCAGAAAGTCACCCGGCCTTCCTCCTGGCTCTTCTGAAGAGCTTCCGCATTCATGTATCCAAGCATGAGCACCTTCAGGCTCACCGAATCCTGCACTATCACAGGAATCAGCCCGTCCGCACACTTGGAAATGTTCAAATCCTCGAATCTTATCATAATCTTACTGTTATTCCTTTATTATAGAGGGCTTCCTTCACTTCCCTCACCGTGTATGTACCATAATGGAAGATGCTTGCCGCAAGCGCGGCATCGGCAGTGCCCGAGGTGAGGACATCGGCGATGTCGTCGATACTGCCGGCGCCGCCTGATGCAATCACAGGGATGTCGAGTGTGGAGCAGAACTCCCTGAACAGCCCGCACGGATACCCCTGGCGCACGCCGTCATGTTCCATCGAGGTGAGAAGTATCTCCCCCGCTCCACGTTCACGGGCTTCATGGGCCCATGCGAAGAGTTCGAGGTCGGTTAGCCTCCGTCCGCCATGGGTGGTGGCCATCCATCTGCCGTCCTCCGCGAGTTTGGCATCGATGGCGACAACCACGAACTGGCTTCCGTACCTGTCGGCTATTGCACTGATAAGCCCCGGATCGGCAATGGCGGCGCTGTTGACCGATATCTTGTCGGCGCCGGCGTCGAGCAGGCGTGCGGCCGTCTCCAGCGATGCTATTCCGCCACCTACAGTGAAAGGAATGTTGATCCTGTCGGCGATCCTTTCCACCAGCGACGAGAAGGTCGCCCGTTCCTCGCAGGTTGCGCTGATGTCGAGATACACCAGTTCATCCGCCCCGTCGGCAGCATACCTGGCGCCCAGTTCCACCGGGTCGCCCACATCCTCAAGGCCGACGAAGTTCACTCCCTTGACAGTCCTTCCTCCCCTGACATCCAGGCAGGGTATTATGCGTTTTGCCACCATGACTCAAGTTCTTTCATTGTAATTCTGCCCTCGTAGAATGCCTTTCCGACTATGACCTTCCTGAGTCCGGCGGCATTCAGCGACACTATGTCGTCATTCGAACTGATGCCGCCCGATACGGTGAAGTCCACATCAGGATAAGCAGCCTGAAGTTCCTTGTACATCTCCGCAGCGGGGCCGCACAGCATGCCGTCCCTCGATATGTCGGTGCAGACAACCTGCCTGAGGCCAGCCGCTGCAAAGCGGTCAAGCATGTCACGCAGTTCCAGAGGAGAGTCCTCCTTCCAGCCGTTCACCGCCACACGCGTTCCCCGTACGTCCGCACCAAGTATGATGCGGTCAGCACCCAGGGTGCAGAGCCACTCCTCGAACAGTTCAGGCCGAAGCGCCGCCACGCTGCCGACAATGGCATAGTCCGCACCGGCATCCAGCACGTCGTGCAAAGCCGCCGCAGTCTTTATGCCTCCGCCCCACTCTATCTTCATGCAGCCGAGGGATGCTACCTCCTCGAGGACCTTCAGATTTGCAGGCGAGGAAGCCTTTGCGCCGTCAAGGTCCACAAGGTGTATCCTGCCTGCGCCGGCGTCGGCAAAGAGGCGGGCCATGTCGGACGGAGCGCCATACTCCTTCTTCCTGTCATAATCCCCCTGTGAAAGACGCACGCATCTCCCACCTATTATGTCTATTGCAGGTATGACTTCTATCATAGCGCAAGAAAGTTTGCAAGTATGCGTTCACCCACGTCTCCACTCTTTTCCGGGTGGAACTGGGTTCCGTAAAAGTTCTCGTATTTCAACGCAGCGCTGAACATGCCGCCATGCGTGCATGTAGCTATGGTATCAGAGCAAAGCCCCGGCCTGTATGAATGGACAAAATATACATAGGCACCGCCATCTATTCCCTTGAACAGCCTGGAGTCGAGGTTGTGTATGGTATTCCAGCCCATATGAGGCACCTTGAGGCCGTCTTCCGGCTCGAACCGCCTCACGTCGGCGTCAAATATTCCTATGCAGCCGGTATCCCCTTCCTCGCTGTGACGGCAGAGCACCTGCATGCCGATGCAGATGCCAAGCACGGGCCGGCGGATACTCCTGATAACGTCCACCAGCCCGGCAGACCGCAGGTTACGCATGGCCTCGGCAGCATTGCCGACACCCGGGAGCAGCACCTTGGATGCCGCAAGGATAACCTCAGGGTCGGAAGTGACCTGATACTCAGCCCCGAGCCGGGCGAGAGCGTTCTCCACCGAACGGAGATTCCCCATCTTGTAATCCACAATAGCTATCATAGCACACCCTTGCTGCTGGGAAGTTCATAGCTGAACACATTCCTGTGCACCGCCTGCCTGAGTGCCCTGGCGTATGCCTTGAAAACCGCCTCGGCAAGATGGTGGTTGTTCTCACCCTTTGCCTCTATGCGGAGATTGCAGCGCGATGCGGTACAGAGAGACTGGAAGAAGTGCTTGAACATCTCCGTAGGCACGTCCCCCACGTATTCGCGGGTGAACTCCACGTCCCAGCTGAAGTCTATCCTTCCGCCGAAATCCATGAGCACCAGCGCCCGGCTCTCGTCCATGGGAAGTGCGAAACCGTAGCGTTCTATTCCGCGCTTGTCGCCAAGAGCCTGGAGGACCGCCTCGCCCAGTGCGATGCCCACATCCTCCATTGTATGGTGCTCGTCCACCTCAAGGTCACCCTTGCAGCTCACCTGCAGGGACACTCCGGAATGGTGCGCGATCTGGTCGAGCATATGGTCGAAGAACTTGAGCCCCGTGTCGATGCAGGACTCCCCTTTTCCGTCGAGATCCACGGCAACCCGTATATCCGTCTCCTTTGTCCGCCTCTCCACCACGGCGCATCTTTCAGTACGGCGGATGGTTTCTGCGACAACGGCCCAGTCGACACCGTCCCCGAGCACCAGCGCCTTTGCGCCGAGGTTCTCCGCCAGCTCGCGGTCGGACTCCCTGTCGCCCACAACCCAGCTGCCGGCAAGGTCATAGTCGCCGGAAAGATAATTACCGAACATGCCGGTACCCGGCTTGCGGCACGGAGAGCCGTCCTCAGGAAAGTGGTTGTCGATGAGGAAGTCGTCGAACTCCACGCCTTCACCCTTGAGCACGGAAAGCATCTTCGTATGCGCAGGCCAGAAGGTATCCTCAGGGAAAGATTCCGTCCCGAGGCCGTCCTGGTTCGTGCACATCACAAGGTCATAGTCCAGGGACCTCAGGCTCTTCAGCGCACTGATGGCGCCCGGCACGAACTCCAGTTTTTCCAGGGAATCGACCTGCTCGTCCGCCGGCTCGGCTATGATTGTACCGTCGCGGTCTATTATTAGAAGTCTTCTCATATTTCAGATAATATATTCAGCATCTTGTCGTTTTCTTCCGGAGTGCCCACCGTTATCCTGAGACAGCCGGCGCATCCGGCAACGTTCGTGCGGTTGCGGACGATGATTCCGGCCTTGACCAGAAGGTCATAGGTCATATCGGCGTCATCCACCTGCACGAGGATGAAGTTGGCCTCGCTCGGCCAAACCTTGCGCACGCACTTGACCGAAGGAAGCACGCCGAGCAGCCTTTCCCTCTCAGAGAGTATCAGTGCAACCTCATCCTTCACCGGGCGGTCCAGGGCCTTCATCGCTGCCTCCATGGAGGCCCTGCTGATATTGTACGGATACTTGACCATCGAGATCAGCCTGATTATCTCAGGAGATGCGATCGCGAGTCCAAGCCGCAGGGACGCAAGTCCCCAGGCCTTCGAGAGCGTCTGAAGCACTATGATATTGGGACACGACAGGGCGACGCTCTCCCTTGAGCAGAAATCGCCATAAGCCTCATCCACCACCACGACACCACGGAATCGGCGGGCAATGCCCATGATCAGTTCCGGGTCGAACGCATTGCCGGACGGATTGTTCGGCGAGCAGATGAAGATGGCCTTGGTCCTGCCGTCGGTTGCAGCAAGCAGGGCTTCGGGATCCAGCGAGAAGTCATCGGCCAAGCGGAACGGGCGGCATTCTATGTCGTTGGTTGCCGCCGCCACCTTGTACATGCCATAACTTGGCTCTATCGAAACCACATTGTCCCTGCCAGGTACGCAGAATATACGGAACACGAGGTCGATGGCCTCATCACTGCCGTTCCCTATGAAGAGATTCGGAACGGGTATGCCTTTCAGACCAGATATCCTGGCCTTGAGTTCCTTCTGATGCGGGTCGGGATAACGGTTGTAGCCGTTCTGAAAAGGATTCTCGTTAGCATCAAGGAATACACCCAGGCTGCCCTGATAATCATCCCGGGCAGTACTGTATGGTGTCAGGTTCAATATGTTGGGTCTTACAATCTTTTCCAGGGCAAACCGGTTCTCCTCAACAGAAGAAGCGTCCGACATCCTGACTCTGACCGCATTGGCATGAGCCTCCAGGCCCTCGGCCTCGGCCATATTGATAATTGTCCCGGACAGGCCACGCAGTCCTTGCTGAGTAAGCTTCTGCAGGGTCATCTGCCTCATGAAGCTGTCAAGGCCTACTCCGCTGTATGAGCGGGCCCAGCCTGATGTAGGCAGGGTATGGTTGGTGCCGGAGGCATAGTCGCCGGCACTTTCAGGACTGTAGTTGCCTATGAACACGCTGCCCGCACAGCTGATCCTCTCAGCTACTGCGTCGGCATCTTCCATGGCAATGATGAGATGTTCGGGAGCATAGCAGTCCGCAAACTCCAGCATGTCGTCGACGCTGTCGAACACAACCGCACGGCTGCCGGCGAGGGAGCTTCCTATGAACTCCCCTCTCGGCAGAAGGGCCGCCTGCCTCTCCACCTCGAGGAGCACCTTGTCGGCAAAAGAGGCATCGGTGCAGACGAGCATAGCCTGGCTGTCACGCCCATGCTCTGCCTGTGAAAGCAGGTCGGAAGCAACATATGCCGGATTGGCGCAGGAATCAGCAAGGACCATCACCTCGGAAGGACCGGCCGGCATGTCGATGGCAACTGAATCCACGCTCACAATCTGCTTGGCTGTGGTCACGTAGCTGTTTCCGGGGCCGAATATCTTGTCCACCTTGGGGATGCTCCCGGTGCCGTACGCCATTGCGGCTATAGCCTGCGCGCCGCCAACCTTGAACACGTCCGTAATTCCGCACATGCCTGCAGCGAAGAGAACCTCGGCATTGACCTTGCCGTCCTTGCCGGCGGGGGTGCACAGTACGCGCACCGGGCAGCCTGCGACCTTTGAAGGAACGCCAAGCATGAGGACGGTGGAGAAGAGAGGCGCGGTACCGCCGGGGATGTACATTCCTATCTTGCGGATCGCAACCGGCTTGCGCATGCACCATACTCCGGGCGAAGTCTCAAGTTCCATACGGGAGGGCATCTGCGCCTTATGGAAGGCGTATATATTGCCGTATGCCTCGGCGATCGCCTTTCTGACCTGAGGGCTGACCTTGCCCTGCGCCTCCTCGAACTCGGCGGCGCTCACCCTGATATCCTGAAGGTCCACCTTGTCGATTTCCATGGCAAGCTGCCGTATTGCAGCGTCGCCATCCGTTCTGACACGGCTGATGATGCCGCGGACGCGGGATTCCAGTTCGGTGCCGGACCCGCATCCGGCCACGCGGCGGCACAGTTCCGGCCACTCTGACCTGCAGGGATTGACAAACAGTTTCATTACAATATTATCTTATCGAGTCCAACTACAAGTATGCCTTCAGCTCCGATCTCCTTGAGCTGACGCACCTTTTCCCAAAGATTGCTTTCGTCCACCACCGAGTGCAGGGAGCACCAGCCTTCCGTTGCCAGGGGCATGACGGTAGGGCTCCTCATCGCGGGAAGAAGCTTTATCGCCTCGTCGAGCGATGCGGTGGGGATGTTCATGAGAAGGTACTTCTTTCCCCTGCTGAGCTTATGGGACTCTATGCGGAAGACAAGTTCGTCCAGAGCCTGGCGTTCCTCTTCGCTGAGATTCCTGTTGGCAATGAGGACGGCCTCCGACTCGAAGACACGTTCCACCTCAACCAGACCGTTGGAAACCAATGTGCTGCCTGAAGACACTATGTCGAAGATGCAGTCCGCAATGCCTGCTGCAGGTGCTATCTCAACAGAGCCGGTGATCACTTCGATCTCCGCATTGATGCCTTTCTCTTTCAGGAAAGACCTGAGGATGTTCGGATACGAGGTGGCTATGCGCCTGCCGTTGAACCACTCAAGCCCGCTGTACTCCTCCTTCTTGGGGATGGCCAGGCTGATACGGCAGCCGCCGAATCCCAGGCTGGTGACGACGTCGACGTCGGCAGCCTTCTCGGCGACCTCGTTGAGTCCTACTATTCCAAGGGACGATGTACCGCCTGCAACCACCAGGGGGATGTCGTCATCCCTGAGGAACAGGGCCTCCATCTCATATCCCTTTGCCTTTGAGAGAAACTTCCGCTTGGGGTCATCGACGTTGATGCCTATGCTTTTGAGAAGAGCGAGGCTCTCCTCGTTCAACCTTCCTTTTGACTGTAATGCAATACGTAACATAACAAAAAAAGACCTGCCATATTCTGAGGCAAGCCGGACCGTTTAATTATTATCAAGACAACTACAACAGCGAACTCACCGTATTAATTAATATGGTGGTGATGATGGTGGATGTAGCTTCTCATTGTCATTTCAATACAAAGATAATGATATTTCACAATAAACAAAAGGTGCGGGACGATTGCCCGCACCTTTTCATATTTCATCGAAGGGACTACATCATTCCGCCGGCCGGCATTGCAGGTGCCGGTTCGGGTGCGGGGATGTCGACGATACCGCATTCTGTGGTAAGGAACATGCCGGCCACTGATGCTGCGTTCTCGAGAGCAACTCGTGCGACCTTGGTAGGATCGATTACGCCGGCCTCGTACATATTGACATACTCGCCTGTGCGGGCATTGTAACCGAAGTCACCCTTGCCTTCCTTGATCTTCTGGATGATGACTGAGCCGTCGACACCTGCATTCTGGGCAATCATGCGGAGAGGCTCCTCGATTGCCTTGGCAACGATGTGGATACCTGTGGTCTCGTCATCGCACTCGCCCTTGAGGCCTGCGAGAACCTCGGCTGCGCGGATGTAAGACACACCGCCACCGGGAAGGTAACCTTCCTCGACTGCTGCGCGGGTTGCATTGAGTGCATCCTCGACCCTGTCTTTCTTCTCCTTCATCTCGACCTCGGTGGTTGCACCTACGTAAAGGACTGCAACGCCGCCGGCAAGTTTGCCAAGACGCTCCTGGAGCTTTTCCTTGTCGTAATCTGAGGTGCTGATGAGAATCTGCTTGCGGATAGCCTCTGCACGGTCAGCAACTGCCTGCTTGTCTCCGGCGCCACCTACGATTGTGGTGTTGTCCTTGGTGATGGAAACCTTCTCGGCATGTCCGAGCATCTCGGGAGTCATGTTCTCGAATGTGCAGCCACGCTCATCAGAGATGACCTCGCCACCTGTGAGGATTGCGATGTCCTGGAGCATCTCCTTGCGGCGATCGCCGAAGCCGGGAGCCTTTACTGCTGCAACCTTGAGTGCACCGCGAAGGCGGTTCATCACGAGTGCTGTAAGAGCATTGCTGTCGACGTCCTCTGCGATGATGAGGAGTTCCCTGCCCTCGCGTGCAACGGGCTCGAGCACTGGCATGATGTCCTGGATGTTGGATATCTTCTTGTCTGTAACGAGGATTGCGGGGTTCTGGAGTTCAGCGACCATCTTGTCTGAATCAGTGATGAAGTATGCGCTGATGTAGCCGCGGTCGAACTGCATGCCCTCGACGAGCTTGACCTCGGTCTCGGTTCCCTTTGCCTCCTCGACGGTGATCACGCCGTCCTTGCCGACCTTTGCCATGGCGTCGGCGATGAGCTTGCCGATATAGCTGTCGTTGTTGGCAGATACGGTGCCGACCTGCTCCACCTTGGAGTAGTCGTCGCCAACCTGCTGGCTCTGTGACTTGAGGTCCTCGACAACTGCTGCAACGGCCTTGTCGATTCCTCTCTTGAGGTCCATGGGATTTGCACCGGCGGTAACGTTCTTTACACCTACGTTGATGATGGCCTGTGCGAGTACGGTAGCTGTGGTGGTACCGTCACCTGCCTGCTCGTTTGTCTTGGCGGCTACTTCCTTGACCATCTGGGCTCCCATGTTCTGGAAGCTGTCCTCGAGTTCTATCTCCTTTGCAACGGTGACACCGTCCTTGGTAACCTGAGGTGCACCGAACTTCTTTGCGATGACTACATTGCGGCCCTTGGGACCGAGAGTAACCTTGACTGCATTTGCAAGAGCATCTGCTCCTTCCTTCATCTTGGCGCGTACTTCTGCGTCGAACTTGATCTCCTTTGCCATAATTTACAGGATTGCTAAAATGTCAGACTGCTTGATGATGAGATATTTCTTGTCGTCAACGGTGATCTCCGTTCCGGCATACTTGCCGTAAAGGACCTCGTCGCCTACTGCAACCTCCATGGGCTCATCCTTTTTGCCGGGGCCGGCTGCAACTATGATTCCCTGCTGGGGTTTTTCCTTTGCATTGTCCGGAAGATAAAGTCCGGATGCTGTTCTGGTCTCGGCCTCCTTGGGCTCGATGACCACTCTGTCTGCCAATGGTCTGATCATATGAATATTAATTTTATGTTCTAAAAATGCGCCCCGGAACCGTCCGGGACGCACGATATGAATCAATGACTATGCCAGTGACATTTTGTCAAAAGGCTAATATTTGTTCAGGGGCATTCCAGCTGTAAGCTGGTTGACTTTTCTGCGCACCTCGGCAAGCACGGCCTTGTGTGCATCAAGCTGTGCAAGCTGTTCAGGAGTATATTCCTCACCCTTCTTTACTGAAAGGGCGCTGATGTTCCTGGCGCAGGATGCAAGGACGGTGTCGATGAGATCGACGATTGTCACCATGTCCTTCTCAACGAAACCACGTGACGTGATGGCAGGTGTGCCGATGCGCAGACCGCTGGTCTGGAAAGGACTGCGGGTATCGAAAGGAACCATGTTCTTGTTCACGGTGATGTCCGCCTTGACGAGCTGGGTCTCGGCAATACGGCCGGTAACCTCATCATACTTTCCGCGGAGGTCGATGAGCATGAGGTGGTTGTCGGTGCCACCGCTGATGATGGTGTATCCGCGACGGATGAACTCATCGCACATTGCCTTGGCATTTGCGATCACCTGCTTCTGGTAGCATACGTACTCGGGCTGCTGAGCCTCGAAGAATGCTACTGCCTTGGCGGCGATCACATGCTCGAGAGGACCGCCCTGGACACCGGGGAATACCGTGGAGTCGAGGATCTGGCTCATCTTCTTGACCACGCCCTTGGGAGTTGTACGGCCCTGGGGATCGTCGAAGTCCTTGCCGATGAGGATGATGCCGCCGCGAGGCCCGCGAAGGGTCTTGTGAGTGGTGGATGTTACGATATGTGCGTACTTGACAGGATTCTTGAGGAGACCTGCTGCGATGAGGCCTGCGGTATGTGCCATGTCGATCCAGAGTATTGCACCGACCTTGTCGGCAATGGCGCGCATGCGCTCATAGTCCCACTCGCGGGAATATGCGGAAGCGCCGCCGATGATGAGCTTGGGTTTGCACTCGAGGGCTGTCTGCTCCATCTTGTCATAGTCGACAGTGCCGGTTGCAGGGTCGAGGCCATATGCAACTGCATTGTAGAGAATTCCTGAAGCATTCACAGGTGAACCGTGAGTGAGGTGGCCTCCCTGGGAAAGGTCGAGACCCATGAAGGTGTCGCCGGGCTTGAGGATGGCCATTTCAACGGCCATGTTTGCCTGTGCTCCTGAATGAGGCTGAACGTTTGCCCACTCAGCGCCGTAGATGGCCTTGATGCGGTCGATTGCAAGCTGCTCGATCTCATCCACGACCTCGCAGCCACCGTAGTAGCGCTTGCCGGGATAACCCTCAGCATACTTGTTCGTACAAATTGAGCCCATCGCATGGAGGACTTCCTCTGAAACGTAGTTCTCGGAAGCAATAAGTTCAAGGCCGCTCTTCTGCCTTTCCGCCTCTTTCTTGATGAGGTCGATGATCTGGATGTCCTGTTTCATTCGGTTAATGTTTGCGTATCTACAAATATACTACTTTTTTCCTTACCTTTGTCCTATATGAGAGATAGAAAACTCCTTAATATAGAACTCGGCCGGGTCACCTCATCACAATACAGGGAACTGCCCGAATCAGGCATGGTGCTGGTGCTCGACAACATCCGCAGCGCACACAATGTTGGCAGCGCGTTCAGGACTTCCGACGCCTTCAAGGTCGACCGCATATACCTTTGCGGAATAAGCGCCTGCCCTCCTAGCGCAGAGATACACAAGTCGGCCCTGGGAGCAGAGGATTCCGTACCATGGGAACACCATGCCGACACCATGGAGGTCATATCGGGCCTGCACTCCAAAGGCTACACAGTCATCAGCGTCGAGCAGACGGAGAAGAGTATCAGCCTCAGCGACTTCGAGCGCAAACCGGACGAAAAATACGCCCTTGTCTTCGGCAACGAGGTCGACGGAGTGCAGCAGTGCGTCGTCGACGCCTCGGACTTTTCTCTCGAGATACCGCAATACGGCACCAAGCATTCCCTGAACGTCAGCGTAAGCATAGGTGTCACGCTCTGGCAGTTTGTAAAATAAAAAAAAGGAGAACGTTGCGGTTCTCCTTTTTTTAATATGTAGCAGTTTGGATTACTTGCTCTGGTCGATTGCTGCCTGGGCTGCTGCAAGGCGTGCGATAGGAACACGGAAAGGTGAGCAGCTTACGTAGTCGAGACCGATCTTGTTGAAGAAGTGAACTGAAGCGGGGTCACCACCATGCTCACCGCAGACACCGCACTTGAGGTCAGCGCGCTTGCTGCGTCCACCCTGGATACCGTACTCGACAAGCTTGCCGACTGCCTTGGTATCGATGGTCTGGAAAGGATCAGCATCGAGGATCTTGTTGCCAAGATAGTTGCCCATGAACGCACCTACGTCGTCACGGCTGAAGCCGAAGGTCATCTGGGTAAGGTCGTTGGTACCGAATGAGAAGAACTCTGCAGTGCGGGCCATGCGGTCAGCGGTAAGGGCTGCGCGAGGGATCTCGATCATTGTACCGAACTGGTAGTCGATGGTCTGGCCTGTGCGTGCAACAACCTCGAGACGGATCTTCTCGCAGTATGCCTTCTGGAACTCGAGCTCGCGTGCTGAAACGGTTACAGGGATCATGATCTCAGGGATGGGGTGGAAGCCCTCTTCCTGAAGCTCTGCGGTAGCTGTGAAGATAGCACGGTACTGAGTTTCGGCGATGAGAGGATATGCAACGTGGAGACGGACGCCACGGAGACCCATCATAGGGTTGACCTCCTTGAGGCTCTCACCTCTCTTCTCGATTTCCTCTACTGAGATGCCAAGCTCGTCAGCAAGCTCCTTCTCCTTGGCCTCACCCTTAGGTACGAACTCGTGGAGAGGGGGATCGAGAAGACGGAATACAACGGGCTTGCCGTCCATGATCTTGAGGGTGCTCTTGATAGCTGCCTTCATGAAAGGTTCAAGCTCGTCGAGAGCTGCCTTGCGCTCTGCGTCGGTGTCGCTCATGATCATCTTGCGAAGCTTTGCAAGAGGAGTCTCAGAGTTCCTGCCGTAGAACATGTGCTCGATACGGAAGAGGCCGATACCCTCTGCTCCGAATGCGAGAGCGCGGGCTGCATCCTCAGGTGTATCTGCGTTTGTGCGGATGCCGAGACGGCGGTATTTGTCAACGATGCTCATGAACTTGATGAAGAGAGGATTCTCACTTGCGTCCATGGTCTGAATCTTTTCTGCGTAAACATAGCCCTTTGCGCCGTTGAGTGAGAACCAGTCTCCCTCCTTGTACTCGGGACCATTCTCGCTGAAGCGTACGGTCTTTGCCTCGAAGTTGATCTTCATGGCCTCGCAACCTACGATGCAGCACTTGCCCCAGCCACGTGCAACGAGTGCGGCGTGTGAGGTCATACCTCCACGGGTGGTAAGGATACCTGCGGAAGCACGCATTCCCTCAATGTCCTCGGGAGAGGTCTCCTCACGGACGAGGATGGCCTTCTTGCCTGCAGCAGCTGCTTCCATTGCAGCCTCAGAGGTGAATACGAGTGTGCCGACTGCTCCACCGGGAGATGCGGGAAGACCCTTTGCGACAACGCTTGCACCCTTCTCTGAAGCGGGGTTGAGGATAGGATGGAGGATCTCGTCGAGCTGTGAAGGAGCGACGCGCATAACAGCGGTCTTCTCATCGATCATGCCCTCGCCGAGCATGTCCATTGCCATCTGGAGAGCTGCGATACCGGTACGCTTGCCGATACGGCACTGGAGCATATAGAGCTTCTTGTCCTGGATGGTGAACTCGATGTCCTGCATGTCATGGAAGTGGTTCCCAAGACGTACGCGGATGTCGACAAGCTCCTTGTAAACCTCGGGCATTGCAAGCTCGAGAGACTGGAGATGTGCATTGTGCTCGGTCTTTGTGGCCTCGTTGAGGGGGTTGGGGGTACGGATACCTGCAACGACGTCCTCACCCTGTGCATTGATGAGCCACTCGCCATAGAACTTGTTGTCACCTGATGCAGGGTTGCGTGAGAATGCAACACCGGTAGCTGAGGTCTCGCCCATGTTACCGAATACCATTGACTGTACGTTCACTGCTGTGCCCCAGTCATCAGGAATCTTCTCGATGCGGCGGTAAGCGATGGCACGCTTTCCGTTCCAGCTCTTGAATACGCCACCGATTGAGCCCCAGAGCTGGGCCTCTGCGGTATCAGGGAAGTCAACGCCGAGAACTTCCTTCACGCGGATCTTGAACTTGTCGCAGAGATCCTTGAGTTCCTCAGCGGTGATGTCGGTATCTGAAGTGTAGCCCTTTACTTCCTTGAGCTCTGCCATCATGCGGTCAAGCTGCTGGCGGATGCCCTGGCCATCTGCGGGCTCGATGCCCTCTGCCTTCTCCATGACTACGTCTGTGTACATCATGATGAGACGGCGGTATGCGTCATATACGAAACGGGGGTTGCCTGTCTTCTCGATCATTCCGGGAAGGGTTGCAGAGCAAAGACCGATGTTGAGGATGGTATCCATCATACCGGGCATTGAGCTGCGTGCACCTGAACGGCAGCTTACAAGAAGAGGATCCTTTTCGTCACCGAACTTCTTGCCCATGATTGCTTCTGTTGCAGCGAGTGCCTCTGCTACCTGAGCCTTGAGCTCATCGGTGTAGCCACCGCCGAGTTCATAGTACTCTGCACAGCACTCTGTAGTGATAGTGAAGCCTGCGGGAACAGGCATTCCGAGACGGCTCATTTCAGCCAGGTTGGCTCCCTTTCCACCAAGGAGCTCACGCATTGCGCCATCACCCTCGGCGGTCTTTCCACCGAAACGATAGACTCTTTTCTTTGTTTCGAACATTGCTTTTATCTATATCTATAATTTTCGCGCCGCGAATTTACAATAAATTTCTGATTATAACAATTTTGCAGCAAGCTCAGAAAGAGCACTTCTTTCTCCCTTCCTCAAAAATACGTGCTGGAACAGCTTCTGACCGGCAAGTTTGTCGCCAAGATGTGTAAGTCCGTTGCTCCACTGGTCCAGATAAGGCTGGTCTATCTGAAAGATATCGCCGGTGAAAACCATCTTCGTGCCCTCGCCTGCGCGGGTGATGATGGTCTTCATCTCATGGGGCGTGAGGTTCTGCGCCTCATCGATGATGAAGTAGCATCTGCCGAGCGAGCGGCCGCGTATGTACGCGAGGGGTTCGATCAGGAGGCGGTCCTCCTTCAGCATGCCCTCGATCTTCAGCGCCTCGCGGGAATTGGGCTTGAACTGCTCCTTGATCACATTGAGATTGTCCATGAGCGGCTGCAGGAAAGGACTCATCTTGGTCTTCTG
>JAZUFA010000044.1:0-93913 GCA_045640445.1 Candidatus Cryptobacteroides sp. | reverse complement strand
CTGAACCAGACTCACGCGAGCCCTACACCATTGTGATCCCGCCCCCCAACGTGACGGGTATCCTCCACATGGGCCACGTGCTCAACAATACCCTCAATGATGTCCTCGTGCGCAAGGCGCGCATGGACGGCAAAAACGCCTGCTGGGTCCCCGGCACCGACCACGCCAGCATCGCCACGGAAAACAAAGTCGTGGCGAAGCTCGCCAAGCAGGGCATCCGCAAGGAAGACCTCACCCGCGAGGAGTTCCTTAAGCATGCCTGGGAGTGGAAGGAAGAGCACGGCGGCATCATCCTCCAGCAGCTCCGCAAGCTCGGTGCATCCTGCGACTGGGACCGTACAAGGTTCACAATGGAGCCCGAACTTACCGAGGCCGTGATCAATACCTTCGTGTATTTCTACAAGAAGGGCTGGATCTACCGTGGCGTCCGCATGGTGAACTGGGACCCCGAGGGCCACACCGCAGTGAGTGACGACGAGGTCATCCACCGCGACACCCAGAGCCACTTCTACCATATGCGCTACTTCATCTCAGACGGCAACGGCAACCCCACCGACAAGTACATCGTGGTTGCAACCACCCGTCCCGAGACCATCATGGCCGATGCCGCCGTCTGCGTCAACCCCGCCGACGAGCGCCACAAGTGGCTCCATGGCAAGAAGGTGCTCATCCCCCTCATCAACAAGGAGATCCCCATCATCGAGGACAGCTACGTTGAGATGGACTTCGGTACCGGCTGCCTCAAGGTCACCCCTGCACACGACGTGAATGACTATGAGATCGGCCTCCGCCACAATCTCCCCGTCATCAACATAATCGACGACCACGGCCGTCTGAACGAGGACGCTCAGATCCTTATCGGCGAGGACCGCTTCGTTGCCCGCGAGAAGATCGCAAAGATGCTTCAGGAAGCCGGCAACATCGAGAAGATTGAGGAATATATCTCTCCTATCGGATATTCCGAGCGTACCAACGCCGTCATCGAGCCCAGGCTCAGCGCACAGTGGTTCCTCAAGATGGACGAGCTCTCCGAGCGTGCTCTTGCAAGCGTGGAGGACGGTTTCATCAAGTTCATCCCCGACAAGTACCGCAACACATCCCGCCACTGGATGGAGAATGCACACGACTGGTGCATCAGCCGCCAGCTCTGGTGGGGTCAGCGCATACCTGCATACTATCTGCCCGACGGCAGCTTCGTAGTTGAGAACAGCTTCGAGAAGGCTCTCGAGGCAGCCCGCAGCATCAATCCCGACATCACTGCAGACGACCTGCATCAGGATGAGGACGTGCTTGACACCTGGTTCAGCAGCTGGCTCTGGCCCATCAGCGTGTTCGACCCGCAGATGCCCGGACAGCCCGACCACAAGCCCAACAGCGATCTCAGCTACTATTATCCCACAAATGACCTCGTAACTGGTCCCGACATCATCTTCTTCTGGGTTGCCAGAATGATCATGGCCGGAAACGAGTTCATGAACGACGTTCCTTTCCACAACGTATACTTCACAGGTATCGTCCGCGACAAGTTGGGCCGCAAGATGAGCAAGACCCTCGGCAACTCTCCCAACCCTCTCGACCTCATCGAGAAGTACGGTGCCGATGCAGTCCGCCTTGGAATGCTCCTCTGCTCAAGTGCCGGTTCCGACATCCTCTATGACGAGAGCCAGGTTGAACAGGGCCGCAACTTCTGCGGAAAGATCTGGAACTCATGGCGTCTTGTCAGCGGCTGGAAGGTCGATGAGAATGCAGCACAGCCCGCTGCTGCAGCCGAGGCCGTGAAGTGGTTCGACAACCTCCTCTCACGCACCATCGAGACCGTGGAGGACCACTACAGCAAGTTCCGTATCTCCGACGCCCTCATGGCCACCTACAAGCTGTTCTGGGACGACTATTGCAGCTGGTATCTCGAGCTTGTCAAGCCCGCATACGGCGAGGCAATCGACGGCGCAACATACAAGGCTACCGTCCGCTTCTTCGAGAAGCTCCTCAAGCTCATCCATCCCATCATGCCTTTCATCACAGAGGAACTCTGGCAGGCAATGGCAGAGCGCAAGGACGGCGAGACCATAATGTTCCAGCCCACGCCCAAGGCAGGTGAGTACGACAACGAATTCATCGCACAGTTCGAGCTTGCACAGCAGATCATCGTCGGTGTCCGCGGCGTACGCGCCCAGAAGCAGATCAGCCCCCGCGAGGCTCTGGGGCTCGGCATCGAAGGCTCGCTGCTTCCCGAACTTCTTCCCGTCATCACCAAGTCAGCCAACATAAGCGAGTTCATCCAGGACATCGAAGGTCCTGCAGTCAACTTCATCGTGGGCACCATCAAGGTGAGCGTTCCTCTCGCAGGATTCGTCAATACCGACGAGGAGAAGGCCAAGATACTTGCAGAGCTCGAACACCAGCGCAAATTCCTTGCAGGTGTACGCGGCAAGCTCTCCAACGCCAACTTCGTTGCACATGCACCCGCAGCAGTCGTTGCTGTGGAGCGCAAGAAGGAGAGCGACGCACTCGCACGTATAGAAGCACTTGAAACATCCCTCGCAGCACTGCAGTAGATGATTTCAATAGAGGATGTAACGGTCGCATACGGAGGCTTCGTGCTGCTCGACAGCATAAACTTCCACATCAGCGAACAGGACAAGATCGGCCTCGTCGGAAAGAACGGGGCCGGAAAGTCCACCATTCTCAAAATGATATGCGGCCAGCAGACCCCTACGTCCGGCCGCATCGACAAACCCCGTGAACTGAGCATCGGTTATCTGCCCCAGATAATGGAGCATAACCGTGGCCGCAGTGCCCTCGAGGAGGCCATGACGGCCTTCGAGGAATCGACTGTCATCGAGCGTGAGATGGAAGAGGTCTCCGCAGTCCTTGCGGAGCGTACCGATTACGAATCCCAGGAATATGCCGACCTCATAGAGAGGATGAGCAACCTGAGCGACCGCCTGGCCCTCAGTCACAGCGAGCCGCCCGAGGTGCAGGCCCGCAGGACCCTGCTCGGCCTGGGCTTCCTCGACGAGGAACTCTCACGCAATACTGAAACCTTCAGCCAGGGCTGGAACATGCGCATCGAGCTGGCCAAGATCCTTCTCCGCCAGCCCCAGGTGCTGCTTCTCGACGAGCCCACCAACCACCTCGACATCGAGAGTATCGAATGGCTCGAGAGCTATCTGGCCTCGAGGCGATGCTCTATCGTGCTCGTGAGCCACGACCGCAAGTTCCTTGATACCGTGACCAACCGCACCGTCGAGATCATGCTGGGCCATGTGCACGACTACAAGGTGCCTTATTCCCAGTACCTCGAACTCCGCAAGGAGAGGATAGCACAGCAGACCGCCGCATACGAGAACCAGCAGAAGATGATACAGAAGACGGAGGATTTCATCGCCGCCTTCCGTTACAAGCCCACCAAGAGCAACCAGGTTCAGAGCCGCATCAAGGCTCTGGAGAAGCTCGACAGGGTGGAGATCGATGAAACCGACAACGTGACCCTTTCGGTCAAGTTTCCTCCGGCACCACGCTCCGGCGATGTCGTGTTCAAGGGAACCAACCTCACCGTGGGCTATCCGCAGAAGGTTGTATTCAGGAATGCCGACATAGAGATCAAGCGCGGCGACAAGGTTGCCCTTGTAGGCCGCAACGGCGAGGGCAAGACAACCCTGATGCGTGTCGTGGCAGGCGAACTCCAGCCGTTTGACGGTGAGGCACGCCTCGGCCACAACGTTTCCATGGGTTATTATGCCCAGAACCAGGAGGAGGTCCTCGACAAGAAGGAGACGGTGTTCTCGACTCTCGACCGTATAGCCGTAGGTGATGTGCGCACCAAATTGCGCGACATCCTGGCCCAGTTCCTCTTCCGCGGCGAGGACATCGACAAGCGCGTTAGCGTGCTTAGCGGCGGCGAACGCGCCCGCCTCGGCATGGCCAAGCTCATGCTGCAGGAACATAACCTGCTCGCCCTCGATGAGCCTACCAACCATATGGATATCAAGAGCAAGGATATCCTGAAGCAGGCTCTCAAGTCGTTCGACGGTACCCTGCTGATCGTGTCCCACGACAGGGATTTCCTCGACGGACTCGTCGACAAGATATACGAGTTCAAGGACGGCCATGTTCGTGAGCACCTCGGAGGAGTGTCCGACTTCCTGGCAAGACGCAAGCTTGAGAACCTCCAGGAACTTGAACGCAAGGCGGAGACCGTCCCTCCTGTACAGCCGGTGCAGGCGGAGCCACAGGCTGCGAAGATGTCATACACCGAATCGCGCGAGAAGACAAAGGAGGACCGCAAGCGCAAGAACCGCATTAACTTCCTGGAGAAGGAAATAGAAAAGCAGGAGACCCGCATGAAGGCCATAGAGAAGATCCTGGAAGCTCCCGGCCCCTCCGACGACATAATGGAACTTACAAGGGAATACCTCGAATGCAAGCGCGACCTTGATGCCAAGACCGACGAGTGGGGTACTTTGATAGATTAGTTTGATACTATGACAATACTGGACGCACACTGCGACGCACCGTCGCAAATGCTTAGACAAAGAGACTATACAATAGACAATCCCGGTGTCCAGGTCGACTTTCCCAAGATGGTGAAGGGCGGCGTGGACGCTTCCTTTTTCGCCCTCTACATTCCCGCTGAACTTGACGAGGTCAAGGCGCGTGAGCATGCCTTTGCCATGCTCGAAGCCATGGACGCCCAGGTGGCGCGTGCTTCAGACGTGGTGGCTTATGCCAGGAACGCCTCGGAAGTGGCTGCAAACAAGGCAAAGGGCCTCGTTTCCATAATGATCGGACTCGAGAACGCATCTCCCATAGGTCACGACATAGGAGTCCTTGAGGAGCTCGCCGCCAGGGGAGTACGATATGTGACCCTTACACACAGCGCCGACAACCAGATATGCGACAGCTGCACCGGAAAGGGCAGATGGGGCGGCCTCAGCCCGTTCGGACGCGAGTTCGTGCGCGAGCTGAACCGTCTGGACGTGCTTGTGGACGTAGCCCATTGTGCCGACAGCACTGTGCGTGAAGTCCTCGAGGTTTCAGAGAAGCCGGTTGTCTATACTCACGGATGCTGCCGTGCACTGCACAGTCATCCCCGCAACCTGCCCGACGAACTTCTCAGGGGCATTGCAAAACGTGGGGGTGTGGTTGGAATGAGCATCTATCCCGATTTCCTTTCTGACTCCGGCAATCCCGGAGTGGGCAAGGTCGTGGATCATATAGAGCATGCGATAGATGTCTGCGGCATCGACCACGTGGGGCTTGGAACCGACTATGACGGCATAGACTATACGGCCCAGGGTCTCGAGGACATATCCAAGTTCCGCCTCATTCTCGACGTGCTTCACGGCCGCGGATACACCCAGGCTGAAGTATCCAAGGTGGCGGGTGAAAATTTCCTGAATCTTCTTTGAAAGAGGGTGCGCAAATTCAAAATGAAATATTAATTTTGCAATCAATACTAACCCCTCAAAACACTGATAATTATGGCAGAAGAATTTGAAAACATCAACGGGCAGGCTGAAGCTCAGGAAAGCAGGGCCGAAGGTCTCAAGGAAAAGGCTGAAGAGCTGAAGGAGAACATCTCTGAAAAGGCTGAAGAGCTCAAGGAAAACATATCCGAAAAGGCTGAAGAACTCAAGGGAAAGGCCGACGAGTTCAAGGAGAACGTCAAGGAAAAGGCTGGCGAGTTCAAGGAGAATGTCAAGGAAAAGGCTGAGGATGCCAAGGAAAAGGCAGAGGAAACCATCGACAAGGTAAAGGCTGAGATCGACGACTTCACAGAGGAAATCGACCCTGAGGACATCAAGAAGAACAAGGTCATGGCCGTTCTTTCATACATCGGCATCCTTGTACTCATCCCCATCCTTTGCGCAAAGGATTCCAAGTTCGCAAGGTTCCATGCAAACCAGGGTCTCGTGCTCTTCATCATCGAGATCATTGCAATACCCGTGCTTGGCCTCATTTTCAAGGGCTGGATACTTAGAATACTCAGCATCATCTGCTTCGCATTTGCCGTAATCGGTATAGTCTACGCTGTCCAGGGCAAGGCAAAGGAACTTCCTGTCCTTGGCAATATCAAGATTCTCAAGTAATTGAAACATAATCTGATTCTTTTTATCATATGCCTTGGGCTCCCGCTTCTTGCGTCAGCCCAAGGCATTGACATTAAACTCGAGAACCGCTTCAGCTTCGCCGCGATGCCGGAAAACTCGTATGGCTTCCAGGGCGATTATGTGAACATCAGGATCAACGGAAGCATTAACGAGAACCTCACATATTCCTTCCATCACCGTCTCAAGAATTCATTCAGCGCCAGCAATCCGTTCGGTGCCACCGACTGGGTTTATCTGCTGTACCGCAGAGGCAACTGGGGCATCCAGGCCGGCAAGATGCAGCTTGAATATGGCGGATACGAGTACGACGAGGCTCCCATCAATGTCTACTACAGTTCCAAGTTCTATGACAACATGGCCGGCTGCTTCCAGTTCGGTCTCAGTCTCATATATTATCTGGGAGATTCGAACAAGTTCACCATCCAGGTAACACCATCTCCTCTTCCGGCTGATCGCTGGGGCGGGAATATGGCTTATAACTTCTGTGCAAAGGGTACGGCCGGCTTCTACGGGTGGAAGCACTCGGTCAATCTCTTCGACATCCCCGGCGGCGGTCATCTCGGCAGCATCTCCCTCGGAAACTGCTTCACTGCCGGACCTGCAAAACTCGAACTCGACCTCGTCCAGCGGGGCAATATGAAAACCTTCAAGATGTTCGACGACTGTGCCGTCATCGCCAACCTGGTGGTTGCACCCACCGACTGGATGAACGTCATCGCCAAGGCATCATATGACTGCAACTTCAGCCAGTATGACCCTCTTGTTCCCGAATTCGGCGAATACTGGTCATATGGAGGCGGCTTTGAATTTTTCCCCAAGAAAGGTGACAAGGATATCAGGATCCACGCAATGTACTACTATTTCAATCAGCCGACATTGCTCCTGGGTCTTACCTGGAAGATCCACCTTCTGACCCGATAGTTTGCAATGGCAAAGAAGAACAACACACTGTCCAGCATAATCTGTCTTCTGATTGTTGTTGGTATATTTGTATACCTTGCAGGCGTGATGGGCACTGCCAACATGCTCAATACATTGATGCATACGGCACACGACCTGCTCCTGAATACCTGCTTCTACCTTATGGCCATCTGTGTGCTAATGGGCGCACTCGGCCGTATACTGATAGAATACGGTGTGGTCGATCTTCTTGAAAAGCTGCTGAGGCCTTTCATGAAGCCTCTCTTCAACCTGCCCGGTGTGGCTTCGCTGGGAGCGGTGATGACCTTCCTCTCCGACAATCCCGCCATCATTTCACTTGCAAAGGACAAGCGTTTTTCCGCATACTTCAAGAAATATCAGTTCATCTCTCTGACCAACTTCGGCACGGCCTTCGGAATGGGCCTCATAGTCATCATATTCATGATGGGGCAGGGATTCTACTGGGAGCCGTTCGTCGGCATCTTCGGTGCCGTGTGCGGATGCATCGTTTCTACCAGGCTCATGCAGCGCTTCGTGCTCAAGCAGTATCCCAATTTCAAATACGAGATGGCTGCAGAAATCGATGAGCAGGATGCGACCGAGTGCGAACAGGCAGAGGAAAAGCATGAAAGCGGTTTCATCCGCTGCCTTAATGCCATTCTCGACGGCGGCAAGTCCGGTGTTGAAGTCGGACTGTCGATTATTCCCGGTGTGCTTGTCATTTCCACATTTGTGATGCTGCTCACCTTCGGTCCTTCTGCGGCCGGATACACAGGTGCAGCATATGAGGGTACCGAACTTCTGCCCTGGGCTGCGGGCAAGATCAATTTCCTGTTCGACTGGCTCTTCGGCTTCAGCGATTCACATCTCGTTGCATTCCCCATAACTGCACTTGGCGCAGTGGGCGCCGCCCTCAGCCTTATCCCCAATTTCCTGGCACAGGGCTGGGTTGACGGCAATGCAATTGCAGTCTGCACCGCAATAGGCATGTGCTGGAGCGGATATCTCTCCACACATACCGCAATGCTCGACAGCCTCGGATACCGTCAGCTTACTCCAAAGGCAATTCTGGCTCACACCATAGGCGGCCTCGTAGCCGGTGTGAGCGCGCATCTGCTGATGCTCTTTATTTCTATTTTTTAACCGAGGAATCCAAGGAGGATACCGGCAGCAACAGCCGAACCTATCACGCCGGCAACATTGGGTGCCATGGCGTGCATGAGGAGGTGGTTGCTGGGATCAGCTTCAAGACCGACCATTTCAGATACTCTCGCCGAGTCAGGCACTGCAGATACTCCTGCGTTGCCGATGAGAGGGTTGATCTTGTTCCCTTCCTTGCAGAAGAGGTTCATGAACTTCACGAACAGTACGCCTGCGGCGGTTGCAATCACGAAGCTGATGAGACCGAGGAGGAATATGAGTATGCTCCTTGGGCTGATGAATACGTCGGCCTGGGTGCTTGCACCAACAGTGAGGCCGATGAGCATGGTGACCACGTCTATCATGGGGCCGGCTGCAGTATTGGCCAGACGTTTGGTAACGCCTGATTCCTTGAGCAGGTTACCGAAGAACAGCATACCAAGCAGCGGCAGGCCTGAAGGCACGATGAAAGCCGTGCAGATGAAGCCGATGATAGGGAAGATGATCTTTTCCCTCTGGCTGACCTCGCGGGGCTTATTCATCCTGATGAGGCGCTCCTTCTTTGTGGTGAGAAGCTTCATTATGGGCTTCTGGATCACCGGGACGAGGGCCATGTATGAGTATGCACATACTGCGATTGCGCCCATGAGTTCGGGCGCAAGCTTTGAACTCAGGAAGATTGCTGTGGGGCCGTCAGCACCACCGATGATGCCGATTGCACCGGCCTCGTTGGGCAGGAATCCCATCTGGAGCGAGAGCAGATATGCGCCGAATATGCCCAGCTGGGCGGCGGCGCCGATGAGTATGAGGCGGGGCTGGCTGATGAGTGCGCTGAAGTCGGTCATCGCACCTATTCCCAGGAAGATGAGCGGGGGATACCAGCCCTGGCGCACACCCTGGTAGAGGATGTTCAGCACCGAGTTCTCCTCATAGATGCTGACCTGCAGTCCGGTGAATACCGGTATGTTGCCTATGATGATTCCGAAGCCTATGGGCACGAGAAGCATCGGCTCCCACTTCTTGACTATTCCGAGAGTCACGAAGACTATGCCTATGACAATCATCAGAAGATGCTGCCATGTGCAATTTGCAAAACCGGTGAACTGCCAGAATTGCTGAAGGCTGTCGATGATATTCTCCATTATTCAATACTTGCGATCCTGTCGCCTTCCTTGAGCGTGTTGCCCTTGGTTACATATACTGCCGTGACGGTTCCGTCGAACTCGGAGAGGATGTCGTTCTCCATCTTCATGGCTTCGAGCACCGCAATCCTCTGACCGCGCTGCACGTGGTCGCCCGCATGCACGGCTACTTCTATTATCATTCCCGGCAGGGGAGAAGTGACTGTTCCACCCTTGCGGGTTGATTCTGTGCTGTCCTTCGTTTCAGAGCCTGTGCCGGCATCGGCTGAAAGCGCAGTTGCGCCGGTACTCTGTGCATTGCCAGACCATCCGGCAGTCCTTATTGTTATGACGCCGGATGTTCCGTCGTCCTTCTTTTCTGCGATGTTCTCCTGAGGCTTCACCGTGTCTGCCTTCTGTCTGCCAAGGATTGCTCCAAGCAGAGAATACACGCCGTAGAGTATGAGCAGACAGCCGAATACGACCAGGATGCAGACTGTTGTCAACGTCAGTCCGTTAGGGTCGGTTGCGGCCATCTTGTCGGCTCCGGTGGTGAGAAGGTGGAAAGTCATCATAACGGCAGATTGTCATGCTTTCTGGCAGGGAGTTCCTGACGTTTGCCGTCGAGCACTGCCAGGGCGCGTATTATGCGGAAGCGTGTGTCCTTGGGTTCGATGACGTCCTCGATGTAGCCCATCTGTGCAGCCTGGTAAGGGTTGCAGAAGAGGTTCTCGTATTCCGTCTTCTTCTCTTCGATTATAGCGGCCTGGCGTTCGGGGTCGGCTTCCGCCTTGATCTCCTTGCCGTAAAGTACGCCTACGGCACCGTCGGCTCCCATGACAGCTATGCTGGCGCTGGGCCATGCGTAATTGATGTCGCCGCGGAGCTGCTTGCAGCTCATCACTATGTGGGCTCCGCCGTAGCTCTTGCGGAGAGTGACTGTGACCTTGGGAACGGTGGCTTCTCCGTAAGCATAGAGAAGCTTTGCGCCGTTGCTGATGATCGCACCGTATTCCTGCTGCGTGCCGCAGAGGAAGCCGGGTACATCCACGAGGGTGACGAGGGGAATTCCGAATGCGTCGCAGAAGCGCACGAAGCGTGCGGCCTTGCGGCTGGCGTTGATGTCGAGCACGCCGGCGAGGAAGGCGGGCTGGTTGGCCACCACACCCACGCTTCTCCCGCCCATGTGGGCGAAACCGACTATTATGTTCTTTGCGAATTCCTTGTGAATCTCGAAGAAGTCGCCGTCATCGACAATGCTGGCGATGACCCTGTGCATGTCGTATGCCTTGGAGGGATTGTCGGGTATGATGTCGTTCAGGGCGGCATCGGATCTGCCTGCGGGGTCCTGGGTGGGACGGACAGGTGCGGCAGTCTGGTTGTTCTGGGGGAGGAAGCTGAGAAGCTTCTTGATGGTCGCGATGGCCTCCTTCTCATCCTCGGCTGCAAAATGGGCGACGCCGCTCTTTGTCGAGTGGACGGTGGCTCCGCCGAGGTCTTCCTGTGAGACTTCCTCGCCTGTGACGCTCTTGACGACTCCCGGACCGGTAAGGAACATGAACGAGCTGTTCTTTACCATTATGGTGAAGTCGGTCAGGGCGGGAGAGTACACTGCACCGCCGGCGCAAGGGCCCATGATGGCGCTGATCTGCGGTACCACGCCGCTTGCAAGTATGTTGCGCTCGAATATCTCGCCGTAACCGGCAAGCGCGTCTATGCCTTCCTGTATGCGTGCTCCGCCCGAGTCTCCGAGACCGATGATGGGGGCGCCTGTTCTGACGGCCATGTCCATAATCTTGCAGATCTTCTCGCTCATGGTCTTGCTCAGGGAGCCTCCGCTGACGGTGAAATCCTGTGCGTAAACGAATACGAGCCTTCCGTCTATCGTGCCCTGGCCGGTGACGACACCGTCGCCGTCGGGATGGCTTGCCTCCATTCCGAAGTTGGTGCAGCGGTGGTGCACGAACATGTCGAACTCCTCGAAGCTTCCCGCATCAAGGAGTTCGGCGAGCCTCTCTCTGGCTGTGAGCTTGTTCTTTGCATGCTGCGCATCTATGCGCTTCTGGCCTCCGCCCATCCCGGCGGTTTCCCTGCGTTCCGCAAGCTCTTTGATCTTTTCTGACTGAATGCTCATATCGTTGTTGCGCGCTGAGCGCGTATTGATGAATCGTCAAATTTACACAATAATGTGTAATTGCACAAATCCGTGCTCCTGGCGCCTGCTACTGATGGGCGGGACGGAGCAGGTCGAGCACGGTCTTCACGGGGTTGAAAGTCTCGGCGGGAACCTCCACGAACAGGGTGTTCCAGTCTGACATGGAACCGTTCCAGAGGCCGGGCAGCTCAAGTGCCTTGAGCTCGCGGCCCTGGTAGCTCTTGGAGCTGATGAGACCTGTTTCGGGGTCTACGTGCTTCAGGAGGTCGAACTTTTCGCCATCCATGTCCTTGAGGCAGCATACGAGGTCCACGGGATTGAAGTGGGTGGCACCCTTGAGTGCTGCAACAGCCTGGGGATCGTCGGGGTTGATCTGCGCGCCCTCGAGTATCTGGAGCGAGGTGCTGCCGTCCTTTGCCTTGATGATGAAGGGACCTCCGCCGGGTTCGCCCTCGTTGCGTACCATTCCGCAAACGCGGATGGGGCGGTTCAGTTTTGCCATCAGTTGATCCGCTCTGTCGCGGCAGTCCTTAGCGGGAGGCATCTCTATGCAGAGTTCCTTCTTCAGGAATTCCTCTATCCTGTTGCAGAGGTCCTGGCATTCCTCGGTTGCATAAGGGTCGTCCTGCACCATGTTGTAGGCGGTGATGTAGCAGAAGTCGGCGAGGCGCTTGCGCATGTCGGTGAGCTGGAACATCTCGTACATGAAGCCGAAGATCTTGTCCCTTAGCTCGAGTGCCTTGCCCATGAGAACCTTCTTCCAGAGGTAGGTGGTGGGCTGCATGCTCTCCACGCATACGTTGTCTATGTTCTTGATGCTCACAAGTTCCGCGTCAAGTGCATTGAGGTTGTAGATGAGGGCGCCGTGGCCTGCGGGGCGGAAGAGTATGCTGCCGTCGTCCTTGACGAAGGGCTTGCCGTCGGCGCCTACTGCAACCGTGTTGGTCTCAGGGTCCTGATAGGTGAAGGTTACGTTGTACTTGACGTTGTATCTTGCTTCGTAGGCTTCCATGATTTCGGCGAGAGCGTCCTCGAAGAGCTGGCGGTGTTCCGGGGAGATGGTGATGACGAGATTGACGCTGCCGTCCTGGTTCCTCATGTATGCCTGGCCCTCCACGAAGTGCTCTGCAAGTGCGGTGCGGACCTCGGTGGGGTAGCGGTGGAACTTGAGCACGCCCTTGGGCTTTGCCCCATATCCCAATCCGTTGTCAGTCAGTAGTTTTTCTGCGGCTTCCTGTGCGTCGAAGGGGGCTTCACCGAACACTTCGGGGCTGTAGAAGGCGAACTTGTCGAGGTTGTCGGCAAGCTTTACAGTTGCTGCGTTCTTTTCAGCCATGCCTGCGAAGATGTCCTTGAACATCCTGGAGGCTGCGCCCGAAGCGGGCACGAACTTGCATTTGCCTGACACCTCGGCGGTGTCGGCGTATGCAGCGGCCTTCTCAGCCTCCTCGGCGGTGAGGACGCAGATACCGTTGCCGGGGGTTGCGGGTGCTACTATGTCCAGCCAGGGGAAACCCTTGCGGAAACGCTCTACCTGAGCATTGATTTTGCTGTTGTCCATATCAGTCTATAAAGAATTCTCGTCTGAAATTATAGTTCTCCCTCAGGTACTCGAAGGCACCCGGGTTGCTTCTGAAAAGGAAGTCGTCGGTGAATATCGGATAGTTGTATTGCATGATGGCCGCAATCTCGCCCTGAGTCTTGCCGCGGACGTCGAGCTTGACGGCGTCAAGCTCCGTGACCCTTGCTGGAGGAAAGAACTCGTAAAGTTCTGATATTCCGAAGAATCTGGCTACGGCCCTGACTGCCATCTTGCAGCCTATCTGCTTGCCCTGATAAGAGTATCCGGCGATGTGAGGAGTGCCTATCGCAACCTTGTCGAGAAGGGTTTTGTTCACGTTCGGCTCGTGGTTCCATGTGTCGATGATCACCGGGCCGAGGTGGGGGATGGCGTCGATCAGGTCGTCGTCCACCACTATCTCGCCGCGTGCGGCGTTGATGAATATCGCACCCTCGCGCATCTTCGCGAAGAATGAGGCGTCAGCCATCCTGCGGGTCTCGTTGTTCAGCGGGACGTGCATGGTCACAATGTCTGAATTCTCAAGAAGATAGTCCAGCGAGCAGAAGTGCGCACTGCCTTCCTTTTCGGCTCTGGGAGGGTCGCAGAGAAGGACCTTGAATCCCAGCTGCCTGGCCATTGCCTCCACGCGGCTGCCGACGCTGCCCACGCCGATGATTCCCAGCGTGGTTCCGAACAGCGGCATGCTGTTGCGTGCGGCTGCACCGTAGAGGGCGCTGAACACATAGTTCATCACGCCTCCGGCGTTGCACCCGGCGGCGTTACATATCATGATGCCATGCGACTCGCACCAGGGGATGTCGATGTGGTCAGTGCCTATGGTGGCAGTGGAGATCAGCTTCACCGCTGTGCCTTCGAGGAGGCTGGCGGTGCACTTCGTTCTGGTGCGTATGATTATGGCGTCGGTGTCGATGAGGTCGTCATGGCTGATCTCCGATCCTTCCATGTACCTGACCTCGTCGGCGAATGGCTCGAACACTCCCTCTATGAAGGGAACCGCCCTGTCGATTATCAGTTTCATTTGATTCTCAACTCTTTGACATATCCTGCAAACTTGTCGTCCTCCGTAAAGAGCTCGTCGCTCTTCAGAATGGCGTTGATCTTGTCAAGCAGGAACTGTTTCTGTATGTTCAACTGGCTACGTATGACGCTGGAATTCACGGTTATGTAGAGAACCCCGTCGCGGTAGTACCTTCTTGCTGTATAGTTTGCTGCGCCCGATGCCTGGTCCCATGCGGAGAATACCCTCTGCGTGTTCAGGCCGGTGGTCAGCTTGTATGCCTTGAGATATTCGTGGAAGGCTTCCTTGATGCTCTGTGCCTGCTTTCTCTCTATCCTACTCATCGATGCGTGTGAAGACGCCTCCTTCCGTCTCTATGTAGGCTCTGTCCTCGGTTATCGCATCCACTATGGAGTGTATGCGCACCTTGTTGGAGTCGGTGATGAATATCTGCCCGAACTCGCTGCCTGCGACCATGCCGAGCAGGTTCGACACGCGGGTTGTGTCGAGCTTGTCGAAGAGGTCGTCGAGGAGCAGGATGGGGGCGAATCCGTATTCCTTCTTCATCAGCTCGTACTGCGCGAACTTGAGGGCGACGAGGAAGGATTTCTGCTGGCCCTGCGAGCCGCAGCGCCTGATGGGATGGCCGTCCATCTTGAAGATGAAGTCGTCGCGCTGTATGCCGGAGGCGGTGAACTTGAGGACGGCGTCGCGTTCGCGGGTGTCGCGCAGCAGGTCGCTCAACTTGCCTTTGTGGAGGTCTGACCTGTAGTCGGCGCTGACGCTCTCCTTACCGCCGGATATGGCTGAATAGTAACTGTTTACGAGAGGGGAGAGATCTTTGCAGAGCTGCTCGCGCCTGTTGAATACGGGCTCGGCGAACTTCTCGAGCTGGTAGTCGAAGGTGCCGAGGAGTTCGGGGTCTGTCATGCCTTCCTTGAGCATCTTGTTGCGCTGCAGGAGTATCCTGTTGTACTGCTGCAGGGCGGACAGATAGGCGGGGTCGACCTGCGAGAGTACCATGTTGACGAAACGGCGGCGTTCGTCGCCGGATTCGCTGACCATCGCGGTGTCGGCAGGGGAGACCATGACTATGGGCAGCGCACCTATGTGCTCGCTGACGCGTGTGTAGGCCTTGTCGTCCTTGCGGACCTTCTTGCCGGTGTCGTCGACCTGGATGCTGTAGCGGGTCGATATTCCGCCGGGCATGGAGTACTGGCCGCTCACGGCAAACGCCTTTGTGCCGTGGCGGGCTATGAACTGGTCGCTGGATACAAAGGCGCTTTTTGTCATGCTGAGATACCAGATGGCGTCGAGAAGGTTGGTCTTGCCCTCGCCGTTGCCACCGCTGATGCAGTTCACGTTCGGCGAGAATTCGACCTCCTGGAGAGCTATGTTCCGGAAGTCCTGTACAACTAATTTCTTCAAGACAGGCATAATGCAAATTTAGCAAAATTTGTCAAACGTGGCAATTCATACAAAGTATATTGCAATGTTGAACAATTTTCTGTATTTTTGCAGACTCGAAAAACCGAAAAATAAAATATTATCAAATATGGCAAACGTTAATGTAAATGAGAAGGATGCAGCACGCAAGGAAGCTATCCAGGAAACTGTGTCCAGAACCGACGAATTCTTCAAGAATAACAAAAAGACTCTCTGGGGCGTCCTGATCGCCGTAGTTGTAGTCGCTGCCGCCATCCTCGGCTATTACAAGTTCATATATACTCCCAAGGTGGAGGAGGCTTTGGAGCAGACTTTCCCTGCAGAGAACCTCTTCGCAGCAGGTGAGTACGAGGTTGCCCTCAATGGCGACGGCAACGTTCTCGGTTTCGCCGGCATCATCGACGAATACGGCAAGAAGGCCGGTGAGGCTGCTTACTTCCATGCAGGTGTTTGTGCATACAAGCTCGGCAACTATGAGGAGGCAATTAACTACCTCAAGAAGTATGCAGGCAAGGAGCCTATCCTCATGGCACGTGCAAAGAGCACCATGGGTGACGCATACGTAGGCCTCGAGAACTATGACGCAGCACTCGGTTGCTTCAAGGATGCCGCTGCAGTGTCAGACAATCTCTTCGCTGCCACCTACTATGTAAAGGCAGGTGAGGTTTACGAGGCTCTCGGCAACAAGGAAGAGGCCGCAAAGTGCTACGAGACTGTTAAGGACCAGTATCCTAACAGCATGGAGGCAGCTGATATCGACAAATACATCTCAAGAGTGAAGTAATATGGGAAGAGCGTTTGAATTCCGTAAGGAGCGCAAGATGAAGCGCTGGGGCCACATGGCCCGCACATTCACCAAACTTGGTAAGGAAATCACCATCGCCGTCAAGATGGGCGGCCCCGATGTAACAGGTAACCCCCGTCTCCGCGCCCTCATGGCTGAGGCCCGCGCAGAGCAGATGCCTAAGGAGAACATCGAGCGCGCTATCAAGAAGGCAACCGAGAGCAAGCAGGGCGACTTCAAGGAGGTCATCTTCGAAGGTTTCGGTCCTTTCGGTATCGCTTATCTCGTTGAAACTGCAACAGACAACAACACCCGTACAGTAGCAAACGTTCGTTCATACTTCAACAAGTGCGGTGGTTCCCTCGGAACTTCAGGTTCAGTTGCTTTCATGTTCGATCGCAAGTGCACCTTCCGCATCAAGGAGAAGGACGGTGTGGATCTTGAGGAACTCGAGCTTGAGATGATCGACTACGGCGTAGAGGAACTCTACGAGCAGGTCGAGGTCGACAAGGATGACAACGAGACCAAGGTCATCGTCATCTACGGCGAGTACAGCGCATACGGCCAGATCCAGAAGTACATCGAGGAGAACAACTACGAGCTCATCTCCGGTGGTTTCGAGCAGATCCCCAACGTGGACCTCAAGGACGCAACCGAGGAGCAGCGCGCCACCCTCGACAAGCTTACCAACATGCTTCTCGACGATGAAGACGTAACAAACGTCTACACCACCCTGAAGCCCGCAGAAGAGTAAACTGATAACCCAATATTCTTAAACAAGGAGGAGGATGCCCGCTGCCGGACATCCTCCTTTATTATTAGCCCCTTCGAGGAAGGTGTAGACCTTCAGCCTGGGACCTTCCTTGATTCGAGGCGTTTTCCTGGAAGGTGTCCGCCTTTTCGTTGGGACCTTCCTTGATTCGGGGTTTATTCCAGGAAGGTGTCCGCCTTTTCGTTGGGACCTTCCTTGATCTGAGGCCTTTTCCAGGAAGGTGACTGCCTTTTCGTTGGGACCTTCCTTGATTTCGTGGTTATTCCTGGAAGGTGTCCGCCTTTTCGTTGGGACCTTCCTTGATTTGGGGTTTATTCCTGGAAGGTGTCCGCCTTTTCGTTGGGACCTTTCTTGATTTGCGGCGTTTTTCTGGAAGGTGTATGGTGAGCGGCCTAAAACAAGGCTTCAAATTGGCGGTGATAAGGTGATAGGCCAAAATAATCACGAATTCTTGGCGAAACAGCAAAATAACAGGCCCGGCGCCTAAAAGAACCCGATTAGTTGGACAAATCACATATTCCGGCCAGTATTTGACCTTTAAGTTGGCCGGAATTGACTGTGAGGTTGCATATTTTGGTTAAACACATGTCCAGACTTTCGGGTTCATATCAAAGTGGCACAGCTGCAGGCTTGAGTCAATAAGATCCAGAGATACGGGGCGTGGGTCCCGCCATAAAAATGACGGATTTATGCCCGTAAATCATATTTCTGCCACGTTTTAGCTGATATCGTGCCCGAAACGCGATTTTGACGGCTCGCGGGCACGATATCGACGAAATCATGGCGAGATCGTCGATTGCGGGAATATAATCGGCGAAATCGTGGCGGAGGTTAAACAGATAGTAGGAGGTTGAAGTTCCGTCTGCTTACGCGAGGGTGGCCAGGGGAGGAAGGTTGGTACTCAAATGCGCCAACCAGCTGGGGTTCGTGAGGTGCGGGAGTGCGAGGGTGAAGTGCGGCACCGCAGCCGAACTTGCGTCCGGCAGCTAAAGGCAAACGTCGCCCGGATCCTTTGGGGAGTCCGGCCGCCGTCTGCCTTTTGCCCAGAGTGGGACGCCCTCAGCCAGTCGGCATCCGCCGCCAGCCTGGGGCTATTTCTAGGAAGGTGTCGGCTTTTGTTGATTGGATTTGGACGAACGTATGGTTGGGAGGCGGCGAAGTGGGGATGGAATAGAAAGAGGCCACCGGGATGGGTGGCCTCTCTTTTTGGGGTATTGGGGAATGGGATTATTCTGTGGTGTAGTTGTCGAAGTAACCCTGGACGAGGACGATGGGGGTGCCTTTGTCGCCGGAGCCGGAGGTGAGGTCGCAGAGGGAACCGATGAGGTCGGTCAGCTGGCGGGGGGTTGTGCCCTCTGATGCCATCTGGCCCTTGAGGTTTGCGTCCTTGGCCTTGATGCTCTCGCTGATGGCGGCCTTGAGCGCCTCGCCTGAGAGGTTTGCAAAGTCATTGTCGGCGAGATACTTCAGCTTCAGCTCGTTGGGTGTGCCCTTGAGTCCTTCGGTGAAGGCGGGGGAGACAACGGGGTCGGCAAGCTCCCAGATCTTGCCCTGGGGGTCCTTGAAGGCGCCGTCGCCATAAACCATGACCTCTACATGCTTGCCGGTTGCGGCGAGTATCCTTGCCTGGATATCCTCGACGAGGGGCTGGCACTTGTGGGGGAAGAGCTTGACGGTGTTCTCGGTTGCCTTGTTGGAGCCGAGCAGACCGTAGTTCTCGTTGAAACCGCTGCCCGCAACGGAAGAATTGAGGATGTCGTCAAGACCGAGCACTACACGTGCACCTGCCTCCTTGAGGATGCGCTTTGTGCGCTTACGTGTATGAATGTCGCAGGTGATGACCGTGTCTGTATAATTGAGTATTGTTTTAGGCCTGTTGGCGAAGATGATCTCAACCTCTGCGCCGCATTCACGGACAAGGTCGCCATAATACTCGACGTAGTCGACACCTGTGAACTCGTGCTTTTCGTAACCGAAGAGTTCGCGGTACTTCTCAAGGGTGAGGACGTCTGAGTAGGGGTTGACTCCTGCCTCGTCGATCTTGTCGATGCTTACAAGGGCGTTGCCCACCTCGTCGGAAGGGTAGCTGAGCATGAGGACAACCTTCTTGCATCCCATTGCAATGCCGCGGAGGCAGATTGCAAAGCGGTTGCGGGAAAGGATGGGGAACATAACGCCGACGGTCTCTCCGCCGGTCTTTGTGCGTACGTCCTCGGCGATAGCGGATACGGGGGCGTAATTGCCCTGGGACCTGGCTACTACTGATTCTGTGATTGCAATGACGTCTCTGTTGCGGATTTCAAATCCTTCGTCAGCTGATGCAGCGAGAACGCTTTCTGTTACGATTTCTGCAAGATTGTCGCCCTCACGGATGATGGGGCAACGTACACCGCGGGACACTGTCCCGACCAGTCTTTGATGTTCTTTCATATAACGACTAAGCCAATTCGGTAGGCAAATATACAAAAAGAGTTCAAAAAATGGAATACTGTTTTATTTCACTTTTGCATCGCAGTAGGCACATCTTACACCAGACTCGGTCTCATGGAAAATATGCTTTATGCCCTCATGGTTGCAGATGCACTTGGGGTTGCGGCATGACAAGCCTGCATCCTCGTAGTATTCAGGATGTTCCGGCATTGTATGGGAAGGGTCGTCCTTCCATTTGAGAAGGCTGTATATCAGGGCCATGCGGACGAACTTTCCGTTCTCCACCTGGCGGAAGTATGCAGCGCGGGGGTCGTCGTCGACCTCGGGCTTGATCTCGTTCACACGGGGGAGAGGATGCAGAACCGCCATCCTTTCCTTTGCGAGAGCCATCTTCTCCTTGTCGAGCACGAAGCTGTCCTTGACCCTCTCGAACTCCTCGAGGTCAAGGAAGCGCTCCTGCTGCACGCGTGTCATGTAAAGCACGTCGAGCTCTCCCATGACTTCCTCGATGGTATGCACCTCGCGGTAGTCGACACCCTGCTTGTCACATACGTCGCTCTTGATGTAGTCGGGAAGCCTCAGCTCGTCCGGAGCGATGAGTATCACCTTGATGCCGTTGTAGCGTGAAAGGGCCTTTATGAGGGAGTGGACGGTACGGCCGAACTTGAGGTCGCCGCAGAATCCTATGGTGATGCCGTCGATGTGTCCGAGCTCGCGCTTGATTGTGAGAAGGTCGGTCAGCGTCTGGGTGGGATGGGCGTGTGAGCCGTCGCCTGCGTTGATGATGGGAACCTTTGAAACAGTTGAAGCAATGTACGGAGCACCCTCGAGCGGATGCCTCATTGCTATGACGTCAACGAAGTTGCCAACCACTCGTACGGTATCCTCCACAGTCTCTCCCTTGCTTACCGAGGTGTTCTTTGCGTCTGAGAATCCGAGCACGTTGCCTCCCAGTTCCATCATTGCGGATGTGAAGCTGAGCCTGGTGCGTGTGCTGGGCTCGTAGAAAAGGGTGGCAAGCTTGTGGTAGCGCAGGCTGTCCCTGTACTTCTCGCGGTTTGCGATGATGTCCTCGCCGAGAGCGATTATCTGGTCGGTCTCCTGCTTGGTGAGGTCGGTAGGGTCGATGAGGTGTTTCATGGCTATGCTATTTTATCCAGCTTTCATCAGAGGGGTTGCTGCGGAACTGGAGGATGCGCTCCTTCCAGCCTGCTGCGATGTATCCCATCTCCTCGGCAACTTCAACGAGTGCGTCGAGATTGGAAAGTGAGTAGTTGACCACGCCGGCTGCTGCGAGGCGGTCGATGCCCTTCTGCATGCCGTAAGTGAAGATGCTGACGATTCCGAGCACCTCGGCGCCTGCTTCGCGAAGAGCCTCGACTACATCGATGGCACTGCCTCCGGTGGAGATGAGGTCCTCGATCACAACAACCTTTGCACCGGGCTCGAGACGGCCCTCGATGCGGTTGTTGCGTCCGTGGCTCTTGGCCTCGCCACGGACATAGCCCATTGGCATACCGAGTATGCTCGCTGCTATAGCAGCATGGGCGATGCCGGCTGTGCTTGTGCCCATAAGTACCTCTGCCTGAGGGAACTTGGCCTTTACGGTGTCGGCTATTGCCTGCTCGACAATAACTCGTGCCTCAGGAGCGGTGAGGATGAGACGGTTGTCACAGTAGATGGGACTCTTGATTCCGCTTGCCCAGGTGAAGGGCTCTTCCGGGCGGAGAAACACTGCCTTGATATTCAGCAGCTGTTTTGCTATTTCCTTTTCCATGGTATATTGTTAAACGAATTCTTCAACGCAGCGGTTGTATGCTGCAACGGGATCCTCAGCTGCGGTAATGGGACGGCCCACAACTATGTAGTCGGAGCCGATTTCCTTTGCGCGTGCCGGAGTAGTGATGCGTACCTGGTCGTCCTTTGCGGCGTCCGCAAAGCGTATTCCCGGAGTAACTGCAATGAACTCACTGCCGCACTTCTCCTTTACGATGGATGCCTCGAGAGGCGAGCAGACCACGCCGTCGAGTCCGGCTTCCTTTGCGTTTGCCGCATAGTGGGCTATGGTGTCGGCGATGGATGCGCCGATCAGGAGCTCCTTCTGCATCCTCTCCTCGCTGGTGGAGGTCAGCTGGGTTACGGCTATGAGAATGGGCCTGGTTCCGTCGGGGCGGGTGAGTCCTTCAAGTGCAGCCTTCATCATGTCGATGGTTCCGGCTGCGTGCAGATTGGTCATGTCGACGTCAAGGGCGCTGAGGACCTTCATGGTCTTCTTCACGGTATTGGGTATGTCGTGGAGCTTGAGGTCGAGGAAGATCTTATGCCCGCGGCGCTTGATCTCACGGACGATCTCAGGACCTGCAGCGTAGTACAGTTCCATACCTATCTTGACGAAGGGCTTGCGCTCGCATTCCGCGAACTTGTCGAGGAAGCGGAGAACCTCCTCAGCGCTGCTGAAGTCGCAGGCTACTATTACATCTCTCATACTATGCCTATTATTTCGTTGATGTCACTTATTCCCAGCTTCTCCATAACGGTGGGAAGCTGCTCTACTATCTCCTTGCATACGAAGGGGTTGCGGAGATTCTCGGCGCCCACCTGGACGGCGGTTGCGCCTGCCATCATCATCTCTATCACATCCTCCGCGCAACTTACGCCGCCGCATCCCATGACGGGTATGCTGCAGGCGTGAGCGACCTGGTTGACCATGCGCAGGGCAATGGGGAATACGGCATGCCCGCTGAATCCGCCGTATTTGTTTGCAACCACGGGCTTGCGCCTTGCAATGTCGATGCGCATGCCGAGGATTGTGTTTATCAGGGTGAGGCCGTCGGCGCCAGCGTCCTCGCATGCCCGTGCGATGGCTGCTATGTCGGTCACGTTAGGACTCAATTTGATGAAAACGGGCTTGCGGCAGACTTCCTTGACGGCCTTTGTCACCTCGGCCGCAGCCTCGGCGGAAGTGCCGAATGCAAGTCCGCCTCCGTGAACGTTAGGGCAGGAGATGTTGACCTCGATGATGTCCGTTTCGGGCGCGGCGTCAGCCTTGGCGCAGCACTCGACGTATTCGTCCACTGAAAAGCCGCTGATATTGGCGATTACAGCGCCGCTGAAGAACAGACGCACCATAGGGAGCTTCTGTTCCACGAAAGCCTGTATGCCGGGATTCTGAAGGCCCACGGAATTGATCATTCCGCCCGGGCATTCAGCTATTCTGGGGCATTCGTTGCCGAAGCGTGCGTCGCGTGTGGTTCCCTTGAGGGAGATGCCGCCGAGCAGGTTCAGATCGTAGTTGCACGCCATCTCCACGCCGAACCCGAAGGTTCCGCTGGCGGGTACGACAGGGTTCTTGAGCCCTACACCGCAAAGATTGACTTCTGTCTTTACCATATTATGTCCTCCTTGCTGAATACCGGTCCGTCAGCGCAAATGCGCCTCGGACCGTTCTGAGTATGGCAGGTGCAGCCGTAGCATATTCCACATCCGCAGCCCATCCTCTCCTCGAGGCTGGCCTCGCCGGGAACATCGACTGACTGGCAGACTGCCTTCATCATGACTTTGGGGCCGCATGTGTAGAAGTGGTCGAACACAGGCTTTGCAGCCGCTATTGCGTCCGTTACGAATCCCTTGGTGCCCTTGCTGCCGTCCATGGTGGCGATGAGCACATTCGCGCCGAGGGCGGCGTACTCGTCCTCGAGGACAATCTCGGAAGCCGTGTTGAAGCCGAGAGCCACCGTGACCTGCTTGCCGGCGGCCTGGAGGTCGCGCACAAGCGTGAAGGTGGGACTTGCGCCCACGCCGCCGCAGGCGACGAGGGCGGACTTTGACGTAAGGTCTGCGTCAAAGCCGTTGCCGAGACCGGTGAGGACGTCGAGTACGGCACCCGGCTGCATTGCTGCAAGCACCGCGGTGCCTTTGCCCACGACTTTATATATCATGTCGAAACCCTCTGCGTCCCAGCATGTTGCCGCAATGGGGCGTCTGAGGAAGTATCCGTCTATGGCAACGTCGACGAACTGGCCGCCGCGTTCGAGCCCCGATGTGTCGCCAAGCAGGCGCATGCGCCATGTCTTGTCGGCGATCAGGCGGTTGGATGCTATTGTGTAGATGCCCTGCTTCATCAGTGGTTGTATTCTTCGTCGATGGTTGAGATGCCGAGGGTGATCTCTTCGAGAACATCGAGCAGCACGCGTACGGTCTCGAGAGAAGTGAAGATCGATACGTTGTTCTCAACAGCGGCGCGGCGTATGCCGTAGCCGTCGAGGCGTGTGCTGTGCTGGTTGATGTCGATGGTGTTGATCACATAGCTGACATGGCCCTTGCGGAGTGCGTCGGTGATGTCGGTGGAACCGTCGCTGATCTTGCTGAGCATGCGGGTGCGAATGCCGTTCTTCTTGAGGAAGGCTGCCGTACCCCTCGTGGCTTCGATGTTGAATCCGAGGTTGTAGAAGCGGCGGACCAGAGGGAGAGCCTCTTCCTTGTCCTTGTCGGCTATGGTTGCCAGTACGGTGCCGTAGTTGACTACATGCACGCCTGAAGCCTTGAGCGACTTGTAGAGAGCGCGGTTGAGAGAATCGTCATATCCTATGGCCTCGCCGGGAGACTTCATCTCGGGGGAGAGATAGGTGTCGATGCCCTTGAGCTTGCCGAACGAGAAAGTCGGGCTCTTTACGTAATGGCGGTGGCGCTCAGGATAATAGGTGTCCTTGATGCCCTGCTCGCGAAGGCTCTTGCCGAGCATTACGAGAGTGGCGATCTTTGCCATGGGGATGCCGGTTGACTTAGAAAGGAAGGGAACCGTACGTGAAGAGCGGGGGTTGACCTCGATTACATATACGTCGTCGTCTCCGTCAACTATGTACTGTATGTTGAAGAGGCCGACAATGCCGATCTCGAGACCAAGCTTGACGGTGTAGTCGATTATCTGGTCCTTCACCTTCTGGCTGAGCGAGAATGAAGGATAGACGGAGATTGAATCTCCGGAGTGAATACCAGTACGCTCGACATGCTCCATGATGCCGGGGATGAATACGTTCTTTCCGTCGCAGATGGCGTCCACCTCGGTCTCCTTGCCCTGTATGTACTTGTCGACGAGCACGGGAGACTTCTCGTTGATCTCCACTGCATTGTGCAGATAGTGGCGGAGAGCCTCCTCGTTGCCCACGATCATCATTGCACGGCCGCCGAGCACGAATGAAGGACGGACGAGCACGGGATATCCGATTTCAGCGGCAGCCTTTACGCCTTCCTCCACGTCGGTGACGGCCTTGGCCTTGGGCTGGGGGATACCGGTCTTGCGCATGATGGCCTCGAAGAGCTTGCGGTCCTCCGCATTGTCGATGGCGTCTATCTGTGTGCCTATGATGGGAACGCCGAACTCGGCGATGGGGCCAGCGAGGTTGATGGCCGTCTGACCGCCAAGAGTAACTATGACACCCTCAGGCTTTTCAAGCTCGATGATGTTCATCACGTCCTCGACTGTGAGGGGCTCGAAGTAGAGCTTGTCTGAAATTGTGTAGTCGGTTGATACGGTCTCGGGGTTGTTGTTGATGATGATGGCCTCGTAGCCCGCCTCCCTGATAGCCCAGATGGCATGCACGGTGGAGTAGTCGAACTCCACGCCCTGACCGATTCTGATAGGGCCTGCGCCGAGTACTAGTATCTTCTTCCTGTCTGAAACTATGGTCTCGTTCTCCTGACCGTAGGTTGAGTAGAAGTAGGGAACGTCGGCATCGTGCTCTGCAGCACAGCTGTCGATGTATTTGTATACCGGACGTATGTCGTTCGCCCAGCGGAACTCTATCATCTCCTTCTCCGTCTTTCCCCAGAGCTGGCCGATGAACTTGTCGCTGAAGCCCATCTTCTTGGCGTCCTTGAGAACTGCGACATCTCCTTTGCACTCCTCGAGCTTCTTCTCCATCCTGATGATGTTGGCGAGCTTGTCGAGGAAGAGCATATCTATCTTGGTGCAGTCGTAGATGAGCCGCACGTCCACGCCGTTACGCAGGAGCTGGGCGATGGCGAGGATATGGTCGTCGGGGAAGCGGACGATGTAATCGAAGAGCTGCTCTTCGGTCATTGCCTCGAACTTCTTCTTCCATATGTGGCTGCAGCCTATCTCGAGCGAACGTATTGCCTTGAGGAAACTTTCCTCGAAGTTGCGGCCGATGCTCATGACCTCGCCGGTGGCCTTCATCTGGGTACCGAGCTCGTTGCTGGCCTCGCTGAACTTGTCGAAGGGGAAGCGGGGAACCTTTGCAACTATGTAGTCGATGGAAGGTTCGCAGCATGCGGGAGCGCCTGCAACCGTGATTTCATCGAGGGTGAGACCCACGGCAATCTTGGCCGTGACGCGTGCGATGGGGAAGCCGCTGGCCTTCGATGCCAGCGCTGATGAACGTGACACGCGGGGGTTGACCTCGATGATATAGTAGTTGAACGAGAGAGGGTCGAGCGCGAACTGGACGTTGCAGCCGCCCTCGATCTCGAGGGCGCGTATCAACTTGAGCGCGCTCTCGCGAAGGATCTCGTACTCCTTGTCGGCAAGGGTCTGCACGGGTGCGACGACTATGGAGTCGCCGGTGTGGATGCCCACGGGATCCACGTTCTCCATCGAGCAGATGGTGATGGCGGTGTCGTTCTTGTCGCGCATCACCTCGAACTCTATCTCCTTGTAGCCCTTGACGCTCTTCTCGATGAGCACCTGGTGGACGGGGGAGAGGGCAAGTGCGTTGCGCATCATCTCGATGAGCTCCTCCTCATTGTCGGCGAATCCGCCGCCCGTTCCGCCGAGGGTGAACGCGGGCCTGAGCACTACGGGATAACCGATCTCCCTGGCAGCGGATACGGCCTCTTCGATGCTGTAGGTGATCTCCGAAGGGATCACGGGCTCGCCGAGGCTGACGCAGAGCTCCTTGAAGAGCTCGCGGTCCTCGGCCTTCTCGATGCTCTGGAACGAGGTTCCGAGTATCTCCACATGGCACTCGTCAAGCACGCCCTTGCGTGCAAGCTTGACGGCGAGGTTAAGGCCGGTCTGTCCGCCGAGGCCGGGGACTATGGCATCGGGGCGCTCGTAACGTATGATCTTTGCAACGTATTCAAGGTCAAGGGGTTCCATATATACCTTGTCGGCAATATGGGTGTCCGTCATGATTGTGGCTGGGTTGGAGTTCACAAGCACTACCTCATAGCCTTCTTCCTTGAGGGCGAGGCAGGCCTGGGTGCCTGCATAGTCGAATTCAGCGGCCTGACCGATGACGATAGGGCCTGATCCTATGACCATGACTTTCTTTATATCTGTTCTTCTTGGCATGGCTTAGTCCTCCATAGCTTTAATGAAACTGTCAAAGAAATCGCTCTCCTGAGGGCCGGGGGCTCCTTCGGGATAGAACTGCACTGCATATACCTTGTCGGCGGGGCAGGCGATGCCCTCGATGCATCCGTCAGATGCGTCACGGTGGGTGATAACCAGTCCGGTGCCCTCCAGCGAAGCCTCGTCGATGGCGTAGTTGTGGTTGTGCTCGGCGGTGATTATCCTGCCGGTTTCAAGGTTGCGGACGGGATGTCCTCCGTGGTGGCCGCACTGCATCCTGTAGCTCTTTGCTCCGTAGCTGAGGGCAATGATCTGCTGGCCGAGGCAGATGCCATAAACAGGCAACTTGCCGCGGAGCTCCTTAACGAGATTCACTATCTCAGGAAGCTTCTCGGGGTCGCCGGGGCCGTTGGAGATGAGGATTCCGTCAGGATTGAATGCCATGATTTCCTGAACGGGAGTGTTGAAGGGTACGACGGTGACGTTGCATCCGCGCTTGTTGAGCGCATAAACGATGCTGTGCTTCATGCCGCAGTCGATGATGACCACGTCGTGAGCATGATGCGGTGTTCTTGAGAACCATCTCTTGCTGCAGCTCATTTCAGGCACTGCATTGGTGCGCACCGGTGTGAGGGAGATGAGTTTGAGCGCATCGGCGAGGGCCATGCCCTTGTCGACGATGGCTGCCCTGATGGGACCCTTGGTGCGAATGATTCTGGTAAGCATTCTGGTGTCGAGTCCGCTGAGGCAGGGTATGCCCCTCTCCTCGAGTTCCTCGGGGAGTGTCTTGGTGTAGCGGAAGTTTGACGGAGCCTCGCAGCACTCGCCGACCACCATGCCGGCGAGTCCCGTCGAACGAGACTCGAAATCCTCAGCCGTGATGCCGTACTGACCGATGAGGGGGTAGGTCATCACCACGATCTGTCCTGCATATGCCGGGTCAGAAAGAATCTCCTGATATCCCACCATAGAGGTATTGAAAACGATTTCCCCGACGGCAGGCGAGCAGGCACCCTGGCAGATGCCGCAGAACTCCTGCCCGTTCTCGAGGACGAGCTTCATTTCCTTCATAGTTGTCATATTATATTAAATATTGTATTTCCGTTATGTACCGTCCGTACGCAGCGTCCCTTGACTTCCCAGCCGTCGAAAGGAGTGCTGTGTCCGTGCCCGGGGAAGGCTGCCGCATCGATCACATGGGGAGTGTCGAGGTCGAACAGGGCGTAGTCGCCGCCTGCTGCAGGCAGATTGAAACGCCTGCGGGGCGCTGTGCTCATAAGGTCGACCAGCTTGTCGAGAGTAATTATGCCTTTGCAGACAAGTCCTGTATAGAGCAGGGGGAATGCAACCGGCAGGCCCACTATGCCCATTGCGCTGTGCTCCAGACCGCGGGATTTCTCCTCTGCGGTGTGGGGAGCATGGTCGGTGGCTATCATGTCGATGGTGCCGTCGAGCAGACCCTCGATGAGAGCGTCCCTGTCCGCTGCAGAGCGCAGGGGAGGGTTCATCTTGAAGCGGCCGTCCTCCTGAAGATCGGCGTCGGTGAGCAGAAGGTAGTGCGGAGCGGTCTCGCAGCTTACGTTGACGCCGCGTGTCTTGGCCTTCCTGATAACGTCCACGCTCTCCTTTGTGGAGATGTGGCATACGTGATATGCGCAGCCTGTGCGCTCAGCAAGTTCGAGGTCGCGGGCTATCTGGCCCCATTCGCTCTCCGAGCAGATACCTTTATGTCCGTGCTCGCGCGCGTAAACGCCGTCGTGTATGTAGCCGCCGCGAAGCAGCGAGTTGTCCTCGCAGTGGGCGGCGATGATGACGCCGAGTTCCGCCGCCTGGCGCATGGCCTTGAGCATGACTTCTTCATGCTGGATGCCGCTGCCGTCGTCGGAGAAGCCGGCGACCATGCCCTTCAGGGCTGCCATGTCGACGGGCTCCAGGCCCTTGCGGCCCATGGTGATCGTGGCGTAGGGGAGAACGTCGATTATGGCGTCCCTGCGTATTATGTCGAGCTGTGCCCCGAGGGTGGAGGGGGAGTCGGGCGCAGGATTAAGGTTCGGCATCGTGCACACGCAGGTGTAGCCGCCTGCAGCGGCAGCCTCGCAGCCGCCCCTGATGGTCTCCTTGTATGCAAAGCCGGGTTCGCGGAAGTGCACATGCACATCGGCGAGGGCGGGGCACATGAACAGCTCTTTGTCTTGCATAGCAAAAAAAAAGACGACTCCCGGAGTCGTCAACAATTAACAATAATAAAAGGAAACAACACGCTGGAAATCAATCTCAGGAGAGAAATGTGATATTCTGGGCTGCTGTTTCATTTGACCTTTTTAATTTTCTGCAAATATAATAAATGTTGCTTTTTCTCCAATATTAATTTTCAAAATTGCCGATAGAATAGTAAATTTGTACCGCAATTTTAAACCCCTATATATGGAACTCCTTTACACAGGCAAAACCAAAAACGTGTACGCTCTTGAAAGCGGAAACTATCTTCTTAAGTTCAAGGACGACTGCACCGGCAAGGACGGTGTCTTCGATCCCGGTGAGAATTCTGTAGGACTTACCATCGAGGGAGTCGGCGACGTCAACCTCCGCATGTCCATCTACTTCTTCGAAAAAATCAACGCTGCAGGTATCAGAACACACTTCGTAAGCGCTGATCTCGCCAACACTACAATGGAGGTTCTCCCCGCCAAGGTATTCGGCAAAGGCCTTGAGGTCATCTGCCGCAACAAGGCTGTGGGCAGCTTCATCCGTCGCTACGGCGAGTACATCGAGGCAGGCTCAGATCTTCCTTCTTATGTAGAGACCACATTCAAGAACGACGAAAAAGGAGATCCTCTCGTAACAAAGGACGCCCTTGTATGTCTCGGCGTCATGACAGCCGTGCAGTATGACGCCATCAAGGCCCAGACCCAGCAGATCACAAAGATCGTCGCAGACGACCTTGCAGAAAAAGGCCTCGTTCTTTACGACATCAAGTTCGAGTTCGGCTACGACCCCCAAGGCAACGTAATGCTCATCGACGAAATCGCATCCGGCAACATGCGCGTCTACAAAGATGGCGAGTACATCGATCCTATGACCCTTTCAAAACTCTTCTTTGCTGAGAAATAGTCATGAAAGTAGGTGTAATAATGGGGTCGACAAGTGACTTGGAAGTCATGTCGGCTGCCTTCGGCGTTCTTGAAAGTTTCGGCGTAGAATACGAAAAAAAGGTCATAAGCGCACACCGCGCACCCTATCTGCTTGCAGAATATGCTTCCACCGCACGTGAGCGCGGCCTGGGAGCTATCATTGCAGGTGCGGGCGGTGCAGCACACCTTGCCGGAGTCACGGCAGCATATACCACCATTCCCGTAATCGGCGTGCCAATCAACGGCAAGGCATTCGGTGGAATGGACGCACTCCTGGCCACCGTGCAGATGCCTTCCGGCATCCCCGTGGCCACTGTAGCAGTGAACGGTGCAAAGAATGCGGCTCTCCTCGCCGTATCGATTCTCTCTCTTACCGACCAGGACCTCAAGCTCAAGCTTGATACCTTCAGGGCCGAACAGACCGAAAAGATCGCTAACACGCAAATCTAATTGTGATGGACAATACAACCCGAATTTTTGTTGAGAAAAATCGCGGATTCCGGGTAGAGGCGGAAAGCTTGCGCAACGAGCTTTCTGAGAATCTCTCGCTCAAAATCCGCTCATTACGCCTGCTGAACGTATACGACCTCGCAGGATTCAGCGCAGAACTGCTTGAGAAATGCAAGTATTCAGTCTTCGGAGAGACTGTGACGGACACCGTCTATGATGAATTCTCCCTCGAAGGCAGGAAATACCTTGCAGTTGAATTCATCCCCGGCCAGTTTGACCAGCGCGCCTCATCTGCAGTAGACTGCGTGCATCTGATAGACCCCAGCGCAGACGTCCAGATCCGCTCATCAAGGCTCCTTGTCTTTGACGACGAAATGTCGGATGATGCCCTCGCGGCCATCCGGCATTATTATATTAATGCGGTGGAGTCCCGCGAAAAGGACCTCGGCAAGCTCTCCCTCTCCGAGAATGCCGACGTCAAGCCCCTTGCCGACCTTTCAGGATTCACCGCCATGCCCGAATCCGAGTTTGCGGCATTCTGCAAGAAGTGGGGTCTCGCCATGAACGCAGACGACCTCCGCGAGGTTGTGAACTACTTCAAGGCAGAGCACCGCGATCCCACTGAAACTGAACTCCGTATCCTCGATACATACTGGAGTGACCATTGCCGTCACACCACCTTTACCACCGAACTTACCGAGATCAAGATCGACGATTCATTCCTCAAGGAGGAACTCGAGTCCGAGCTCGGCGAGTTCCATGCAATACGCAAGGAACTTGGCCGTGAGGGCAAGAGCCTCTGCCTCATGGAACTTGCTACCATAGGCGCGAGATGCCTGCGCAAGCGCGGTCTTCTCGACGACATGGAGGTCAGCGAGGAGAACAATGCCTGCAGCATCTTCATCGACGTCGATGTTGACGGCCAGCAGGAGAAGTGGCTTCTCCAGTTCAAGAACGAGACACATAACCATCCTACCGAAATCGAGCCCTTCGGCGGTGCCGCAACCTGTCTTGGCGGCGCCATCCGTGACCCTCTTTCCGGCAGGTCATACATCTATCAGGCAATGCGTGTCACGGGTGCTGCCGATATCTGCAAGCCCGTCAGCGAGACCATTCCCGGCAAACTGCCCCAGAAGGTCATCACACGCAAGGCCGCAAGCGGTTACTCAAGTTATGGCAATCAGATAGGCCTCGCCACCACTCACGTACGTGAAATCTATCACCCGGGCTACGTTGCAAAACGTCTGGAAGTAGGTGCCGTTGTAGGTGCTGTGAAGGCAGAGAACGTACGCCGCGAGAGCCCCGCTCCCGGCGACGTGATCCTCCTCCTCGGCGGCCGCACCGGCCGCGACGGAATCGGCGGTGCCACAGGCTCTTCAAAGGAGCATACTGAAGCATCGCTTGAGACATGCGGAAGCGAGGTTCAGAAGGGTAATGCACCCGAGGAACGCAAGCTTCAGAGACTCTTCCGCCGTCCTGAGGTCACCCGCCTAATCAAGAAGTCCAACGACTTCGGCGCCGGCGGCGTGAGCGTCGCCATTGGCGAGCTTGCCGACGGCCTTGACATCTACCTCGACCGCGTTCCCGCCAAGTACAGCGGCCTCAACTCCACCGAGCTTGCAATCAGCGAGTCGCAGGAGCGCATGGCAGTCGTCGTTGAAGCAAAGGACCGCGAGGCGTTCGAGTCCTTCTGCCGCAGCGAGAACGTCGAGGTCACCTATGTGGCCGACGTGACTGATACAGCGCGCATGCGCATGTTCAACAAGGGTGTCAAGATATGTGACATAACCCGCGCATTCATCGACAGCGCAGGTGCAAAGCACTACAGCAAGGCCTGCATCCAGGCTGTCGAGGACATCGACCCGTTCAGCCGCATTCCCGCAGGCGAGAGCCTGTCCGACAAGTTCTGCAGCGTCCTCTCATCCGAGAACGTGGCTTCGCAGAAGGGTCTGATCGAGATGTTCGACTCCACCATCGGTCGCTCCACCGTCCTGATGCCTTTCGGTGGTACCATGCAGAGCACGGAGACCCAGGTTTCAGTGCAGAAGCTTCCTACCGACGGCTATACCGACACCGCCAGCATGATGGCATTCGGATACAATCCTGAAATTGCAAGCTGGAGCCCCTATCACGGAGCAGCCTACGCAGTTGTCGAGGCCTGCACCAAGGTTGTAGCAGCCGGCGGAGAATGGTCAGGCATGCGCTTCTCATATCAGGAATACTTCGAGCGCATGACGGCAGACGCCCACAGCTGGGGCAAGCCCCTCAGCGCACTGCTCGGCGCCCTCAAGATGCAGGTTGCCCTCGGCCTTCCGTCAATCGGCGGCAAGGATTCCATGAGCGGCACCTTCGAGGACAAGAACGTGCCTCCGACCCTCATTGCCTTCGGTATCACTCCTGTAAAGGCATCCAAGGTTATTTCAACCGAATACAAGTGGGAGGGCAACAAGCTCTACCTCATCAAGCATACTCCTCTTGCCAACCGCATGCCCGACACCGACCAGCTGAAGGCCAACTGGGACTTCGTCCACAGCCAGATAGAGGCCGGCAATATCGTGTCAGGCTGGTCACTCGGCTTCGGCGGACTTGCAGAAGGTCTTGCCAAGATGTGTTTCGGCAACGGCTTCGGCGCTAAAGTCAACATCGACGAAGCCGAGCTCTGGAAGCTCTCATACGGTTCCATCCTCGTTGAATCCGAGACTGAACTCGACTACGAGAACGCAATCCTCATCGGCGAAGTCACAAGCGGCGAGGACGACAAGATCCGCGTGAACGGCTCACGCATCAGCCTCACCAAACTCCAGGATGCCTGGGCTGAAAGATACAGCAAGGTATACCCCGCAACTTGCGTTGCAGAATTTACCAAGGTTGTGCCGACAGCAGGCTGCTCGGAAAAACTTCCGCTTCGCTCCATCCCTCCCACCGACGTTGTCGGCGGGCCCCTCCCGTTCATGCGGCCACGGGCGGCCACAGTTTTTCCCGAGCAGCCTGCTGCCGGCACAAGCAAACCTTTGGCATATCTCCCCGTATTCCCCGGAACCAACTGCGACTATGATACGGCAAAGGCATTCCGCAAGGCGGGCGCAGATGTTCGATTCGGCGTGTTCTGCAACCTTACCGGTCAGGATGTCCTCGACTCCATCGAACGCATGCGCAAGGATATATCGAAGTGCCAGATACTCATGCTTTCCGGTGGCTTCTCTTCAGGAGACGAACCGGACGGCAGCGGCAAGTTCATTGCCAACGTGCTGAACAACAAGGCTATTGCTGAGGAGATAACAAAACTCCTTGAGCGCGGCGGCCTCATCCTTGGCATTTGCAACGGCTTCCAGGCACTCGTCAAGAGCGGCCTTCTGCCTTACGGCAAGTTCGGCTGCGTGACCAAGGATTCACCCACGCTCTTCCGCAACGACATCAACCGCCACATCTCCCAGATGGTCACCACCCGTGTCGCCACCACCAGGTCTCCCTGGCTTGCCGGCATGTCGGAAGGCGACCTCCATACCATCGCAGTCAGCCATGGTGAGGGCAAGTTCGTCGTAAACGAGGAACTTGCAAAGGAGCTCTTCCAGAACGGACAGGTTGCATTCCAGTATGTGGATCCCGTAACCGAGGAGCCCACTATGGAGTCTCCCTACAACCCCAACGGTTCATACTATGCAATCGAGGGCATCATCAGCCCCGACGGACATATCCTCGGAAAGATGGGACACACGGAACGTTACGAGCAGGGCACCTTCAAGAACATACCTGAAGAGATGTACCAGCCTCTGTTCGACAATGCAGTGAAATATTTTACAAAGAAGTAACCATGGCAGCAGGAGAACTGATTTACGACGGAAAGGAGAAGAAGGTCTATTCAACCGAGGATCCTGATGTAGTGCTTATCCACTATAACGACCTGGTTACCGCATTTGGCGGCATCAAGAGGGCGGTCATCAAAGGAAAGGGCGTCTGCAACAACAGCATCAGCGCCGTTACTTTCCAGGCGCTTCATGACGCAGGCGTTCCCAACCACTTCATCCGCAAGGTGAACGACCGCGAGATGCTCTGCCGCAAGATAGAGATAATCCCTCTGCAGGTGATCGTCCGCAACCGCCTGGCCGGTACAACCGCAAGGCTTCTCGGCCTCGAGAACGGAACAAAGATCGCCAATACGGTCTACGAGCTCCGCTACAACTGTGACGCTCTCTCTGACCCCATGATCAACGAGCATCACGCAGTTGCCCTTGGCCTTCTTACATATGAGGAGATCGATTATGTCCTCGGCCTTGCCCGCAAGGCGAACGAGGCTCTGAAGGAGCTCTTCCACAAGGCCGGCATCGAGCTTGTCGACTTCAAGATGGAGGTCGGCCGCGCAAGCGACGGCAGCATCATCGTTTCCGACGAGATAAGCCCCGACAACGCACGCCTTTGGGACGAGAAGACCGGTGCCGTTCTCGACAAGGACCGCTTCCGTCACGATCTCAGCGACGTGACGGCCAATTACAGGGAAGTTCAGGACAGATTGAATGAAATCATCAAGTTATGAGCATATTCGGAGTTTATGGCGTACATAACGCCGCACAGATGATTTATCTCGGCCTTCATGCCCTCCAGCACAGAGGACAGGAAGGCGCCGGCATCGCAACCTTCGATGCCGAAGGCCGCTGCACACATCACCGCGGACTCGGCCTTGCATCGGAGATCTTCGACACCGATACACTGGCAAAGCACGACAACGCACTCCTCGGCCTTGGCAGCACCCAGTATGCCAACAAGGCAAAGGGCGGCCTCGACAACGTACAGCCTCTGTTCTTCCATCACAAGTCCGGCGACTTCGTGATAGCAGGCGAGGGCAACCTCATCAATGCCGACCGCATTGCAAGCTATCTTGAGGACCGCGGCTGCATCTTCCATACTGCAACCGACGCTGAAATCCTTGCGAACCTGATCAAGAAGGACAACACCGAGAACCGCATCAACCGCATAATCGACTGCCTGAACATGATGGAGGGCGGCTTCGCCTTTGCAATCATGACAAAGAACCGTCTCTACGCCATGCGCGACAAGTACGGCATCAAGCCCCTTGCCATCGCAAAGCTCGGCGACGGCTGGGTGATCAGCAGCGAGACCTGCGCATTCGACCTCGTCGGCGCGCAGTATGTGCGCGACGTAGAGCCCGGCGAGATTGTCACCGTCGACCATCACGGTCTGCGTTCCAACCGCTATTCGCAGTTCCAGAAGCACAAGGTCTGCTCGATGGAATACTTCTATATCGCCCGTCCCGATTCCGACATCGACGGCCGCAACGTCCACGCATTCCGCAAGGAGGTGGGCCGCAAGCTGGCGGAAGAATGCCCCTGCGATGCCGACATCGTCGTAGGTGTTCCCGACTCAGGCCTCAGCGCTGCAATCGGATACGCCGAGCGCAGCGGAATCCCTTATGAGATAGGTCTCATAAAGAACAGATACATCGCCCGTACCTTCATCCAGCCAAGCCAGGAGATGCGTGAAAGGGGAGTGCAGATGAAGCTTTCTGCAGTCCGCAGCATCGTATCCGGCAAGCGTCTCGTGCTTGTGGACGACTCCATCGTCCGCGGCACCACCTGCCTCAAGATCGTCAAGCTTCTCCGCGCCGCAGGCGCAAAGGAAGTGCACGTCCGCATAGGCAGCCCCATGATGAAGTATCCCTGCTACTATGGTGTGGATACCTCAACTTCAGAGGAGCTCCTCTGCTCAAGCAGAAGTTTGGAAGAGGCATGCAAAATGATTGAGGCTGACTCACTTGGATACGTATCATGCAAGGCATCCGTCGAAGCTGCAAAGGGCTGCTCGGAACTTTGCCTTGCCTGCTTCAACGGCGAATATCCCACATCACTTTATCAACACGGAAAAGATTCAGAAGAATAATATGGCCAAGACTTACGAAAATGCAGGTGTTAACCTGGAAGCCGGCTACGAGGTTGTAAGCCGCATCAAGAAGCATGTAGCATCAACAGCACGCCCCGGTTCGATGGGCGGAATCGGTTCATTCGGAGGAATGTTCGATCTTTCTTCCCTCGGAATCCGCGAGCCTGTGCTCGTCAGCGGAACCGACGGTGTGGGCACCAAGCTCAAGATCGCCTTCGCGATGGACAAGCATGACACAGTGGGTATCGATGCCGTTGCAATGTGCGTCAACGACGTGCTTGCACAGGGCGCCGAGCCTCTGATCTTCCTCGACTATGTTGCCGTAGGCCACAACATTCCCGCACAGGTGGAGGCCATTGTAGCAGGCGTTGCAGAAGGTTGCCGTCAGGCAGGCTGCGCGCTCGTGGGCGGCGAGACTGCCGAGATGCCCGGAATGTACCAGGACGGTGAGTACGACATCGCAGGCTACACCACTGGTGTTGTCGAGAAGTCCAAGCTCATCGACGGCAGCAAGGTCAAGGCCGGCGACGTGCTTGTGGGCATAGCATCCACCGGCGTGCACTCCAACGGTTTCAGCCTTGTGCGCAAGATCGTTGCAGATGCAGGCTTGAATTTCACCGACGAGATCCCCGAGTTCGGAGGCCGCCGTCTTGGCGACGTCCTTCTCACTCCTACCAGAATATATGTAAAGCAGGTGCTCGACGTAATCCGCAACTGTGACGTGCACGGCGTTGCACACATCACCGGCGGTGGCTTTGACGAGAACATCCCCCGCGTCCTTCACGAAGGCCAGGGCCTTGAGATATTCGAGGGCAGCTGGGAGATCCTTCCCGTATTCAGGATGCTCGAGAAGTGGGGCGGCGTTCCTCACCGCGAGATGTTCAACATCTTCAACATGGGAATTGGAATGGTCGTAGTTCTCGACGAGTCCGAGGCCGACAAGGCTGTCGAGATTCTCCGCAGTCATGGCGAAACCGCTACCGTAATCGGCAAGGTAACCGACAAGGAAGGCGTCAACATCCATCTTCTGTAATGAAGAAGTTAGCAGTATTCGCCTCAGGGAACGGCAGCAACTATGAAGCCATAGCGGCTGCCTGTGCGGACGGAACCATCGATGCCGAGGTGGCCGTGCTGGTATGTGACCATCCCGACGCATATGCCATCCAGCGTGCCGCAAAGTTCGGCACGCCTGTATTCGCATTCCGCCCGAAGGACTATGCTTCCAAGGCTGAATATGAGGCCGAGATTGTTTCCCTGCTCAACAGCAAGGGAATCGATCTTGTCTGCCTTGCAGGATACATGAGGATATTAGGTGACGTGCTTCTGAAGAGTTACAGCGGCAGGATCATCAACATCCATCCTTCTCTTCTCCCTGCTTTCAAGGGGGCGCATGCCGTGGAGCAGGCGGTAGAATATGGTGTCAAGGTCTTCGGAATCACGATCCATTGGGTCGACGAGAGCCTCGACGGCGGCCGCATCATCGCCCAGCGTGCATTCGAATACGATGGCAGCGATTCCGAGGAAGTGCATCGCCTCGGCCAGGTCATCGAACATCAGTTATATGTGGAAACCATCAATAAATTAATAAATGAGTAAAAGAGCGTTAGTCAGTGTTAGTGACAAGACCGGTCTGGTCGATTTTGTCAAGGGCCTTCAGTCAGAAGGTTGGGAAATTATTGCTACGGGAGGAACCCAGAAGCTCCTCGAGCAGAACGGTGTCAGGACCATAGGCATCAGCGAGGTCACAGGATTTCCTGAGATCTGCGATGGCCGTGTGAAGACCCTCCACCCCAAGGTTCATGGCGGCATACTTGCACGCAGGGATGTCCCTGAGCATATGGCCACCCTCAAGGAGAACGGCATCCAGACGATCGAACTCGTCTGCGTGAACCTCTATCCTTTCAAGCAGACAATTGCAAAGCCCGGTGTTACAATGGAAGATGCCATCGAGAACATCGACATAGGCGGCCCCAGCATGGTACGCAGTGCAGCAAAGAACTGGAAGGATGTCACCATCGTATGCGACCCTTCAGACTACGGCAAGGTTCTCGACGAAATCCGCGCAAACGGTTTCACTTCTGACGAGACCCGTCTCAAGCTCAGCGCAAAGGCTTACACCCATACCGCAGAGTACGACATGATGATCGCCACCTATATGCGCGACAAGGCTGGTCTTAACGAGAAGCTCTTCCTTGAGTACGACCTCAAGCAGGGCCTCCGTTATGGTGAGAACCCTCACCAGAGCGCCAAGTTCTTCGCAGCTCTAGAGCCTGCACCCTTCTCCCTTGCATTCGCAGAGCAGATCCAGGGCAAGGAACTCTCTTACAACAATATCCAGGACGCCAACGCAGCACTTAATGTAGTGCGTGACTTCGAGGAGCCTTTCTGCGTGGCTCTCAAGCATATGAACCCTTGCGGAGCTGCAGTTGCAGCTACCATCGAGGAGGCATGGCAGGCCGCTTACGAGGCCGACAAGGTCAGCATCTACGGCGGTATCGTTGCCGTTAACCGTACCCTCACCAAGGAGGTCGCTCTCGGCATGAAGCCCATCTTCCTCGAGATCGTGATCGCTCCCGACTATACTCCCGAGGCACTCGAGGTTCTTTCTGCTAAGAAGAACCTGCGTGTGATGAAGGTCGACATGACCCGTAACGGAGCTCCCGTTCCCCAGTTCATCAGCGTGAACGGCGGAATGCTTGCACAGCAGCTCGACACCCAGATCGAGAAGATTACCCCTGAAATGTGCGTTACTGAAGTCAAGCCCACCGAGGCTCAGATGGTTGACCTCGACTTCGGCTGGAAGATCGTGAAGCACGTGAAGTCAAATGCAATCGCAGTTGTCAAGGACGGCCATACAATCGGCGTGGGTGCCGGCCAGACCAACCGCGTAGGCTCTGCTGAGATTGCCCTCGAAGAGGCAAAGGCAGCAGGATTCACCAAGGATATCGTGCTTGCTTCCGATGGTTTCCTGCCTTTCGGCGACACGGTCGAGCTCGCATCCCGTTATGGCGTGACCGCAATCGTACAGCCCGGCGGAAGCATCCGCGACGAGGAGTCAATCCAGAAGGCTAACGAGCTTGGTATCACCATGCTCTTCACAGGCGTGCGTCACTTCAAGCATTAGGATATGACAAGAATAGGCACACCTCTGAGTCCGGTTGCCCTGAAGGCTCTCGTTCTCGGCTCCGGAGAACTCGGAAAGGAAGTTACCATAGAACTCCAGCGCTATGGCGTTGAAGTGGTTGCCTGCGACCGTTATGCAAATGCACCGGCAATGCAGGTGGCACACCGCAGCCATGTATTCTCAATGCTCGACGGAGTCAAGCTCCGCGAGGTCATAGAAGCTGAAAAGCCCGATATCATCATCCCCGAGGTGGAGGCAATAGCTACTCCCGTTCTCGTCCAGCTTGAGAAGGAAGGCTACAACGTCATTCCCACTGCAAAGGCCGCCTTCCTTACGATGAACCGTGAGGGAATACGCCGTCTGGCAGCGGAGGAGCTCGGCCTGCCTACATCCTTCTACCGTTTTGCCGACAACTACGAGGAGTTCAAGGCCGCCGTTGCGGAGGTCGGAATCCCTTGCGTGGTGAAGCCCGTCATGAGCTCTTCCGGCCACGGACAGAGCACCGTGAAGTGCGAGGCTGACGTTGACAAGGCGTGGGACAATGCACAGTCCGGAGGCCGTGCAGGTGCCGGCAGGGTCATAGTCGAGCGCTTTGTGGACTTCGATTACGAGATAACCCTTCTTACAGTCCGCCATTGCGGTGGCACTACCTGCCTTGAGCCTGTAGGACATCATCAGGTTGACGGCGACTACCGCGAGAGCTGGCAGCCGCAGCCCATGAGCCCCGCCGCACTGCAGCAGGCACGCGAGTATGCCCGCAAGATTACCGGTGCCCTTGGTGGATACGGTATCTTCGGCGTGGAGATGTTCGTCAAGGGCGACGAGGTGATCTTCAGCGAGGTCTCTCCGCGTCCTCACGACACCGGCATGGTCACCATGATCTCACAGGATATGTCGGAGTTCGCACTGCATGCACGCGCCGTGCTCGGTCTTCCCATTCCTGAGATCAGGTTCTACGGCGCAAGCGCTTCAAAGGCCATTGTCATCGAGGGCGACACCGACAAGGTGGAGTTCTACGACATCGACAAGGTGCTCGATGAGCCCGGCGTGCAGATCCGTCTTTTCGGCAAACCCGAGGTTGTGGGACATCGTCGCTACGGCGTGATCCTCGCTACCGACGAGACCGTGGAAAAGGCTCTCGCAAAGGCCGAGCGTGCTTATAAGAAATTAGGAGTCAATATTTTACCTAGATAGTTTTATGAAAGTTTTGGTAGTCGGTGGTGGCGGCCGTGAACACGCCATAGTTGATGCAATCAGCCGCAGTCCCCGTTGTCCTCAGATATTCTGTGCACCCGGCAACGCCGGCATAGCCCAGCAGGCTACGTGCGTTGCCTTGAAGGATACCGATGTCCAGGGGCTTCTGGACTTTGCACTCACCGAGGGCATCGACCTCACGGTCGTAGGACCCGAGGCGGCGCTTTCAGTCGGCATCGTGGATGCCTTCCGCGCCGCCGGTCTCAGGATCTTCGGACACACCAAGGCGGCGACCCGCATCGAGAGCAGCAAGGAGTTCGCGAAGATTCTCATGGAGAAGTACGATATCCCCACTGCCGGCTACAAGTCTTTCACCAGCTACGCCGAGGCTCTTGCATACGTGAGCCTGCGGCCTTTCCCCGCTGTGCTCAAGTATGACGGCCTTGCTGCAGGCAAGGGCGTCGTTATCGCACAGAACCTCGAGGAGGCCGCCGCTGCCCTCAAGGACATGCTCATAGGGGAGGCCTTCGGCAAGGGCAAGGTTGTCATCGAGGACTACCTTGAAGGACCTGAGTTCTCGTTCATGGCATTCGTCGACGGTTACAATGTGTATCCTATGCCTCTGGCACAGGACCACAAGCGTGCCTTCGACGGCGACAAGGGCCCCAATACAGGCGGTATGGGTGCGTACACCGGCCTTCCTTTCATAAATGACGAAGACGTGGAGTTCGCTTACGAGAAGATTCTCAAGCGTACCGCATACGCCATGGTCAGCGAGGGCTGCCCGCTTTCCGGCGTGCTTTATGGCGGTTTGATGAAGACCCCCCAGGGCATCAAGGTCATAGAGTTCAACGCCCGCTTCGGCGACCCTGAGACGGAAGTCGTCCTTCCTCTTCTCGACTCCGACGCCTGCGACATCTTCGCATCTGTTGCCTGCGGCAACGATCCTCAGCCTCTCAAGTGGTCTGACGACATCACAATGGGTGTCGTTATGGCTTCGAAAGGATACCCCGGTTCATATACCAAGGGATTTGAGATTGATTGTACGGAGGCAGGGGAGCGCATCTTCCATATGGGAACCGCCGTCAAGGATGGTAAGCTCGTTACTGCGGGCGGCCGCGTCCTCATGACTGTGGCTCGCGCCGCCACAATTGCCGAGGCAAAGGAAAAGGCTTATGCTGCCGTGCATGCCATAAAGTGCGACAACCTCTTCTACCGGTCGGACATAGCCCACTGGGCATTTGACAAATAGCATTCATGATCAGACATCTCCAGTCAGCAGCGGCCGTGACGGCCGCACTTGTTGCAGTTGCCTGCAGCTCACAGGGCAGCACTAATGAGCCCAAGGATTCGATTACAGTCAATGTTGCCGAAAAGCGCGCTGAGATAGCGCCCAGCATGTACGGCATCTTCATCGAGGACATCAACCACGGTTGCGACGGCGGCCTTGTTGCCGAGATGATAGAGAACAAGAGTTTCGAGGATCTGGAGATGCCGGAAGGCTACCATGCCGAGGGCGATGTCCTTTATGCACCTCTTCAGTACCATCATATCAAAGGTACTATGGTGCAGACCAGCCACCCATGGACAAGCGACCCTGTGCCGGGCTGGACTCTCGAAGGATCAGGCTCCATGGCAATGACCAAGGATGATCCGTGCTTCGAGTCCGCCCCCAACAGTCTTCGTGTCAGCGTTGACGGTCAGGCGGTGCTTTCGAACGACGGCTTCTGGGGAATGTGCTTCCAGCAGGGTAGCAAATACGAGTTCCGCATGATATTCAAGCCTTTCGAAGGCAATGTTACCGTACGTCTTGTGGGCGAAGACGGAGAGACTCTTGCAGAGTCATCTGTCAAGTCTGACAGGATGGGTGAGTGGAACGATGTGAACTTTATTCTTACGCCCTCCGCATCCACCGTAAAGGGCAGCCTCGCCATAGCATTGGAAGGCAAGGGCGACGTCTGCTTCGATTACGTTTCGCTCATGCCGCAGGAGCGTTACAGCTATTCCGGCGGCAAGCTTCCTTTGCGCAAGGACGTTGCCGACATGCTCGCTGCAATGAAGCCCTCGTTCGTACGCTGGCCCGGTGGCTGCGTCGTCGAGGGAATATCGATATCGAACCGTTACGAGTGGAAGAAGAGCCTTGGCGATCCTGCCGGCAGACCCGGTATGTATGATTGCTGGGGTTATCACAGCAGCTACGGCCTCGGCTATCATGAACTTCTCTGCTTCTGTGAGTCCATTGGTGCTGACGCTTTGTTCGTATGTAATGCGGGTATGGGCTGTGAAGGCCGTCAGGGCGATATCTGCAGCGATGAGGATCTCCAGTTCTATGTTGACGACTGTCTTGACGCCATTGAATATGCCCTTGGTCCCGTGGATTCTGAATGGGGCGCTGTCAGAGCTGCAGCCGGTCATCCGGAACCGCTGCCGCTCAAGTATATCGAGGTCGGCAACGAGGACGAAGGAACTGTATACGAGACCCGCTACAATATCTTCCACAAGGCAATCAAGGAGAAGTATCCTCAGCTCACCGTTATCTGCAACAACGGACTGTTCGGCCTGGGAGCCATAGAGGAGACCGACATGATCGATCCCCACTGGTATGTGGCACCCGACTTCTTCTTCCAGAACACACATCTTTTCGACTCGGTTGAACGCGGAAAGTACAAGGCCTATGTGGGCGAGTACGGCGTCAATACCAACGTCGGCTCCGGTGCCATGATAGGCGCCCTTGCCGAGGCGGCGTGGATCGGTGGCATGGAGCGCAACAGCGACATCGTGAACATGACCAGCGTTGCACCTCTGCTCGAGAATATCAACGACCGCTTCTGGCCGGTGAACCTTATCTGGGTCAACTCTTCACAGGTGCTCGGCCGTACTTCATATTATGTACAGCAGATGGCCTCTGTCAACAGGCCTGACTACAATGTTGCCTGCAGTGCATACGAGAACACCACAGCCGCTCCTGAATATGTGCCGGGAAGGATCACTCTCGGTACCAACCAGACAATCAGCGAGTTCAAGGACCTTACCGTCACCACGGAGGATGGCGGGGTTCATGCCGTCGATCTGGGTTCTTTCAATTCACGCAAGGGAGACTGGAGCTATGCCGGCGGCGTTCTGAGACAGAACGCGCCTCTCGCCGAGGGAACTCTCTGTACATTCGATGGCGATTTCTCGGGGAACTATTCAATCGACCTCAAGTTCCGCAGGATCAGTGGAGCGGAAGGCTGCTACATCGGTTTCGCCATGAACGAGGATGCCTCCAACGGCCACCGCTGCTCAATTGGCGGATGGGACGATTCCATAACCTCCATCGAGCGCATATTGAACAGCAGCGGATTCAACCAGGGCGGCATGTTCAAGGGCAGCGTGATCAAGGAAGGGGAGTGGCAGACCGTTCATCTGGATATTGCCGATGGCACCAGTGTCCTCTACATTGATGGAGAGAAGATCACCGAACATCATGTTGTTACAGAGTCGGTGACATACTATACGGCAGGATATGACGAGCGTAGCGGTGAGACCGTCCTCAAGGTCGTCAACCGCGGCGGAGAGGTGTTCCCTCTCGCCGTCACCCTCGAAGGTGCCGGCAAGGTCGCCCGCCGCGGCAAGGTCATCACCCTCGCCGCCGTGAACGAGATGGACGAAAACTCCTTCGACAACCCCCTGAAGATCCATCCCGTCGAAACCGTCTGGAACGGCTTCGGCCAGACCTTCACCTACAACCTCCAGCCATACTCCTACACCATCCTGAGAATCAAGACCACCATCCTCTGATTCCCACCAACTCCTATAATGCGACACCTTCCTTGAATCAAGGCTTTTTCGAGGAAGGTGTCCTTCTTTTCCCTGGGACCTTCCTTATTTCAGAACGTTTTCAAGGAAGGTACATCGAGAACATCATCTCCCTCACTAAATAATAGTTTTGAACACCAGTGCTATTGTTTTGACAACAATTTCATATCTTAGTAACAAATCTTAATTCAATATGTTAACACCAGAAGAAAGAATTCAGGTCTGCAACACCTGCTTGAACAGGAAATTCAATCCGGAGGTGGGTATAGTATGTGGAAAAACCGGAAATAAACCGGAATTTGCAAACGCTTGTCATGACTATCAAGCCGATCAGGCGGCGGTTGACAGGCAGAGACTGAAGGAAGAGAATTCTGAGCCTGAAATCGAAGGCCTCCTTGCTTTCTTTTTATATTGGATAATCCCAATTGGTCTGGTGCTCTCAATCTTATCCACTATTATACAGTGGGATACGATAAGCGCCTGTGGGCCCATGATGATTGCATTCGAGATTGCATTCTATGCCTTTTATACCTATTTCCAGATATATACCATATATGGATTTGTCAAGAGGAAACCCGACACGGTGTTTATCGCAAAATATCAGCTGATAGTCCTTGTCGCAGTAAACCTCCTGGTTGTCTTTATTGGTGTCGTGGATGAAAGCAACATTCTGGAGAATACTCCAAGGCTATGCGTCTCCATTGCATGGTCTGTAGTATTCTTCATCTACCTATGTGTATCAAAACACGTAGAAGACCTTATCCCGAAGAAGACACGGAAGCTTGCCGGTCTGAACAAGATCATGTTCATCCTTTCCCTTGTCATTCCATTCCTTCTTTATGTCGGAGCCTTAATATCAATAGTTAAAGGAGCGAGTCCGGAGAATACCATAATAACATTTTGTGAAGAACAGAACAAGTCTCTGCCCGCGCAAACAGCCGAAGGACTCAATCTGGACAATATGTCCGTAAATGATGGCACTGTCATCTACAGTTACCAGTATACCGGCATGTCCAATGAAGATTTAGGCCTGGCAGATTCCGACGTTGCTTCCTTTTACGGGGACTTCCAGAAAGAGATCACAAAAGAAAATTTCCAGAACATCTCAATTAACGATTATCCCTTGGACCCTTATATCGTCAAGGCAAATTACGGGATCGGGATGAATTATTATGACTGCAACGATACGTTTGCATACGGCTTTTCTTTCACGCCGGAAGAATTTTCGTCAATGCTGGAGGATGATTATGTCTATCACACGTCAGATGAATTCTATGAAGAGCTCTTTGACTATTACTCATCCATTACGCCATGCGTATATTTTGAAAGGGCCATTCTAAATGATGTGAAGCTGTCGTCCGACGGCAGGTCGATGGAATATGATCTCACGCTCACGGGCATTCCGCGTTCTTCCCTCATAGAAATGAACAGCGCATATGTAAAAGATTACATGTTGGAGGGCATTCTGCCTTATCTCACCGATCCTTCCTTATTGATAGCTTCATTTAACGGACTGAACCTTTCCTATCACTTCTCAGCCGACAATTTCGACACTTACGCAGCCTCGTTTACCATCAAGCCGGAAGAGTACAACCAAATACAAACCGCCGAAGAATAACAAAAAGAGCGACCAGGAAGGCCGCTCTTTCTATTTATATGTGTCCTTATGCCATTTTGGCGAGGAAACACTCGATGGTGTTCTGCATGAGCATCGTGATGGTCATGGGACCTACGCCGCCCGGAACGGGGGTGATCCATCCTGCGACCTCGGAAGCTCCGGAGAACTGGACGTCACCCACAAGGCGTGAGCCTTCGGTGCCGTCTTCCTTGATGCAGGGAATTCTGTTGATGCCGACGTCGATGACGATTGCACCGGGCTTGATCATATCGGCGGTGATCATCTCAGGGCGGCCGACGGCTGCAACCAGGACGTCAGCCTCACGGCATACTGCAGGAAGATTGGCAGTGCGTGAATGAGCGATAGTCACAGTGGCGTTCTTGTCAAGAAGCAACTTTGCAACTGGTTTGCCCACGATGTTGCTGCGGCCTACGACCACTGCCTTCTTTCCGGAAATGTTCTCTCCGGTGGAATCTATCATGGCGATGATACCCTTTGGAGTGCAAGGTACTATGCAGGGGCGTCCGAGCCAGAGCTTGGCCACGTTCTGAGGATGGAATCCGTCAACATCCTTTGTGATGTCGATGGCGTCGATCACTCTGTCTTCATTGATGTGCTTGGGAAGAGGAAGCTGTACGAGGAGTCCGTCCACTGCGTCTTCCGCATTAATCTCTGCAATCTTCTCGAGGAGTGCCTGTTCGCTTATGTCCTCAGGCAGTTCTACGAGGCGGCTGTCCATGCCTACGAACTCGGCTGCCTTGATCTTTCCGCGCACGTATGAACGGCTGGCGGGGTTGTCTCCTACAATGATGACTGCAAGGCAGGGCTTGCGGCCGTACTGTGCCTCAAGCTCCACGATGCGTTCCTTCATCTGCTCCTTAAGGGAGAGTGAAAGTGCTTTTCCGTCGATGATGTTGCTCATATCAGTTGTTTTTCTTTACAGGGTCGCATGTAAGGCCTACGCCGAGTTTCTTGAAGATCTTCTGGTCAACTTCACTCAGCATTACGGTGGAATGCACCTGGCAGCCGTTGAGCTGCGGCAGGCATGCGAGTGCCTTCTGGCAGTTCTCATCCCAGAGGCTCAGCATCGAGATGGCGACGAGCACCTCATCGGTATGCAGGCGTGGGTTGTGTCCGTGCAGGTAGCTGACCTTGGTCTTCTGTATAGGCTGTATCATGTTCTGGGGAATCAGCTTTACCATATGGTCGATTCCTGCCAGATGCTTGGTGGCATTGAGGATAAGGGCGGCGCTGGGGCCGAGCAGAGCACTGGTTTCTGCACTGATAAGAGTGCCGTCCGCCAGTTCGATTGCAGAAGAAGGCTTGCCGCACTGCTCCTTCCTCTCACGGGCGGCAACGGTTGCACGGCGGTCGTCAGTGGATATCTTCGCCTGCTTCATCAGCAAGGCTATCTTGTTGACTTCGGCGTCGTTGCAGTCACCGTTCGCAAGTTTGTTAAGGGCGGTGTAATAGCGGCGGATAATCTCCTGACGGGATGCATCACAGCATGCGTCCTCGTCGCTCATGCAGTAGCCTATCATGTTGACACCCATGTCGGTGGGCGACTTGTAGGGGTTCTCGCCGTAGATGCCCTCGAACAGGGCGTTGAGCACGGGGAATATCTCGATGTCGCGGTTATAGTTGACTGCCGTCTGACCGTATGCTTCCAGGTGGAAGGGGTCGATCATGTTGACGTCGTTAAGGTCGGCGGTAGCCGCCTCGTATGCAATGTTCACAGGGTGCTTCAGCGGAAGATTCCAGATGGGGAAGGTCTCGAACTTTGCATAGCCCGCCTTGACGCCGCGCATGTTCTCCTGGTAGAGCTGGCTGAGGCAGACGGCCATCTTGCCGCTGCCGGGGCCGGGAGGCGTAACGACAACGAGCGGGCGTGTGGTCTCCACATAATCGTTCTTTCCGAATCCTTCTTCAGAGTCGATGAGGGCGACGTTCTGGGGATAACCCTCGATTGTGTGGTGGTAGTAGACCTTGATGCCCTGGCGCTCGAGACGCTCGCGGTACTTGTCGGCGCTTGACTGGCCGTTGTAGTGGGTGATGACAACTGAACTTACAAGGAAACCGCGGCTGATGAACTCTCCGCGGAGACGGAGGACGTCCATATCGTAGGTGATACCGAGGTCGCTGCGGACTTTGTTCTTCTCGATGTCGACAGCTGAGATGACGATGATGATTTCACATTCGTCCTGAAGCTGCATGAGCATCTTGAGTTTGCTGTCAGGCTCGAATCCGGGAAGGACCCTGCTGGCATGATGGTCGTCGAAAAGCTTGCCGCCAAACTCCATGTAAAGCTTGTCGCCGAACTGGGCGATGCGCTCCTTGATGTGTTCTGATTGGATTTTGAGATATTTCTCGTTGTCGAACCCGTACTTCATTGTTCTGAATTTTACGGGATACAAATATACTCCAATTGTTGCGATTCTGCAAAAGAAAATCGCCTTTCCAGGGGCTTAAATCAATACTTTCAACGTCTCCATCCTGATGCCGACGATTCTTGCCAGCTGTTTTGTCGAAGCGCCGGTTTCCTTCTTCAATATTCTGGCAAGATTCTGCCTCTGACTGACATTCAATTCCTTGATCTTTGACTGGAACAGTTCTGCTGATAACGCTTCCGCCTTGCCTTTCATCTCATTGTCAGGAAGTGATATTTGGTCGGTCAACATCTCCGAATTGACTTTCTCCTCAACCTTCTTGTTCATTTCGTAATTGAATGCGGCTGCGCTTTTGAACAGTCTTTCAGCGCGGTCATATTCTACATAGCAACCGGGCCATATGAGTCCGGACTCATTCACAAGCCAGTTGTCCGGAATCAAAGTCTTTGTGTTGAACATCCTTCTCTTCTTCGAAAGGCTGATCGTACTGACAGGTGTGTATTCTTTTTGTAAAAAAGTTTTGTCGACGAACATCAAACCTGCAGAGCTCCACAGATAGCCTTGAGGACTCACAGCCAGTCCGGCAACTGTTGGGTTTCGGAATACGTATACTATTTTCTCGATCAGGCTTTCCTGATCAGATATTTTCCAAACGCCTATGTCCCATTTCTTTTTGCCTTGTCCTTCCTCAGGATGAAATGCGAACCACATCTCAGTCAGTTTTCTGTAATTTGTCATGAATCTGTAGCAGTCATCTTCTGTTCCGTACAATATAAAATGAACATGGTTGTCCATGAGACAGAATGCAAGGATTCTTATTGGATAGTTGCCTCTTATGGATTGAATCAAACAAATACCGATTCTGTTCATGCCCGCAACAAAGGAGTTGAGTCCTGGAAAAAGAATGCCGTCTTTCAGCCCTTTGGTGGCACAGTGATAATAATGTTTTGTAATCATAGTTCAAGCCTTTTGTCAGCAGCAAGGTACAGAGATATCTGCAACCAACCAAAACTTCTTCACCGCATGAGGTTAAATTTTTCTAATCCTTTATTTTATTATGTGTTTTCGATGTTGTCCGTCTCACAAGGCATGTCCCGGGGGCAAGGGCGACACCTTCCTTGAAAAGGTTCTGAAATAAGGAAGGTCCCTGGGTTGAAGGCGACACCTTCCTTGAAAAGGTTCTGAAATAAGGAAGGTCCCTGGGAAAAGAACGACACCTTCCTTGAAAAGGCATCAAATCAAGGAAGGTCAAAAGGGAGGGAGTCTGTGCTATTTCCTGGTGAGGGAGATGATGTTCTCGATGTGGGAGGTGTGGGGGAACATGTCGACGGGCCAGCAGTCGCCTGGGGTGTAGAGGGACGAGAGGGCGGCGACGTCGCGCGCCTGGGTGGCGGGGTTGCAGCTGATGTAGACGATGCGGGCGGGCGACAGCCGGCGGACCGACTGAAGGAAAGCGGCGTCGCAGCCATCGCGGGGAGGGTCGAGGATGAGAACGTCGACGGGGGAGTCGAACTCTGCCATGAACTGCTTTACGTCGGCGCAGTAGAAGCGCGCCGAGTCAAGCTTGGCGTGCCTGGCGTTAGCGATGGCGTCGCGAACGGCGTCGCGGTTGATCTCGACGCCGATGACCTGGCATCCCGTCTGGGCTGCTGCGCACAGACCTATGGTGCCGATTCCGCAATATGCGTCCAGAACACGGTCGCCGGCCTTGATTCCGGCAAGTGCGATTGCCTTTGAGTAAAGAACAGAAGTCTGCAGGGGATTAACCTGGTAGAATGACTTTGCGCTGATCTTGAACCTGACTCCCAGGATGTCGTCCACTATGAATCCGGGGCCGTACAGGACCTTCTCACGGTCGCCCAGGACAACGGATGTGTCCCTGAAGTTGGTGTTCTGAACTATGGACTTTATATTCTTGAACCTTGCGGTAATCCTCTTGATCAGTTCGGCCCTGCCGGGGAATAGATCCTGCGAAGTGACGAACACCACAAGCACCTGGCCGGTGGAGACTCCCGCCCTGAGCAGTATCTGCTTCAGCACACCGCCGAAGCCGTAGGCCTGGATATGGAGTTTGTCCATCTCCTCCTTCAGCCCTGCGAGGATGCTGTTCAGCGATGCGTTCTGCAGAAGACAATCAGGAGCATACACCACACGGTGGGTGTTCTCCTCGTACATGCCGTAACTGATCTTTCCGCCCTTCATCGAGATGTTGGCGATGACCTTGTTGCGGTAGTTCCACGGTTCGGCCATTCCGGCAACGGGATGCACCTCGCAGCCCAGGCCGCGCCCGCGCATAAGTCTTTCGACTTCAGCGCGCTTGCGCTCCAGCTGCTCCGCATACGGAATGCCCAGCATTCCGCATGCCCCGCATCTGCCGTAGGCCGCGCAGTTCATGACTTCCTATATTTCTTTACAGAAATGAAATACAGCACTGCGCATACCACGAACGAGATGATGCCTATATAAGGAATCGTGCTGTCAGGCATGTTGAACCCGATCTTTGCCGTGCAGATGTATGTGATGCACACCGATGTGAGCAGGCAGGCGGGAATGAGTGCCATCAGATAGTACTTCCCGGGCTTTTCCTTGACCAGATAAGCCGCCGCCGTAAGCAGCACGAACACTGCCAGTGACTGGTTCGCCCAGCCGAAATATCTCCAGATTATATCGAATCCGTCAGGCTTTGCAATGTCGAACCAGAGCAGCAGTCCGGTGAGAGCAAAGATGGGAAGGCTCACTGCAAGGCGCTTTCCTATGTGCTTCTGCTCGATATGTGCCGCATCTGCAATGATGAGACGTGCTGAGCGCAGCGCGGTGTCGCCGCTCGTGATAGGCGCGGCCACAACACCGAGAATCGCGAGTATGCTGCCCACAGTGCCGAGCCATGACTTTGAAACCACGGTGACGACCGCCGGTGCAGCCTTGACGGCCTCGGCGCTCATCTCCACGTTACCGCCTCCGTAGAAGAAGTATGAGCTGACTGCAGCCCAGATGAGTGCGATGATACCTTCAGTAATCATCGATCCGTAGAATATCGGGCGTCCGAGCTTCTCGTTCGTAAGGCATCTCGCCATAAGGGGCGACTGTGTGGCGTGGAAGCCGCTGATGGCTCCGCAGGCGATGGTCACGAACATGCAGGGGAAGATGCTTCCGTTCTGCGGTGCGCGGTTCTGCAGGCCGTCCCACAGTTCGGGAACGGTCGTGGGCCAGTGCGTCAGCATGTAGCCGAAGAGCGCGAATCCCATGAATAGCAGGGCGATGGCAAAGAGGGGATAGATGCGTCCGATAAGTTTGTCAATCGGCAGAAGGGTTGCGATGATGTAGTATCCCAGCACGCAGAAGACGCAGATCATGATGGCGCGCCTGCTGCCGTCCGCAATGAGGCCGCCGAGTATCACTGCCGGGCTGTACACGAACACGGCACCGACGAGAAGGAGAAGAAGAAGGGAGAAGAAGAGCATGACCTTCTTGATCTTTCCGCCAAGATACTGGCCGCAGAGCACGGGCATTCCCGCACCGCCGTGACGCATGGAGAGCATGCCGGTGAAGTAGTCGTGCACGCCTCCTCCGAAGATGCAGCCCAGCACGATCCACAGATAGCATGAAGGTCCGAACTGCGCGCCGAGTATTGCACCGAAGATAGGGCCGGTACCTGCAATGTTAAGGAACTGTATCATGAACGCCTTCCATGCGGGGAGGGGGACATAGTCGATACCGTCGGCCTTGACCGTTGCGGGAGTGAGCCGCTTGGGGTCGGGAGAGAAGACCTTGTCGACGAATTTGCCGTAGATGAAATAGCCCAGGATGAGGGCCGCCATACTAATCAACAAAGAATACATACGCGCGCGAGATAAATGCATACAAAATTACAAATTAAATTTGCATATAAGAATTTTTGTTGTACCTTTGCAGTGTACTATTAAAGTAATACACTCAAACACCATGATAGAAATAGACAATTTAAGTTTCAGCTATGGCAGGAACGTGGTTCTGCAGGGCATCACAATGAAGATGGAGCCTGGCAGAATCTACGGACTTCTTGGCGAGAACGGCGTGGGCAAGACCACTCTGCTGACCCTGATGTGCGGCCTCAAGGCCCCTCAGAATGGAACAGTAAAGGTCGGGGGAGCGAACCCCTATGACCGTGAACCTGCAACTCTTTCAGACCAGTACTACCTTGCGGACGAGGTCGCCTCTTCCGGCGCAAAGGCAATCGACTGGGCAAACACCAACGGCGTTTTCTGGCCGAAATACTCCGAGGACAACTTCAAGGCCATGATGGCGGAGTTCACCGTAAATATTGACCAGAGGATGAAGACTATGTCGGCAGGTCAGCTCAAGAAGACCCACATCGCTTTCGCCCTTGCAACAGGAGCCCGCTACATCTTCATGGACGAGCCCACAAACGGTCTCGACATTCCCGGAAAGACCCAGTTCAGGAGCGCCATCATGCGCTTCACCCCTGAAGACAGCACTATCGTCATTTCCACCCATCAGGTAAGGGACCTCGAGAACATCATCGACCCCATCATCATACTCGACAAGCAGGATGTCCTGCTTAACGCCAGCATCGAGGAGATCAACAGCAAGCTCTTCTTCGACTACGGTACAACCCTGCATCCCGAGACTCTCTATACAGAGCAGCTTCCCGGCGGTTTCATCCAGGTTTATCCCAATGTGAACGGTGCTGAAAGCAAGGTCAACATCGAGGCCCTCTTCAATACCGTTGCCAGGAACAAGGACCAAATCAAAGCTTTATTTGAACAGAAGTAACTTATTATGAACAAGGTATTTGATATAAAGAGATTCTGGCTCTTCCTTAAGCGCGAGATCATCCGCGCCTACAACGATACAGGTCTTACGACCCTCATCCTCGGCCTCACTCCCGCCATCCTTTTCGGTATAGTCCAGGCATTCAGCCTGCTCATCAGCGGCACCGCCGTAAGGTTCGGACTCTGCGGAATCATCAGCTATTTCGCAGCTCTGGTCATCGGATGCATCGTCCTTCCCATCAAGATATACGGCCCCCTCACCGACAAGCGCTTCGGCTCTGAATGGCTGATGATCCCGGCATCGCGTCTCGAGAAGTTCTCCGCAATGATGATACTTACGTGCGTGATCGTCCCGCTCGCCCTTACTGCTATCACATTTGCTGTGGACGGCATTTTCAGCCTGATATTCAATGATACCTACGGTCAGGTGATTGCAGCCAACTTCAATTTCCAGGACCTCAGCGACTACGTCGACCAGCGTGTTTCCAGCGATTTCACCCTGGACCTTGGCTTCAATGTTGGAATGAGCATCGCAGGAGCGACCATCCTCAACTGGATAGAGTATGTCGTATTCTTCCTCCTTGGCGCCATCATCTTTGACAAGAGCAAATTCGGCAAGACTGTTCTCTGCCTCATCGCACTCAGTGTGATCGTCAGCTTCCTCAGCATGATCACCATCCAGGTCTTCGACCTTGAGGGCATACTGGATACTATAAACCTCGACGATCCCGAGAAGGTGACCAGGATAATCATGACGATCTCATACAGCCTTTATGCTATAGTAATACTTATACCCACGTACTTTATCTGGCGCAGAGTCAAGACATTAAAACACTAGTAAAATGGAGTTTGACAACAACAGACCAATATATCTGCAGATAGCCGACGGCATCTGTGAGCAGATTCTCCAGGGCAAGTTCAAACCCGAGGAAAGAATACCCTCGGTGCGTGAATGGGCCGCCAACATCGGTGTCAACCCCAATACCGTCGCCCGCTCATACGAGACGCTTTCAGACCGCAACATCATCTACAACACACGCGGCATCGGCTTCTCGGTAACCAAGGGCGCTATGGACGCCATACTGGAAGAAGAAAGACGGAAGTTCACTCAGGAGGAACTTCCGGGAATACTCAAGAGGGCCGAACTACTCGGTATCAACCTCAAGGAGTTGATTTAATATAACTGTACTATCTGAACTGGCGGTGCGCTGCGTGGCGCGCCGCTTTTTCGTTTTCCATGATCTGCGGCCAGTACTTCTCCGGAACGGCAGCTTCGAGGAACTTTTCCCACACGTAGCCCACGGCAGCGGGCGAGGGGTGTACGAGGTCTTCAGCATAGAAGCGGTAGTCTCGAAGCTCGTCATTCAGCAGCTCGAAGGCAGGGAAGTAGCACTGCCCGGCAGTGGCCAGATGAAGGGTAGCCTTGGAGATCGTATTGGCGTGCGCGCCATCGGAAAGATGCCTGATGGGGGAGACGGTGAAGATGAATTCCTTGCCCGGGAAAGAGCCTGAAATTGCCTCGGTGAGAGCCTTCACTTCGTCGATGCCGAGCATCTCCCTTGTGAACTCCGCAGCAGGCCTCTTGAGGCAGTTCGAAACCACTCCAAAACTGCATTTTTGAGGGGTTAACAAATTTGTTAAGTAATTGTACTCTTTTGTTTCACCTTTTGATAATAAGCAATTTGCCTTCCAAACAAAGGATGTACCGTAAGTTATGATGACTTTGTTGCATGAGTGCCAGAATCCGCTCGCAAAAGCCAGTTTTTCGTTGGCGTTTTCAAGGAATTCAGCCTTTGTCGGCCTTGCAAAGGAGGTGTGATGGGAGTATGAACAGATGAGTCCTGCACCGGCTCCCATCTCCACGCATTCAGCCTCTTCGAACGGCTTGCCGCTCTCGAGCCTGGCCACCGCATTGAAGATTGATGCGGGGTTGTAGAGGGTGCCGAAAGGATTCACGCATACGTTGAATCCGGCGGCAGCCATGCGCTCACCGACATTGTCGGCGAAGCAGCTGCCGAGCACCATTATCTTGTCTTCGAGACCGACTGATACACTGAGCTTGTCGATGGTGACGGGAGTGAACAATTTCATAAACTTCGAGTTTCTAATTATGGGCAAATTTAGTAATTTTGAAAGTTATGAAAAGAATATTCCTCTTAATTGCAGTCCTGCTCGGCATCATGCCTGCATCAAAGGCCGAGAAGCAGCGTACAATACATCTTGTCACTACGGGTGACGTTCACGGATCATGGTTCAGCGAGCCATATGTCGACGGCCAGCGTACCAAGACCAGCCTGATGTCCGTCAAGTATTACGTCGACAGCCTCCGCAATGCTGTCGGCGGCGAGAATGTGATCCTTCTCGACGCCGGCGACGCCCTCCAGGGCGATAACGCCTCTTATTACTATAACTATGTTGCCACCGAAAAGCCTCATCTTTTCACCCTCGTTGCCAAATACATGGGCTATGACGTTATGGTGATGGGTAACCACGACATCGAAGCTGGCCATCCCGTATACGACAGGGTAAACTATGAGCTTGGCGTTGCCGGTATTCCCTGGCTTGGTGGCAATACGGTGTTCGAGTCCACCGGCAAGCCCTATTTTCCCGTATACACTATCCTTCACAAGGCCGGCCTCAAGATTGCCGTCCTTGGCTTCAACAACAGTTATATCAAGAACTGGGTTTCAGAGGAGCAGTGGAGGGGAATGGACTTCCAGAATCTGACCACATGCGTGCAGAAATGGGTCGACAAGGTTAACGCTGCCGAACGCCCCGACGTGACCATAGTAGCAGTGCATTCCGGTACAGGAGAAGGTAATGGCGACGAGCCTGAGAGCCAGGCTCTTGACCTTTTCAATTCAATCAATGGTGTCGATGTTCTCGTAGGTGCTCACGACCATCGTCAGTATGCCCTCGACAAGGAAGGTCTGAGCTATGTGAACAGCGGTTCCCGAGCCGGCTATGTAGGTCATACCACAATCGTTGTCAACCTTAAGGGCAAGAAGGTTGCTTCCAAGTCTGCAACCTCCGAGGTTATCCGTCTTAACAAGGAAGTTATCGACCCTGACATGAAGGATTACTTCAAGTCGGATTTCGACGAGGTCAAGGCATTTACTAACCGCAAGGTCGGCTCCCTTGCGATGCATCTTTTCACCCGCGATTCATACAAGGGACCCTGCGATTATATCAACCTCGTCCACACCGTCGAGATCTCCGTTCCCGAGGCTCAGATTTCCTTTGCAGCACCTCTTACTTTCAACGGTTACGTACGCAAGGGTGACGTTGTCTTCAACGATATGTTCACCATCTATCCTTACGAGAACCAGATGGTCGTCGCCCGCATGAAGGGCTCCGAGATCAAGGACTATCTCGAGTACTCTTACGACGCCTGGATCCAGACTCCCGGCGAGCATGTGCTGAAGATTTCCGAGGGCGTCGACAACCGCACCGGCAAGCCCCGCTGGGAGTTCGACGGACGCAGTTATAATTTCGATTCCGCAGCCGGTATCAACTACACCGTCGATGTGACCAAAACCGCCGGCAGCAGGGTGGCTATCACCACCATGGCCGACGGCTCGGCCTTTGATCCCGACCAGTGGTACAATGTTGCAATGACCTCATACCGTGCCAACGGAGGCGGCGGGCTCATACGTGAGGGCGCCAAAATCTCAGCTGAAGAAATGGATCAGCGAATCATTGCCAAATACCCCGAAATCAGAGATTTGATATACAACTTCATCCAGCGCAACGGCAACGTTACCAGTGAGCTCCTGAACAACAAGGATCTGCTCGGCACCTGGGCGTTCATCCCCGAGGATACAGTTGCGCCGCTTATGGAGGCCGATATGGCCAAACTCTTCCGCAAATAAGTTTTTTTACTTATTTTTGTCGGATATTCAGAGACAGATATGTTTGAGAACCTTTCAGAAAAGTTAGAAAAATCGTTCAAGCTCCTCAAAGGCGAGGGCAAGATTACCGAAATAAACATCGCGGAGACTCTTAAGGAAGTCCGCCGCGCCCTTCTTGACGCCGATGTAAGTTACAAGGTCGCCAAGGATTTCTGCGACCGTGTAAAGGCTAAGGCCATAGGCTCCAACGTTCTTACCGCCGTCAAGCCTCAGCAGATGATGGTCAAGATCGTCCACGACGAGCTGGCCGATTTCATGGGCTCCACCGAGACATCCATCAATGTCAAGGGCCAGCCTGGCATCGTTCTCGTTGCCGGTCTGAACGGTTCCGGTAAGACCACCTTCAGCGGCAAGCTCGCTCTCAATCTCAAGAGCAAGAAGGGCATGAAGGTCCTCCTTGCAGCCTGCGACTGTTTCCGCCCCGCCGCCATCGAGCAGTTGAAGACTCTCGGCGAGCAGGTCGGCGTTCCCGTCTTCACGATAGAAGGGGAGACCGACCCCATCAAGGTTGCCAAGGCAGCGCTCCTGCACGCCCGTACCGAGGGCTACAGCGTCGTCATCATCGATACCGCCGGCCGTCTGACCGTCGACCAGGAACTGATGGACGAGATCCGCGCCATGAACGAGGCCGTGAAGCCTACCGAGGCTCTCTTCGTAGTTGACGCCATGACCGGTCAGGACGCTGTCGAGAGCGCCAAGGCTTTCAATGCAGCCATCGACTACGACGGCGTCGTCCTCACCAAGATGGACGGCGACACCCGCGGTGGTGCCGCTCTTTCTATCAAGGCCGTTACAGGCAAGCCCATCAAGTTCGTCAGCACAGGCGAGAAGATGGATGCCCTCGATATTTTCTATCCCGCCCGCGTCGCCGACAGAATCCTCGGCATGGGTGACGTTGTTTCCCTCGTTGAGAAGGCCCAGGAGCAGTACGATGAGAAGGAGGCCCGCGCACTCAAGAAGAAGATAGCCCATAACCAGTTCACCTTCAACGAGTTCTACGACCAGCTCCAGCAGGTGCAGAAGATGGGTAACATGAAGGACCTTATGGGCATGCTTCCCGGCATGGACAAGGCCCTCAAGGACGTGGATATTCCCGATGACGCCTTCAAGCCCACTGAGGCCATCATCAAGAGCATGACCCCTTACGAGCGTGAGCATCCCGAGTGCCTCAATGCCTCCCGCCGCCGCAGGATTGCCGACGGTTCCGGCACTACTCTCAATGATGTGAACAAGCTTATCAAGCAGTTCGAGGGTACCAGGAAGATGATGAAGATGGCCGTTGACGGCTCGCTCCAGCAGCGCCTGAAATCCCTGAGACGATAAACCACCTAGTGTACTATGACCTGCATAACCAAATTCGAAGAAATCTACAAGAAGTCGCCCGAGGACGTCTCTTTCTGTCCCTACAGAATCTGTCCTATCGGTGCACATTCTGACCATAATCTGGGCAAGATCACCGGCTTCGCTATCGACAAGGGCATCAGCATCGCCTATGCCCCCAAGCAGAACGGTGTCATCGAGCTTGCGAGCCTCCAGTTCGGCAAGCGCGCCCAGTGGCACATCCGCAGCATCCCCGAGACCAAGCAGGACGACTGGGCCGACTATCTCCGCGGCATCACGCTGGAGCTAAGTCAGCTTTTCCCTCTTCGCACCGGTCTCTGCGGCGTGATCGAGGGCTCGCTGCCCATCGGCGGCCTCAGCTCTTCCGCCGCAGTCTGCATCGCCTTCCTCAAGGCGCTCTGCGTTGTCAACGGCATCCAGCTGACTCCTAACGAGATTATTACCATTGCCAAGGCAGCCGAGAATAACTACGTCGGCGTAAGTTGCGGCAAGTTGGACCAGAGCTGCGAGGTGTACTCCCGCAAGAACCATCTTCTCTATCTCGATTGCAAAGACGATGCATACGAGCTCATTCCCGAGTCTCCGAATATGAAGCCCTACGAGTTCGCCATCTTCTTCAGCGGAGTCGAGCGCACTCTCGCAGGCAGCGCATTCAATATGAGGGTAGATGAGGCCCGCAGTGCCGCATACGCCCTCAAGGCCTTTGCCGGCCTGCCTTACGGCAAGTTCGCCGAGACCAACCTCCGCGACATCGCCCCCCAGATCTACAAGGAGCAGTGCAGCAAGCTTCCCGAGAACTGGCACAAGCGTGCCGAGCACTGGTTCAGCGAGTTTACCCGCGTCGAGGCCGGCGCAGCCGCATGGCGCAGGGGAGACATCGAGGAGTACGGCCGTCTCAGCTTCGAGTCCGGCAGATCTTCAATCTATAACTGGGAGACCGGCTCTCCCGAGCTCAAGACCCTCTACGAGATTATGACCCATACCGGCGGCATCTACGGCGGACGCTTCAGCGGCGCCGGCTTCAAGGGCTGCTGCATGGCCATCATCGATCCCGCATTCGAGGAGAGCATCCTGCAGAAGGTTGAGCAGGAATACCTTGCCGCCTTCCCCGACCTGAAGGGTAAATATCAGGGAGTCATCTGTCACACTGCCGACGGCGTTACATTATGAAGTGTCTGATCCTTGCAGCGGGATATGCAACCAGGTTGTATCCGCTCACAGAGAATTTCCCCAAACCTCTGCTCAAAGTGGGGGAGAAGACCATTGTCGACTGGCTTATCGACGACATCGATGCCTCCGGCGCAGTCGATGAGTTCATCATCATAAGCAACCACAAGTTCGCCCATTGCTTCACCGACTGGCTCGCCGCCCGCGGCGGCTCCGCCAAGATCACCATTCTTGACGACGGCACCGAGTCCAACGAGACCCGCCTCGGCGCAGTCAAGGACATCCAGTTCGCCATCGACCAGTGCAACATCGACGACGACGTCCTCGTGATCGCCGGCGACAACGTCCTCGACTTCAGCCTCCAGCGCTTCATCAACTACGCTCTTGAGGTCAGGACTTCCTGCATCATGCGCTACTTCGAGGAAGAAATTTTCCGCCTCCGCAAATGCGGCGTCGTCGAGATCGACAGCCACGACAGGATCATCTCCATGGAAGAGAAGCCCGAGAATCCCCGCGCCCACTGGTGCTGTCCTCCTTTTTATTACTATACCCGCAGCGACACCAGACTCGTCCGCCAGGGCATCCTTGCCGGTTGCGGCACCGACGCCCCCGGCTCCTTCATCGCCTGGCTCAGCAAACAGGTTCCCGTCCACGCCATGGAAATGCCCGGCTCCCGCTACGACATCGGCAACCTCGAAAGCTACATGGAAGTCTGCGAAACCTACAAAGGCATCACCGAATAACCCCTCCCGCACAATCCATACCCAAGATATTAAAGCCCGCCCTCCCCGGCGGGCTTTTTTACTTGCGACCACATCTCAACGTAGCCCCAGGCTGGCGGCGGATGCCGACTGGCTGAGGGCGTCCCTGACTGGGCAAAAGGCAAGTGCCGGCCGGACTCCCCAAAGGATCCGGGCGACGCTTGCCTTTTGCTGCCGGACGTAAGTTCGGCTGCGGTGCCGCACTTCACCCTCGCACTCCCGCAATCACGCAAACATCTGCCTGTTGGCACCGCTCAGTGTGCCAACCACCCCTCCATCGCCACCCTCGCGTAAGCAGACAGAACCTTGATCCCATCCTACTCTGCGCGGTCTGCGGGCTGGAGGTGGTAGTCGGCTCAGACTGCCGTGAGGCTGTCGGTACCGCCTCGTCACCTTTGCTGCGGAACTCGCCTTCATACTTCGTATTCGGCTCAAACAGTCCTCGCAATCCGCTAACGCGGACCGGCTCCTCACAATCGGTCCCTCCTTGCCGCCTCACGTTGGTAAATCGCCTCCCACCACCTCCAGCCCGCAGCCGCGCCGTTAGCCCTCAATGCTCCTGCCGGCCGAAAATGAGGCTCGATTCTGGCCGGAATATGTGATTAGGCCAACTAATCAGTTTATTTTAGGCGCGGAGCTCTCTATAACGTCGCCGCGCCAGTTTTGGACTCAGTTTTAGGCCGTGTGATGCCTAATGGCCTAAATAACAGTGATTTATTGGCCGTTTTCAGAAGATCGACTCAAGAATTTCGGGATTTATCTTCAGCAAGCGCTGAACCTGTTTTGTGCTGGCGTTATAATCAAAATGAAGCCTCTTGGCAATCTCGATTTTCTGCTTTGCATCCAATGCTCTAAGGTTCTCACACCCAAAACAGCTCGATGCAATCTTCTTTGCGACGAGAAACAGGTCATTGTCGTTATAGTATACCGATTCGCCTAATGATTTAGCAATTGCCGAATACGCCTCAACTTTTGTCGAGATATTATAGAAGTATTGTTTGGCATCTCTGAACACAGACTCGGCCGTGGCAATATCGCAGAACTCCAAAGGCGACACATAACCGTCAATGGTCTTGACATCTTTGAACTGGTCTGCCACCTTGGTGTGCATCAGTTGTCGAACCTTCGCTATACCAAGAGGTTTGCCGCAGCATATTGCGTACTGCTTGACCATGGGTTGGAAGAAGTAGGGGCTGGTGCCCCAGGGGTAGGAGAATGGGGTGAAGCAGTCGCAAACGACGAATCCGTTTCGGTTAGTGTAGGCTATGCAGTTACGGAAGTATGCAAGGTCATTCACCGGGAAGCACGTCAACTCAAAGCTACTCAAATCAACTTGGCTATTGAAGTGTCTGTCAAGCCTTTCCTTGAAGTAACTGAAGAATTCCTTTATGTATTCGTTGTCTCCCGAAACAACCATGTGGATGTGGTTGCTCATCAGCTGGAATGCGAAGATCCGCATCCTCGGAAACATCATCGCACTTATGCCGAAGATCGACATTCCAGCCATGTAATCCTCGCTTGTGTTGAAGATCGTCGGATGCCTCTCAGGTGTGTTTGCGTTGAACACCGTTCCCAGCCGATTGAACACATCGGCGCATTCCTGCTCCCTGAAGTAGTACTTGTCCTTTTCCATAGTTTAGTTCGTTTATGATGCACCGCAAATCGCGCGGCCCCATCACAACAAATTTAGCGACAATCCCTCCTGTCATCAATGGCTAATCTACCGTTTCTTGAAGAAAATAGTATGGCATATCGTGTGAAAATCGCCTGACAAAACTGCAATATCTACGGGCAGAAACGTGAATAAGGTTGGAATGTTTGACCATTCAACTGCATCGATGGACCGAAATGATATTACTTTCACTAATCTGAAAATTGTTCGTAATGACTTAAAATATAGCCACTTGACTATTTGATTTCTTGAAAAGATTTTTGTAAATTTGTGAGATTTGTGGTTTTTAGGAACGAGAGGGCAATTTTCCATTGCCTTCTTCTTCCTAGAAAATCACATTAAAAACGGCATTCCAGGCCCTCCAGGGCTCTGTTATGACTGATTTTTATAGGTGTGGAAAATATTAATTTATTCAATCAAAATGAAAAAGAAATTATTATGCGCGCACGAGTATAGAACACCCGTGTGCAAAGTCGTGCGTGTGCACGTGGAAGGTCTAGTATGTGCAAGTCTTTTTGGTAGCCAGGGAGAAGCTGGCGCAGATGGCACATATGAAGAGGAACCAGAAATGCTCTAATTGAACAGCTATGAGAAAGTCATTCTATTCTATGATGCTTATTGCTGCAGCAGCAATATCATTAGTTGGTTGCAAGGAGGACATTCCCGAATCCATTGCTGAAACCTCTCACAAAGTAAAGATTGTGGCAGATCGTGAGTTTACAAAAACCACGTACAACATTGATGAACCAACAAATGCTGTTATCTATTCATGGTCTACTGGTGATGAAGAGATTTGGACATTGTCAGAAGAAACACCCAGCCCTGCAAAATTCTTTGTTTTCGAGAATGGAGAACCCGCTACTGGAATATGTGCGTATCTTGATAACGATCTGATGACAATTGAGGCGGACTTCGCTGGAGAGCCTGTTTCAGGAGCTACATATTCTGGCTACTTTAATTCCAAAGTAGCATCCGAACAGCTTTTCTATGAAGATGAAGATGATGGAACGTTGGTATATGACCAAGATTCTGATGTTATGGTTGCAGCAGAGACAACTGCAGCTGAAGATGGTACCATTCAGTTCTGCTTTAAGAGGCTTGTTTCTTTCGCTCAGCTGAATTTGCTTAACATTGAAGGTGAAGAAGTAACTGAGGTTAAACTTATTTCCAACAATTCCAATTTTGCAGGTGATTTTAATTTTGAAGATCAATCCTTTGTTAATCTAGAACAAGGAATAACAATTACAACCGAAAGCCCCATTGAAAGTGATGTTACTGGTAGTGGTGCTACGGTTGTGGCAGTATTGCTTCCCACTGAAACTCAGGGCTTTAGCATCACTGTTGCCACTGCAGATGCTACCGGCGCTCCTCACACCTATACAAAAGATATCACCAAAACAATCTCCTTTACACGCGGTAATGTTAAGGGCTTGAATATCAATTTCGAGGGTTGCGAAGTTGTTTCTGAACCCGTATACGAAAAGGTTACTTCAGAACTCGCCGACTGGAGTGGAGAATATCTCCTTGTTTACGAATCAAGTGCGACTGCAGGACTTTGCTGGACTGGTGTTGATGCAGGTAAATGCCATGCTGATGGTACAATCAATGATGGTGTAATCGAGGCAAAACCTGATGGTGCTGCTATTTTAACGATCGCACCCATAGATGGTGGTTATTCAATTCAGATTAATGGTGGTAAATATATTGGTAAGTCTGTAAATAGCAATGGCATAGATTTCTCGGATGAAGCACAAGTAAATACTATTGTTTATGGTGATAACTCCGTTGTCGTTAAGGGCGCTGGCGGCTGTACATTGAGATATAATAAAACGGCAGGTGATTCAAATGAACGTTTCCGTTATTATAAGTCAGGTCAAGAGCCCGTCCAGTTATACAAATATACAGGAGCATCTAAACAGAACCAGACACTCAGTTTCCCTCAGGAATCGTATGAGGTTATACTTGGTGAAACGTTCACAGCACCTACAGTAACCGGTGCTCAGACGACCGTTACATATAGTTCAAGTGATGATGAAGTTGCAACTGTTGATGCGACTTCTGGTGCAGTCCAGATTCTTTCTGCAGGCGAAGTTACAATAACTGCGACTGCATGTTCTGACGATACATATCATGAAGGAAGCGCTTCATATACTATTTCTATCATCGATCCCGATGATGTTCTTACAACAGTTGACGCTATTTATGAAGCGTCTGGAGAAGCTGGTAATTATATGGTGACCTTTGATGATTGGGTCGTTTCAGGTGTGAAGGGTGATAATGTATACGTTACTGATGGAACCAAGGGCTTCATTATATTCAAGTCAGGACATGGATTTATGGCGGGTGATATCCTTAGCGGAACAGTGAATTCATGTGCATTGACGCGTTACAATGGAGCCGCTGAATTCACGAATATCTCATCTTCATCTGTGGGATTAACTGTTACTAAGGGTGGTTCTGTCATTCCTGCTACAATCAGCATTTCTGAACTTTCGGGTGTCAATACAGGTGCTGTCATCACTTTCGATGACCTGACATATAATGGTACCGTATTCACAGACGGCACCAATGTTATTAAGCCATACAATACTTTCATTACTCTTCCTAGTTTGAACTCAGGCGCTCATTACAATGTCACGGGAGTTTATATTCAGTACGGCGAAACTAAAGAAATCGCACCTCGTACTGCTGAAGATATTTCTGAAATCGCCGCAACTCAGTATGATGTGATAATCGCTAGCGGCATTCTCAATGGCTCCGTTTCGGCTAACCCTACAAAGGCTGCTGCTGGTGTCGAGGTAACTCTTACAGCTACTCCGGCTACAGGTTACGGCCTTGATGTATGGATTGTTAAGGATGCCGGCAACAACGCCATTGCAGTTACAAACAACAAATTTACAATGCCGGCATCGAATGTTACCGTCAGCGCCACATTTAAGGATGTTTCTTCAGAGTCTGGTACAGTTGTATTTGATTTCTCTTCTACAGATGCGCTGGCAAAGTTGGGTATTACGGCTCCTAATGCTAGTGCTGGAACGACATTGGAATCTTGCTCTGTAAGTCCTATTACCATATCCAACACAGAGAATGGTTCTACCAATACCCGTGTTTGGAATTCTAATGGAAGTTATGACTTAAGAGTCTATAGTGGAGCTAAACTGACTTTCAATAGCACTTCCAATGTAATTACCAAGATTCAATTTGAGGGTAGCACAGCATTCGGCGAAGTGAGTGATGGTGTTTGGACTGGTTCATCATCAACCGTAATCTTGAACGGCACTGGTACTAGCAAAATCACCAAGATTACAGTTACTTACGGTAATCCTCCTGTTCCGTCTTATTTGAATGCAAGCGCAGACAAGACAAATGTCTCTGCTGCTGGCGAGACTGTGACTATTACAGTTGATACAAACGTTGAAGGCTGGACAGTAACTTCAGATAACACAGCATTTACGGTTGGCCAGAAGGATGGCAATACAGTTCCTGTTACAGTAACAGAAAACACAAGCACAACTGATGGAAGAACTGCCAATATTACTGTGTCTGCGACTGGTGTGGACGCTGTAGTGATTAATCTTACACAGGCGAAAAAGACAGAACCTTCGACACTTACTGCAGGCAAATCATATTCATGGCAACTTGCGTCAGCGTCCAAGTTTTCAGCTTGGGATACCGAGACAACTGTGAATAATGTTAGCTGGACACCAATCAAAACAAGTTGTAACGGCTCTCCTACTGTAGGCAATTTTGATTCTAACCGCGGCCAGCAATTTGGTGCAGCAAACACGAACCAAATGAAGACTCTTACTATTAAGGGAGAGAATTATGCGACCTATTGCAATGATGATAATGCTAAGGGTATTACAAACCTTAAGATAGCTCTGTGTGCTAAGAGTGGAAATACGATTACACCGACAGCGAAGGTTGGCGACGTAACGCTTGTGGCAAAGACTACATCAGCAACAATATCTGGGTCTACAGCAGATGCTGTTGTAACATTTGAGTTTACAAGTGATACACCACTTGATGGTGTCATTGAATTTACAGTGAATGTTTCATCAGCTGGCGCCATTTATGTGAAATCAATATCAATTAACGACTGACCATCATCCGGCGGCGGGGCCGGGGGCGAAAAGGCCACAGTGATTACCGCCGGAGCTTCTAATATTGGGCAGACAGGGGCAACCCTGTCTGCTTCTTATAAAGAGGCGACGGCTCAGCCTTACGAGGTTTGGTTTGAATATGGAACATCGAGTTCGAGTCTGAAAAGTACCGCGTACTATAACAATGGTGGGTTGGAAGCTCCTGCCGGAAGTTTTAGCGTGAGCGTTACAGGTCTGACTCCGAATACTACTTATTATTATAGGGCGGTCATCCAGGTCGGGAATACGGATTTCTACGGTGAGGTGAAGTCTTTCAAGACTGAGTCCGCCGTGGTGGGCAAGGTTCCGCAGTGGATGGAGCTTCCTGCAGTTGCGGAGACTTCCAACCGTCAGGCAGGGTTCCTCGGCAATGGGAAAGGCCGCAACTACAGTTATCTGTACGATAAGGAAAATTACGGTTCACTTTGGGCTGCATACCGGCTTACTGCGAGCGACCTTTCGGGCAGCGCGTCTTCGACATGGCGATACAATCCCTATGTTGATTCGAAGTATCAGATCGACGTCAAGAACTACAGCTACGGCACCAACTATGGCAATGATGCATACAGCAGGGGACACATCGTTCCCAATGCTGACCGAAACGACAGCAAGAGGGTGGAGGAGTTGTATTATCTGACGAATCAGTCGCCTCAGATAGGCAATAAGTTCAACGGCAGTGTATGGAACTCACTTGAAAACAGTGTGCGTAACCTCACCAGCTCAACCGATACTGTTTATGTCGTTACTGGCGTTGCATACAAGACGGTTGGCGGATCTGAGACCATCAAGTATCTCAACGCAACTTCATCTAGCGTGCAGCCGTCAAAGGTTCCTGTTCCCAATTACTTCTGGAAGGCGATACTCAAGGTGAAGCGCAACTCTAGCGGGCAGGTGACTTCTGCTTCAGCAGTAGGGTTCTGGTTCGAGAACAGGGAGTATTCTGGTGACTCTTTCACGAATTATGCTGTCAGCGTCGACGAGATTGAGCAAAAGACGGGCTTCAACCTGTTCCCCAATCTCCCGGACGGAGTTGAAGTCTCGTGCGAGACGAACGATAGTTGGAACAGTTTCACAAGCTTCTAATATCAGGACCCCGGCCTTTGGCGCCGGGGTCTTGTTGTTTTTGCGAAATATCAAGTGGTACAAGGAATGTGTTTTATGTAAAACAAATAATGTAATTTAAATAATTGCTATATTTGCGATATGAAAACAAATCCATTCTACCTGACAAACAGAATCCCGCCGCAATTCTTTTGCGACAGAGAAACAGAGACAAAGCAACTTCTCAAGAGCATTGAGAACCAGGAAAATGTTGTCCTCATAGCTCAGAGGCGTATAGGCAAGACAGGCCTGATCAACCATTGCTTCGACCTTGAATATGTCAGGGACAATTACTATACGGTTTCCATCGACATCCTGCATACATCATCCTTGAAGGAATTTGTCAAGGAACTAGGAAATTCAGCATTCGCAACTGTTGCTCAGAAGAGCGAGAAGCTCAGACGCAGTTTCCTTGCCTCGCTCAAGTCCTTGACGGCAAGCATTGGCTATGACCCGGTAACAGCGACACCTACTTTCAACATCAGACTTGGTGATGTTGAAAGCCCGGAGTTCTCGCTGGACGAGATCTTTGCATTTCTCGAATCTGCCGACAGACCATGCATCATTGCAATTGATGAATTCCAGAGAATCGCCAACTATCCGGAAAAGAATGTGGAGGAACTGCTTAGGGGAAAAATCCAGAAGTTGGCCAATACACATATCATTTTTGCCGGATCGGAGCGAAGGATACTTTCAGAAATGTTCCAATCAGACAAAAGGCCGTTCTATCAGAGTGCAACTACGATACAGCTGGAGCCCATTGCCCCGGATCGCTATTATTCCTTCGCCCAAAATCAGTTTGCGAAATCTGGGAAGGACCTGAAGAGAGAGGCTTTTGACGTAATTTACAACTTGTTTGAAGGCATAACATTATATGTTCACCGTGTACTGCACGACTGCTATTACTATACAGACGAGGGGGAAATCTGCTCCAAGGAAGAGGCGGAACTGTTTAGTGGCAACTACATTAACGAATGCGGTACGAAAATCAAGGAAATCCTGGCCGGTATATCCGAACCTCAGAAGGAACTGCTGTATGCTGTAAGTGCAGAGAAGACAGCAACAGGCATTACATCCGGAGCATTTATCAAGAGACATAATCTCAAGTCGGCCAGTGCCGTTCAATCTGCAGCAAAAGCCCTGATTGAGGCCGGAATCTTAACTAAAAAAGGGTACGCATACTCCTTGTCTGATCCGATGACGAGAATATGGCTCGAGAGATGAACCAACACATACAGATATGAACAGATTATTCTTGACTCTTATATTGTCACTGCTAGTTCCTGGCATCGTCATGGCGCAGGAGAACATTTCGCTTAATGGGGAGTGGGATTTCTGTGTTCCGGGAAAGATGGGGCCGGTTAAAGTGACGGTTCCTCATACCTATAATGTGATGGACGGGCTCGAGGAGTATGCCGGCAAGGCTGTTTACAGCCGGTTGCTGCCGGTGACGGGCGCGATGAAGGGGAAGCAGGTGAGGATATGCTTCAATGCTGTCTATCATGATGCGCGCGTCTCGGTAAACGGCATTCCCGCGGGGGAACATCTCGATGCCGGGTACACTCCGTTCAGCATGGACATTACTCCTATGCTGCGCTTCGACGGCAACGACAGGGTAGAGGTCGAGTGCGACAACAGTTTCAGCTCAACTAACCTTCCATTTGAACGGCAGTTCGATTGGGCAAATGACGGCGGCATTTACCGCAGCGTTTCTCTTCATACATCCGGCCCGTTGAGCATCAGATATTCACATGTGACTCCTCAGATTGATCTGGCGGACAGTACTGCCACCGCCTGCTTCGCCATCAGGCTCCATGAGCAGAAGGTGCGCAAGGCCCGCTTTGAACTCCGGATCACTGAAAACGCCACTGGCCGCGAGGTCTTCTGTGGCTCTGAGATGCTCAAGAGCGGCGCTGACGGCATCTTCCATTATTCAGCACCATGCGGCAAGGTCATGCTCTGGCATTTCGATGATCCTAATCTTTACACCTTCGAGCTGCGTGTATTCGACAAGAACGGCCTTTCTGATGTCAGGAGAGAATCTTTCGGTTTCCGTACCTTTGGTGTGGAGGGAGACCATTTCGTCCTGAACGGAGAGAAGGTCAGACTTCCCGGACTTGAGAACATGCCCGGATCGAATCCCGCCTTCGGCATGGCCGAGAGCCCTGAATATATGCTGAAGACTCTTGGGCGCATGAAGGATCTCGGATGCACAATAACTCGCTACCACTGGGTACAGGATGAGGAGCGCCTGCATATAGCCGACAGTCTTGGCATACTTGTCCAGGAGGAGATTTCATGGTGGGGAGGCCCCGCCGGGCCGTTGAATGCTGAATTGCGCAAGACAGCCCTCAAGCAGGTGGCCGAGATGGTCGAGGCCCATTATAACCATCCTTCGGTCTGGGCCTGGGGCATGAGCAATGAGGTTGCCGACAATACCGAGGATATACTTCTTATGAGGGATGTCGTCAGGACCATGGATACGACCCGCATAGTCGATGCCATCAGCAATGGTCTTCACTTCCGCCATGAGGCAGATCCTGCAATGGCTCTCGACCTGCCCACATGGAATGAATACACCGATACGTGGTTCGGCCAGCCGCGTGAGCAGGTGGCAATATATCTCGAAGAACTGCGTCCCGTGCTTTCAGGACGACCTCTTTTCATTACCGAATACGGTCTCTGCGAGCCTGCGCACACAGGTGGCGACACGCGCCGCATGGATGACATGCTCTACCACATCAAAGAATGGCAGAAGCATCCGGAGATCTGCGGATACATCTATTTCTGTCTTGAAGATTACCGTACCCACATGGGGGAGGAAGGTCTCGGGCGCAACCGCATACGCCGCCACGGCATATGCGGCAAGACCCTTGATCCCAAGCCTTCATATTATCTGCTGCAGGGCATCATGTGTCCTTTGCAGGTGATTGACATCAAGCCTGCGGGCGATGCCGGTACGGATATGAAGATCAAAATGCGAGTAAAGGACAGCATCCCTTCGTATGTTCTGAGAGGATACTACATAAGTTATGTCAACGCTTCAGGCGAGTCAGTGAGGATTGCGCTTCCTGACCTCGAACCAGGGGCCGAATGTACCATCATTGCATCCGCCATCAACGAGAGCTACAACTTCGAGGTCTGCCGTAAAGACGGAAGCTGTGTGCTGTCGTATTGAGGAATTCCAGGATATTCTGGCTATATTTGTAGGGATATGAGTATTTTTTGGATTCTGTTTTTGGTTTCTTTGGTCATTTCGGCCATTGGGTGGAAGAAGTTCATCTACTTTATCAGTATAGGTTACGGGTTCAGCATTGCGGGGTGTGCGGTGGCTATGGCCGTCGTGTTCCGCCAGGTGCTGACGGTGCCCACGGCGCTGCTGTGTGCAGTGCTCTTCCTGTACGGCTGCAGGCTTGGCGGCTATCTTCTCTACAGGGAGCTGAAGAGCGCTTCATACCGCAAGGTTCTCGCGGAGAATACGCGGGAGGACGGCTATCCGGTAGGGGTGACCGTCATCATCTGGGTCAGCTGCGCGCTGCTGTATGCGGCTGAGGTGTTCCCGGTGGCGTCACGTCTTTCCAATACGGCGGATGGCGTGCAGATGAGCGGCCTGTGGGCCTGGATCGGCCTTGCAGTGATGCTTCTCGGCGTTGCAGTCGAGTCGATGGCCGACGCGCAGAAGTCCGCCGCAAAGAAGGTGAACCCCAAGCGCTTCGTCGACACCGGTCTATACCGCATCGTGCGCTGCCCGAATTATTTCGGAGAGATGATTACCTGGACGGGGTGCCTGCTCGTGTGCATCGGCGCAAGTTGCAGTTGGTGGCAGTGGCTCGTCAGTATCGTCGGCTACATCGGGATAGTCTATATCATGTTCAGCGGTGCCCGCCGGCTTGAGATACGCCAGAACAAGAACTACGGCGCCGACCCCGAGTATCAGGCATACGTCAAAAAGACGCCTATACTCGTGCCGTTCCTGCCCATCTACAGCGTGGAGAAGCACGGCTGGCTGCGCGGATAATAGCGTTTATTCCTTGGCTTTAATCAGCGCCTCCGAGAGTTCGGGGGCGTTTGTCGTTATGAAGTCGACGCCGAGGTCGAGCATCGCATTGATGTCCTCCTCGTCGTTGACCGTCCATACGTTGACGACCATGCCGAGTTCGTGCGCCTGTGCGACCCATTCGGGGTGATTCTGGAAGACGCTGATGTGATAGTCTATGCCATTGATGCCCATCGGCTTCAGTTCGGCAGGGGAGAGGTCGCCGTTAAGATACTCGACCATCATCTCCGGCTTCGCCTTGGCGACTGCCTGGCAGGCGGTAAGGCTGAAGCAGATGAAGTCGGTGCGGTTTGCGAGGCCGTATTCGTCAAGTTTGGCGAGGATGCCGGGAATTGCCCTGGCCTCGTACTCGGGATCACCCTTTGACTTGAGTTCAAAGACGAGCTGAAGGTCCGGATAATTGCGGAACTCCGAGAGATACTGGTCGAGGGTTGCTATCTTTTCGCCGTTGGCCAGGGTGGAGTCCTTGTATTCAGTGTAAGGGGTGGAGTAGAGGTTCATGCCATGGAAGACGTCGTCGTGGTTGACCACGAACTCGCCGTCGGGCGTGGCGTAGACGTCGAACTCGCTTCCGTAGAAGCCGTGTCCGCCCGCCTGCCGCAGCGACTCCAGCGAGTTCTGCGCGCTGCCTTCGATATCCCAATAACCCCTGTGCGCCACAGTCTGCGGCCCCTTCGGCGCCGTGCAGGCGCACATCATCGTAGCGGCCATTGCTGCCGCGAGAATCATCTTTTTGACCATATCTGCATTAACGGGAATTTGATGTATCCGGATCGCCGGAGTAGACAAGGCAGGAAGTGATGATGCACTTGTGCTTGCCGGGGTTTATGAGTTTGAAAGACAGCGTATGAGGGCCGTCGGGCAGATTGTACTTGTAGTACAGTTCCTGCTTGCGCGAGTGGAAGTCGCAGGGGAGGACTGCTGTTCCTGAGGGTTCGCCGTCAAGATAAACCTCGACCTGGATTGTCGGGCCGAAGGCGGCGTCTGAGACTCTTCCGTATTCCTCGCTGTCGATACGGTAGGAGACGACGATGCCATTGCCTTCGAACGTGAGTTCACCGACTTCTTCCAATGGTTTGTTGACTTCTATTGTACCTGCAGGCCGGTGGCCGGCGAAGGATTCCTCGAAGCGGACCGTCTGAGGAGTCTGGCTGGGGATGGAAATCTCTTCACCGTCCGTGCTTCCGCCGTTCTTCCCGATGACTTGTAGAGCCTGGTCGAAAGACATGCGGTATACCTTGTCAAGGGAGATGTCGGTATATGCAAAGTTCCTGTCCTCGATCTCGCGGAGGTTGGGCATCCAGTACTCGGGGATGTTGCTGTATCCGAGCATGGTTCCAAGGATTCCGCCGGCGGATGCGGGGTTGCAGTCCGAATCCTGCCCGCATCTGGTTGCGACTTCAATTGTTTTCGCAAAGTCGCCTTCTCCGTAAAGAAGACCTATGATTATATATGCGCTGTTTATGACGGCGTCGATGTCGAACGGTTTGAACACACCGTCGGGGCAGCCTATGTCGTCAGACCAGTTCTCCTGTACCAGAGTCCATGTGGTCTTCCAGTCATCAGGGTATGTTTCATGCCATTCTATCACATCGGACATGCACTTGAAAAATTTGCTTTCTGCAGGGATGGTCTTCAAGGCTTCCTTGACAATGACTTCGATGTCATCATACATGAAGGCCAGTGAATACATTGCAGCCACGTAGACGCCTCCGTACCAGCCGTCGCCATAGTTCATGATATGGCCTATGGCATCGGAATAATAAACCGCAGCGTTTGGCATGCAGGGTGCCATGAGACCTGCATAGTCGGCTTCGATCTGGAAGTCGATGTCATCTGCATGTGGATTGTTCTCCCAGTATCCGCATTCCGGCGGAAGCATGCCCTGCAGGATGTTGTACCGTGCCTGCTGGTTTGCATGCCACAGGGGATAGCCGGCGTTTGCAAATGCGGTGGCGAACTCCTCTATCGGCGCACCGAGCCCCTTCTTGTCGAACACGTCGACGAAGGCCAGGTCCATGTAGATGTCGTCGTACAGGCCCGGGCTGTTGTCGAAGTATGACTTCATGTAATGTTCCGGCCATGCGATGTCGATGCTGTCGTCGATCATTTTTCCGGTATATCTGAACTCGGTGGGCCCGCCATAGGTACAACCTATGGCCTGCCCGGCCCAGCCGCCTTTGATCTTGTCGAGCAGTTCAGCCTTTGTCATCACTTTCACATCTGCCGATGATGCGCACCCTGCGGCGATCGTGCAGGCGAACAAACTTAGAATTAGGAATCGATGCATTTTCATGCCTCAAATTTAGCGATTTTACTCCATAACCCTTGCGCAATGATGCTTGTTTTGGCTTGAATTTTTGGATAAGATGAATAATCCTTATATATTTGTAGTTGGACTAATACGGTTTATATGCTCGAGCAACTACAACAGGACATAACCAAGCTTATCAGCTTATATGAACAGGAAAAGCAGCGTGCCAACAAGCTCGCTGAGAGTCTGGCTCAAAGCAAGGAGACCATAAAAGTCTACAAAGAGCAGATTACTGAATTGAACGGACAGATAGACAACCTGATGCTTTCCAATGCCTTCACCGGCGGGGGAGACCACGATCTTGCCAAGGAGAGAATCGACAAGCTAATCCGTGAGATTGACAAATGCATAAAATTGCTTGAGAAGTAATGGATCAGAGCATAACACTTAAAATAGGCGGCAGCGTATATCCAATGGCTGTCTCCTCACCCGAGAAGGAAGAGGCATATCGTCTTGCAGCAGATGAGATAAACAAACTGCTTGCAACATACGACGCCCGCTTCCCGGACAAGTCGCTCTCCGACAAGCTTGTATTCGTCAGTCTCCAACTTGCCGTGAACAAGCTCCTCGCCAAGAATGCGGCGCGTAACCTCAAGGCCGAGGTCGATGACATCCAGAAAGACCTCGAGGCCTATCTTGAAGGAAAATAGAGAACCAGCCGTCAGGCCCATCTTCTGAAAACAACAAGTTCTTCGGAACCGGGTCCACTCGGGCTGAGGAAGGCAGGCCTGCTACGACAGGAAGCCCGATACAGAACGGAGCCCAAATCCTAATCAGAGGTTTTTTCTGAAATTTCGGCTGACGGCTTTAATATAATGCCAGTATCTGCTTGCAATGCGGATGCTGGCATTGTTTGTATGCCCGCAGATTGACAACAACATTATTATATATACATTATATTATGTGGTTATATTTAATCATTGGCGCAGCAGCAGGTGCAATCATCGCTCTCGCCTTATACATAGCAATAAGCAAGTCCGTCAACAAGGGACGTGCTTCTGCAATCATAGAGAAAGCCGAACTTGAGGGCGAAAACATCAAGCAGCAGAAGATCCTCCAGGCAAAGGAGAAGTTCCTCCAGCTCAAGAGCGAGCACGACCAGAAGTGCAATCAGCGCAACAACGAGCTCCGCGAGCGTGAGAACAACATCAAGAGCCGCGAGGGCCAGCTGAACCAGCAGGCATCCGAGCTCGGCAAGAAGCAGCACGACCTCGACTCACAGCGCGGCCAGCTCAAAGCCCAGCAGGCACAGCTTGACCAGAAGATGGCTGAGTGCCTCGCACTCACCGCACAGGCTAACAAGGAGCTCGAGAGCATCGCCGGCATGACCGCCCAGGAGGCCAAGAACCAGCTTATCGAGAACATGAAAGCCGAGGCCCGCACCGAGGCACAGGCATACATCAACGACACAATGGACGAGGCACGTCTCAACGCCGCCAAGGAGGCGAAGAGAATCGTCATCAATACAATCCAGCGTACCGCAACCGAGACCGCAATCGAGAATGCCGTCACCACATTCCCCATCGAGAACGATGAGATCAAGGGCCGCATCATCGGCCGTGAGGGCCGCAACATCCGCGCTCTCGAGGCTGCAACAGGCGTTGAAATCGTCGTTGACGACACTCCCGATGCAATCCTCCTCTCAGCCTTCGATCCCGTCCGCAGGGAGGTCGCACGCCTCAGCCTCCATCAGCTTGTAATCGACGGCCGCATCCATCCCGCACGTATCGAGGAAGTGGTTGCAAAGGTCAGCAAGCAGCTTGAGGACGAGATCCTCGAAACAGGTAAGCGTACCTGCATCGACCTCGGCATCCACGGCCTTAACATCGAGCTTGTAAAGCTCATCGGCCGCATGAAATACCGTTCAAGCTACGGCCAGAACCTTCTGCAGCACTCACGCGAAGTTGCCAACATCTGTGCCGTCATGGCATCCGAACTCGGCCTCAATCCCAAGATCGCAAAGCGCGCAGGTCTCCTGCACGATATAGGTAAGGTCAGCGACGCCGATCCCGAGCTTCCTCACGCATTCCTCGGCGCAAAGCTCGCAGAGCAGTACAAGGAGCGTCCCGACATCGTTAACGCCATCGGTGCCCACCACGAGGAGATGGAGATGACCAGCATCATCTCTCCTCTCGTTCTCGTTGCCGACGCAATATCAGGCGCACGTCCCGGTGCACGCCGTGAGGTCATCGAGAGCTACATCAAGCGCCTCAAGGGAATGGAAGACCTCGCAGCTTCATATCCCGGCGTTACCAAGAGCTACGCTATCCAGGCAGGCCGCGAGCTCCGCGTCATCGTAGGTGCCGACGAGGTTACCGACGACGAGGCAGCAAGACTCTCAACCGAGATCGCACAGCGTATCCAGGACGAGATGACCTATCCCGGCCAGGTGAAGATCACCGTCATCCGCGAGACACGCAGCATCGCAATTGCAAAATAACAACAGCTAACATAATGAAAGAGGCGCCGCAATTCTGCGGCGCCTCTTTCATTATAAAGATGTGGTTAGAGTGTTTCGATCATAGCCTTGAAGAGGGCTGACATTCTGTCTGCCGCTGCGTCGGCCTGCTTTACGACATCCGCGCCGTCGTTGAAGTTGCGGGGGATGTTGCGGGTGTTGGCCTCGTTGGTGACAACGGACATACCGAATACCTTGATGCCGCAATGGCGTGCAACGATGACTTCGGGAATGGTGCTCATACCAAGGACATCAGCGCCTATGGTGCGGTAGAAGCGCACCTCGGCGGGTGTTTCATAAGTGGGGCCGGGGCTGCCGAAATAAACGCCCTTATGGAGCTTTATGTCCATCTTGAGACCTAGCTCCTCAGCCTTCTCGATGAGGTCGAGGTCGTATGCGCATGTCATGTCGGGGAAGCGGGGGCCGAACTCGTCCATGTTGGGGCCGATGAGCGGGTTGGGGAAGAGACTGATGTGGTCCTTGATGATCATGAGGTCGCCCATATGATAGTCGAGGTTGCATCCGCCAGCCGCATTCGACACGAACAGATACTGGATTCCCAGCACCTTCATCACGCGTACGCAAAGGGTTACAAGTTCCATGGGGTATCCCTCATAGTAATGGAACCTGCCCTGCATGGCAATTACCTTGTGGCCACCCATGTCGCCATAGATGAAGTTGCCTTTGTGGCCTATTGCCGTTGAAACGGGGAATTCAGGAATCTCCTTGTAAGGGATTACGATGGGGTTTTCTATCTGGTCGGCAAGTTTGCCGAGGCCGCTGCCGAGCACTATGCCGACAAGGGGCTTCTGCTCGCCTATGCGCTCGAGGACATAGTCGGCTGCAGTGTGGATTCTCTGTACTCTAGGGTCCATAATAATGTGGTCAGCTTATTTTTGAGAGCACTTTGCGTGCCTGTTCGTATATTTCCTTCTCGCCCTTGATCTCGCGTCCGCGCATTACGAACTCGCCGTTGCAGATTACAGACTCTATACAGTCGGAATGTGCTGAATAGACGAAGTTTGCAAGGAATGGAGCAGGGGACAGGAAGAATGAATTGTCGGTTTCGACTATGCTGAGGTCGGCGATTGCCCCGACCTCAAGGCGGCCTGTGTTAAGCCCGAGTGCCCTGGCTCCGTTGACTGTTGCGCAGTCGAGGAGCTCGGGGAGAGGCATGGCCGTGGGATCGTCGCGCCAGGATTTCTGGAAGAGGGCGGATGTCTTCATGACCTCGAGCATGTCGAGGTTGTTTGAAGACGCGCAGCCGTCGGTGCCGAGGCAGATGTTGATGCCTGCGTCCCTCATCTCATTGTATCTGAAACGGTAGCCTGAAGCGAGCTTTGTGTTCGAGTTGATGTTGTGGACGCAGTGGACTCCGCGGTCGGCAAGAAGGCGGATATCGTTGTCGCTCACCCAGAGGGTGTGGGCGGCAATGAGATTGGGGCCGAGTATGCCGAGCCTGTCGAGGTACTCCACGGGTGAAAGTCCGCCGTGCAGAGCCTTGCAGTCCTCTATTTCCTTGGCCGTCTCACTGAGATGTATGTGCAGATGCAGGTTGTGCTGCTTTGCGAAATCGCTTATCCAGAGCATCAGCTCCTCGCTCACGGAGTAGATGGCGTGGAAGGCAACCTGGTAGATGGAGTTGCCGCACCATTCCTTCTGTGCACGCTCGAACATGCGGATGCACTGGTCTTTCTGGCGCTCGGCCTCCACGGGGTCGTCCTTGTCCATCACCTCATAGCCGGTGGCTATTCTGAGACCCATCTCGCTTGCGGCGCGATAGGATTCGGGATGATGCCAGTAATGGTCGTTGAAAGTGGTGGTGCCGGTCTTGATCATCTCCAGGCAGGCAACCTTGGTGCCCCAGTAGACGAACTCCTTGTCGATGTTAGCCTCTATCTCCCAGATGTTTGCCAGCCATTCGGGGAACTTGACGTCCTCCTTCATGCCGCGCATGAGCGTCATGGGGGAGTGGACGTGCATGTTGATGAACCCCGGTACAGCAACTTTGCCGGCACATTGCATGATTTCAATGTCACCGGCAAGGTTCCAGCCTGCGCATGAACCCGCAGGCTCAATCCTGCATATGACGCCCTTGTCGATAAGGACATCCTTGCAAGAATTTTCTATAGTGATATTCTTAAGAAGAATCGCGCACATTACAGATCCTCGAACTCCACGTCTGAACTATGCTCGCGGACGGGAATCTCGCCCCCGAAGAAGTTGTTCTTGATGTAGTCCACGACCTCGGCAAGACCCTCGGAGAACTTCTCGAAATCCTCCTTGTAAAGGAATATCTTGTGCTTGTCATAGGTGAAAGAACCGTCAGGATTGTTGCGGCGCTTGCTCTCCGTGATGGTGAGATAATAGTCGTTGTTTCCACGTGTGGTCTTCACATCGAAGAAATAGGTGCGCTTGCCGGCTCTTACAGGCTTTGAATAAACATCTTCAGCGCCCCGCTCCTGGAATCCCTGGTCGTAGTCCTCTTTGTACATAGTTTTCATACATTAAATTTACACAAAAATAGAATTTTTTGTGATATTCTATGTTATCTTTGCATAAATTTTTGTTTGAAAGTATGCTGAACCGAAGAATTCTCCGTATCCAGGCCTTCAAGGCCATTTACTCATACGCGGAAAATCCTGCAATGACTCTCAAGGAAGCCGAGTCACGTCTCGACCGTTCCTGCGAGGCAACCAGAGATCTCTATCTCTACATGTTATCTATCATCGGCCCACTCACTGCTGAAGCATCATCCCGCATCGAGGCAGCCAAAGCAAAATTCAATCCCACCGACGAAGAACGCAACCCGAACCTCAAGTTCGTCAACAACGCCATAGCTCCCATTTTCGCTGAGGATCCTGATTTCAACAAGCTCCTGGCAAAGAAGAAGTTCAGCTGGGATCAGAACGACGTCCTTCTCCGCAAGCTCTACGAGAAGATCCGCGGACGCGAATACTTCAAGACCTACATGGCATCCGGGGAACAATCCATCGAGGAGGATGCTTCACTGTGGATCAAGATATTCAGCCGCGAGTTCGAGGACAACGAGGAACTCTGGGAGATCCTCGAGGACAAGAGCATCGACTGGACGGACAATCTGCCCTACGCCCTCATCTGGTGCAACCGCACCCTTGACGAGATAGGCCGTGGCGGCCGCTGGAACCTTCCCGCACTGTACCAGTCCGACCTGGCCGGCAATGCCGGAAAGGAGAGCGACAAGGCGTTCGTGACCAACCTTCTCCGCAAGGCGTTCCTGCGCTTCGGCGACTATTATCAGATGATTTCCGACTCCACTCCCAAGTGGGACAAGAACCGCATCTGCGTGACCGACCTCGCGCTCATCGTCTGCGGCCTTGCCGAGTCTGAGGCCTTCCCTCTGATGCCCAGCAGAATCATCATCAACGAATATGTGGAGATCTCCAAGTTCTACAGCACACCGGAGAGCCGCGCATTCGTGAACGGAGTACTTGACAAATTAATCAATAAAAAATAACTGTTATGACTATTATGACTTATTTGCTCCAGGCGCAGGCTCCTGCCGCCCAGGGCCAGGGCCAGATGGGCTTCTGGATCATGATCCTCCTTGTTTTCGTTATCATGTGGCTCTTCATGATCCGTCCCCAGCGCAAACAGCAGAAGGCACTCGAGGAGTTCCGTTCAGCTCTCAAGAAGGGTGACAAGGTCATCACCGCCGGCGGTATCTATGGTACCATCGTCAGCACCGACGACAACACTGTAACCCTCAACCTTGGCGGCGACGTTAAGATCAAGGTCGACAAGACCTCCATCCAGCGCGATCCCAGCCAGAACAACACTCCTGCTGAGTCCGAGAAGTAATGCGTTTCCAGCTGAAGAGCTCCTGGCTCAACTTCCTGTTGTGTCTGCTGCTGTCGGCATCCGTATGGCTGTTCTATAACCTGTCTCAGGAGTATTCCGAGATAGAGAACGTCATAGTGAACGCCTCCAGCAACATCGACGGCAGGGCTGAGTATGCCAGTTCGGAAGTTACCGTCACCGCCCGCTGCAAGGCCAGCGGCTGGAAGTTGATGCGTCTTGGCAGAAGCAACAAGACTAAGAATGTCTTCTTCGAATCCAAGGATGTCAGACGCACCGACGGCGACAACTTCGTCGTAAGCTCTTCAAGCCTCGACAAATACACCAAGGAGATCTTCGGCGACGGTGTTACCGTCGACTCCTACCTGAACGACGGCATCAAGCTCGTCTTCGTCAAGGTGAGCTCCAAGAAGGTCCCCGTATTGCCTGAGTATAACGCCACTTTCAAGTCGCAGTACATGGCCCGCGGGCTCATGCAGATGACCCCCGACTCCGTCACCGTCTATGGCGAGGAGCAGCATCTGAAGGCGATCGAGTCTGTCAAGACCAAGCGCATCACCCTCAAGGAGGTCCGCGCCAGCCAGCACGGCGAGGTCAAGCTCGAAAATCCCTCCAACCTGCGCATCTCCCACGACAAGGCAACCTACTTCCTCGAAGTTTCCCGTTATGTGGAGATTTCGCAGCGTGTTGCCATAGGAACGCGCAACGTGCCGGCGGGAACCCATCTCACCGTCATGCCCAGCACGGCCGAAGTGGTCTACAAGTGCGCCTTCCCCGTAGCCAGCAACCCTGTCGACAGAACGGAGTTCTATGTCGACTACCGCGACTTTGTCAAGAGCAGGGAGGGCAACTGCATCGTGAAGACCCACGGACTGCCCGACGGCGTCATCGAGGTGAAGATCAATCCTGAATACTGCGAGTGCGTAGTCAACTAAGATGACGACCATCCTTGTTACAGGCGGAATAGCCAGCGGAAAGAGCACGGTATGCAGATACCTCGAGAGCAAGGGGTATCCCGTATATGACTCCGACTCCCGTACCAAAGCCCTGTACGATTCTGTACCGGGTCTCAAGGAACGCATCGAGGAGGCCATCGGCGTGCCGTTCAGCAGAATAAGCATCATCTTCGAATACCCTTGCAAAAGGGAAGCACTCGAGGCAATAGTATATCCTCTTGTATATGAGGATTTCGTCGAGTGGCGTGGCGCACAGGACGGCGACATCGTCTTTCTGGAATCCGCCATCGCCCTTGACAAACCCATGTTCAACGACCTCTACGACAAGGTCTGGCTCGTTACAGCACCTGTGGAGGAACGTATTAAAAGAAATAAACGCACGATTCAGAGAGCGGTAACGCAGAGGCTGCCCGACTCTTCTGAAGCCGATGCCACAATAATTAACGACTCCACGCTGGAGTCACTTTACAGACAAATAGACAATTTGATATGAAAACCGATTTGGCAAAAATCCTTGCAGTAGCCGGAACACACGGCCTGTTTCAGTATGTAGCTCAGACCTCTAACGGTGGAGCAATCGCAGAGAGCCTTAAGGACAAGAAGCGCACAGCTTTCACACGCAGCAGCCGTATCTCCACCCTGGCCGACATCGCAATCTACACCTCAGAAGGTGAGATGCGTCTCGACGCCGTTTTCACAGCCCTCAAGGCTGTTCTCGGCGACGAGCTTGCTCCTTCATCAAAGGCTCCTTCAACCGAGCTCGAGGACCTCTTCACAAAGGCAATTCCCAACTACGATGCAGACCGCTTCTATGTATCACACATGAAGAAGGTCGTTGACTGGTACAACGAGATTGCACAGTACGCTTCACTCGACTTCCTCACCGACGAGGAGCGCGAGGCACAGTACAAGGCTGAAGCCGGCATCGAGGACTAATCCATGACCACCGTAAAGGTCATCACTCTCGGGTGTTCCAAGAACACCGTGGACACTGAGCATCTGTTGGCTGACCTGCCTTCAGATGCTTTCACTCTTCTGCCCGAGAACTCGGACGAATATGCCGACTATCTCCTTATCAACACCTGCGGCTTCATCGGCGACGCAAAGGAGCAGTCGATCGAGGTCATCCTGGAGGCCGTGGAGAGCAAGAAGAGGGGAGAGATAGGCAAACTGGCGGTATTCGGCTGTCTCAGCCAGCGCTACATGCAGGATCTGCCGGCAGAAATACCTGAGGTGGACGCCTGGTTCGGCGCCAGGGACCTGAAACCCATAGTGGAGTATCTCGGCGGCAAACCCGGCAAAGGTACCGCAAGGTACAACACCACTCCCGGCAAACCTTACGCCTACATCAAGATTTCTGAAGGCTGCGACCGCCGTTGCTCATATTGCGCAATCCCTTATATCAGGGGCGCCCACAAGTCCGTCCCCATGGAAGACGTTGTCGAGGAGGCAAGGAATCTCGCCGCTGCGGGAGCGCGTGAGTTGATAGTCATCGCGCAGGACACAACCTATTACGGCCTGGACCTTTATGGCCGCCGCGCACTGGCTGAACTGCTCCGCAAACTGAGTGAGGTAGAAGGCATAGAGTGGATAAGAATTCACTACAGCTACCCCGACGGCTTCCCTGAAGATGTACTTGAGGAGATGGCATCCAATCCAAAGATCTGTAAGTATTTGGATATTCCTCTGCAGCATATTTCAGACAAGGTTCTCGGTAATATGCACCGCCATGTGACCTCCGCCTGGACGCGTGAACTGATTGCAAAGATGCGCGAGAAGATTCCCGGCGTCGTGCTCAGGACCACGATGATCGTCGGTCATCCCGGCGAGGGCGAAGAGGAGTTCGATGAACTTCTCGCATTCGCCCGCGAGGCCCGCTTCGAGCGCCTCGGTGCATTTACCTATTCAGAAGAAGACGGCACCTGGGGAGCGAACAATCTCGAGGACGATGTTCCTGAAGAAGAGAAGCAGGACCGCATGAACCGCCTGATGAGCCTCCAGAGCTCGATTTCTCTCGAATTCAATCAGAGCAGGGTAGGAAAGGTGGAGAGAGTCCTCGTGGACGACTGCGTCGACGGCACGCTCGTCTGCCGCAGCCAGTACGAGAGCCCTGACGTCGACGGCGAAGTCCTCGTCAAAGGCTCCGCGCCCATCGGCTCCTTCATCAATGTAAGGATCCTCGCCTGCGACGAATACGACCTCATCGCCGAAATCGTCGAATAGCCGACCAACCCGACCTGATCAACATGCATTCGCATGACTACTTCCACGTTACCCCCTGGCACTTCGTGCCCTCCCCTCGGGGGACTTATCACATCCTGTCCCTCCGTGCCGCCTCACGTTGGTAAATCGCCTCCCACCACCTCCATCCCAAAGCCTCTGCTATCTCCGCCACGATTTTGCCGATTTTATTCCCGCAAATGGCAATCTCGCCATGATTTCGTCGATATCGTGCCCGCAGGCCGTATATACCCGTGTTCCGGGCATGATATCAGCAAGAACGTGGCGGAAACACGATTTGCGGACATAAATCCGTCATTTTTATGGCGGGACCCATGCTCCGTATCTCTGGATCTTATTGACTCAAGCCTGTAGCCGTGCCACCTTGATGTGAACCCGAAAGTTGGGATGTTTACCCGCACCAAAATCTGCAACCCAGCTGTCGATAATGGCCAATTTCAAGGCCTTTTCCTGGCCAGAATATGTGATTTGTCCAACTAATCGGGTTCTTTTAGGCGCGGGGCTTATTATTTTGCTGTTTCGCCAAGAATTCGTGATTATTTTGGCCAATCACATCATTCCCGCCAATTTCTGGCCTTGTATTAGGCCTCACACCATACACCTCCCTGGGAACGCCTTCGAATCAAGGAAAGTCCCAGGGGAAAGGGCGGGGGATTAGCGGTCCAGCAAGCTGTTTACGGCGGAGGTTACGGTGCTGAAGGGGAACTTGGCAAGGGTGGCGGTGAAGCGTTCTGCGACCTTGTGGTTGCAGAGGTTGCCGATGGAGCCTTCGTGGGTGTGGTTCAGGGTGCCGTGGAAGTCGAACTCGCCACGCTCGATGGCCATGCCGACCTGCTTGTAGGCGTCGCGGAAGGGAACGCCGGAGGCGGCGAGGCGGTTGACTTCCTCGACGCTGAAGGCGGTCTTGTAGAGAGGGCCGTCCATCAGTCCTTCCTTGACACTCAGATTGTTGATGGCGAAGACTGCTATGTCGAGGCAGTCGTCCATGTAGTCGAAGAGGGGAAGGTAGACTTCCTTGATTATCTGCATGTCGCGGAAGTAGCCGCAGGGGAGGTTGGTGGTGATGAGGCGAATGTTTTCAGGAGCTCCGCATATCCTGTTGCAGTGAGCACGTATCAACTCGAATACGTCAGGATTCTTCTTGTGGGGCATAATGCTCGAGCCGGTCGTGCACTCCTTGGGGAGTTTGACGAAGCCGAAGTTCTGGCTGTTGAAGAGGCAGCAGTCGGCGGCGAAACGGCCGAGCGTTTCGGCGACTGACGAGAGCGCGAACGCAACCGCGCGCTCCGTTTTGCCGCGCCCCATCTGCGCATATATCGAATTGTAGTCAAGATCCTCGAAACCAAGCAGTTCAGTTGTCATCGTGCGGTTCAGAGGTGCCGATGATCCGTAACCTGCAGCCGAACCCAGCGGGTTGCGGTTGCTCACGTTCCATGCGGCGAGGAGTATCTCCAAGTCGTCGGCAAGGCTCTCGGCATATGCGCCGAACCAGAGACCGAATGATGAAGGCATCGCTACCTGAAGATGAGTGTAGCCGGGCATCAGTACATCTTTGTATTTCTCGGATGCGGACTGGAAGGCTTCAAAGAGAGCCTTGACCTTTTCCACTGTAGCCTGAAGTTTGGCGCGGGTGAAAAGCTTGAGGTCGACGAGCACCTGGTCGTTGCGGGAGCGGCCTGTGTGGACCTTCTTTCCCAGTTCGCCGAGCTTTTCTGTGAGCATCAGCTCGACCTGGGAGTGCACGTCCTCCACGTCAGGGTCGATGGTGAATTCACCGGCCTCGGCCTTGGCGTAAAGCGAGCGGAGTTCTGCAAGCAGAACATCAAGCTCGCTCTTTTCGAGCAGGCCGACGCTCTGGAGCATCGTTGTGTGCGCCATTGTGCCAAGTATATCGTATTGAGCAAGATAGAGGTCCAGCTCGCGGTCCATGCCCACGGTGAACTTGTCGATCTTTTCGTTAACGCTGAAGCCTTTGTCCCAAAGTTTTGCCATATTTCTTAGAGTTGCAGTCCGTCAAGAAGATTACAGTATATTTCAAGTCCCTCGGTGATTTCAGAGGGGATTATGAATTCGTCCGCCGTATGCGAGCGGCTGGACAGGCCCGGACCTATCTTCAATGTAGTGAACGGGCAGAGAGTCTGGTTGCTGATGGTGGGGGACCCGAAAGGCTCCAGATCCATCTCAATCGCCCGTGCCACAACAGGGTGGTCGAGCGGAATCGAAGAACCGTTCAGCCTTGTGGACCGCGGTTCTACGTCGCAGTTTACGTGTGAGCGTATCGCGGCAAGCAATTCCTCGTTGGTGTAGAGCCCGTTGTTGCGCACATCCACCACGAACTTGCAATTGTCGGGCACCACATTGTGCTGGGTGCCGGCGTTTATCATGGTAACGCTCATCTTTACGGGGCCCACGAAATCGCTGACCTTCTCAAACTGATAGCTGCGGAACCATTCTATTGCCTGAAGAGCCTCATAAATGGCGTTTACGCCCTCTTCACGGGCTGCATGGCCACTTATGCCGTGTGCGGTGCAGTCGAGCACCATAAGGCCTTTCTCGGCCACTGCAGGCTGCATTCCGGTGGGTTCGCCGATGATGCCGAGGTCAATGCGGCCGATTTCGGGTAGAATCATCTCCAATCCGCCCTTTCCGCTGACCTCCTCCTCGGCGGTCGCGCTGAACACCAGACGGTATGGCTGCGGCTTTGCAGTCAGGCGGCACCATGCTTCGAGCAACGATACAAGGGCGCCGCCGCAGTCGTTGGTGCCAAGACCGTACAGCTTGCCGTCAGAGAGGACGGGCTTGAAAGGGTCGATGGTATAGCTCGCCGCAGGCTTGACTGTGTCGATATGGGCGTTGAGCAGGATGCACGGCTTGTCGCCTGCAGGCTCGCTCTCCACCCAGAGATTGTTGCCTGTGCGGTGCACTTCAAGGCCGCGCGCGGTCATATGGGACTGCAGAAAATCTGCAGCCGCATCTTCCTCGCGGCTCACCGACGGGATGGCTACCAGTTGCTTGAGAAGCTCTATCATATGCATTCAGTACCTGAATCGGTTCCGAGGTTCTGGGCGTTGGTGATGACCACCTTGTTCACTCCGGCGTCGATTGCGCCGAATGCATTCTCAAGTTTGGGAATCATTCCGCCGCTTACGGTCTCGTCCTCACGGTAACGCTCGAAATCGGCCTTGCGCATCTCCCTGATGACGCTGGTGGGATCGTCGGGGTCGCGAAGGACACCGTTCTTCTCGAAACAGTAGGTGAGAGTTACATCGTAATCCACCGCAAGTGCGGATGCAATAGCGGACGCAATGGTATCTGCATTGGTGTTGAGAAGCTGTCCGAGTCCGTCGTGCGTGATAGGGCAGAGAACGGGAACCGCACCTGCATCGATAAGAGTGCGGAGAGCCTTGGCATTCACGCTCTTGACATCGCCTACGTAGCCGTAGTCGATCTTGCCAATAGGACGTTTGGTGCAGCCGATTATGTTCATGTCGGCGCCGCAGAGGCCGATGGCGTTCACGCCCTTGGCCTGCAGCTCGGCGACCACATTCTTGTTTACATAGCCTGCATAGACCATGGTGACAATCTTGAGCATCGGCTCGTCGGTGATGCGGCGGCCTTCTATCATGGTGCTGGTGACACCGAGGTCGGCTGCGATCTTAGTGGCGATCTTGCCGCCGCCGGTTACAAGTATCTTGTTGCCTTCGATCGAGCAGAACGCTGCCAGAAGGGTGTTGAGCGACTCGTCGTTCTCAACGACAGCGCCGCCAACCTTGACTATGTTCAAAGGTTTTTTCATCTACAGTTCCTCCAACATCCTTTTCATTACAACCTGTGCTGAAACGACTCTGTTGGCCGCTTCGGGAATAACCAGGCTGTTTGGTGAATCTATCACTTCGTCCGATACGATCATGTTCCTGCGTACCGGCAGACAATGCATGAAGAAGGCGTCATTTGTCACAGCCATATGCTTTGCGTCAACTGTCCAGCCCATGTCCTTGCTGAGAATCTGGCCGTATTTGGCAGGGTCAGCAACACCGGGGCAGCTCCAGTTCTTGGCGTATACGAAGTCTGCGCCTTCGAGAGCCTTCATCTGGTCGTATTCGATCTTTGCGCCATTTGTGAACTTCGGGTCAAGTTCATAACCTTCCGGCTGGGCGATCACAAAGTCGACGTCCGCAGCGCACATCCACTGGGCGAAAGAGTTGGGAACTGCCTGGGGAAGTGCCTTGGGGTGGGGCGCCCAGGTCATTACAACCTTGGGGCGCGCGCACTTCTTGTGCTCCTCGATGGTGATGAGGTCTGCGAATGCCTGGCAAGGGTGAACGGTTGCGGATTCAAGGCTGATGACCGGTTTTCCGGAATACTGGATGAACTGGTTCAGTATGGTCTCATTGTAGTCGTACTCCCTGTCGGTGAGACCGGCGAATGAGCGGACGCCTATAATGTCGCAGTAGCTGCCAATTACGGGAATGGCCTCGCGGAGATGTTCCGACTTGTCGGAATCCATGACGACGCCGAGCTCGGTCTCCAGCTTCCAGCTGTCCTGACCGATATTGAGCACTATCGGGCTCATACCGAGGTTCAGGGCTGCCTTCTGGGTGCTGAGCCTTGTACGCAAGCTGCTGTTGAAGAAGACAATCATTATAGTCTTGTTCCTGCCGAGGTGCTGGTATCCGAAGGGATTGGCCTTGACTTCGAGTGCTTCGTCGAGCGCCTTGCGGAGGTCGCCTATATCTTCTACATTGAAAAATGAACGCATGTCTAGAGAATTTCTTTGAGTGCTTTGATGAAAACGTCAACATCCGCCTTTGAGAGACAGAGGGGAGCCAGCAGGCGGACCATGTACTGTCCGGAGACGCCGGTGAAGATGTGCTTCTCGAAGAGGAGCTTCTTCCTGATCTCGGCAACGGGCTCGTTGAACTCGATGCCTATCATGAGGCCCTTGCCCCTTACTTCCTTGATCCTGGGAGATGAGGGGATAGAGTTCTTGAGATATTCGCCTACTTCCAAAGCGTTGTTTATCAGATTTTCCGATTTAATTATATCTAGTACTGCATTAGCTGCAGCCATTGCCAGGTGATTGCCACCGAAGGTGGTGCCGAGCATGCCTTTCTTCGCAGCTATCTCAGGAGAGATGAGCACTCCGCCGCAAGGGAAGCCGTTGGCTATTCCCTTGCCCATGCTGATGATGTCAGGCTTTATGTCAGCCCACTGGTGGGCGAAGAATTTGCCAGTGCGGCCGTATCCGCTCTGAACCTCGTCAAGGATCAGGCATGAGCCGTACTTCTTGCAGAGGCTGCTGAGTTCCTGAAGGAATTCAGGATCGGGTATGTTGATGCCGCCGCAGCCCTGGATGCCCTCGATGATGACGGCTGCAACGTCGCCGCCCTTGAGCGCCTTCTCCACTGCCGCGGTGTCGCCGAGTTCGGCGAAGGTCACCTTATGGCATGCATTGAAAGGGGAGACAATGTTCGGGTTGTCGGTAACTGCCACGGCGCCCGAGGTGCGGCCGTGGAAGCTCTTTTTGAACGCCACCACGCGGTCCTTCCCTGTATGGAAGGACGCGAGCTTGAGCGCGTTCTCGTTCGATTCAGCACCGCTGTTATCGAGGAAGAGGGAGTATTCGGGATACCCGCAGACTTCGCCAAGTTTGTGCGCAAGTTCCTGCTGCAGAGGGTTCTGCACGCTGTTGGAGTAGAAGCCGATCTTCTCAACCTGGTCTTTTACTGCCTGCACATAATAAGGGTGTGAGTGGCCGACCGATATGACGGCATGGCCGCCGTAGAGGTCGAGATATTCAGTGCCTTCAGAGTCCCAGACCTTGCAGCCCAGGGCTTTGACGGGAGTGACGTCGAAAAGTGAATATACGTCGAAAAGTTCCATTTTATTCTAAAATGCTGATGCCTTGAGGCACAGGCCCTCCTTTTCAGGAAGACCAAACATTATGTTCATGTTCTGCACGGCCTGGCCCGAAGCGCCCTTCAGAAGGTTGTCGATCACGGTTGACACCACGAGTTTGCCGCCATGTTTCTCGACATGCACGATGCACTTGTTGGTATTTACCACTTCCTTGAGGTCTATGGGCTTGTCGCTGACGAAGGTGAATGCGGCGCCGCTGTACCAGTCCTTGTATATCTTCTCCACAGTTTCGGAATCAAACTCGCAGTCAAGGGTGACGCTGGCGAATATTCCTCTGGCGAAATCGCCCCGCATGGGCACGAAGTTGATGCAGGGATCGATTTCATAAGGCTTTGCCACGAGCCTGAGATTGCGGTTTATTTCGATAAGATGCTGGTGCTCGAATACCTTGTAGGTTGATATGTTGTTGTTCCTCCAACTGAAGTGGGTCGTTGCGCCAGGCTTGACTCCGGCACCCGTGCTGCCTGTTATGGCAGTCACGTTAATGTCGCCGCAGAGCGCGTGCATGCCCGCCAGGGGGAGGAGGGCAAGCTGTATGGCGGTGGCGAAGCAACCGGGATTGGCAAGCTTGCGTGCTGCAGCGATCTTTTCCTTCTGCCATTCGGGGAGACCATATACATAGCCGTCATGCTCGTCGCGGAAGTCCTGTGCAAGGTCGATGATGCGAAGGCCTGCGGGAGCGTCGTACTCCTTCCAGAAGGCCTCGCTCTTTCCGTGGCCGGAGCAGAGGAAGATAACGTCCACACTGCTTAAGTCGACATCCTCGCAGAACACCAGGTCGGTGTCGCCGATGAGTCCCTCATGCACGTCGCAGACCTTGTTTCCCGCATTGCTGGACGACTGCGCCCAGACTATCTGCACGGAAGGATGATTGACAAGAATCCTGACCAGTTCACCTGCCGTATAGCCGGCGGCGCCTATGATTCCGGCTCTTATCATATTTCCTCTTCTATTTTGGAGGCTTCGTCGGGATGTGCTGCGTAGTATGCGCGCAGGGCGGTGCTGCTGACCTTGATGAAGCCCTTTGCATCATCGGAGGTCCAGCCCTTCTGCATCTCACCGTACTCGCCGAACTTGTTCTTCACGAGGTCGCACTTGCTGTCGACACCTACGCAGTCGAAGCAGTAGGGACGGAGTTCGAGCTCGACAACGCCGGTGACATTGCGCTGGCTGCTCTCGAGCATTGCCTCGATATCGCGCATCACGGGCTCGAGATATTCGCTCTCGTGGAGGAACATGCCGTACCAGTTGGCAACCTGGTCCTTCCAGTACTGCTGCCACTTGCTGAGGGTGAACTTCTCGAGGAACTTGTGCGCTGCGATGATGACCATAGGAGCTGCAGCCTCGAAGCCTACGCGGCCCTTGATACCGATGATGGTGTCGCCCACATGCATGTCACGGCCTATGCCGTAAGGACAGCAGATTTCCTCCACCTTGCGGATGGCGGCGATCTTGTCGGTGTATTCGGTGCCGTTCACGCTGCAGATCTCACCGTTCACGAAGCCGAGCTTTAGGCTTTCGCTGCCGTTCTTGGTGACCTGCTTGAGGTAAGCGGATTCGGGCAGACCCTTGGCGGAGTCGAGTATCTCGCCACCGCAGATTGAGGTGCCCCAGAGACCTACATTATATGAATACTTAAGCTTCTTGAAGTCGGCTGCAAAGCCGTTATTGTTAAGATAGTCGACCTCGAACTGGCGGGTGAGCGCCATGTCGCGGGTGAGGGTGATGATCTCGATTCCCGGAGCCATCACGAGGAAGGTCATGTCGAAGCGTACCTGGTCGTTGCCGGCGCCAGTGGAGCCGTGGGCGATGGCGTCGGCGCCTATCTCCTTGGCATAGCGGGCGATTGCCATTGCCTGGAAGATGCGCTCGGAAGATACGGAGATGGGGTATGTGCCGTTACGGAGCACATTGCCGTAAACCATATACTTGAGGCTCTTGCTGTAGTACTCTGAAGTCACGTCGAGGGTGACGTACTTCTTTGCTCCGAGCTTGTATGCATTCTCTTCGTTGGTCTTGAGCTGCTCGGCGGAGAAGCCGCCTGTGTCGGCGCAGGCTGCATAGACGTCGTACCCCTTTTCCTTTGTGAGGTACATTACTGTGAACGATGTATCGAGACCGCCGCTGAAGGCGACAACTACTTTCTTGTTTCCCATAACTGTTTCAGAATTTTTGTGTATTTCCTCTTGTCAACCCATGTCTGCCATTTGTGCTTTGCCGGATCATAAAGCATTCCGGTGCAGAGGCAGCGTGTGTAATTGTTGCGTGAAAGCACGTCATAGTTGACGCAGCTCTCGCAGCCCTTCCAGAATTCAGGATCATCGGTAAGCTCGGAGAAGGTCGTGGGGACGTAGCCGAGCGAGGTGTTGATCTTCATGACTGCAAGGCCTGTGGTGAGACCGAAGATCTTTGCACAGGGGAACATTGCGCGGGAGAGCTCGAAAGCCTTCTTCTTGATGGCTTTTGCGAGACCATGTCCGCGGTATTCCTTCTTTACTATAAGACCGGAGTTGGCTACGAACTGGCCGTGGCCCCAGCATTCTATATAGCAGAAACCGGCAAAGTTGTCGCCGTCAAGGGCGATGATGGCTTTGCCTTCCTTAATTTTCTTCTCGACATACTCCGGCTTTCTTTTGGCTATACCGGTGCCTCTGTCCTTGGCCGCATTTTCGATTGTGGTCAGAATCTCAGGAACATACTTCAGATGCTCCTCAGTTGCGACTTGAATGTTGAAATTCATTATATGTTCATTTAGAATTGTTTGCAATGTTGGGGAAGACCATTGTCATATGGATCACGAATGAATCATATGACTCGGGGGAGCGGAGGATGACGAGAATTGTGTCGTCACCTGCTACGCAGCCGAGAATCAGGTCTGCGGGGGCTGCAGTGTCGATGGTTGTCGCTACCGCTGCTGCAAAGCCGGGGATGGTCTTCACTACGGCAAGATTGCCAGAATGGTCCATGCTGAGCGCTATGTTCTGACTTGAGCGCATTGCGGTGGCCTGGCCGAGGGCGCCGGATGTGTTCATGGCGTATTTGTAACCCTGGGAGGTGTGAACCTTCACAACCTGGAGTTCCTTGAGGTCACGGGACAGGGTAGCCTGCGTGATATCGTATCCTTTTGACTTGAGAATTGAGATGAGTTCTTCCTGACTGCCAATGTTCTGGCTTCTGATGATTGTTGTGATGACTGCGAGTCTTGCGTTCTTTGTCTTACCGTCGCCCATACTGAATATTTATTCGTGTGTATTGAATGTTTATGCAAAAGTAATGCATTTATGTTAATTTGCAAAATAAAAACGACTTTCTATATGGAATAATTATTATATTTGATGGATTTAAAGAAATCGCTAAAGTCATGGATATCAAGAAAGTCGTAGTCGCAGGAGGCGGTGTCCTCGGAAGCCAGATCGCATTTCAGGCTGCCTATTGTGGATTTGACGTAACAATATGGTTACGCAGCGAGGGCAGCATAACCCGCACAAAACCAAAGATAAATGCGCTCCGTAAGTCTTATCTCGAGGCCATCGATCTCATGTCGGGCATCGATCCGCTGAACAACTGGTGCAGGGGAATAGCCGACATGGACAACTTCAGCCGTTACGATTGCATCGAGGCAGTGAACAACGCCTACGATGGAATCAAGATCGAGCTTGACCTGGCTGCGGCAGTCAAGGACGCCGACATAGTCATAGAGTCAGTTGCCGAGAACGTGGCCGACAAGACGGCCTTCTACCAGACTCTGGCGCCGCTTCTTCCCAAGAAGACCATCCTTGTGACAAATTCATCGACCCTTCTTCCTTCAACATTTGAGAAGATCACGGGCCGCAGCGACAAATATCTCTCCCTGCACTTCGCGAATTCAATCTGGAAGAACAACACGGCTGAAATCATGGCACAGCCCAAGACCGACCCCAAGATATTCGACGAAGTGGTCAAGTTCGCAAATCAGATCAGAATGGTGGCTCTGCCAGTGCTCAAGGAGAAGAACGGATATCTGCTGAACTCTATGCTTGTGCCGTTCCTTCTTTCAGGTCTCGACCTGTACGTGAATGAGGTGAGCGATCCCGAAAGCATCGACAAGGCCTGGACGCTCGGCACCGGCGCGCCCCGCGGCCCCTTCCAGATCTTCGACGTGGTCGGTATCCAGACCGCCTACAATATAGTCCAGCAGTACCGGAAAGTTCCCGGTCTCTTCACTCCCATGCTCAAGAAGATGCTCCTCCCTTACAATTTCAAGGGAATGGAGAAAGTCCTGGGGAAGATGATCGCCGAGGGCAAGCTAGGCAAGTCCAGCGGCGAGGGATTCTATAAATACGAATAATGAATCAGGCGGGGAGTGGTGAAACTCCCCGCCTGTCATTTGAGGCCCTGCCGTAAGCCGGTTTCTGTTTTTGAATCCGTCATTTATCTTCGCAACCTACCCCCTGGCATCGGGCGGGCAGCCCTCATCTGCCAGTATATTTGGTTTTGCAGGTCCCGGGACCGTACCCCTGACGCATCGCTGCGCCAGGTCGTGGGCTCTTGCCCCGCGTTTTCACCCTTACCGTACTGAAACGCCCCGAGGGGCTCGTACGGCGGGTGTTTTCTGTTACGGCCGGCGTAAAGTTACCTCCACCTGCGCTTTCCGCAGCGGGATGCCCTTTCCTGTCCGGACTTTCCTCTCATGTGAGCGACGGATCGCCCGACCTCGGTTTACAAGAAGATGTTGCAAAATTACAACATTTTTACTAATTTTGAGGGATTGAACAACCCGACACCAATTTTTAATTCACTAAATATGGAAAGAAGAGACTTCTTAAAATTCTCCGCTCTCGGCATGGCTGGATCGGTTCTCGTCCCCAGCGCGCTCTCAGCGGCCCCTGCTGCTTCCAAGAAGAAGGGTGCGGCAAAT
>JAZUFA010000043.1:0-26912 GCA_045640445.1 Candidatus Cryptobacteroides sp. | reverse complement strand
AGAGGGGCTGCTGCGCCGTGGCAAGGACGCCGACGTGGTGGTGGGAGACTTCGATTCCGTTGCCGGCAGACAGCTGCAGCGCACGAAGGCCAAGGTCGTCAGGAATGCCGACCAGGAGTGCAACGACCTCACGAAGGCGTTCAGATACGTCCTTGAGAACTATCCCGATGTGACTGACATCCACATACTTGGCGCCACCGGCAAGTCGGAGGCGCATACCGTCGGCAACCTTTCCCTGCTGATGCAGTACGAGCAGGACTACAAGCTTTCGCAGAGGGGGATAAAGCTCGACATGGTGTCGGACTATTCCACCTCGTTCGCAATCACCGACAGCACCGAGCTGCACCTCGGGGCGGGCAGGCGGATATCGATCTTCTCTCCCGACAGCACTCTCAGGATAAAGTCGCGCGGCCTCACCTGGCCGTTGGACTCAGTAGTGTTCGACAACTGGTGGAAAGCCACCCTCAACATAGCCTCCGAAGACGTGGTGGAACTGACTTTCAGCCACCCTTCCATGGCTCTGGTGATTCTGGATTAGCATCCTACCGAAAAAATATGTATTTTTGTAGATTGTTTAATTTGCAACATTATGACTTCTAAAGAAATCAGGCAGAAATTCCTGGACTTTTTCGCTTCAAAGGGCCACGTAGTGGTTCCCAGCGCCCCTATGGTAGTAAAGAACGACCCCACATTGATGTTTACCAATGCGGGCATGAACCAGTTCAAAGACATATTCCTTGGTAACAGCAAGACCAAGTTCTACCGTGCCGCCGATTCACAGAAGTGCCTCCGCGTGAGCGGAAAGCACAATGACCTCGAGGAGGTCGGCCACGATACATATCATCACACCATGTTCGAGATGCTCGGCAACTGGAGCTTCGGCGACTACTTCAAGACCGAGGCCATCGACTGGGCATGGGAACTCCTCACCGAGGTTTACGGCATCGACAAGAGCATCCTCTATGCAACCATCTTCGAGGGCTCCGACGAATGCCCCCTCGACCTTGAGGCAAAGGCAGCATGGCTCAAGCACCTTCCCGAGGACCACATCGTCCTCGGCAACAAGCATGACAACTTCTGGGAGATGGGCGACACAGGCCCCTGCGGTCCCTGCTCCGAGATACATATCGATATCCGCACTCCCGAGGAGAAGGCATCCGGAATACTCGGACGCGACCTAGTGAACCAGAGCGACCCCCATGTGATCGAGATCTGGAACCTCGTGTTCATGGAATTCGAGCGCAAGGCTGACGGCCACCTCGAGAACCTCCCTGCAAAGAACATCGATACCGGTATGGGCTTCGAGCGTCTCTGCTCAGTCCTCCAGGGCAAGAACTCCAACTACGACTCCGACGTCTTCACCGGCATGCTCGGCAAGATAGGCGAGATCTCAGGCCACAAGTATGGCGAGAGCAAGGACACCGACGTGGCAATGCGCGTTATCGCCGACCATATCCGTGCAATCTCGTTCAGCATTGCTGACGGACAGCTGCCCAGCAACGTCAAGGCCGGCTATGTCATCCGCCGCATCCTCCGCCGTGCAGTCCGCTACGGCTATACCTTCCTCGGCCTCAGCGAGCCTTTCCTCTGCCGCCTTGTTCCCCAGCTCATCGACGACATGGGCGAGGCCTATCCCGAGATAGTAAAGCAGCAGAAGCTCATAGAGAACGTTATCCGCGAGGAGGAAATGGCATTCCTGCGCACCCTCGACCGCGGTATCAAGCTGCTTGACGAGTGCATGGCCACCGCCGTTGACACAAAGACCATCGCCGGTGTGGATGCATTCAAGCTTTATGATACATACGGATTCCCCATCGACCTTACTGAACTCATCGCCACCGAAAAGGGCTACAAGGTTGACCTCGACGGCTTCCAGGTAGAGCTTGGCAAGCAGAAGGAGCGCGCCCGCAACGCCACCGCCAACGAGTTCGGCGACTGGACCGAGTACTATCCCGGCGAATGCGAGTTCGTAGGCTACGACAAGCTCCTGACCCACGGATGCCACATGCTCAAGCAGCGCACCGTAATCCAGAAGAACAAGGAGATGCTCCAGCTCGTATTCGACTACACCCCCTTCTACGGAGAGATGGGCGGTGAGGTCGGCGATACCGGCTACATCCTCAGCGCAGACGGCGAGAAGATCGCCATCCTCAATACCATCAAGGAGAACAACCTTACCGTCCACATCGCAGAGCGTCTGCCCAAGAACTGCACGGGCGCATTCGAACTCCATGTGGATGCAGAGCGCAGGCAGCTGATCGCGAACAACCACAGCTGCACCCACCTTCTCGACCAGGCACTCAGGGAGATACTCGGAAGCCACGTGGAGCAGAAGGGTTCATATGTCTCTGACAAGTCCCTCCGCTTCGACTTCTCACACTTCGAGAAGCTTTCCGACGAGCAGATCGCCGCAGTGGAGAAGCGCGTGAACGAGCTTATCCGCGCCGACTACCCTCTCGAGGAGAACCGCCATGCGACTATGGAGCAGGCTAAGGAGATGGGCGCAATCGCCCTCTTCGGCGAGAAGTACGGCGACCGCGTCCGCGTTGTCAAGTTCGGCCCCAGCGTCGAGCTTTGCGGCGGATGCCACACTGCCGCTACCGGTAAGATAGGTATGTTCAAGATACTCAGCGAGTCTGCAATCGCAGCCGGAATCCGCCGAATCGAGGCTGTTACCGCTGACGGCGCAGAAAAGTACGTGAACGACCTTCAGAACACTCTCAAGGAGGCTAGGGCTGAGTTCAACAACGCACCCGACCTCCTCAGCGCAATCCGCAGGCTGATCGAGGAGAATGCAGGCTATAAGAAGGCTGCAGAGGAGGCCGCTGCAAAGCGCGCCGCCATCTATGCAGACCGCATGCTCGAGGAAGCAACCGAAAAGTCAGGCATCAAGGTCGCAACCTTCACAAGGGGCGACGTGGATCCTTCGATCGTAAGGAACGCCCTCACCATACTTCAGAAGCAGGCTGTGGCCACGGCTGCAATCGCCGCTTTCGTATATGAAGGCAAGCCCAACCTTATGGTAATGTACTCTTCAGACCTCGTGAAGGCCGGCCGCAACGCAGGCGCCGACATCCGTGAGGCTGCCAAGCTCATCCAGGGCGGTGGCGGCGGACAGCCCGGCATGGCAACTGCAGGCGGCAAGAACCCTGCAGGCATCGCAGAGGCCATGAACGTCCTTCTCGCCAAGTTCTAAGGAATGAAGAAGCTGGACAAATTTCTCCTCAAGCAGTTTATCGGGCCCTTCGCCGCGATACTGCTTGTCGTGATATTTGTCCTCATGATGCAGTTCCTCTGGCTCTATATCGACGAGCTTGTAGGAAAAGGTCTGAGCTTCAAGGTCATATTGGAGTTCCTGATGTGGGGCATATGCACCATCCTTCCGATGGCGCTGCCCCTCTCGACCCTCCTTGCCTCGATGATGGTCGTGGGCAATCTGGGCGAGAACAAGGAACTGATGGCCCTCAAGGCCTCCGGCATCTCGCTCGGCCGCGTGATGATGCCCCTTACCGTTGCTGCCGCCATAATCGCCATAGGCGCCTTCTATGCCGGCAACAAACTGGTACCCAAGGCATACGACGAGATATTCACGCTGAGGGACGACATCGGCCGTACCAAGAATGAGATCAAGATTCCCAACGGTACGTTCTACGACGGAATCGAAGGCTATATCCTGCGTGTGAATGACCAGAACAAGGATTCCGGGATGATGTACGGGGTAATGGTATATGACCATACCGGCAACAAGGGCAACACGACCATGACGATTGCCGACTCCGCCACCATGAAGATGAGCAAGGCCAAGGATTACCTTGTGTTCACCCTCTACAACGGCGCCAACTATCAGGAGTCCAATGCCATCAGCTATCGCGACACCACCCTCGACCTCCAGCACATCACATTCAACAAGCAGGAGCTGATCATACCTCTACAGAACTACTCCTTCGAGAAGTCCGACACCAGCCGTTTCAGCGACCAGATCAAGTGCCTGAGCGCCGACCAGCTCAAATACCAGGGTGATTCCCTGGATACACAGATCCAGAACCTGCACGACTCCCACCTGAAGGAATTTGTCAAGAGCCCGAGCATCTATCTGTACAAGCAGCTTGACACTTCCGTGCACAGTGCCGCCACCCTGCCTTTCGAATATGAGGACTTCGGCAACTGGAAGGACCTCCAGAGTCACGCCGATGCATATTCCAAGGCCAGCTATACGGCCGACAAGATCTCCCAGGATCTCATCTCCTACGGGCACGATGTCTTCGAGTATTACTATTATGTGTACAAGACCGACACCGAGTTCCTCAAGAAGTTCGCCCAGGCTCTGGCATGCTTCATCCTGTTCTTCATCGGAGCCCCGGTGGGCGCCCTCATCAAGAAGGGAGGACTTGGAACCAGCGCCATAGTCAGCGTGCTGTTCTTCGTGCTTTACTATATTGTGGACATTTCGGGAACCAAGCTCTCGAGGGACGGTAACATCAGCGCATTCGCCGGTGCCTTCTCATCCTCGATAGTGCTGGTACCGATAGGCGTCTTCCTTACGTGGAAGGCCGTTAACGATTCAGAGATATTCAATATGGACTCCATATCCAACTGGTGGCGCAAGCTCAAGAGCCGCGTGTCACGTTTCTTCCGCCCTGTACGCATCGTCTATATGGGCACCCCTGATTTCGCCGTTGCGCCCCTCGACAACCTCATCAGGAACGGGTACAATGTCGTGGGTGTTGTGACTGTTGCCGACAAGCCTGCCGGCCGCGGCCTCAAGATGAACCAGAGCGCGGTCAAGCAGTATGCGGTGGAGCATAACATCCCCGTGCTTCAGCCGGTGAAGCTCAAGGACCCCGAGTTCCTTTCGGCTCTCAGCGCCTGGAAGGCGGACATGTTCGTGGTCGTTGCGTTCCGTATGCTGCCTGAGGAGGTATGGCGCATGCCCCGCCTCGGCACCTTCAACCTGCACGCAGCCCTGCTGCCTCAGTACCGCGGCGCCGCTCCTATCAACTGGGCTGTCATAAACGGTGAGAAGATGACGGGTGTCACCACCTTCATGATCGACAAGGATATCGATACCGGTGGCATCATACTCCGTCAGGAGTGCCGCATCAGCGACACCGACACCGCAGGAGACGTTCATGACCGTCTCATGGAAATAGGCTCCGACCTCGTTCTCCAGACGGTGGAGGGTATCATCCAGCATAATGTGGAGACCAGGGTTCAGCGCAGCTTCATCCAGGGCAGCGAGGTGCTCAAGCCCGCTCCCAAGATCACCCGTGAGACCTGTCGCATCAACTGGAACAACAGCACCGACCGCATCTACAACCTGATACGCGGACTCAGCCCGTATCCCACTGCATTCACGGAAATCACCGACTCCACTAACACCCTGCAGCTCAAGATATTCTTCGGCGAGCGTTCAGACAGGCATGCCGAGCCTGGCACCATACTCACCGACGGCAAGACGTATCTTGCAATCGCCACCGCCGACGGAGCGATAGACATCAAGGACCTCCAGGTGAGCGGCAAGAAGCGCATGGACGTGAAGACATTCCTTCTCGGCTTCCGCGAACCCCAGAACTGGCGTACTTTAGATAACTGCGCGTAATTGTCAAAAAATGAGTATATTTGCTGTCTGCAAATACGCTCATTTATGGCAAAGTGGGTCTATAATCCTGAAACACTGTTATATGAGCCTCAGAACGAGTCCGCCGGGCGGAAGGTTCTGAGGATCTGTGTTCTTGTCATAGTCGCTCCCGCCCTTGCCGCATTGTACTTCTGGCTGTACACCTCGGTGTTCGGCCTCGAACTTCCCAAGACCGCCATCCTCCGTCACAAGAATGCAGCCTATCAGGCGAAGGTCGGGCTGCTGAGCCGTCAGATGGATATCTACGAGGAGACCCTCAACGGAATAGAGGAACGCGACGACCATGTCTACCGTTCCATTTACGGTCTTGGAGAAATCCCTGCGGAACTCAAGGCCGCCGGCTTCGGCGGCATGAACCGTTACGCATATCTCGATGAGTACGGCGCCAATGCTTCACTCAAGTCGACTGTGCGCAGGATGGATGTCCTTACCAAGCGGGCCTGGCTGCAGAGCAACGCCCTCGACGAGGTCGGCCAGCTGGCGAGGGATGCCGGCGACATGATCGCCTGCGTGCCCTCCGTGCCGCCCATCGTGCCCGAGGCGGGGAAGTATCATCTTTCCAGTCCGTTCGGTTACAGGACCGACCCTGTTTACGGAGGCGGTGAGCACCATTCCGGCCAGGATATCGCCACTCATCGCGGCAATCCCGTATATGCTACGGGCGACGGTGTGATCGAGGTTGCGGAATTCAATTTCCGCGGATATGGCAACGAGGTCCTTATCGACCACGGATACGGCTACAAGTCGCACTATGCGCATCTCAACACGATAGAGGTAGTCTCAGGTATGAAGGTGCACCGTGGCGACAGAATAGGCACCGTCGGCAATTCCGGCAAGTCGACCGGCTGCCATCTGCACTATGAGGTGATCTATCTCGGCTCGTTCTTGAACCCCATGAACTTCATGGACATGGACATGCCCGTCGATGAATATATGGCCATGATACACGGCCGTGAGCAGGAGTCCGTGCACGGCAAGCGCAACAGCACGAGCGAACTTTTGAACCGACACAGACAGTGATAATGAAGAAGTTGGAATTCAACAACATAACCATGAAGGTGGAGGGTGCTACACATGCTGTATGGAAGCTTGTGCGCAATATCATTCTCTACTTCATCGGCACCGTTGCGCTGACTGTGGCCGGTTATGCCGTGTTTGCGTTCGTGTTCAGTACCGATGTGGAACGCAGGCTGCACAGGGAGAACAGGATGTACGAACGCCTTATCCCCGAGCTCGAGGAGCGGGCTGACGTGCTTGCAGGTGCCATGGACGTTCTCCAGTCGAAGGACGACGGCATATACAGCCAGGTGTTCCATTCAGATGCCCCGAGCGTGGACCCCATGTCGAGCCTCGACTTCCTCTTCGCCTCCGACACGATACCCGACCATCGTCTCATGAGCTATACCCGCGACAAGTCGGACCGCCTCATCGAACAGGCCTCCGAAGTCGACGCCGCATTCCTCAGGATCATATCCACTATAGCGGACAGCTCGTTCGTGATGCCTCCCATGTCGATGCCGGTAAAGGACATAAGTTATCCTCAGATAGGCGCTTCGACTGGCAGCAAGATGAGCCCTTTCCTCAAGGTGTATGTCCAGCATGACGGCATCGACATGATAGTCAGCCGCGGCAAGGACGTATTTGCCGCTGCTGACGGGGTGGTGGCCGAGGGAACCGGCAGGTCGAAGTCGGCCGGAAATGTGGTCGTGATCAGTCATGCCGGAAACTATTCGACAGTCTATTCGCACCTCGACAACGTGACGGTGTCAAGAGGACAGAGGGTCAGGAGAGGACAGAAGATAGGCACCGTGGGCATGACGGGCAAGGCATATGCCCCCCATCTGCATTATTCCGTGCTCAAGGACGGAGAGGTCCAAAACCCCGTCCACTACTTCTTTGCCAGCATAGCTCCGGAGGACTATGCGAACTATCTATATATGTCGGTAAATACTTTACAATCAATGGATTAAACCTATATGGAGAAGCTATTCTATTCAATCAGCGAAGCAGCGGAGGCAATAGGGGAGAGCGTATCCCTCGTCCGCTTCTGGTCAAACTCATTCGAGAGTTTCATCAAGCCTCACCGTAACGGCAAGGGCAACAGGATGTATTCTGCAGCCGACATCGAGACCCTCAAGCAGATCCATCTTCTCGTCAAGGAGAAGGGGATGACCCTCGAAGGCGCGGCGAGCGTCATGCAGGGCGATCGCAGCAAAGTCCAGAGGAACGTCAAGGCAATCGATTCCCTCAAGGAAATCCGTGCTCAACTTGTGGAAATAAAAAAGAGTCTTTAGAAGAAATTTTCGTAACTTTGTAAGTTACTTATTTAACGAAAACAAATACTATCAATATGGCAAGCGCTAAGACAAAAAAAGTTCAGACTCCCATCGATGAAAGGGAGACTTTCGTGTCCCTTCAGAAATCTTTCGCAGAGACCGACCAGAGTGTAGAGGAAAAGCTCAAGGTCCTCTACGAGCTCCAGCAGGCCGACAACGATCTCGACAAGCTCGTCCAGCTCCGTGGCGAACTTCCCGCAGAGGTTGAGGCATTGGAGGCCGAGGTGGCTGCGTTCAACGCAAAGATCACCCGCATCGACGAAGTCATCGCACAGTTCCTCGCATCCATCGAGACTGCAAAGCAGGATATCATCGACCGTGACGCTGATATAGACAAATACCAGAAGCAGCTGGAGAATATCAGCAACAGCCGCGAGTACGATTCAATAAACAAGGAGCTTGAGAACCTCAACCTCGAGCGTGCAATCGCGGAGAAGAAGATCCGTGAGAGCCGTGAGCACGTCGAGGACTGCAAGGCAGACGCCGAGAACGTACGCCAGCATCTCGCAATCCGTGAGCAGGACCTCGCTGCAAAGAAGGAGGAGCTTGCCAATATCGTCGAGTCCACCGCTACCGAGGAGGCCGCACTTCAGGCACGCAGGGACACCTGTGCAAGCAAGATCGACGAGCGTACCATGAGCGCATACAACCGCATCCGTGCAAGCGTTCACAACCATCTTGCAGTGGTTCCCATTTTCAACCAGGACTCCTGTGGCGGTTGCTTCAGCACCATCACTCCCCAGCGCATCATCGACATCCAGTCAGGAAAGAAGCTGGTGATCTGCGAGCACTGTGGCCGTATCATCGTAGCAGCAGACGAGCAGTAGCATGCCTGAGCAGCAGAAGCAGAGACCTCAGCGCCGCAAGGTCACGGAGGTCAATCTTGAGAATCTTGGCCTGGAGATCGGCAACAAGCCGCCCCAGGCCGTTGATGTCGAGGAGGCCGTCCTCGGCGCCATGCTCCTTGAGCCCTCGTGTGTCGACCAGGCTCTGGAGGAACTTACAGCAGACTGCTTCTACGATCCCAAGCATAGGATGATCTTCCAGGCGATGTCCACCCTGGTGCAGGTTGACCGTGCGTCGGTGGATATCATAACCGTAAGCTCCAAGCTCAAGGAGACCGGAGACCTCGAGGCAGTGGGCGGTGCAGTCGTGCTCGCCAACCTCTCCGAGAAGGTCGGCTCCGCAGCCCATATCGAGTATTACGTCAAGATCCTCAAGCAGAAGACCATCCAGCGTAACCTCATAAAAGCCTCATACGACGTTCTCAAGGACTCGTATGACGAGTCCATCAAGGTCGACGACCTCATCGACAAGGCCCAGTCCAGGATATACGATGCAGTCCAGTCCAATCTCCGCAAGGAGGTCCAGGATATCGGCCACATCATCAACGAGGCCATGTCGGACATCGAGGCGGCACAGGATTCCGTTGGCCTCAACGGCGTACCTTCCGGCTTCAAGAGCATAGATGTAATCACCCAGGGCTGGCAGCCTTCGGATCTCATCATCCTCGCCGCACGTCCCTCTGTGGGTAAGACCGCCTTCTCGCTCAACCTTGCGCGCAATGCTGCAGTGGACCACCACATGCCCGTTGCAGTCTTTTCGCTTGAAATGTCGAACATCCAGCTCGCCAAGCGTCTCATGACCAGCGAGTCCGGTTTGAGCGCCGACAAGATCAAGGGTGGCCGCAAGCTCGAACCCTATGAGTGGGAGCAGCTCGAATACAAGATCAAGGCTCTTGCCGACGCGCCTCTCTACATCGACGACACCCCGGGCATAGCCCTCACCGAGTTCCGTACAAAGGCAAAGAACCTCGTGAAGAACAAGGGCGTCCGCCTCATCGTGGTGGATTATCTTCAGCTCATGCAGGGTCCCGTGGAGCTCCGCGGCATGCGCGAGCAGGAGGTTGCAGCCATATCAAGGACGCTCAAGGCCACGGCAAAGGAACTGAACGTTCCCATCATCGCCCTCTCCCAGCTTTCGCGTAATGCAGTGCAGAGGCAGGGCGGCGGCGGAAAGCCCGTGCTCAGCGACCTCCGTGAGTCCGGCTCAATCGAGCAGGATGCCGATATGGTGATCTTCATACATCGTCCCGACTTCGTCGGTCTCTCCGAGAATCCCGACGACCGCGAGAAGACACAGATCATCATCGCCAAGCACCGAAACGGCGAAACCAGGGATATCGACATGATATTCAAGAGTGAGCAGATCAGGTTCATGGAGCCCGATGACGCTCTTGACGTCCAGGCTTTACGCCCCGTCGAGTCCGCAATGAACAATGACGCTCCATTCGATCCCGGCGCATACTCCGGGTTCCCTACTTCAACAGAATTCTAGCATACAATGGCAGAGGAAGTATCACACGCAGGCAGAATAATTGAGATCACGCCCGAGTTCACCACCGTGGAGATAGTTTCCGAGTCCGCCTGCAGCAGCTGTCACGCCAAGGGGCTCTGTTCCCTCGGCGAATCCAAGACCAAGGCGGTCCAGATCCCCACACGCGGCTGGGACAACTACAAGGTCGGCGACGAGGTGACCCTCGTCCTGAGCGCCTCCATGGGCCACAAGGCCGTGTGGGTGGCATATGTAATCCCGCTGGTTATCATGATAGGCGTGCTTCTCATCCTGATTGCATCAGGCGCCGGCGAGCTTGCGGCAGGACTCTGCGCAATCGGCGCCGTTGCCGTGTACTACCTTTGCATCAAACTGTTCGGGAAGCGTCTCAAGAACGAATATATATTTAACATCAAACAATAATGACAAGTACAATCATCTGGACAATCGTGATACTCACTGTCCTTGGTCTGCTGCTGTCGCTCGTGCTCTTCTGGGTGGCCCGCAAGTTCAAGGTCGAGGAGGATCCGAGAATCGACGAGGTTGAGAAGGTTATGCCCGGCGCAAACTGCGGCGGCTGCGGCTTCGCAGGTTGCCGCGCCTTTGCCGACGCTGCTGTGCATGCTCCCAACCTTGACAAAAACTACTGCCCCGTGGGTGGTAACGAGGTGATGAAGAAAGTTGCCGACATCCTCGGCTACCAGGTTGTGGAGAAAGCTCCCATGGTGGCAGTGGTAAGATGCAACGGCAGCTGCCAGAACCGTCCTGCAGTTAACGTTTACGATGGTGACAGGTCCTGCCGTGTGATGGCCGCCCTTTACAGCGGCAACACCGGCTGCGCTTTCGGCTGCCTCGGCTGTGGCGACTGCGTGAAGGCATGCCAGTTCGGAGCCATAAGCATGGATCCCGAAACCGGCCTTCCCGTTGTCGACGAGACCAAGTGCACCGCCTGCGGCGCATGCTCCAAGGCCTGCCCCAAGCACGTCATCGAGATCCGCAACGCCGGGACCACGCCCAGGAACACCCGCCGCGTGTACGTTTCCTGTGTCAACAAGGACAAGGGCGGCGTGGCCCGCAAGGCCTGCACCGCAGCCTGCATAGGATGCGGCAAGTGCGCCAAGGTCTGCAAGTTCGACGCCATCACCATCCAGGACAACCTCGCTTTCATTGACTCTGCAAAGTGCAAGGCATGCGGCCAGTGCGTTTTCGAGTGCCCTACAGGCGCCATCCATGCAGTTAACTTCGAGCCCAAGAAAGTCGAGCCCAAGCCAGTTCAACCGATAAAGAAGGAGGAAGGAAATGAGTAAGAAGTTGACATTCAGCATTGGCGGCGTACACCCCAATGACAGCAAGCTGGCGCGCGAGTGCGCCATAGAGGTTCTTCCTCTTCCCGGTACCGTATACGTCTCCATGGCACAGCACCTTGGAGCACCTGCAAAGCCCATAGTAGCTGCCGGTGACTTTGTCAAGACCGGTCAGGTGATTGCAGAACCCGGCGGCTTCATCTCCGCATTCGTCCATTCTCCCGTCACCGGTACTGTGAAGTCCATAGCACCCCGCAAGGACATAGCAGGCAACAACGTCCTCCACGTCGAGATAGTTGCAGGCGAGGAGGAGATCTGGGCGGACGGCATCGACCTTTCCGACACCCTCGTCACCGACATTCCCGACGACAAGGCCGCCATCCTCGACAAGATCAAGGCTTGCGGCGTAGTCGGCCTCGGTGGTGCGACCTTCCCCACACATGTTAAGCTGAATCCCGCTCCCGGCAGCAAGGCCGAGTGCCTGATACTCAACGGAGCCGAGTGCGAGCCTTATCTTACCAGCGACTACCGCATCATGCTCGAGCGCACCAGGGAGATCGTTGTGGGCGCTGCCATAATGCAGAAGGTTCTCGGAGGATGCAGATGCGTCATCGGCATCGAGGAGAACAAGCCGGAGGCTATAGAGGCCATGAGCAAGGCCGTTGCCGAGCTCGGCTACAAGGACATGAAGGTCCAGACTCTCAAGAAGCGCTATCCCCAGGGTGGAGAGAAGCAGCTCATCGACGCCGTTATGAAGCGTCAGGTCAAGTCCGGAGCCCTGCCTATCAGCGTGGGCGCCGTAGTACAGAATGTAGCTACCTCACTTGCAGTATACGAGGCTGTTCAGAAGAACAAGCCCCTCATTACGAACACTCTCACCATCACCGGCGACTGCCTCCCCGACAACCGTCAGCACAACTACCTGTTCCGTATAGGTGTTCCCCTGAGCTTCATAGTCGACTACGCAGGCGGAATCCCCGAGCAGGCAGCCAAGATGATAAGCGGCGGTCCCATGATGGGCCGCGCCATTGCAAACCTCGACGCCACTACGGTGAAGGGCTCGTCATCAGTACTTTTCCTCAGCGAAGCCTCTACCAAGCGCAAGGCCGAGAGCAGCTGCATACGTTGCGGCAGATGTACGGACGCCTGCCCCATGGGCCTCGAGCCTTTCCTCCTGCACCGCCTTTACAAGGCCGGAGATCTGGAAGGCCTTGAGAAGAATGCTGCTCAGGATTGCATCGAATGCGGATGCTGTCTGTACAGCTGTCCCGCATATATTCCTCTTCTTGACCGAATACGCCAGGCCAAGGGCATGGCACTCGGCGCCATCAAGGCACGCGCAGCAGCCGCAAAGGCTGCAGCCGAGGCTGCGAAGGCCGCCGCAGAAGCTAAACAGTAAACGATTATGGAAAAATATCTGGTTTCACCTAATCCGCACATCCACGCGAACGTGTCCACCTCCAAGCTCATGCTTGACGTGTGCATCGCGCTGATCCCTGCGATCATTGTCTCCGTCCTCTTCTACGGCTGGGCGGAACTCCTCGTGCTCGGCGTGAGCGTGGCTTCCTGCGTCCTCATCGAGTGGGCAATAACCAAGTTCCTCATGAAGAAGGACGGCCATATCTGCTATTCTGCAGCAGTGGTAACGGGCCTTCTCCTTGCAATGAACCTGCCCAGCACCATCTCATGGTGGATAGTGTTCATCGGCGCGCTCGTTGCCATCGGAGTTGCAAAGATGACCTTCGGCGGTCTGGGACAGAACGTGTTCAATCCCGCAATCGTAGGCCGTGTGTTCCTCCTCATATCCTTCCCTGCACAGATGACCGACTGGACGGTTCCCGCCGGATTCATCCAGAACGTCGACGCAGTTTCAGGATCAACCCTCCTCGGCATGTTCAACGAGGGCGGACTCGCCGCCGTTGCAAATGTCGACTACCTCAAGACGCTCTTCCTGAACATCGGAGGTTCTGCAGGTGAGATATCCGCACTTGCCCTCCTTGCCGGCTGGGTATATCTTCTCATCCGCAAGGTCATCAAGCCCTGGATCACCCTCAGCATATTCGCGACTGTGGCAATCATCGCCACAATCTTCAACCTCTGCTCTCCGGATGTCTATACCGATGCAGCATTCAACCTGCTCACCGGTGGTCTCATCCTTGGCGCCTGCTTCATGGCAACCGACTATGTGACTTCTCCCATGAGCACCGTCGGAGGTATCATCTATGGCGTGGGTATCGGATTCATCGTGATGATGATCCGCTACTTCGGCTCATACCCTGAGGGAATGAGCTTCGCCATCCTTATCATGAACTGCTGCGTTCCGCTTCTCAACAAGTGGTTCCACCAGCGTAAATACGGTTACGGGAGGGCATAGTCATGGCAGCAAAATCTACACTTAAGAACATGGTCCTCTGCCTCACGGCAGTCTGCCTCTTCTGCTCCGCAATACTTGCGGCAACATATGCGATCACTCTCGATCCCATCGCCAACGCCTCACAGGCAAAGACCAACGCTTCGATCGCCCGCGTGCTTCCCGAGTTCAGCGGCAATCCCGAGCTTCTCTCTGTCAAGGTTGGTGATGTGGAGTATCCCTATTACAAGACTGAAAGCGGTGTGGCCGTTCTTTCAACTGTCAACGGTTTCGGCGGTCCTCTCAGCCTCATGGTAGGCATCACAGGGGAGACCCCGGTGGTATACAACACCGTTGTCCTTTCACATTCCGAGACACCCGGTCTTGGCGCCAAGTGCGTTTCTGAAGGCTTCTCTTCACAGTTCAAGGGCTGGGATCCCTCGCAGAAGAAGCTTCAGGTGAGCAAGGACGGCGGCGACGTCGATGCCATCACTGCATCCACGATCACTTCCCGTGCATACACTCTGGCAATAGCCAATGCCGTCGAGGCATACAAGGCAATTGCCGGTACAAATGAAGAAGGAGGACAGGACAATGAGTAAACTTGGTCTTATCACTAAGGGTTTTGTCAAGGACAACCCTACGTTCGTGCTTGTTCTTGGAATGTGCCCCACACTGGCTACCACCACCTCCGCCCTCAACGGCCTTGAGATGGGTCTTGCCACCATGTTCGTGCTCATCCTCTCGAATATCGTAATCTCCCTGGTTGCACCTGTGGTTCCCGACAAGGTCCGCATTCCTGTATACATCGTGATCATCGCAACCTTCGTCACCGTGCTCCAGCTCATGATGCAGGCCTTCGTTCCCGACATATACGAGACCCTCGGCCTGTTCATCCCTCTGATTGTGGTGAACTGCATCGTCCTCGGACGCGCGGAGGCATTCGCCAACAAGAATTCGGTAGGCGACTCCGCCCTTGACGGAATCGGCGTCGGCCTCGGATTCACCATGTCCCTCACAGTCATCGGCATCGTGCGCGAGATCCTCGGAAGCGGCTCCGTCTTCGGCTGGAAGTTCATCCCCGGCGACGGCATACTCGCATTCGTCATGGCTCCCGGTGCATTCATGGTATTGGGCTACCTTATGGTCCTGTTCAACAAGTATCTGGCTAAAAAGTAGGAAATCATGGAATACGTTCTCATCATCATATCAGCGATATTCGTAAACAATATCCTGCTTGCCCAGTTCCTGGGAATCTGCCCGTTCCTCGGTGTGTCCAATAAGCTCAGCACCGCCACCGGCATGTCCGGCGCCGTGTGTTTCGTCATCACCCTGGCAACCATAGTGACCTATCTGCTCAACAACTATCTCCTTGTTCCGTTCGGTCTGGAGTTCCTGCAGACAATCAGCTTCATCCTTGTCATCGCAGCGCTCGTGCAGATGGTTGAAATCGTTCTGAAGAAGATAAGCCCGTCCCTTTATCAGGCACTGGGAATCTTCCTTCCCCTGATTACCACCAACTGTGCGGTTCTCGGTGTAGCCCTGACCGTCGTTACAAAGGAGATGGCCTTCGGCGGCCCCGCACATATGATGAACCTCGGTGAGGCCACCGTCTATGCTTTTGCAACATCCCTCGGTTATGGTCTTGCAATGTGCCTGTTCGCAGGTCTGCGCGAGCATCTGGCCATGAACGACGTTCCCAAGGCATTCAAGGGTCTGCCCATCGCACTTATCACTGTTAGCATCATGGCTATGGCATTCCTTGGTTTTTCAGGGATTGTTTAGTAGTTTTACATGAATATTGAATCATTTATTAATAAACATTGACGTTATGAAGAAAATTATTGCTATCGCCGTTGCTCTTGTAGCATTCGCAGCTGTTGCTGTTGCACAGCCCAGGGCTGTCGGTGCCCGCGTGACTTATGGCGCCGAACTTTCCTATCAGCATGGATTCGGTCAGAACTTCGCCGAGTTCGACCTTGGTATGGCACTTGGTAATCATGCCGGTTTCCAGATTTCTGCAATATACGACTTCCTTTTCCCCATCGCAGACGGATTCAACTTCTTCGTCGGCCCTGGCGCACAGGTTACTGCGTTTACTTACAAGGATGCAGAAGCAAGAGCTGGTTTGAGTGTCGGCGCAAACGTCGGCGTGGAGTACCAGTTCGGCACTATTCCTTTCAACATCTCAGTCGACTACCGTCCCATGTGGAACTTCATCGGCGGTCCTTCAGACTGGAGCAGTCTTGCACTTGCTTTCCGTTACAGGTTCTAATCTGCAGGGAACAAAGTTCATAGGGGGTGAGGCTTTGGCCTCGCCCTTTTTTTGTTTATATTTGTATTATAAATCACATAGATAATGTACACCATCCTTTCTAAAGAAATGCTGACTCCGAACATATGCCGCATGAGGGTCAAGGCCCCCCGTCTGGCATCTTCGGCAAAGCCGGGACAGTTCCTCATGGTGCGTGCCGACGAGAAGGGGGAGAGGATACCCCTCACCATCAGCGACTATGACCCCGAGGAAGGCAGCGTGACCATCGTGACCCAGAAGATAGGCGCATCCAGCGCCGACATAATATCTTTCGAGGCCGGAGAGGCTTTCGCCGATGTTGTCGGTCCTCTCGGTCTTCCTTCCGGATTCATCGGCATGGGCGCCGATGAGCTTTCCACTCAGCATTATGTCTTCATTGCCGGCGGTCTTGGCACCGCCCCCGTATATCCCCAGGTAAAGTGGCTGCATGAGCACGGCGCAAAGGTCGATGTCATCATCGGCGCCCGCACCAAGGACCTGCTGATATACACGGAAGAGTTCTCCTCAGTCTGCGACAACCTCTATATCTGCACCGACGACGGCAGCTGCGGCTTCCACGGTGTGGGAACTGCGCAGCTTGAGGCTCTTGTGGCTGGCGGGAAGAAATACACCCGGGCAGTTGCAATCGGCCCGATGATAATGATGAAGTTCGCCACAATGACCTGCAGGAAGCTGGGCATCCCCATCATCGTCAGCCTGAACACCCTTATGGTGGACGGTACGGGTATGTGCGGTGCATGCCGGGTGACCGTTGGCGGCAAGGTGCGCTTCGCGTGTGTCGAGGGTCCTGAATTCGACGGTTATGAGGTGGACTTCGATGAAGCCATGCGCCGTCAGACCCAGTACAAGGCTGAGGAGCAGGAAGAGAATGCACACCATGTGTGCCATATAGGGAGGGGTAAGTAATGGCAAACAGAATACCAAGAGTTCCGGTACGCGAACAGGACCCCAAGGTCCGCGCGACAAATTTCGAGGAGGTCTGTCTCGGATACAACAGGGAGGAGGCGATGCTTGAAGCGTCAAGGTGCCTGCACTGCAAGAACCCCCGCTGTGTGACCGCATGCCCGGTCAATCTGCAGATCCCTGATTTCATAGCAAAGCTTGCAGAGGGAGACATCCCCGCCGCTGCAGAAATCATCGCGAGGGATTCATCCCTCCCTGCCGTCTGCGGCCGTGTCTGCCCCCAGGAGACCCAGTGCGAAGGCAGCTGCATCCTCTGCGTCAAAGGCGAACCCGTAGCCATCGGCAAGCTCGAAAGGTTTGTCGGCGACTCCCGCGCTTTCACTGCCGTTCCCGAAAACTCCTTTGCAGTAGGCCCGCTAAATGTTAGCGAGCGTAGCGAGCCGGGGGGCGTTATGGGGGCAGAGCCCCCATCAAATGTAGCCAACGGCAGAGCCGTTAGGGCAACGAAAGTTGCCATAATCGGATCTGGCCCTGCAGGCTTGGCTTGCGCGAGCGACCTGGCCAAGCTCGGATACGATGTGACGATATTCGAGGCATTGCACAAGGCCGGCGGAGTGCTGGAGTATGGAATTCCGGAGTTCCGTCTGCCCAAGGAGAAGGTGCTCAAGCCGGCCATCGATTCAGTGAAGGCCCTGGGCGTGAAGATAGAGACCAACGTGATTGTCGGGCGCACTGTAACCATAGACCAGCTGATGGACGAGGAAGGCTTCAAGGCCGTCTTCATCGGTACCGGCGCCGGCCTGCCCAAGTTCATGGGCATCCCCGGCGAGAACTTCAACGGTGTCTTCTCCGCCAACGAATTCCTTACCAGAAACAACTTGATGAAGGCATTCAGGAGCGATTACATGACTCCTATCCATGCCGGCCGCAAGGTCTGCGTTGTTGGTGGTGGCAATGTTGCCATGGATGCAGCGCGTACGGCACTGCGCCTTGGCGCGGAGGTGCACATAGTATACCGCCGCACCGAGGTCGAACTTCCTGCACGCCGCGAGGAGGTTCACCATGCAAAGGAGGAGGGCATAGTCTTCGACCTGCTTACAAATCCCGTCGAGGTGCTTGGCGATGAAAAGGGCTGGGTCCGTGCACTGAGGTGCATCAGGATGGAACTTGGCGAGCCCGATGAGAGCGGCCGCCGCAGCCCTGTGGCAATCCCGGGCAGCGAGTTCGAGATCGAGGCCGACACCGTCATCATGGCCCTCGGCACCAGCCCCAATCCGCTTATCGCAAGGACCACCTCAGGTCTGGAGACCACACGCCGCGGCTGCCTCGTTGCAGGCGGCGACGGCGCCACAACACGTCCCGGCATCTTTGCCGGTGGCGATGCCGTTACAGGCGCCGCCACGGTTATTCTCGCAATGGGTGCGGGCCGCACCGCTGCTAAAGCAATCGACCAATATCTAAAGAATATATAATGAACAATATCTTATCATATCTGAGAGTCCTCAAGACCTGGAAGTTCTGGAAAGAACTGTTCATAATGACCTTCGGAATGTTCGTAGCCGCCGCCGGCGTCTACTACTTCCTTGTTCCGAGCAAGCTCGTTGTGGGAAGCATCTCCGGTCTGTCGATTGTCATAGGCACCGTCCTGCAGAACCTCGGCATAGCCATCAAGGTTTCCAATGTGGTGCTGATAATCAATGCGTTCCTGCTTGTGCTCGCCTTCCTGCTGATAGGTAAGGAATTTGGTGCAAAGACGGTCTACACCGCGCTCATCCTCGGTCCCCTCATGGACGTTTGGGAGAAGATATGCCCTTATACCAATCTCCTTGCCGAGGGCCAGACTTCCGTGATGGGAGACCTCTGGTTCGACCTCGTGACCTTCGTGCTGATCCTCAGCGCCTCCCAGGCCATCATGTTCAGCATCAACGCATCCACGGGAGGCCTTGACATCCTGGCCAAGATAGTCAACAAATACTTCCATTTCGACATCGGCGTCTCAGTGACCATTGCAGGCGTGATCATCTGCTGCACTGCATTCGCAATCAACCCGTTCAGACTGGTTGTAATCGGACTTATCGGCACCTGGCTCAACGGCATCATCGTGGACTACTTCATGGCCAGCATCAGCCGGCGCAAGAGGGTCTGCATCATATCCGACGAAACCGACAGGATCAGGAAATACATCGTCGAGGAGGTCAAGCGCGGCTGCTCCCTCTATGAGGTCACCGGCGGCTACAGCGGCAGCAAGAGGATGGAGATCCAGAGCCTTCTCACCAAGGACGAGTTCTCCGATGTGATGAAGTATATCAAGGACAACAATATCGACGCATTCATCACCGCAGGCAACGTAAGCGAGGTTTACGGTCTGTGGAGGAATCACCAGCACCACAAATAATTAAAATAATACTATGTATGAACATGACGACAGGGTCGTTATGACCCTTGATGCAGGTGGAACCAATTTCGTGTTCTCTGCAATCCAAGGCTGCCGCGAGGTGGTCGATCCCATCCGTCTGGATGCAGTTAATGACAATATCGAGCGCTGTCTGCAGGTCCTCGTAGAGGGCTTCAGGATGGTTGAGGCCGCACTTGGCGACAAGAAGCCGGTTGCCATCAGCTTCGCCTTTCCCGGCCCTGCCGACTATGCCAACGGCATAATCGGCGACCTCCCCAACTTCCCCTGCTTCAGGGGCGGCGTTGCCATGGGACCCTTCCTTGCAGATACCTTCGACATTCCGGTATACATCAACAATGACGGCAATCTCTTCGCATACGGCGAAGCTCTTGCCGGCGCCCTTCCCGAGATCAATGCCAAGCTTGCTGAGGCAGGAAGTTCGAAGAGGTACAAGAACCTTCTCGGCCTCACCCTCGGAACAGGATTCGGCGGTGGCGTTGTCATCGACGGAAACCTCCTTACCGGCGACAACGGTTGCGGTGGCGACGTATGGCTCATGAGAAACGTCAAGTACCCTGAGCTGATCACCGAGGAGAGCGTAAGCATCCGTGCCGTTAAGCGAGTATATCACGAGAACGCTCCCGAGGACGGCAGGGACATCAGCCCCAAGGACATCTTCCAGATCGCTGAAGGCAAGGCCGAGGGCAACATGCTCGCAGCCCGTACCGCATTCGCGGAGCTCGGCCGCGTTGCTGCTGACGCAGTCATCCATGCAATCGATATCGTCGACGGTATCGTCGTAGTAGGTGGCGGTATCGCCAACAACTGGAAGTATATCTTCCCTGCAATGGTCGAGGAGATGAACTCGAAGCTCGGTGCATTCTCCGGAGCACAGTTCCCCTGCCTGCAGATGAAGACCTTCGACCTTACCACCAAGGAGGGAATGGACGAATTCCTTAAGGACAACTCAAAGCTGGTGAAGGTTCTTGGAACAGGCCGTGAAGTACGTTACTTCAACGAAATGAAGACAGGTGTGACATTCACCCACATCGGAACCAGCATGGCAATCTCTCTCGGCGCCTATGCATATGCACTGGCACAGATTGACAAGCAGTAAAACATGAAATCTCTCAGGGAACTCTACAAGGTTGGCCGCGGACCTTCGAGCAGCCATACAATGGGCCCGTCCAAGGCTGCGGGCATATATGCCGCAAGGCATCCTGAAGCAAAAGGCTTCCAGGTAACACTCTATGGAAGCCTGTCGGCTACCGGCAAGGGGCATCTCACGGATGTTGCCATCATTGACGCCTTGAGCAAGGTGGCACCGGTGGAGATAGTCTGGAGCAACGAGTTCCTTGATTTCCATCCCAATGCAATGAAGTTTGCAGTCAAGGCTGACGACGGTTCATTGCAGGACGAATGGACGGTATACAGCGTCGGAGGCGGCGCCCTTTCGGAGGGCGACGCCTCCGCTGACGCTTTGAGCACGACCCCTGAAGTCTACTCCCTCAATTCCATGAAGGAGATCCAGGCGTGGTGCGATAACAACGGACGCACTTTCTGGGAGTATGTCGAGGAATGCGAAGGCCCGGAGATCTGGGACTATCTTGCAGACATCTGGAAAGTCATGCAGCAGGCGGTCGAGGACGGCCTGCAGAACGAGGGTGTCCTTCCCGGACCCATCCATCTGCAGCGCAAGGCCACGATATATTTTGTGAAGGCAAACGGTTACAAGCCCAGCCTGCAGTCCCGTGGACTTGTGCACGCCTACGCCCTCGCCGTGAGCGAGCAGAATGCTTCCGGCGGAACCATTGTCACTGCACCGACCTGCGGCTCCAGCGGAGTCATGCCTGCAGTGATGTACCACATGAAGCACGGCCATGACTTCAGCGACCTGAGAATACTCCGTGCATTGGCAACGGGCGGCCTCTTCGGCAACCTGGTCAAGCAGAATGCATCCATATCCGGTGCCGACGTAGGCTGCCAGGGCGAGGTAGGCGTTGCATGTGCAATGGCGGCGGCAGCCGTCTGCCAGCTTTTTGGCGGCACGACCACCCAGATAGAGTATGCGGCCGAGATGGGCCTCGAGCACCATCTGGGCATGACCTGCGACCCTGTCTGCGGACTCGTACAGGTGCCCTGCATCGAGCGTAATGCCTTTGCCGCAACACGTGCCCTCGACGCCAACTTCTATGCAATGCTCTCCGACGGACGTCACATCGTCTCCTTCGATGACGTGGTGAGCGTAATGAAGCAGACGGGCCATGACCTGCCCAACCTTTACAAGGAGACGGGCATAGGCGGTCTTGCCGCAAGCTACAAGAAATAGATGTTCTGGTTCTTCCTCGTAGTCATCTTCCTGATAGGAACCCTGCAGCCGATTCAGACTTCGGCCAATTCCAGGGCGAAGGACTATCTTGGCTCACCCATAGTCGCATCCCTTTGCAACTTCATGGTGGGTACCCTGCTCACGCTCGCGCTGGCGTTGATCGTGGAGAGGGGAGTGTGGATGGACTCCGAGGCTCTTTCACGTATTCCATGGTGGGCATGGCTGGGAGGTGCGGCAGGTGTCGTGGGAATAACTGCCAACATCCTGCTCTTCCCCAAACTTGGCAGCATGCAGACGGTGCTGATGCCAATGGTCGGGCAGATACTCTCCGGCTTCCTCATCGATTCATTCGGCCTCTTCCGTTCCGCCGTGTATCCGGTCAGCGTGCTGAGGCTCATCGGTTTTGCCGTTGTGCTTGCCGGTGTTTTCCTGGCCGTCACACGGGATGGCCGCAATCTGCGCGTAAAAGGCCTGCTTGCATGGCAGCTCCTCGGTATATGCGGAGGAGCCGTGCTGGCAATGCAGCCTGCGATCAATTCACAGCTCGCCCTTGGAACCGGCTCTCCGCTCAAGGCCTCCTTCATCTCCTTTGCCTGCGGATTCGCGCTTCTGCTCGTCATATGTTCCATCTTCAAGGGGCATCGTGAAAACATAGTGCACATAGTAACGGTCCGCCGCCCCCTCTGGACCTGGGTCGGGGGACTGTGTGGCGTGATATGCGTTGTGGGTCAGACTTATCTTGTGAAGACTGTGGGAGTCGGGCTCCTTACTATCCTGAACATCTTCGGTATGCTTGCCTGCAGCGTCCTCATCGACCATTTCGGTCTTCTGGGAGCAAGCCGCCGCCCGGTTACGGGAAAGAGGGCACTGGGCCTTGCCCTGGTGCTTGCAGGAATCGTCCTTTTGAATATCAGGCCTGTTTAAGAAGGCTTTCAGGCAAAGAGTTCCCTCAGGACCTTGAGAGAACGTATCTCCACCTTGCAGTCGGAGTGGAATCCGATGTAGTCGAGCAGTATCTGCGCAATGGCGTTCCTTTCCTCGCCGTTCAGGGGAAACAGCATGAATCCGCTGAAGTCCAGGGCCATCAGGACCTGTATCTTGGGATAGAGGTTTCCTGCGAAGGGTGCCAGGTCTTCCTGAGCGGGGCTGAATCCAAGTGCCCCGCACAGTTCGAGCAGCCACCTCAGGTGGAAGTTCGCCCAGTCGTTTTCAAGTGCGTCAAGCAGGAGCACGCTCTTCTCGCACCATTCGAAGAGGCCCTCCTCAAAGGCTCCGTCGCGGACTATGCGGTACAGCACCTCGCTCATGAAGAGCGTGATGCTGTTCTTGCCCACACTGGAACGGATGCCGTTAAGGGGATGGACTGCGCTGATTGCGCGCAGCCGCCAGAGATCCGATTTGTCGTTCTGGATGACCTCGGCGTCGAGCACGTTGAGAGGCAGGTACATTGCCATGCCTTTGCCGGCGCTGACGATGAAGCTGCGTCTGCCCCAGATGTTGCTGAGTGTGTGCAGCACCAGCGACTTCTCCCCGACTTTTGTAGTCTGAAGGATGAGCAGACGTGCGGACGTCGTCATTTCGTGAGGGCTTCCTTGAGCTGGTCGTCGTAGCGCAGCTCGATTTCGATGCCCGCCTTCTGGTAGTAGTAGCGCACCACGATATCCTCTTCGATGAAGGGGATTATCTCGTCCTTCTTCAGACGGAGGAAGGTCTCCTTGTCCATGTCGAGGCTCTTGCTGAGGGCGTCGAGCTCTGCCGTCATGGTCTCCTCGAGGCCGTCACGCTTAAGTTCTGTGCGCACCTGGTCGAAGTAAGCCCTTGCGGTGCTGCGGTAGTCGAACTCCTTGCCTTTGGCGTACTCGATGAAGTCCTCGTAGTCGGCGTCGGTGAAGTGGAAGTCCTTGACTGCGGGGATGCTCTCGTGCTTGCGCACATACTCGATGGCGTACTGCTCGATGACACCGTATGCCACCAGCGAGTAGATAAGGCGGCTGTAGTCATGCTGCTTGAGTTCGATGTCGGGTGTGATGCCGCCGCCGTCCCGTACTATCCTGCCGCCTGCGGTCTTGAACTCATGGGTGAGGGAGTCGGGGATGTGGCCTACGGAGCCGTCCTCATTCCTGTTGCTGTAGTCTATTGCCTGCACGCAACGGCCGGAAGGCGTGTAGTATTTGGCGGTGGTGACCTTGAGCTGGCCGCCGTAAGGCAGGTCGCGTATGCTCTGCACCAGGCCCTTGCCATAAGAGCGTGAGCCCATTATCGTTGCCCTGTCGAGGTCCTGGAGCGCTCCCGATACAATCTCTGAAGCTGAAGCGGAGCCTGAATCTATCAGGACTACTACAGGAATCTTGGTATCCACAGGATCCTTGCTTGTGCGTGCCTCATAGTTTGAAGTCCTGTCCTTGCCCTTTGCGGTCACCACCAGGGTGCCTTTGGGAACGAAGATTGACACGATGTCGACAGCCTCGCCGAGCAGACCGCCACCATTGCCGCGGAGGTCAAGGTAAAGCTTCTTCATGCCCTCCTTCTTCAGGCGCACGACCTCGTTACGGATTTCCTTTGCAACGCCTTCGGAGAATCCGGAGAGGAGGATGTATCCGTTCTCCTTGTCGAGCATCTCGGCGTACTGTACGTCGGGGATATGGATCTTTTCCCTGACTATGGTGATGTCCTCCACTTCCTGGGTGCGGAGTTTCTTGACTGTGAAGACAACCTTGGTGCCGGCCTCTCCGCGCATCCTGTCGCTTGCCTGTGCGGAAGTCAGGCCCTTGACGCTGACGCCGTCGATGGCCATGATCTCATCGCCGCACTGGAGCCCGTTCTTGGCGGCAGGGGAGCCCTCGTAGGGTTCGTTGATGATGACATTGCCGTCGGTGTCGGGCTTGTAGATTACTGCACCTATTCCTCCGTATGTGCTGCTTATCATCATCTCAAGGCTTTCCTGCTCTTCCTCGGGTATGTAGACGGTATAGGGGTCCAGGCTGCCGAGCATGGCGTTCACGCCTGCCCTCTCGATGCGGTCGACCTCCAGGGAATCCACATAAGACCTGTTGAGTTCCTTGATTATTGCGTTCTGTATTTCAGTCCACTTGCCGAGCTTGAAGCTCTTGCTCTGCGCCCCCGCACTAACACACAGTGCCAGCAGCGCCAATATTGCTATATTGCGTTTCATCGATGACAAAAATACTAAAAATATGCCAAGATATTATATGCTTGAGCCGAAGAGCAGCAAGGTAAGTCCTGCCAGAAGGACTAACAGGTCGATGGCCTTGTCCTTGATTCTCTTTTCCTTGAAAAGGATTGCGCCGAGCACGAAGGTGATGACAACTGAGCAGCGGCGGAGCATGGAGATTATGCTGAGCATCGCACCCTCGTCCTTGAGGGAGAAGAAATAGAGCATGTCGGATGCGGTGATGAGCACCGCGATCACCAGCAGCCGCCAGTCCCAGCTGAATCGTTCCCGCTTCTCGGGCCCGTCCTTCAGGGCTTTGACGAAGATGCAGATTGCAAGCAGGACGGTGATGTATACATTTGTCCAGCTCTGTACGAACAGGGGCTCCATATAACCGAGTATATGCTTGTCGTACAGCGCGCTTGTGGCGCCGGCCAGAACAGATACGGCCATGCATGCCACGCCCTTGTTGCTGGTGAATTTGATGCCTTCCTTCCTGCTTGATACGCTCAGCAGATACAGCGCGGCGATCACAAGGACGACGCCACCCCACTGCCATATGTTCAACTTCTCTCCGAAAAGTATTATGCTGAAGGCAACTACGAAGACGGGACGGGAGGCCTTGATGGTGCTTACGGTTGTGATAGGCAGATACTTCATGCCGAGCAGTCCGCTGACCCATGAGGCGGTGACGAGCACTGCCTTGAATACGAGGGCGAGATGGTCCTTGGGTGCTCCTGCCTCGAGGAACGGGCAGAGGAAGAGCGCGGTGAGGGCGGTTGCGCCAAGCAGTACATACAGCACGCCGTTGCGCTTCAGCGACTGCTTCTTCACCACATCATAAACGCCCAGCAGAATGGCTGAACAAACCGACATCCAGAGCCACATACGAATAATTGCTATAACAGGCCGCAAAGTTACAAATAATTTGTAACTTGCACATACCACAAAACTGACGACACATGAAAAGGATCGCTATTATTGGGGCTGCCTTTCTCTTTGCCTTAATGGTATCCGGATGCACCAAGGAACCGTCCCATCCCGACCCGGTTCAGCCTGCCGGCTTCCGTGAACTGGTTCAGGCCTATCAGGACGGCCTGACCTTCTATGGTCTTGCCGTCGATTCTGGCGGGGCGGAATTCTCTTTCGAAGGCCTGACCCTTTCAGTTGTCTTCTCCAATGGTATAGATATCAGCGACTGCCGCAGTTCCGCTCCGGCAGTGCTGGCCTGGGGCCAGACGGGGCAGTGGCTGGTCGGCAGGCAGCCTGCTGGAATCTGGCGCAATACTGCTGTGGAGAACATCGATGCCTCACCTGTGTACATGTACTATACAGCGGATCAGTTCGTGGCGTGTCTGCACAACGGCAATAAACTTATATACAAGATCTCCCCACGTCCCAAACCCATGCCTTCGAACAAGAGCATACCGACGATATATCTGACCACTGACGGCGGCGCCGCCATAACCAGCAAGGAAGACTATGTCACCGGCAGCATCAGGATAGTCAACGATGACGAGTTCTTCCCTGGGGTACGCAGTTTCGAGGCTCCCATGAAGATCCGCGGGCGCGGCAATTCCACATGGGGCATGCCCAAGAAGCCATACAAGATAAAACTTGACAGCAAGGCCTGCCTCTTCGACATGTCCACCGACAAGGAATGGTGCCTGCTTGCGAATTACTGCGACAAGTCGCTGCTCCGCAACCTCCTCGCCATGGAACTCTCCCGCATGCTCGAATTCAGCTGGACGCCGCGCATGGTGCCGGTCGAGGTGTATCTGAACGGAAAATATCTTGGTGTCTATAATTTCTCGGAGCACAAGAAAGTGTCGAAGGA
>JAZUFA010000042.1:0-6072 GCA_045640445.1 Candidatus Cryptobacteroides sp. | reverse complement strand
GCCCCCGACTTAGGGTCCCAGTTGACCATGCGCAGTCCCCTGTAGATGAGTCCCTTGTCATAGAGATCGACGAAGACTCTCATCACGGACTCGCTGCGTGCCTCGTCCATAGTGAATGCGGTACGGTCCCAGTCGCATGAAGAACCGAGCTTCTTGATCTGGTCGAGGATGATGCCGCCGTGCTTCTCCTTCCATTCCCAGGCATATTTGAGGAACTCCTCACGGGTGAGGTCGTCCTTGCTGATGCCCATGCCCTTCAGCTTGGCCACAACCTTGTTCTCGGTTGCGATGGAGGCGTGGTCGGTGCCGGGGATCCAGCATGCGTTCTTGCCGTCCATGCGTGCCTTGCGGATGAGGACGTCGTTAAGGGTGTTGTTGAGCACGTGGCCCATATGGAGGATGCCCGTCACATTGGGGGGCGGAATTACGATTGTGTAAGGTTCGCGGGTGTCGGGCTCTGAATGGAAGAACTTGTTCTTGAGCCAATAGGCGTACCATTTGTCCTCTACTTCTGAGGGATTGTATTTTGCACTGAGTTCCATAATCAGGTTGTTGTTAGTTTTCGATGACAGTTACGGTCATTGCTATGTCCTGGAGAGGACGGTCATTGGAGTCGGTCACGCTTTCCTGGATGTCGCCGACAATCTCAAGGCCGCTCTCGACCTCGCCGAATACGGTATACTGGCCGTCAAGGAACGGGGTTCCACCGATGGTGGTGTATGCTTCCTTCTGTTCTGCGCTGAGCTTGCCGAGACCCTTCTCCTTGACGATGGCTTCGGTCTGTGCAAGAAGTTCGTCCTGCAGGGCCTGGAGTCCTGCACGGTCACGATTGCGGCGCAGGTCCATGATCTGCTCGCGGCGGGCCATTGCAAGGGAGTTGAAGACTTCCTGCTCGGCCTGCATGAGGGCCTGCTTCTCAAGCTGGACTATCTGACCTGCATTGTAGGTCTTGCCCCATACGATGTAGAACTGGCAGCCGCTGCTGCGGCGCTCGGGGTTCACGTTGTCGCCGAGGCGCGCGGCGCTGAGGGCTCCCCTCTTGTGAAACAGTGAAGGATTGAACTCTGCAGGAAGAGTATAGCCTGCATCCCCGGAACCAAGCTGGCGACCGGCGGGAGCACCTTTGCTCTCCGGGTCGCCGCCCTGGATCATAAATTCCTTGATGACTCTGTGGAAAAGGGTGCCGTTGTAGAAGCCTTCCTTTGCCAGCTTTATGAAGTTGTCCCTGTGTGCGGGAGTTTCGTCGTAAAGACGTACGGTAATGTCGCCCAGAGGGGTGCTTATCCTGACTTTTGCCATAATATTAAAATTACGGCGCGAAGATAATCTTTTTTTGAGCGCTATGCAAGTTTACTTGCCTATGCCGCCGCCACCGCCGCCACCTACACGCGACGCCTCCTCGAGGTCACCCACCTTGCGGTATCTTGTCTGATGTGCCTGGCCGAAGTTCCAGCTGAGGCCGACCTGTGCGCTCTGGTTGTAGTACTTCTGCACAAGGAAGGACTTTGCACCGCCGAGTGTGTCCATCTTAAGGTTCTGGCTGTTGGAACGGAAGATGTCGTCAACCTTGAGGGTGAGGGTCATCTTCCCTCCGAGCAGCTGCTTCTTTGCTGCAATGTCGGACTGCCACTGGGGCTGGACCTGCATGTATGTGTACCTCATGCTCGAAGTGTATCTGCCGTCCCAGTCGATCTTCCAGTCCTTGGGAAGCTTGAACGACAGGCAGGTATAGGCCTGGAAGGTAAAGCTGTCGGTATCGTAGTCCTGCATCGCGCTGACGCTGTGCATGTAGAGACCGGTAAGCTGTGCCGTCCAGTCAAGCCACTTGAACACTGGCACTGATGTCATGCCGAGAGCAAGATACGCATCGTTGGCTTTGCCGAAGTTGTCCCATCTAAGGAGCTGGTCGCCGTTCGGGAGAAGTTCGGGTATCTGTGTCATGACCTTGGTGGCGAAGTCAGCGCCCAGGGAGATGTTGACGAAGCGTCCGAATCCGGTGCTGAACGTGATTCCGTCGGAATATTCAGGAAGGATGTCGGGATTGCCGAGAGTATAGGTGTGTGCGTCAAGATACTGCTCCACAGGATTCAGTATGAAGTAGCCCGGACGCTGGATACGCCTCGTGTAGGAGAGCGAATAGCGCATCTTCTCACTGGGGTTGAATCCTACGTAGACCGTGGGGAAGACATCGAAATACTGTCGTTCGGTCCTATCGTTTATGCTCTTCCAGTCGCCGACCGACTTTGTGTACTCCCCTCTCAGGCCCGCCTTGAGTGTCCATTTGCCGAACTGGCCTGCAAGTGAGGCATATACGGCACCGATGTTCTCGGTATATGTAAACAGGGTGTTCTCTGCGGGAACGCCCGTTTCGGTGCGTCTGGTGTCGTTGTCGGTAATTGAAGTTGCCCACTTGGCGCCGGCCTCGAGCATAGCCTTCTTCCAGAGAACGGTCTGATAGTCGAGCTTGGCCGAGTAGATGTTGACCATGTTGTCGGCCATGATGATCTTGTCAGTCTTCGACAATTCTCCGGTCGCGCAGTTTGTCACGTCATTGTAGAGCTTGTTATGGGACATGTCGCCGCTGCGGTACCAGTCGAGGTTGACGGTCATTTCGGCGCTCCTGGCCTCGTCGAAGATATGCGTATAGTTGAGATTACCGGTCAGGCGCTGGTCACGCGAGATGTTGTCGATGGCGGAAGTCGTCTTCTCGACGGGCACGCCTCCTATCGAAGTGACCGACCAGTTGTGGGCAGGGTCGGATATCTGCTTCTGCCAGTTGCCGGGCAAAGTGAAGATGAATCCTATCGTGTTCTTGTTGTCGATGAACCAGTCGTTGCCCGCCTTGACTTGATAGTTCCTGAAGGTGAAGTTCTGTATGCCACTGGTATTCAACGTAAATGTACTACCCGGCAAATTCTGCTCCGTGTCGGTTGAAAGAAGGAGTGCCATGTTGTAGTCGCCTCCGTAGATGTTCACGAAGGTATTGGTCTTCTTTCCACGATATGCAAGGTTTGCCCAGGCGCTGGCATTGCCGTAGAAATCATCCAGATCGCCTCCGAAATACATTCCGCCGGCATCGAATCCGAGAGAGCCGTTGAAGCCGGCCGCGAAGTTCCTCTTTGTCTTGATATTGATGATACCGCCCTGGCCCGCAGCGTCATACTTTGCGGAAGGATGTTCCATAAGTTCGAACTTGTCGATGCTCTCGCCCGAGGTGCTGCGCAGGTATGCCCTGAGCGACTCGCCGTCGAGATATGCCGGACGGCCGTCGATCCATACGGAAACCTGTTTGCCGTTGAGCATCACATTGCCATCCTTGTCGATGGTGACTCCGGGCGCCTTCTTGATGAGTTCCAGTGCGTTCGAGCCTTGCGAGAACGCGCTCTGGCCTATGTTCATAACAAGTTTGTCGAGCTTGACATCCACCAGCTTCTGGCGGCCGGTGACCGATGCGGCTGCAAGCATCTCCTTGTCTTCGTCAAGGTAGATGATCTTGCTGGCGGGCAGTGCAACCTCCATGGTCTGTGACACGAAACCGACCATCGACACCTCCAATATATATGTGCCTTTGGGTGCACTCAGAGTAAAACTTCCGTCATTCGATGTCATGCAGCCAGCAACCACTGTGCTGTCGGCCTGCCTGAGTGCAACTGTGGCGAATTCGAGGGCCATCTGCGAGGCCTGCTCGTAAACCTTACCTGATACTGTCTTAATGTCCTGTGCCGCAGCGGCAAAGGCTGCGGCAAGGAATACTGATACTACTACTAACTTCTTCATTTCTGTCTCACATTTTATGTGTATTACATTATTAGTACACTACAAAGGTAAGGCAATTTTTGTATTCTGCAAAATTAATTACATATTTTCAGCTGCACCGGCGATAACCTTCTCCAGCTCCTCTCTCGGGATCTGACCGCTGAAGCAGATGAAAGTACTCTCATTCGGCTCTATGGCGAGGAGCACAAAGGATGTGATGACCTTGTCATTCCCTATCGTGTATATCTCAACCTTGTCGCCGTCGTCCTTGGCTTCCATGAGAAGCTCGTAGGTGCCCTTCTTCACGAACCTGTCGACGTCGGCCTGCAGGCTCGGTCCTATCTTGGAATTCTCAGCGTTGATGATGTACAGGCCGTCGAGTGTCCGGATGATGGGAGAAAGGTTGACATCGCCGCCGCCAAGGTTGATGTCGGGAATCCTGCGCATGAGCTTGAACATTGCGGGTGATACGTATACGGCAGTGACGCCATTTTTATCAGAGTACTTGTTATATATGCTTCTGCCGTCCTGTGCAAATGCCGAGATTGTGAGCAGCATGGCCGCTGCAATTGCAAAAAACTTTTTCATGATCAGTCGTTGTTATTTATCTTGTCAATTATATGTGATGTCATTTCAATGGCGGGAACCGCCTCATCAACGATTTCCCGGCCCATGTCGACCTTTGAAGAAATGTAGCTGAACGTCCTTTCCAGTTCGGCATATGCGAGCATGGGATCGGTGAAGGTGTCCTTGGGTCGGGAAGCGTTCACTGAGAGTACGATAGCTGCGCTGGCGGCGGCTGCCGCAAGGGTCCCGCAGGCTGCATACCAGGCGGTACGCTTCGCCCTCTTCTCCCTGATCAGGGATTCAGCCACAAGGGTCGACTCCACTCTGCCCTGCAGATCCGCAGGGGCGGATACACTGCTGTCGCCGGCAATCGCTTCGAGTTCCTCGAGGCTCATGCCCCGGATGTCTTCAATGTTTTTCATAATACATTCTTCAATTTTCTGCGGGCCTGGCTGAGCAGGACACGCAAAGTGAGATTGTTCATTCCTGTCGCCTTCGCGATCTCCTCATAGCTGAGGCCTTCGAAGACTTTCATCTGCAGCACCTTACGCTGGCCGTCCGGCAACTTCCCTATTGCTTCGGAAAGCTTGAAGAGCTGTTCCCTGGACTCGAGCTTCTTCTGCTGGTCCGTATCCGGGGCTGGCATTTCGGGGATGTCCGTCCCGCATCTGCGGGATGACCTGCGTATCCTGTCGATGCAGATGTTCCTTATCAATGTTATGCAATATGACTTGGGATTCCTTACAGTTTCAAGGGAGTCCGTGGAGCCCCACAGCCTGACGTACAGGTCCTGCACGGCGTCCTCCGCATCGGCCTCCGACTCCAGAATGTAGAATGCCACCCTGTAGAGGTCCTCACGAAGAGGCAGATAGGTCTGTATGAACTCCGCTGAAGTCATCCTACTGCATTTCCATGATCTTGGCAACAGCATCCATGGGGATACTGCCGAACATGCATATCAGGGCACAGTCATTGGGCACATGGATCACGAAATCCTTCACCTTGCTGGCATCCTCGTTCACCACGCCGTATATGCGCACGACATCCTCCGAGTCCTTGACCTCCATAAGGAGTTCGGACTGTGTCAGTATCCCTTCAAGTTTGGAATTGAAAGAGTTCTTAACGGACTCGTTGCACTCTTCATACTCCACGACAGCAACCCTCTTGATATCGTTCAGAAGTTTGACCGCCTCAGCCGCCTCGGGGCCGCCTTCAGCCTTGATTGCTATCTTGGCAACCGCCCTGGCAAGCGAGGTGCCTATGCCGCCGAGCCTTATGACATGGAAACCTTCCTTATGGTTGTATTCCTGAACCAGGCCAAGGATCTTTTCCTTGGGCACTCCTCCTCCGGCTTTGCCACCTGCAATTGCAGGCATGCAGAGAGCAAGGATCATCAATACTGTTACAAGTTTCTTCATTTCTTCGCAAATATATATAAATTATCGTAAAACAATGATTATTTAATGAAAATCCCGCACCGTCGGTTAATATTTTCCATCGGTGCGGGACACTTATGAAAAGTATTACCGACTATAAGACGGAAACCATTCATATATGTTAACGGACATCACGATTATTTTTTATAAAAGAAATTCCTATTTTTACACTTTGTCAACTACCCATCAGCTGAAGACTGATGGGCTTGCGACTGCCCGGTAGTACACGCGTTACGTTCATTGTCATAACTCCTACCTTTTCTCGCCTTGCGGCGTGGCGTCGCATCGCAGGGTGATTGACGGCACCCTCCGT
>JAZUFA010000041.1:0-12318 GCA_045640445.1 Candidatus Cryptobacteroides sp. | reverse complement strand
CATAGCCTGGCAGGCGGTGATAGCCACCATCTTATAGATGTCGTCAACGGAGCAGCCGCGGCTGAGGTCGGTGACGGGCTTTGCTATACCCTGAAGGATGGGACTGATGGCGTCGGCGTTGCCAAGACGCTGCACAAGCTTGTAACCGATATTGCCGACCTCGAGGTTGGGGAATACGAGGACGTTGGCCTTGCCGGCGATGTCGGAACCGGGAGCTTTCTTGGCGCCTACGGAAGGAACGAGGGCGGCGTCGGCCTGGAGCTCGCCGTCGATCTTGAGCTCGGGATCGAGCTCCTTGGCGAGAGCCGTGGCCTCGACGACCTTGTCCACGACTTCGTGCTTGGCGGAACCCTTGGTGGAGAAGCTGAGCATCGCGACGCGAGGGTCGGCAAAGCCGGCCACGCTCTTTGCGGTCTGGGCTGTGCAGACTGCGATCTGTGCAAGCTGTGATGCGTCGGGAGCGGGGGTGACTGCAACGTCGCCGCATACGATCACGCCTTCCTCGCCGTACTGGGGAGTCTTGGTGATCATGAGCATCGCACCGCTGACGCAGCTGATGCCGGGAGCGCACTTGATGATCTGCAGTGCAGGACGGAGGGTCTCACCGGTGGTTGAGAGGGCGCCGGAGATCTGGCCGTCGGCGTCGCCGCTCTTGATGATGAGGCAGCCGAAGTACAGAGGGTTGAGGACGAGCTTTGCGGCCTCCTCGGGGGTCATGCCCTTCTTCTTGCGGAGCTCATAGAGGAGATTGGTGTATTCTGCGGTCTTCTCTGAAGTCTCGGGGTCGATGATGGTGGCCTTGCAGATGTTCTTCAGGCCGAGCTCTTCGGCGTAGGCGAGGACCTTCTCCCTGTTGCCGATGAGGATGATTTCTGCAATGTCGTCAGCGATAGCCTTGTCGGCTGCGGTGATTGTGCGCTCCTCGAAAGACTCGGGGAGGACGATGCGCTGCTTGTTGGATTTTGCGCGCGCAATGATTTGATCGATAAGTGCCATTTATTCAGTATTTGTTATAAATCAAGCATTCAGAGTACAAAAATACAAAAAACGGCGGATAATTTTTTATATTTGCCCCGTTAGTGAATAGTAACGGTTAAAAGTTATTGCCATGTATTACATCAAACCGGAGTGCGAAGTAGTTGCGCTCCATCCGGAACAGCAGATTCTCCAGATCTCCGTAGGAGGATCAAATCAGGATTATAACGGCGAAAGGGACTATGATGAAGAACAAGGTTGGAAATAGGGCTCTTCTGCTCTTAACGCTTGCGCTTGCATCATGCGCAGCCGTCGAGGAAATCCCTTACGAGGAACCTCAGGACACCATGCGTCACGTGGTGCTGTCGGCCTCCTTCGCGGAGCCCGCAGCCACGAAGACCGCTTTGAACGCCGATTTCAGCGTATCGTTCAAGGAGACTGATGAGATAACCGTCTTCTCCGGAACCACCGGATACACGTTCAGTGTGGCTACCATCAGCGAGGACGGCCTTACCGCCACCTTCGAGGGCGACATCGTTCCCGCGGAGTCATACTATGCCATCTATCCCAAGGACGAGTCGGCATCCATAACGGAAGACGGAACAATCCTGACCAAACTGCCAACGGTGCAGACTGCAACTGCAGGTTCCTTCGGCGACGGAGCCAACCTCAGCATCGCCAGGTCTTCCGAGGGCGGCCTTCAGTTCAAGAATGTGGGAGCCATCGTATCTGTTTCCGTGAAGAACGAAGGAATTGCTTCAATAACCCTGTCGTCAGATAACGTTCTTTCCGGACCTGCCGCAATCGGCCTCGTCGACGGTGTTCCCGCCGTTGCATTCGTGGAGGCCTCGAACGAGGTGACCATCGAGGGTGGAATAGAGAAGGACAAAAAGTACTATTTTGTTGTATATCCCGGCACACATGCCCAAGGACTCCAGCTTACGTTCACCGACGGGGATGGCAACCGTGCGATATTCAACAACCCCAAGGCTGTTGAGTTCGCCGTTAACGACAACGTCTTCCTCGGCAGCATCAGCATCCCCGAGGAGAAGTGGATAGGCCCCGCTGTGGGATATCTCACTTCGCAGACGATAGGTATCTATGATACTGACTTCGACCTGCTCGACTATGGCTTCGACAAGTACGCCGACCAGCTGGCACAGGTTGTCGGTTCCGGCAACTCCTTCAGAATGCAGAACCTGAACAAGGTCAAGTATATCGAGATATACGGCATCCCCGCTACATATGCTGTGGGCGACTCGTTCGATGTGAGGGTGCTCCAGAACTATGTCGAGTCACTTGACGAGAACTATCCCGAGACCGTTACGGTCGAGAAGATGGAGGACGGCCTTGTCTGGCTCAAGGGCGCGAACGGCAAAGGTTACATCATCAAACAGTAGGTCATCATGAAGAGAATAATTACCATCATACTTTCAGCTCTGCTGTTTGCCGTATCCTTTAACGCCTCAGCAACTGTTGCCTATCCTTATCCCATAAAGGTCACACAGCCGGACGGCAGCGTCATCACCATCCAGCTTCACGGCGATGAATACTGCCACTGGATCACCTGCGACGGCCAGATGGTCGAGAAGGGTGAGGACGGATTCTTCCACAAGGTGCCAGCCGGATACGCTCCGGTCAATTTCGAGCTTGCAAGGGAGAAGAACGCCCCTCAGAAGGTTTCGGGCAAGATAACCACGGGCAGTAACCACTTCCTCGTGGTCCTCGTGAACTTCGCCGATCTCAAGTTCTCCGTCAGCAATCCCAACGATGCGTTCAGCGCCATGCTCAATGGCGAGAACTACACCGCCAACGGAGGAACGGGTTCGGTAAGCCAGTATTATTCCGAGAATTCGGCGAACGCTTTCCAGCCGACCTTCGACGTGGTCGGCCCAGTAACGGTTTCAAAGGGATATTCATACTACGGAGCCGCCACCAGAACTGCCGATGACGCACATGCCGCCCTCGCATTCTATGAGGCCGTCCGTGCACTTGACGCCACCGTCGACTTCTCCAAGTACGACCTCGACGGCGACGGCCTCATCGACAACATATTCTTCTATTTTGCCGGCCACAATGAGGCTGAAGGCGCATCATCAGACCATATCTGGCCTCACCAGTCAGACTTCAGGGGCATGAATGAGTCCGGGGTCAACCTCAAGGTTGACGGAAAGACTCTCTCAAGATACGCCTGCTCTTCAGAGCTGAAGGGCTACAGCGGAAAGAACATGACCGGAATAGGCACCTTCTGCCATGAGTTCGGCCATGTGCTTGGTCTGATGGACTTCTACGACACCGACTATGAGACCAACGGCGAGGCCTATGGCATGGGACCCTTCTCCCTCATGTCCAGCGGAAACTACAACAATAACGGCTGTACACCTCCCGCACTTACCGGTATCGAGAGGAACACCCTCGGCTGGATGAAGGAGATTACCGAATGGACCGAGCCCGGCGAGAAGACCGTTCCCGATATCATGGACAATCAGGCATTCATGACCGGTACCTCCACTAATGGTGAGTTCTTTGTTTACGAGGCCAGAGGCGGCAGCGTCTGGGATTCATACATTGGCTCTGGAGTCAAGGGTCTGCTCATCTACCATGTGGACCGTTCTACCGGCACCAGCAGCCTCTGGTCATCCAACAAGATCAACGCATACGGCTCGCATCCCTGCTGCCAGATCGAACCTTCCAGCGGAAAGTTCGTCCTCAGCCCCGACAGGATTACCTATCCCGGCGCCGGCAAGGTTACATCCTTCGATGAGAACTCTCCCAGCCCCATGGTCGACTGGAGCGGCAGCCAGACAGGCAGGTCGATTAGCAACATCGTCTATTCCGGCGACAAGGTCACGCTGACCGTAGGAGTCGCCTCAGGCAAGAAGGTATCAGGAACGGTCAAGGACAAGGACGGCAATCCCGTTGTGGGCGCAACCGTAGTCCTGACTCCCGTGACATCTTCAAAGACCGTGGCGCGCAAGGAGTTCAACGGGCTCGCAGCACGTTCGCTCAGCTTCGACAAGGCTCCCGCATCCGGCAGCTACGACACCGTCATCTCTTCTGACGGAACCTTCAGCTTCGATCTCAGCTCCGACAAGGCTGTTGATTTCACCCTGACCGTATCATGCCATGGATACGTCGATTATGCCAACACGTTCAGGCTTGTCGTGGGTGAACTGCAGAAGGATATAGTACTCCGTAAGATTGAGGTCCTCGACGAGGAGGAGGAGTTCGAGAAGTTCGACTGGACGGCCACATCGGCCCTCGGATTCGGCCAGCCCGTAGTTGGTGCTGCCAAGTACACCGCCGACGAACTTGCCGGTGCTGTCGGCTCGAAGATCACATACGTCGGTTTTGCCCTGTATGAGGACGGATATAAGGAGACCCGCATAATCATCGATTTCGGCGACGAGACCGTCCTTGACATCCCTGTGACGGATTTCACCGGAGGAGAGTTCTCCTACGTGGATATCTCGGAATACAACCTGCTGGTTCCTGCCGACACTGACATGTATGTCGGACTGTATGTCGACTGCGGAGACGAGGACTGCTACCCCTTCATGTACAACAGCGAAATGGCTGACAATAACGGATTCTTCGTCAGACTGCGTCAGGACCATAACTGGGTCGACTACAGTGATGAAGGATCGCTCACTATCAGCTTCGTTGTTGAGCCCACGCATAACATAGCGTACATGTACGGCTTCAACGGCATAGCAAACCCCGGAGAGGGTCACTATGCCGCAAACAGCACGTTCGAGCTTAAACTCGTCGAGAGCAACAGGGTTCCCGGCAGTGTTGACTGGTACTTTGACGGCAATGCCGTGAAGGGTACAACAGTCAAGCTGACCGCCGGCGAGCACACAGCCAGGGCTGTGCTTCACTTCGCCGACGGTCAGACTGAGACCATAGAGCAGATACTCGTTGCAGAATAGGGGAGGTGCTACCTGTTCCTCAGAACGGTAGCGCCATCCTCACAATCGACTTCGATCACGGAGTCCTTGCGTACACGTCCCTCAAGTATTTCAACCGCCAGTTTGTTCACAAGCTCGCGCTGGATGAACCTCTTGACGGGACGTGCTCCGTATTCGGGGTCGTAACCTCCCTCCACCATGTCGTCCTCGAAGGCGGCGGTGTAGGTGAGGGTGACTCCGTCGGCCTCCAGCTTGCTGCGGAGGATGTCCATCTGGATGCGGACTATCTGGCGTATGTCGTCCCTGGTGAGCTGGTCGAACACGACTATCTCGTCGATGCGGTTGAGGAATTCCGGCCTCATGCGCATGCGGAGGTTCTCCTCCTTGAGGTTCGAGGTCATGATGAGGATGGTGTTCTTGAAGTCGACGGTGCGGCCCTTGTTGTCGGTCAGACGACCGTCGTCCAGCACCTGGAGCAGGATGTTGAACACGTCGGGGTGGGCCTTCTCGATCTCGTCAAGGAGGATGACGGAGTAGGGCTTGCGGCGCACGGCCTCGGTCAGCTGGCCGCCCTCGTCGTATCCGATGTATCCCGGAGGCGCGCCTATGAGCCTTGACACGGTATGGCTCTCCTGATACTCGCTCATGTCGATTCGGGTTATCATCGATTCGTCGTTGAAGAGGAACTCCGCGAGCGCCTTTGCCAGTTCGGTCTTTCCCACGCCGGTGCTTCCGAGGAAGAGGAAGCTGCCGATGGGCCGGTGCTCGTTGCTGAGCCCGGCGCGGCTGCGGCGTACGGCATCAGACACGGCCCTGATGCCCTTCTCCTGGCCGACCACGCGCTTGTGAAGGCTCTCCTCCATGCGCAGGAGCTTGTCCTTTTCGCTCTCGAGCATGCGGTTCACGGGTATGCCCGTCCAGCGGGCAACCACCTCGGCTATGTCTTCAGGGGTTACTGATTCGGTTATGATGGGATCCTTTATCTGCGCCTGCTTTGCGACCAGTTCCTTGATGCGGGCCTGGGCGGCGTTGAGCTTGCCGTAGCGTATCTCGGCAACCTTTCCGTAGTCGCCTGTGCGCTCGGCTATCTCGGCCTCGCGCTTGTAGTCCTCTATCTGCCTGCGGAGGTCGTTGAGTTCGGTCACTATGCCCTTCTCCTCGTTCCAGCGGGCGGTCAGGCTTGCGTGCTCCTCCATGCACTGCGCAAGTTCGGAGTCTATCTTCTCGCTCTTAAGGGAAGTGCCCTCGCGCTTGATGGCCTCCTTCTCGATCTGGAGCTGGCGTATCCTGGAGTTCAGGATGTCGATGGGCTCGGGCACGCTGTTCATCTCGAGCCTGAGCTTGCTGGCGGCCTCGTCGATGAGGTCGATTGCCTTGTCGGGGAGGAAGCGGTTGTTGATGTACCTGTGGCTGAGGTTGACGGCGGCGATGAGCGCATCGTCCTCTATGCTCACGCGGTGATGGTTCTCGTACTTCTCCTTGAGGCCTCGCAGGATGGCGATGGACTCGGCTGGGCTGGGCTCGTCGACCATAACCTTCTGGAAGCGGCGCTCGAGAGCCTTGTCCTGCTCGAAGTACTTCTGGAACTCGTCGAGTGTCGTGCTGCCTATGGTGCGGAGCTCGCCGCGGGCGAGCGCCGGCTTGAGGATGTTGGATGCATCCATCGCGCCGCTGCTCCGGCCCGCACCCACCAGGGTGTGGATCTCGTCGATGAAGAGGATGATGTCGCCGTCGGACTCAACAACCTCCTTGACCACGCCCTTGAGCCTTTCCTCGAACTCGCCCTGGTACTTGGCGCCGGCTATGAGCGCACCCATGTCGAGGCTGAAGATCCTGCGGTTCTTGAGGTTCTCGGGCACCTGCCCGTTGATTATCTTGATGGCTATACCCTCGCTGATGGCTGTTTTGCCCACGCCGGGTTCGCCGACGAGGATAGGGTTGTTCTTGGTGCGGCGGGAGAGTATCTGGAGGACGCGGCGGATTTCGTCGTCGCGGCCGATGACCGGGTCGAGCCGGCCCTTGGAGGCGGCCTCGCAGAGGTCTATGGCATATTTGCTCAGAAATTCGTAATTCTTCTTGTTTTCCATAATCGTATATATATAAGACAAAACCGTCCGGCCTGGGCGGTCGGACGGTTATAGGTCAAATAATATTCCACTGACAAAATGTCAGGGATGCGGCTCTTTACTCAGCGTTCTCAGTTGCGGGATTCTCCACCTGGATAGGAGCGGTGGGGAATTCGGGCTGCTGCTCGGTGGTAGCCTCGATCTTGTCGAATACGTCAACCTCGGTGCCGGTCTTGCCGGTGGTGAAGGTTGAGATTACGGAGAGGACAACGATTGCGATTACGAGACCCCAGGTGATCTTCTCGAGGATGTCTGCAGTCTGGCGTACGCCGAAGGTCTGGTTTCCTGCAACGAAGTTGCTGGCCATACCGTCACCCTTGCCGTTCTGAAGCAGTACAACAGCGATGAGAAGGATTGCTGCGATGATGATGAGTACTGTAAGTACTGTAAAAAGTGCGTTCATATCAATAATTTTTTTCTATTTCCTCAATAAGGGTTGCAAAGTAAACACTTTTTTCTGGATATCGCAAAATTAACTTTGAATAAATCTTCTTTGCTTCAGCAGGATAGCCCTGTTCCAGATATACTTGCGCGAGTGTTTCGGTGCAGAAATCGGCCATGTCGGCCTCGCCCTGGTCGACGTATCCCTCGGCCCTCGCCTTAGTGGCGAAACTTGAGAATATGTTGTCGTCGCTGCGGCGCACGCCGTTGTAGTCCTTCTGTGAGAAATAGTCTCCTCCGACCACGAAAATCTGCCTTTCGGGCATTTCGGGACGTGTTTCTTCGACCACGGGAGCGGCCTGTTCGGGTGCTTCCCGGGCCAGGCTCGGCACATGCTCGTCCACGAGGCGCTCACGGCTTCTTACAAGGTCGAAGAGCTTCCTGCGGCTGGTGACATACAGGCCGGCCTGCGCCAGCTGGGTGTCGCTCAGCATGTCCATGTCCTTGAGGCGGGCGCAGAGCTCCATCCTTGCCGCAGCATACCAGGGGTAGATGTTCACCACTCCCGTAAGCTCGTCGAGGTTCAGCTTGTGTATGTCGATGCGTCCTACCATTGTGCGACTGTAGCGTTGAAGATGTCCTCCACTATCTTGTCTATGATCTCCTGGCAGAGGCCGGCCTCCACGGCATCCAGCGAGTTGGAGGATTCGTAGTCGGCGTATGCGGAGAACGACTTGCCGGAGAAGTCGTCCTCGGGGTGCTTGCGGTTCTGGAAGTCCACCTTTACGGATACGGTGAGGCGGTTCATTGCCGCAACGTCACCTGCGGTCACCGCACTTGCACGTACGTCATAGCCGGTGACCTCGCCGGTGATCTCGAGGTCGCCGTCCATCTCCACCTGCGAGAGGCGCGTCATCTTGCGGAACTGGTTCTTCACGGCTTCCGTGAGGTCGTTGCTGAGCGAAGGGTTGACCTTCTGGGCCTTGTACTCGAAGTAGTTGATGGTGATGGTGTTCACGTCCGGCTGGATGGAGGTGCCGGAGAATGAATATATGCCGCATGAGCTCACCAGGAGCATTGCGAGCGCTATGACAAGCAGCTTTCTCATTTGTCTTTCTTCTGTGCGCGTTTGCGGTAGATGGTCCTTTCTGATATGCCCAGCTCGCGGGCTGCAGCCTTGACGTTGCCCTGGTTGCGCTCGAGGGCCTTCTCGATAAGGTCGTCGTTCGCCTTCTTTATAGATATGGCGCCGTTAGGTATCGCCTCTTGTTCCTGCCATTCGGCTTCGCCGAAGTCTTCATTTGACAGGGGCTCTGCCCCCGTAACGCCCCCCGGATATGCCCTTCCGGGACCGATAGTATCAGTGCCGACAACGCCCCCCGTATATGCCCTTCCGGGACCGGTAGTGTCTGCGCCGGGCAGAGTTCTGTCGAGGCTGATGGCGGTGGCGCGGTCGGAGGACTTGGCCACCTGCTCCTTGAGCTCGTCAACCTCCTGCTTGAGTTTGAGCAGAGCGTTGATTATCATGGTCTTGTCGTCGTCGGAGAAGCTTGAGCCCGCGTTGCTGGAATCCAGTGCGGCGGGGAGCATGGAATCCTGCTCGTCCGGTATGTAGCGTGCAAGGATGTCAGCACCTATCTCGACCCTGCCTGTAACCGCATTGGCCGGGCGGCTCTCTATGCCTGTGACGGCTTCCGCGATGTTCTTCAGCTGGCGGATGTTGCCGGGCCATCGGTACTTTATCAGAAGAGTCAGAGCGTCGTGGGTGAGGTTGATCTTGGCGAGGCCGTTCTTCTCTGCAAAGTCGGAGCTGAACTTGCGGAAGAGCAGCTCGATGTCGCCCTTGGTGCGCTCGCGCAGGGATGGCATCCTTATCTCGATGGCGTTGAGGCGGTAGTAGAGGTCCTGACGGAACTTGCCGGTTGCCACGGCATGCGCGAGGTTGACGTTGGTGGCGCAGATGACGCGCACGTCCGTCTTCTCGGTCTTGGAGGCGCCCACCTTTATGTATTCTCCGTTCTGCAGCACGCGCAGCAGCATGGCCTGGGTCTCCTTGGGGAGCTCGCCTATCTCGTCGAGAAAGATGGTTCCGCCATTGGCTTCCTCGAAGTAGCCCTTGCGTTCGCCCACAGCACCTGTGAAGGCGCCCTTCTCGTGTCCGAAGAGTTCTGCGCTGATGGTGCCGGCGGGTATTGCGCCGCAGTTGATGGCGAGGAACTTGCCGGTGCGGCGGCGGCTCATCTGGTGTATGATCTGGGGAATGTTCTCCTTGCCCGTTCCGCTTTCGCCAGAGATCAGCACGGTAAGGCCGGTGGGGGCCACCGCCACTGCCGTTTCGATGGCGCGGGTGAGCGCGGCGTCATTTCCTATGATGTCGTATTTATTTTTTATCGTTTGGAGTTCCTGTGCATCCATATTCGTGCAAAGTTAACGAAAAATACTTTATCTTTGTGAGCTATAAGAAATAATTCACCAAACCTTATATGAAGAGAATTCTTAATCTGATCGCGCTTGCAGCGCTTGTACTCGCTGCAGCAAGTTGTTCAAAGAGCCGTGCCGAGCAGATGGCAATGGCCGACAAGGTAATCACAAAATGCAATCCCGAGGTTCTTGAGGTCGTTGGCGGCAAGGTTCCCGCAACCGTCACCGTCACCTATCCCGAGGGTTACTTCCATCCCGAGGCACTCATGGTCGTGACTCCCGTCCTCGTTTATGAGGGTGGCCAGCAGACCGGCGAGTCCGTCATCTACCAGGGCGAATCCATCAAGGATAACAACCGTGTCATCTACAAGACAGGCGGCACCGAGACTCTCAAGACCGAATTCCAATATGTTCCCGGCGTCGAGAACTGCCACCTCGAACTCCGCAGCGTAGCATTCTACGGCGAGAAGAGAATCGAGATCCCCACCCGCAAGGTGGCTGACGGATGCAACTGCACCAGCCTTCTTGCCGACGTCCAGGGCGTATACCAGTACAAGAAAGACAACTACCAGTACGTTCTCCATCAGAGCGCAGAGGGCCAGATCCTCTACGACGTGAACTCAGCCGAGGTCAGGAAGAACCAGCTCCGCAGCCAGAGCATCGAGGAGCTCCAGTACGCTCTCGCCGAGATCATGGACGACGACCGCATCACCGTAACAGGCAACCAGGTTATCGCATACGCTTCACCCGAGGGCGGTAAGGACCTCAATGCAAAGCTTTCAGACAAGCGCGCCGATTCTGCACAGAAGGCATGGAACAGCATCTCCAAGGGAATGGAGGCAGGTGACGTGCAGATCCAGAGCATCGGTCAGGACTGGGAGGGCTTCCAGGAGGCCATCACCAACTCAAACATCGAGGACAAGGAGCTTATCCTCCGCGTTCTCAGCATGTACTCCGACCCTGCAGTCCGCGAGAGCGAGATCCGCAACATGAGCGAGATCTACTCAGAGATCAAGGGCAAGGTGTTCCCCGCACTCCGCCGCGCACGCTTCGTGACCAACTACGATTTCCAGAACTGGAGCGACGAGGAGCTTGAGGAACTCTCACGCAAGGCAGTCAACGCTCTCGACGAGGAGGGTCTTCTCCACGTTGCGGCAAACAGTCAGGACGTCAACCGCAAGCGCGACCTCTACACTCTTGCAGCAGACAAGTTCGGCAGCCAGAGGGCTATCTACAACCTTGGAATGATGTACCTCGACGCAGGCATCCCCTCACTTGCAGAGGACTGGCTCGGCAGGGTTGAGAACCCCGACGCAGACGTGGTCAATGCAAAGGGCGTCGTTGCAATGCAGCGCGGCAAGTATGACGAGGCAACCGAGTACTTCAAGAACTCAGGCACCGATGACGCAAAGGCTAACATCGGCATCCTCGACATCCTCAAGGGCAACTACTCAAAGGCTGCTTCAGAGCTTGCAGGCTCAGGCAACATCAATGAGGCTCTCGCCGACATCCTCGCAGGCAACCTCGACAAGGCAGGCAAGGTGCTCGGCAATCTCACCGGTGCAAAGGCTGATTACCTCCGTGCAATCATAGCTGCACGCAAGGGAGAGGTATCTTCTGCAAAGGCTTATCTGAAGGACGCCTGCGCAGCTGACGCATCTCTCAAGGAGAAGGCAGCCAAGGACATTGAATTCGCAAATTGCAGGTAATCACTTGTTAATAACTTTGTTAATTCATTAAAAATCACTATATTTGCAGCCCCCAAAATAGGGGCTGTTTTTATAACTTATTTATTAACAATTATTTATGCCAACAATTCAACAATTGGTTCGCAAAGGACGCGAGGTCATTGAAGTGAAGTCAAAATCTCGCGCGTTGGATGCTTGCCCTCAGAAGCGTGGCGTATGCCTGCGTGTGTACACAACCACACCTAAGAAACCTAACTCAGCAATGCGTAAGGTTGCCCGTGTACGTCTTACTAACAGCAAAGAGGTCAATGCCTACATCCCTGGCGAGGGTCACAACCTTCAGGAGCACTCAATCGTGCTTGTTCGTGGAGGCCGTGTGAAGGACTTGCCCGGTGTACGTTACCATATCCTTCGTGGTGCATTGGATACCGCTGGTGTTGAGGGTCGTACTCAGTCACGCTCCCTCTACGGCGCCAAGAGGCCCAAGTAAGCTTGAAGGATGGTTTTAATCTTTTAATTTTTCAAAACAATGAGAAAAGCAAAGCCTAAGAAGAGGATTCTACTTCCTGATCCTAAGTTTCACGACGTGGAGGTTACCCGTTTCGTGAATAACCTTATGTTGCAGGGGAAGAAGAGTATCGCGTATTCTATTTTTTACGATGCCATTGATATGGTAGGCGAGAAGGTGAAAGATTCTGACAAGGCTCCTCTGGATATTTGGAGGAAAGCTCTCGAGAACGTAACTCCTCAGATTGAGGTCAAGTCACGTCGTATCGGTGGAGCGAACTTCCAGGTGCCTACTGAGTTGAGACCGGA
>JAZUFA010000040.1:0-16749 GCA_045640445.1 Candidatus Cryptobacteroides sp. | reverse complement strand
TGACAAGTACCTGTACCTTTGCAGTGACCGTTACCTTTTCAATCATCTCCAAAAACAAAAAGAGCAGGAAAAACACACGTCAAACCCAATCCAGGGCTTCGTATATTTTTTCTGCTTGCTGGTAGCAAAATTACAAAAACTTATTCTCATAACCAATAAAAGGAATTGGCAATTCCTCCCAGAAACTGAAGATTTCTGGGTTTCCTTGCCGTAGTTGATATGAAGATTTCAGCATTGACAGGCATAGTGGCGACCGTTATGATGTCGCTTTCAGTACTATCGTGCAGCAAGGCTGTGACTCCCCTGGTCGAGGTCACCGGTGGAACCATAGAAGGCGTTGCTGATGGCGATATGATTGTATTCAAGGGCATTCCCTTCGCAGCACCTCCAGTGGGCGAATTGCGGTGGAAGGATCCCCAACCCGTAATTCCTTGGGAGGGCGTGCGCTCTGCAGCCGAATTCGGCAACAGTCCCGTTCAGGCATTTCCCGGTCAGGGAGACGAGGACTGCCTGTATCTCAATGTCTGGACTCCCGCAAAGGTACAAAAGGAGAAGCTGCCGGTGATGGTATGGATCTACGGTGGCGGTTTCGCCATGGGATCATCTTCCCAGTATGATGGAGCCCGTCTTGCTTCAAAGGGCGTGGTACTGGTCACCATCAACTACAGGGTAGGTATTTTGGGCTTCTTTGCCCATCCGGAACTGAGCGCCGAAAATCTGCAGGGCGTCTCCGGCAATTATGGTATTCTTGACCAGATTGCCGCCCTGGGGTGGGTACGGGACAATATTGCAAGTTTTGGCGGCGACCCCGACAATGTCACCATATTCGGAGAGTCCGCCGGTGCGATCTCCGTAAGCATGCTGTGTGCTTCTCCGTATGCCAGCGGACTTTTCCGCAGGGCCATCTCTCAGAGCGGCGGCTCGTTCGGCCATTATTCCAAGACTCCGGCTCCCGGAGAGAACATGAGGCTCCTGGCCGACTGCGAGCAGGAGGGCCTCGCAAAGATGCAGGCTCTCGGATGCTCTTCCATCGAAGAGATGAGACAGCTTAGGCCCGACCAGCTCGGCGGCGGCTTCTCAATGGCTGGCGGAGCCTGGCCTCTGGTAGACGGCTATGTCATTCCTGACGATCAGTGCGTGCTTTACGAACAGGGAAAGTACCACAATGTGGATATCCTGGTAGGCTATAACTCCGACGAGGGACTCAGCTTCGGCGCAACGAAGGATTCTCAGGAGCACATCCTTGCAACACAGAACCGCTACGAAAAGTTTGCCGATGCCCTGCTCGAGGCCTATCCGCTCGAAGGCCCCATAGTCACAAAGTCAGCCCGCAATCTCACAAGGGATGCGGCTTTCGGCTGGCACACCTGGAAGTGGGCCTGCTACCAGGCAGAACAAGGAGGCTCGAAGGTTTATCTTTACTATTTCGACCAGCATCCCGATTATCCCGAGGATTCACCCATGTTCGGGCAAGGCTCTCCCCACGGTCAGGACGTCGACTATGTATTCGGCAGTCTGAAAGATCAGACGGCATTGCCCACCGACCATGCCCTGTCTGATATAATGATGACATACTGGACCAACTTCGCCAAAACCGGCGACCCTAATGACGGTGTACTCCCCCAATGGCCGGAATTCACCGGTGAAGGCGGCCAAGTCATGAACCTGACCGGAGACTCCCCGTTCGCAGGCCCGGTACACGAAGAATCGTCCATGAAAGTGCTCGACGCCTATTTTGCATGGCGCCGTTCAGCCACTTTATAGTAGCACCTGCGCTAGACCTTCAGGAAAATCTTCTTCTTATAGAGGAAATAAGCCGCCAGCCATATGACGGCCAGGGATAGCATTGCCAGTACCACACTGCCCCATGCTTCAGGCAACAATTCGGCAAGGCTTGACCCGAAGAAGGAGGCAATGCCGCGGACATTTACTATCCTCTCGAGCATGTAAAGGGTTATGGGGTTCATTCCAACGACAACAAAGGGGAACGCCCATTTGCGCCAGCCCTTGACATCGATCAGCCAGTAGAACAGGGCGAACATAGCCAGCGAATACGCTCCCACCACCAGCACGAAAGTACTGGTCCAGAGCGCCTTGATAACGGGGAACCACCTGCTCCATACAAGGCCGAGGACAAGCATAACAGCAGCAGCCCCGAACATGCAGAGCACCTTGCGCCCGCCGCTCATCCTGCCTTCACGGACAAACTGGCCCGTCAGCATTCCGAGCATGGCCGTAGCCACTGCAGGCACAACACTCAATACGCCTTCAGGATCCATGCTTCCGTAACACAGAGTACCGGGGAGCAGCTTACGGTCGATATATCCGCAGAGATTGCCGTCAAAAGAGAAAGGCCCGGAACCGGCCGGAGCATCAGGCACCGGAATGAAGCGCAGTGCAGCCCAGTACCCTACAAGTATGGCCCCGATTATCGCCAGCCGCGTAGATATCTTCCCGGTATTCATGAAGATGATGGCGGCGAGCATCCAGGCGACGCCTATGCGGCCGAGCACGCTGGGCAGCCTGATTTCGGAGAAGCCGTAGGCGAAGCAGCCGTTGTAGACGATACCCAGCAGGCACAACACAAGTGCACGTATGAATATCTTCCGGTAGATGCGGCCCCTTGAAGAACCTGCAGCCACCTGCTTTGCATAAGAGAACGGGAAGGTAATGCCCGAGATGAAGAGAAACAGCGGGAAGATGGTGTCGTGATGCCTCAGACCGTCCCAATTAACATGGGACATCTGAAGGTCGAGCCAGCAGCCATCACCGCCGGGAAAGATGCCGCACAAGGCCGAGACCAGCGGGGCGAGGCCCAGGATGAAAAGCATGTCGAAGCCCCTGAGCGCATCTATCGACTGTAATCTCTGTGACTGTTCCATACTATCTGATTGATTCCACAGCAGCCCTGAGCTGCTCCATTGCCTTTACAAGAACGCTGCGGGGGCAGCCGACGTTGAGTCGGACGAATCCCCTGCCCTCCTCGCCGAACATCGAGCCGTCGTTCATATAAAGCCCCGCCTTCCTCTTGAGGAAGTACATCAGGCTCTTCTGGCTCATGCCGAGTTCCCGGCAGTCGAGCCAGATCAGGAAGGATGCCTGAGGCAGCATAGCCTTAATCTCCGGGACATACTTTCTCAGATACTTGTCGACATAGGCTATGTTGCCCTCCACATACTTCAGCATCTGCCTGCGCCAGGCCGCACCCTTGCGGTATGCGGCGAGCGTTGCCTCTATGGAGAATATCGAAGGATAGTCAAGCTCGTTCGCATCCATGAAGGCGAAGAACTTGGCGCGTATTTCAGGATTGGGCACTATGGCGTAGGAGCTTACGACTCCGGCGATGTTGAAGGTCTTACTGGGCGCCATGAACGTGATGCTGTTCATGGCGGCCGCCTCGCTCACACTTGCATACGGGACGTGGATGAAGCCCTTGTGGGCCATCTCAGCATGTATCTCGTCGGAGATGACGAGCACGCCGCGGGCGGATGTCAGTTCGGCCAGACGCACGAGCGTCTCGCGGCTCCAGCATACGCCTGAAGGGTTCTGGGGATTGCTGAGCAGCAGGACCTTGCCGCCGGCGGAGATGCACTCCTCCAGAGCGTCGAAGTCCATCTCGTAGGTCACAAGTCTCCCCTCTTCATAAACGGGCTTAAGAGGAGCGCGGAGCACCTCCATGCCGTTCTTTTCAGAAACGATGCGGAACGGATGGTAGATGGGCGGCTGGGTGATGACCTTGTCGCCAGGCTTCAGGAATGAAGATTCCACCAGGCCTATGCCCTTGACGATGCCGGGCACATAGCACATCCATTCGGGATCGACATCCCAGCCGTGCAGGTTCTTGACCCAGCGGGCGATGGTCGGGAAATAGTCCTTCGGGATGAAGGGATATCCAAGAACGGGGCAATCCAGCCTGCGGCGGATGGCCTCCATGACAAAGTCAGGGGTTGCGAAGTCCATGTCGGCCACCCACAGGGGTATGAGCCCCTTGGGTGTCTTGTCGTACTTTACGCAACCTGTGCCCTTGCGCTCGATGATTTCGTCGAAATTGTATGCCATAGGTCTGCTAATTTACGAAAATTCTTGTTTGTGTAGTATATTTGCAGCGTATGATAAGGAACATTCTTTTCGATTTCGACGGCACTCTTGCCGACACCGCTCCCGGCATCCTGGCAACAGAGGTTGCAACCTTCACAAAAATGGGTCTTCCCGTTCCTTCTGAGGAGGCGATGCGCAGCGGCATAGGCCTCCCGCTGGGCGAGTCGCTCCGCAAGGCCGGCAATCTTCCCGACGAACTCATCGACGAAGCGGTGACCACCTACCGCGCGCTCTTCCCCATATATGAAGTCGGCAACGTATCCGTCTTCCCCGGGGTGCAGCAGACACTTGACGAACTGCAGGCCAGGGGCATCAGGATGGCGATTGCCACATCAAGAGGATCAAACTCGCTGGGCGTATTCCTCGAGAGGTTCGACATGGCCAAGTTCTTTGAGGACAAGGTCACTGCAACCGACAAGCTGCCCGCCAAGCCGGCTCCGGACATAGTCCTGACCATGCTTGCCCGCATGGGCATCAGCAAGGAGGAAACGCTGGTTGTGGGCGACACAACCTTCGACATAGGCATGGGCGCCAGCGCAGGCTGCCGCACCTGCGCGGTCACATGGGGCAATCACAGTGCTGAGATGCTGCAAACAGCATCCCCCACTTACATGATAGACGAAATAAGCAAGATCCTGGACCTTGTTTCCGAATAGGAAAGTCCGGAATCAGTTGACCTTCCAGACCTTGAGGGTAATGGTGCCCTGAGGACCGCCGAAGTCGGGGGCGCAGACGAACAGGCAGTTGTTCATCCATGCATACTTGCTGTCGGCAGGAGCCTCGAACTTGGGCGCGCAGCGGAAGTAGAAGGTAGGATTGCCGTTCTCGTCCTTTCCGCTAGAGATGATACCGTTGTTGCGTACATGGATATATGCTCCGTCATCTGTCTTGATGGAGTAGATCGCCTCTACATTGGTGCGTCCGGTACCGTTCTCCATGAGCTGCCAGTCGGCGCCGCCGGGGATGATGGTGCCCTTAAGCTTCGGCCCCTCGAATGTACCTCCGGTGATGGGAATCACATTTCGGAATCCGTATGACGTTGCACCTACCTGGTAAGCCTCACCGAGCGACACGTTGAGCTGCATTACATATTCGAGGGTAGGAGTGCCAAGGTCCTGTGCATAAGCCATCAGACTTGCGATGGCGAAGATTGCTGCGATCAGTATTCTTTTCATATCTGCGAACGTTATTTTACTCTGTTGTGGCTGTAATTGAAGCGGACGCCATCACGCTCGACAACACGGTCGAGTACCGTGCCCTTTGTCATGCCGCCGAAGTTCTTATTGCCCTCGACCTTGCCGGAAAGCACGTCGGCGGCAATGTCGCGGAGGTCCTTGACACGCTGGACGGTTTCAGGATTGTCGCCGCCGAAGTGGCCGGGATACATCTTCTCGATTCCCTTCTCCTCCATCATCTTGAGAGTCTTGTCTGCAGTATCGATGAAGGTTGACACATCCATTGTCATGAGAAGGTTGGTGCTTCCGAAGGCGTCGCCGCTGAAGGCAACATGCCGGGCCTCGTCGATGAAGACGACAGACTCCGCAGTGTGCCCGGGTGCATTGAAGACCTCTATGCTGCGGCCACCAAGGTCGAAGACCTGGTTGTTCTTCATATAGTTAACCTTGCCGTCGAAGCCGGGGAACGACTGCTCGCCGCCCTGGTCGCCTACCCACACCTCATCGAAGAAACGCACGGCGCCAACATGGTCGCCATGGTTATGAGTGAGGACAAGGATAACCGGCTTGTCGGTAATTCCGGCGACTATCTGATCGAGGCCGTCCATCTTCATGCCGGCATCGATAAGGAGAGCCTTATCCTCGCCTTCGACTATATATATGGATTCATTGTACACCACATGGCCGTTGCCGACGAAGGTCTGGCTGTCGATTGCATGTATGATCACGTCGTCGTTCTGAAACACCAGCGGCATATCGTCCATTACCAGAGTCTGTGCACTCCCGGACGCGCAGGAGACGAGCGCTGCAGACACTGCAGCTGCGAGGCTCCACCTGATTAATGTTCTGATTGTCATATATTTATTTGCTAATAGTTAACATTATTCCTTCCTGGTCCCATGGGTACTGGCTCATGTAGACCTTGATGTCAAGGTCATCACATCCTTCCTCCTCGGCCACGCTCATGACCACGGCGTCAAACTGTGCACCGGCCATATCAGCATCGAGAGGAAGATAGTAGGTTACGTTGCTGTCGCTCTTGGCGAGGCCCGCCTCCCACTCGTTGCAGGGATATGACGGAGCCCTGTCGGGGCATCCGTAAGGCTTGCCGTTGATCCTGAATCCTGCCAGGGCACCGTTCACGCCACATTTTCCATTGATTGCAACGCAAAGGTACGAGCCCTGCGGTATCTCATCCAGGGTGAAGCTTGCGCTCCATGTCTTTTGGGGATGGCAGTACCATCCGTCGTACTGCATAAAGGAGTTGCTTGCAGTCCACGCGCTGCGGTCAAGCTCGATGCCTCCGGCGTAGCCTTTGACCTCCGCGACACGTATAGGAGAACGGCTGAAGCGGAAATAGCGGAACGCATCTAGTCCGGCACAGTCGAGCACTGTATGCAGATCGGGAATGAAGCCGCACTCCGACCATTCCTCCAGATCGTCCGACACATAGAAATATGCTCCGTCATCCATATTGTACGGCTGCATGCCGAACCAGTCGGGGAAGTCGAAAACAAGGCTGTCGACCTTGACGACGGAGCCGAGGTCAAGCAGGAAGGCAGGGTCTGCCAGGCGGGGCTCATAGTCCCGCAGGCTCTGGCTGAAGCAGGTGGACTTGTCGCCATCGAAGATATAACGGCTGTCGGCCTCCCTGGCATGGTAGACCTTCTGGTTGAAGAAGGCATCCCTGGAGGCCTGGACTTCAGGGATTGCAGTGGGCCCGGAGCGCCTTATGCTCTGGGCCTCGAGGCAGTCGCTGCTCTGGCTGTATGCTGTGGCCCAGAAGATGGATTCCATGTCGTCGGGAATATCACACTCCTCGAGAGAGGCTATGAACCTGTTGGGGTCCGTTGTCAGTTCCTGCCCCGGGAAATGTACCTTGAAACGCTGCCTTGCGGCCTTGCCGCGGGTCAGGCGGACATCGTAGTCCATGCCGGGCTCGCCGAGCATCTTCACGAGGCATTCATCGCCAACCCTGTCGCTCACGATGCGGTAAGGTACGCCGCTGATGAGTATGTTGTCCTTTTCCGGAACATTGGTCAGTTTGATGAGGGCGACCCTGAACGGGGCCACGCTGACCTCGACGCTGCCGCCGTATGCATGGTCTCCCCTGTCGAGTATGCAGGGATGATAGAGGCGCGCCTTGACCTTGCGGCCGTTGTCTTCAAGGCCTATGCTGCCATCGAGGTCTATCCTGAAGCTTCTGGTCTCCCATGAGAGGTTACGGACGGTGATGAAGCGGGTGTGGCCGTCGCCACGGCTGACGGAGTACTCTCCGTATTGGTCTGCAGGGAGTTCGATTCCATCCACAAGTATGTCGCGATAGTCCCTGTGCAGGTTGAAGATATATGCCAGATAAGGGAATTCGTCGTCGCGGAGGAACTGGGGGCTGCCGTAGATTTCAGGTGCAAGGATGAGGTCACGACAGAAAGCCTGAAGGACGAGGTCGTCGTCCCATGCGTCGAGGCATGACGAGAAGCAGACTCCATGGTCCTCGCTGAGGCGGGTAAGGCCAGGAGTATTCTCCCTGGCAAGATTACCAGCCCTGTGATGGGATGCGGTGACTTCATTTCTCATCTGCACGTCAACGTAGGTCTCGCGTCCGCCAAGAAGGTACGTTGTGGAATGGGCGGTGCCCTCTCCAAGGTCGAGGCGGTGGTTAAGGACTACAAAGTCGGGGACCATGGCGCGTATGCTGTCCATCATGCTGTTGAACTCCGCGTACTTTTCGGGACGCAGGACGCCGCAGCAGGCATCCAGCTTGAGGAGGCGGAAGTTGTAGTTCCTCACCATGTCGAGGAACATGCCGCTGCGCCTGGCCGCATCCTCGGGGGTGTCGCCGAAACCGTCGGGACCAGCCCACATTCCGAGCCCGGTGCCCATCGAACGGGACAGTTCGGCAATTGCCTCATAGCCGTTCGGGAAGTTTCTGGCCGTCCTGCCGCTCCTGTACCAGCCATAATGGTTATGCCCGTCGATATTGCCGGCATCGAGGGCATAGATGTCGAGCTGCATGCCATAAGTATCCTTCAGCCACTTGTAGAAGTTGAGGTTTGCAAGGGTCTGCTCCTCGGTGGAACCTTCCCAGGTATGGTCTATCCAGGTGAAATATTCCGACTTCGAAGGCGTGCGCTCGGTGGCGCCGCCTTTTGAGAAAGGTTTGTTCTGGGCTATACAAAGGCTGGCGGCGGCGAGCAGCAATGCGGACGCCGCGAGACGCCTGATCATCATTATATGCATATCTTTGTAAAGGTAATGAAATTTTTGCCTATTTTTAAGGTTCAGGACCAAATAGAAAAGAGGACATGGCAAAAATTTACGTAGCAAGCAGCTGGAGAAACCAGTTCTATCCCGAGGTAGTCGAGAGGCTCAGGGCGGCAGGACACGAAGTGTACGACTTCCGCAACCCGCCCCACGGCAAGGGCGGATTCCGCTGGTCTGATGTGGACCCGGACTTCCAGAACTGGACGGTGGAACAGTACCGCAAGGGTCTGGAGGACCCCTGGCCGGAGACCCAGTTCAAGAGCGACATGGAGGCCCTTGAATGGGCGGACACCTGTGTGCTCGTGCTCCCCTGCGGCCGCAGCGCGCACACCGAGGCGGGCTGGATGGCCGGCACCGGACGCAAAACCATAGTATACATTCCTGAAATGCAGGAGGCCGAGCTCATGTACAAGCTCTTCGACCACGTGACCGGCAGCCTTGACGAAGTGATAGATTTCCTCAAATGAAGCACACAATACTTTCAGCAGCCGCAATGATTGCAGTCGCATCATGCGCCGGCAACGTTTCAATGACAATGACAAACGAAGAAGCATCCCTCATCAACGACTCACCCGAAGTGATGAGGATACTCACAATCGAGGACGAAGCCGACCTTGCTGTCCTGCGCAGCACTTCGACCAACTTCAACATCGCCGACCTCAGCAGCCCGGAATACACCCTTCTGGCCGAAAAGATGGTCAGGACGCTTGAAAGCACCGACGGCGGCGTGGGTCTCGCAGCGCCCCAGGTCGGGCTGAACCGCCGTGTAGTCGCAGTGCAGCGTGTCGACAAGGAGGGCGAGCCCATCGAGGTTTACGCCAACATAGTCATAGAGGAGATGAGGGGTGAGAAGGTGCCCGGCCCCGAAGGCTGTCTTTCAGTGCCGGACCTCAGGGGCGACGTACCCCGCTATCAGGACATAACCATCAGGTATACAGACATGAACAGCGGCCGCTTGGACCAGCCTCGCGAGATACGCGAGGACGTGTCCGGCTTTGCCGCTGTCATATTCCAGCATGAAGTCGATCATCTGGACGGAGTCCTTTATATCGACAAACAGCTATAGGTCCTATTTAACCGTCTTCACACGCAGGATGGTGTATGAGTAAGGCTGGAGAGTGTAGGTGAAGCTCTTTCCAAAACCGTCCCAGCTGCTTTCCACAGGACTGATCATGGTAGGGTTCTCGAACGTGTTCTCGTCCGTCTCACTTTCTGCGGAAAGTGTTATCACCTTGCCGGTGCTTGCTACCCTTCTGGCCCCTTCGAGGGTCACGCCAAGCGGGAAGGGCTCTGCACTGCGGTTCACTGCCTTAATCACAGTCTCCTTGGTCGCAGCGTCGTAGCCGGCGGCGTAATATGCAACGGATGAAGCAATTGACGTGCGTTCTGTAATCTGCTGGCCGTCGATGTAGAGAACGCTCTGACTGCCGTCAATCTCCACATGCACGTCCTGCCATTCGCCCTGATGAACAACGCAGCACTTCTTCTCGCTGCAAACTGAGAATGCGGCGTTGCCAATGACCTGCTCGATGGCTGTGATCATATCGTCCCAGCCTCCAATAGAGCAACGGTAGCCGTCCATGGCGTCATCGCTCATCGCGAAGCCCGCATAGCAGCCTTCGATTCCCTTTGTCCTGCGGAACTTGAAGTCGATGGTATATTTTCCTTCATACTTGCCTTCGAAGGTGCACAGAGTGGCGTGTCCGAGAGAAGTCTGGCTGAGCACGCCCTTGTCGTAGCTCCATGAGCCTCTCCTGGCATCGAACTTACTGAGGTCGATGGTGTGGACCTCGCCGTCGGATGTTGTCACTGTCAGGTCCTTGAACTCCGTGGCCGTCTCATTGGTGCCCAGGGAGATCTTTCCTGCGGGGAAGTTTGCCGGCATCTCGGGATTCCTGTATGCGTTGCAGGGCAGATTGTAGTCGGGACGGTTTGCTGCCGCCATAGCCTGCACATAGTATGAACTGCGGCCAAGAACCTGGGAAGAGTTTACCCAGATGAGGTTCACGGGCCATACGCGGTCGTTGCTGTTCTCAAGAAGAGGTGCGTATGAGCACATCTTCACAAAGTCTCCGTTGCGCTCCATTCCGCCTATCCACGCGGCCTCGGAGAGCGCTGCGAGCATGTTGCCTGAACCGACGTTGGAGTTTGCTGCATATTCGCCGACGTATGCGGTGTACTCGCCGCGGTCAGCATGGTCGAACAGCTCCGTGTTGTTGAAGAAGAAATCGGGTTCCACATACCAGTGGGGGTCGATCATGTCGGTCTCCTCTATTTCGCCTATGCCGGTCATGCGGCAGTTGCAGATGAGGGTCAGTTCCGGATACTTGTCACGTATCGCCTCGTGGAACATGTTGTAGCGCCTCTCGTATTCGGCGCCCCAGTTCTCATTGCCAATCTCAACGTACTTGAGAGGCAGAGGCTCCGGATGGCCGGCCTGTGCCCTGACAGCACCCCATTCGGAATCCACGGGGCCGAGCGCGTACTCTATGGCATCCAGGCAGTCGTCGATATAGAACTGGATATCCTCCTCGCTGCAGGCGTCGCCCTGCCTGTACTGGCAGCCGATTCCCACGTTGCATACGAACATGCCGCCTGCGCCGATGGACTCGCAGAAGCAGAGCATCTCATGATAGCCGAAGCCGTAGCTTGCATGGTATCCCCATGTATCGTAGATGCCCGGACGTGCAGCGGGGTCGCCGAGGGTCTTCTTCCACTCCACGCGGTCGTTGAGGGAGATTCCCTCCACAACGCAGCCGCCCGGCCAGCGGATGAACGCGGGCTTAAGGCCCACGAGCATATCCGCAACATCCTTGCGGAAAGGAAGCTTGCCGTCTGCATATTCGTAACGCTCCTCAGGCATCAGGGAAACATAGTCGAAGTTCACGTCGCCCTTGCCTTCGATCGCGAAGGCGAGGCTGCCCTTGTCGGTTGTGGCGGCGGGGGTGAGGATGAAGTTCACATCGTTCCACTCCCCTGCCTTGGTGTCAGCAATGAGCGCTTCGGCAAGCACGTCGCCGTTTTCAGCGACGAGCCTGGCAACGATGCTACCACCCTCGAAAGGCTTCACTATGGTGCGGAACTCGTAGTTCTTTCCCTCCTGGAAATACATGCCCCAGAAGCCGTCGTTGGAGAGTACAGCCTGGCCGTTGACACTGACTTTCAGACTGTTGGGTGCAGAGGCAAACATAGGGGCTTCCTTGGTGAGGGCCATTTTACCGGCACCTTCGAGCACCCAGCCGGGAACAGGTTCGGTAGTCCAGCGGTAGTCGCCGGTCACCATCTCCTGCCTTGAGTGGTGATACAGACGCGGGGGGCAGATCCTGTCGCCCTCGACATAGTATCCCTCTGGCATCTCGAGGTCCTCGAAGCTCTTGTTCTCCACCATCTCGGCCAGCAGACCGCCGTCGCCGGAATGGTTGATCTCCTCGAAGAATATGCCGTACATGCCGGGTGAGATATCAGCGCCTTTTTCAGCAACATTCACCACCAGCGTATCACGGGCGTCCGTTGCAGGGCTCTGTGGAGCGCATGCCACCGCTGCGATGGCAAATGCGATCAAAAGGAACAGTCTTTTCATATATTATGTGTGTTTAAGAAATCCCATACAGAAACGTAGCGAATATAATCAATAATTGCCAAACTCCCTACACCCCATCCACAAACCCCGCATCAAATCACCCACACCTTCCCCAACCCACCAAAAACCACCAACCAATCCACCAACAACCTCCGGCCAATCCACCAACTGCCAACCTACTATCCACCAACCACCGCCCCTTCCCGCGCAAAATCCCAACCCCAATGATATTTGCACATAAACTGAAAAAGTGAGACATAATATGTGCACCACCTCATCTCCTCTTCTTCCCCAAGCCCCAGGCTGGCGGCGGATGCCGACTGACTGAGGGCGTCCCCGTCTGGGCAAAAGGCAAGTGCCGGCCGGACTCAGCATACGCTTCGCAATAGCTATTACGTCACCCTTCCCCCAACCCCTTCCTCGGGACGGGGAGCGTCGCTTACGCTCCGAAGAACAACCGTGCAGCGTCATTTGCCTTTAGCTGCCGGACGCAAGTCCGGCTGCGGTGCCGCACTTCACCCTCGTACTCCCAAATATCACAAACCCCAGCTGGTTGGCGCATTTGAGTGCCAACCTTCCTCCCCTGGCCACCCTCGCGTAAGCAGACGGAACTTCACCTCATTACTGTCTACCAGCGACCGTCGTTATCTCTGCCACGATTTCGGCGATTTTATTCCCGCAAACGGCAATCTCGCCATGATTTCCTCGATATCGTGCCCGCAGGCCGTATAAACCCGTGTTCCGGGCATGATATCAGTTATAACGTGGCGGAAACACGATTTGCGGACATAAATCCGTCATTTTTATGGCGGGACCCACGCTCCGTATCTCTGGATCTTATTGACTCAAGCCTGCAGCTGTGCCATTTTGATGTGAACCCGAAAGTTCGGACGTGTATCAACACCAAAATCTGCAACCTCGCTGTCACAAACGGCCAATTATGAGGCCCGATCCTGGCCGGAAGATGTGATTTGTCCAATTAATCGGGTTCTTTTAGGCGCCGGGCTTGTCAAAACGCGGTTTCGCCAAAAATTCGTGATTATTTTGGCCAATCACCTTTCCCCGGCCAATTTGAAGCCTCATTTTAGGCCGGCAGAGCCGCTACCTTTCCAGCAATATTAAGGTTTCGAATAACACCAAGGGAGTTGACACGATATGATGGGTTAACGTGTCAGGTCCCCGGTTCAAAAGAGGGACCGGGAACGATATCCCGCATTTTTGTGCCCAGCCCTGAGTAAAAATGGCAACACCTTCCTCGAAAACGCCTCAAATCAAGGAAGGTTCCAACGAAAACGCAGACACCTTCCTGGAACAGGCCTAATATCAAGGAATGTCCCGAGGCAAAGGGCAACACCTTCCTTGAAAACGCCTCGAAACAAGAAAGGTTCCAACGAAAACGCAGACACCTTCCAGGAAAAGGCCTCAGATCAAGGAAGGTCCCGGGGGAAAGAGCAACACCTTCCAGGAATAACCACGAAATCAAGGAAGGTCCCAACGAAAAGGCCGACACCTTCCAGGAAAAGGCCTCAGATCAAGGAAGGTCCCGGGGAGAAATACAACGATAGCGGCAGCCCTCTCAGGTTGCCGCTATCGATATATTTGTTCCGCAAGGGAATTACTTTGTTCCGAAGATACGGTCGCCGGCGTCGCCGAGGCCGGGAACGATGTAGCAGTTCTCGTTGAGCTTCTCGTCAATGGCGGCAACGTAAACCTCAACGTCGGGATGTGCTTCGGTAAATGCCTTGATTCCTTCGGGAGCGGCAACGAGGCACATGAGGCGGATACGCTTGCAACCACGTTTCTTGAGCATCTCGACTGCGTCGATGGAGCTGCCACCAGTAGCGAGCATGGGATCGGTGACGATCACAAGGCGCTCGTCGATGTCAAGAGGAAGCTTGCAGAAGTACTCGACGGGCTTGTGGGTCTCCTCGTCGCGGTAAAGGCCGATGTGACCGACCTTTGCAACGGGGATGAGCGACAGAAGACCGTCAACCATACCCATACCGGCACGGAGGATGGGAACGATTGCGAGCTTGCGACCGGCAATTCTCTTTGCTGTCATATGGCAGATGGGGGTGTCGATCTCGTAGTCCTCAAGTTCGAGGTCGCGGGAAAGCTCGTAGCCCATAAGCATTGAAATTTCGGTAAGAAGCTGACGGAAATCCTTTGAACCGGTTTCCTGCTTTCTCATAATGCTGAGTTTGTGCTGAATGAGGGGATGGTCGATTACGTGTACTTGCTGATTCATATCGTATTAATTATAGGTTACTTTGTAAGCGTCCGCAAATTTAGTTAATTTTGCGTGAATTAGGTCAACAAATAAAGGAATATATGTCTGAAACCATCTGCGCACCGGCTACAGCCTCCGTCGGAGGCGCAATCGCAGTAATCCGTGTCAGCGGTCCGGAATCCCTCAAGGCCATCGACGGCATAGCATCTTTCCGCTCTGGCCCAGCCTCCGGCGCTCCCGGTTATTCGCTCCGCTTCGGAGAGATTCCCGGCGTGGATGAAGTGCTTGTCAGCATCTTCCGTGCCCCCCACTCCTATACCGGAGAGGACGCCGCCGAGATCAGCTGCCACTGCTCGCCGTTCATAGTCCGCAGGATACTGGAGCTGCTGATGCAGAACGGCTGCCGCATGGCTGAGCCCGGAGAGTTCACCCGCCGCGCCTTCCTTGCCGGAAAGATGGACCTTGCACAGGCCGAGGCCGTGAGCGAGCTCATATCCTCCGATTCCGCCGCAGCACACCGCATAGCCCTGAACCAGCTCAAAGGCGGTTACTCTTCAGAACTCAAGGAACTCAGAGATTCCATTCTCGACCTTACCGCCCTGGTGGAGCTCGAACTCGACTTCAGCGAGGAGGAGGTTGAATTCGCCGGCCGCGACAAACTGAAGGGCCTGCTGCGCCAGGCCATCTCCCGGGTCGATGCCCTGTCGGAGTCCTTCCGCGTAGGCAATGCTATCAAGAACGGAGTGCCGGTAGTCATCGCGGGAGCCGTGAACAGCGGCAAGAGCACACTGCTGAACGCCCTGGTCGGTGAGGAACGCGCCATAGTCTCAGACATCCCGGGAACAACCCGCGACACCATCGAGGAAGTCGTTACGGTAGACGGGGTACAGTTCCGCTTCATCGATACCGCAGGCATACGCGAAACTGCCGACACAGTCGAGCGGATAGGCATCGACCGCGCCCATTCGGCAATCGCCGCATCAGAGATAGTAATAGGAGTGATAGACGGGGCCGCGGACTCCCCTGCCGCAGCCATTGCCGATCTGAAGGCAGCCGTCCCCGCCGACAAGAAACTGATACTCGTCCGCTCCAAGATAGACCTCAGCCCTACCGCCGAACATCTTGAAGGTGTACTTGATATCTGCGCCGCCAACGGCCTGGGGCTAAACGAATTGCGGGCCGAGCTCAGCAGCTATGCATCAGCCGCATCAGAAGGCACCGTGGTCACCAGCGCCCGTCACTACGAGGCGCTCCGCGACGCATCCGCGTCGCTGAACGCCGTCCTCGCCGGAATGGCCTCCGCCATTCCGACCGATCTTCTCGCAGAAGATCTCCGCGAGGCCGTCCGTTCCCTCGGCCGCATCTGGGGCGACGGCCTCGGCATCTCCGCCCAGGACACCCTCAACCACATCTTCAGCCGTTTCTGCATCGGGAAATAAATGGTGAAAATATATGAAAACGGGTGAAACTCGAAGTTTTCATAAAGTGTTATAAATCTCTTAATAATAGGCAGTTAACCCCATTTTAGGCAGAAAGCCATTTTTCATTAGTTTTCATTAAAAATCAAGTTGGTGGACAATTTCTATTGATTTTGTCCACCGATTTTTATACCTTTGTATCAGTTAACAAATGAACCAATGGCAAAGATTTATTTATCACTCTCAACCCGCGTACAGAAGGATACAGGCAAGTCTGAGGTCCTTTTGAGGTATCGCAACACACGCGAGATCGGGCAACGCGCACACTCCCATGTTTACCTACTCCCGAAGTACTTCGTGGACGGAGAAATCGTAATTAAGGCCAGAATCGTCACTCCGGAGGTCAAAGAAGCCAAAGAAGCCAAGCTGGCGGTGGACAAAATCGTCGCACATCTGCACGAAGTCGGCAACAAAATGGCCCTCTCTGATTTCGGTCCGGACTGGGCTCAAGAGACCGTTGACAGATTCCTCTTCCCTGACAAATTCGTAGAGGTCAAGAAAGATGAACACCTCTTTGAGGACAGGATCGAGGATTTCCTCAAGTTCAAGAAGGTATCAGCGCAGCGTCACAAGAGCTACCGCACCATCTTCAGCATCGTCAAGCGCTTCGAACTTTACACCGGCTCCACTATCACCCTTGATACGGCCGACGCAGACACCCTGGTATCACTGGAGAAATTCTTCAAGGAGGAACACACCTTCTTCGAGGAGAAGAAGTACAAGTACCGCACAGTCCTTCGCCCAAAGGCCAAATACAAGTATGTCTGGGACAACTCGGAGCACGAGCGGGTTCCATTGGAGCGCAGCGACAACGCTATTGTCACCTATATGAGTGCTGTCCGTGCATACTGGCGCTGGTGTATGGATATGGGCTATACAACAAATGACCCATTCCGCAAATACGTGGTAGGCTCCCAGAAGTAT
>JAZUFA010000039.1:0-2661 GCA_045640445.1 Candidatus Cryptobacteroides sp. | reverse complement strand
AGCTTCACGGAGACTCATGGCATTTCATGGGAATTCCCCAGATGACAAGGCGCTACGCCTGGGCCTGGTTCACGGCAATCAAGGGAATGAACGGCAATGCTGTGCGTCCGCACGCTCAGGTCTATCCTCGTTTCTACCTGGATGTGGCCGATGAGATGGGCATCTGTGTCCTTGACGAGACGGCTAACTGGGGCAGCGACGCCGGTCCTAAGTTCGACTCGCCCAAGTTCTGGGAGAATTCGAAGGAGCACCTGCGCAGGCTGGTACTCCGCGGCCGCAATCACGCATCCATTTTCGGATGGAGCATCAGCAATGAGAACAAGCCTGTAATCCTGGACGTTGACAGACGTCCGGACCTCATCCCGCTTCAGGAACAGGCATGGGCGGACTGGAGAGGCATAGTCCGCGAGAACGACTCGACTCGTCCTTGGATTTCATCGGACGGCGAGGATGACGGCAACGGTATCCTGCCCGTCACCGTCGGTCATTACGGCGACGACGAATCGATGAGAAGGTGGATAGCCATAGGCAAGCCTTGGGGCATTGGAGAACACGGAATGGCTTATTACGGAACTCCTGAGCAGGCATCGCAATACAACGGCGAAAGAGCCTACGAAAGCCAGCAGGGCCGTATGGAGGCCATTGCTATCGAGACATATCAATTGATTTCCGCCCAAAGGGCTCACGGAGCTTCATACTCCACCGTCTTCAATATGGCGTGGTACTCGCTCAAGCCCCTTCCCCTCGGACATAAGGACCTGACCAAAGTCCCGTCAATGGAAGACGGTGTATTCTTCGGCGAATATGTGGAAGGCCTGCCCGGCGTCCAGCCGGAAAGGCTCGGACCCTATTGCACGACCTTCAACCCCGGTTACGACCCTTCTCTCCCCCTGTACGATCCCTGGCCCATGTACGATGCCATGAGGGCTGTCAACGCCCCCGGCGGTCCTGCCTGGACACCTTGGGCCGATATAGACAAATCCACATATGACCCTCTTCCCGCAGTGCCTGCGGAGCCATACAAGGAAGTTGTATTCATTGGTGAACCCGGCACGCTGAAGAAGGCTCTCGATGTACAGGGAGTAATCTTCGCCGACAAGGTTACCGTGCCTGCAGAAGCACTGTATTTCGTTGACGCCTCAAAGGAGATTCCCGCGAATGTAGTAAAGAAGATCGCTGCCGACATGGCCGCCGGATCGGAGCTCCTTCTCTGGGGCCTGACAGCTGAAACACTCGAGTGCTACAGCGCGCTTCTCCCCGAAAAGCTCGAAATGGACGAACTGCACCGCGCGACATATCTTCCCGAGCAGGTCTCTTGGACAAGAGGCCTGGGCAACTCTGATTTCTATTTCTGCGCGCTCCAGCGCTCCGATGTTTCCAAATACACTCTCAAGGGCGAATTCGTCGAAAACGGCAAGGTGCTCCTCAACGCTTGCCGCACGGAGTGGAGAAGCTGGAACTGGAGGGGCGAGGATGCCAAGACCGCATCTGTCCTCCGCAGCGAGAATGAATGCACCGAGGCTCTGCCTGTCTTTGTGAAAAACGGAGGCGTATATGTGAACACATTGATGAACTTCGCAGATTCGGAGAAAGGCTTCAAGACACTGGCCACCCTTCTCAGGAATGCAGGTATAAGATGCAAGGCAGTCGAGATCGACGCCGACAGCTACTTCTTCCTCCGCGAAGGAGAACTGTATTTCCCGACAAAGGCAAGAGAAGACCTTGTGGACGGATCTCTCGAGCTATATGTATACAGCCCCAGACATCTCGACGATCTTCTCATCGAGCCGGATATGCCCAAACTCACCCTCCATATCAAATGCGGTGGCTGCAGGCTGAAGATAAACGGCAAGGACGTCAAAGTTGCTTACGATAACGGCGGCGACACCATCTTCCGCGAACTGCCCCTGCAACAGGGCTGGAACAAGCTTGAAATCAGCGGCCCGCCACAGGACGACCCCGTATCCGGCTCATTCCGCTGCGAGAACAAGCCCGACTTCCTGCCAACGATCAAGGCCTCTCTCGCAAATCCCGAATAGTATAATCCTTCGGATGCAATATACACGCACATGAAAACAGCCCGGCCGCAATGGCCGGGCTGTTCTTGTGCGTGATCGTTGGCCGGTTCCGAACCTTTTCAGAAGATTCCAAGCAAGCCCTGTCCTTGCAGATTCCTTGAACTACTCTGCATTCTTGATGCAGCGCACACTGCGGGCATTGGTCCTGAGGCTGTTGAAAAACGTGAGACCGTCATTGCTTGCCTCCACCAGAATATCGAAAGCCTTATCTTTGCCCACCGCTGTCGTTGACCAGATATGCGCATAACCGCCGACTTGAACTACCTGATTGCCATCGGATCCACCGGCGGGAAGAAGGCAGAAATTAAAATCGTCGGTTCCGCTTCCGTCGGAATGCCAGCCTGATGTAGATTTGAGATACCTGGCTTCGAATCCCCCGAATTGTGCATTCAAATACTGTTTTAACACCGTCAGTTCCTCCCCACTGGGCAAATGCCAGCCGTTGGGGCATATTCCCTGGCGCACACCCTGATACGACCCAGTCGCACTACCAGCCTCCGAGACATTGTAGCCCATAGCGGCCGACCAACTGTACAGCAGGCCGATTTTGCTTATGAGCTCATCTGTCATATTCTCGGAAAAA
>JAZUFA010000038.1:0-4490 GCA_045640445.1 Candidatus Cryptobacteroides sp. | reverse complement strand
ACAGATCTTGAGTCTAGATATACCTACTACAGTTCGGGTCTGGTCATTATGCTGATGTTGGACAAATGGGGCGTCGATTTCAAGTCACAGCTTTACTCCACTGGCCTCCTGCTCCCGGACCTGCTCAAAGAAATATAGTTTCAATCTGAACTCAATTACTTTTATCTTCGGATTCTCCTCTCAAATTAAGGTGTAATTTGTTTGTTCTTTGAAATACCGTAATGTGTCGTGATGGTTCCAAAATTGAATTATTTACAAGCCTTGCGTAGATTTTATAAAATACACTTTACAATTTTGTAAAATAAAGCTATATTCGCTGAGAAAAATGATGATACAATTATGTACGAAAGACAGCATCTTCAGGTATTGAAGTCCAGAATGGCCGAACCAAGAAGGACTTTACAGGTGATAATGGGCCCCCGTCAGGTGGGTAAATCCACCATGGTAGGGCAATTCATTGAGCAGGCCGGCGCACCTTGCAGCCTTTTCAGCGCCGATGGCATCGGAAAGAGCAACGCTGAGTGGATATCTGAGAAATGGCATGAGGCTCGCACCTTGATGATGCTAAACAAAGAGCCGGAGAGGATACTAATCATCGATGAAATCCAAAAGATTACCGGATGGCGCGATGTTGTCAAGAAAGAATGGGACCAGGATACGCGCGAAAAGAGGAACCTCAAGGTTATCCTTTTAGGGTCTTCAAGGCTGCTGATTCAGAAGGGGCTGGAAGAGACTCTTGCCGGCCGCTTTGAGACCATAAAGATGGGGTATTGGGAATGGCCGGAGATGCAGCAGGCATTCGGCTTCACTATGGAAGAGTTTGTGTATTTCGGAGGATTCCCGGGTCTGGCTACGTATGTGAAGGATGAGGACCGGTGGCGCGACATGATGGATGATTCAATAATAAATCCTATCCTTACAAGGGACATCCTTGAAGTGGAGGAGATCCGCAATCCGGCTCTTCTACGTCAGGTATTTGAATTGGCCTCCATCTATTCAGCCCACGAATTATCCATGACAAAGATGCAAGGTGTCATCAATAGCGGAACCGTTCCCACAATTGGCTCTTATCTCAGGATCCTTGATGAAACGATGCTTGTCAAGCCCATGTTCAAGTATGAGCCTTCGGCTATCGGGACAAAAAATTCCGTGCCCAAGTTGCAGACATATAACAATGCTTTCAGAAACCGCTACTGCGAACACACATTCAAAGAGGCTCTCATGAACAAGTCCGAGTGGGGCCGCCAGGTTGAATCGGCCGTTGGTGCATTCCTTCTTGGCAGGTCAACTACAGACAAATTTGATGTTCTGTACTGGAGAAACGACAAGAAGAAGGAATGTGATTATGTTCTCAAGAAAGGCGAACGACTGATTGCCATAGAAGCAAAAAGCGGATCTGCCAAGAACGACAGCGGATATCAAGAGTTCAAGGACAAGTACAAGGACAGCATAATCCAATCATTCATTGCTGGTCCGGAGGGTTTGCCTCTTGAAGATTTCTTCAGGCTGGATTTCAAGGACATGTTCAAACATCCACTTGGATAATGCAAACTGACCCCGTGGATGGGATGTTCACTATTCGATAATCCTGATATGAAAGCGGAGGCCCGAACATTCAATTGCAAGGGCTTCCGCTTTGCTTTTTCACCAGATCAGGCTACTTCATGGAGCCACTGTCGAAGCACTTGAAAGGTGAAAAAATAAATGCCCATAAACGGGCAATCTGTCATACACATCCGGCAAGAAAATCATGCTGTTCCTGGCAGAAATTTCAGCAGAAAACGGGGGTCATTTTGAAGGACCAGGAGGGGGTCAATTTATGCAGTATTTTCCACCAAGAACACAATATGTTTTCAATGGGATTTCTTTTCTTTGGCGGGGTAATTATTTGTTAGTAGATTTGCCTTAACAACCACTTTCCCGATATGTCAAAGAGCCTTCTCCGTATACTGACCGTGCTCTGCGCGCTGGTCTTACCCTTTTTCGCAAACGCCGCATCCTCGCCATCCGACCCGGACCTGGAACTGGTCCGCAGCCGATTCGCTGCGGCTGCCCTTGATCCCGCAGGGCCGATCGACTACGAACGGGTCGCGCAGCGCATGGCAGCCCTTTCTCCCGACGGTTCATGGCCGGACATCAACTATGCCGACACCCGTAACGTTGCATTCCAGAATGCCGAGCATCTCCGCCACATGGTGGAGATGGCAAGGGCCTACAAGATAAAAGCTTCGCCGCTGAAGGGGCGCAAGGAACTGAAAAGGAAGCTGCTGCTCGCAATCGACTACTGGACTGCCAACGATTTCATCTGCGCCAACTGGTGGTACAACCAGATTGACACGCCCGACCAGATGATAAAGCTGCTCTACATCATGGACAGCGAGCTGGGCGAGGAGAGGATTGCAAAAATGGTCGAGATTGCCGGCCGGGCCAACATGCAGGCCTGCGGGGCACGCCCCAGCGGCGACAGGATTAAGATTGCCAGCCTGTACACCAAGACGAGACTTTGGCTGCGCAATGAGAACGAGGTCCGGCGTATGCTGGACATCATCTGCACAGAGATGGATTATTACACCGAAGAGAAGCTCGAGCGGCTCAGCCGCGAAAATCCGGCCTATTTCACACCCGGCAAGGGCCTGCGCCCGGACTTCAGCTTCCACCACAGGGATGACGAAGTGGACAACACGCTGGGGTACGGCATTTCGTTCGCCAGCTCGTTCATGGAGTGGGCGGCCAACCTGCAGGGCACGCGCTATGCCTTCGGCTCAAAATATACCGACCTTATGGTCGACTACTACCTCGACGGCATCTGCAAGCACATGGCTTTCGGCGTGCAGCACGATCCCGGCATCATGAACAGGGAAATGTCGCGCCCTGGCAACGGCAGGCAAGCGGCAGACTGCTCCATCCCAAAGGCCCTGATAGGGATAACGGACCACCGCAGCGATGAACTGCAGGCGATAATCGACCTTCGCGAAGGTCGCGGCGGCGTGCCGGTTTCCTATGCCAAGATGTTCTACAACAGCGAGTATTTCGTGTTCCAGCGCCCCGGCTGGTTTACGTCAGTGCGCATGCACTCATCGCGCAACGCGAGCATGGAGTATCCCCATAACAGCGAAGGCATCACCAACCACTACCGTGGCGACGGCGCCAACTATCACACGGTCACGGGCGGCGAGTACGCCGATATCTATCCGACCTTCGACTTCCGCAAGGTGCCTGGTGTGACCACGGTCCAGGCTGGCGCGATGCCGCCCGAGGACGCAGTTCAGCAGAGGGGACTTACCGACTTCGTCGGCGGCGTGGACGATGGGCTCTACGGAGCTGCAGCATTCGATTTCATCAGCGCTCTGGACGTCGTCAGCGCGCGCAAGGCGTGGTTCTTCTTCGACGGCTGCTACGTCTGCCTCGGCACCGGGATTGCCCATTTCGGTCCGCAGGACGTGACCACGACGGTCAACCAGTGCTTCCTCGGCGGTGATGTCGCAGTGTCCTCGAAGGGCTTCAGCGGAGTGCTGCCACAAGGCGAGAGGGTGCTCGAGGACGTCTCGTGGGTCAACCATGCCGGAGTGGGGTATGTCTTCCCCGGTGGCGCAAAGGCTGGCATCCTCAACAGGCCGGTCGAAGGCTCATGGAAGCTTGTCAACCTTCAGACCGGCATCCACGATAACGGGCCGGTCGTCAACGATATTTTCTGTCTTTTCCTTGACCACGGCGAAGATTTTGGGGACGGCCGCTATGCTTACGTTGTCGTGCCCGGTGCTGACGCCTCGCAGACTGCAGATTTCGCATCGCACAACAACATCACCGTGCTTTCCAACACCCGCAGCCTGCAGGCGGTGATGGACACCTGCAGCGGCATCGCCTATGCTGCGATGTATGCCGGCGGTGAGCTGCGTCTGGGCGACTCGCTATGCATCGCGAGCGAGACGCCCGTAATGTTGCTCGTGCGCTTCGATGCCTCTACGGGCGCAGTCACGGAGATTGTCGCCTCAGACCCGTCGCGCAGCTGCTCTGCGCTGCACCTTACGGTGCGCTCGGAGGGCAGCAGCTGCACCTACGACGTCGCGCTCCCGCAGGATGAACTTGGCGGATCCAGCGTCCAGGTGCTGTCCAACATGGCTTCGCATCCTTCGGGGATGTCCTACAAGGTGGATTTTCTTGCCGGGAACCATTCATCCAGCACAATGGTTAGTCATAAACAAACGAGAACGTAATAAGTTCCGCAAGTGTTTCCTTTTTCGAACCACCGCATGCCCAAGCCCACTCAACATCGAGGGTACGCGAATAGGACTGATATACTGTCCTAAGAGTCTGACTGTTTTCAAGATAAGGGAAACGCTCGCCATTCCGATGACCATCATCTCGAGACCTGGACAAAGATTGCTCGGGAACCCACATTTTTCTGCACATCGGCAGCAAAAATCCAGTCATATTTGACTACCTTTGTTCTGTTACGAAATCAACACCATGAAGAAACTGTCATTGATTGC
>JAZUFA010000037.1:0-22031 GCA_045640445.1 Candidatus Cryptobacteroides sp. | reverse complement strand
GTGGTATCCCGCAATGGTCCAGGCATATCTTGACAAGGTCGAGTATCATGGCTTTGACAGGAGTGCTTCCTATGTCACCTTCCATTTTGACGGCAACCTCGACATCGTGGTTCCCGGATCCGAAATGGCCCTGGACGAGTGTCCGTCGGGGAAGCCCGCCATCATAGCCTGGGACGAGAAGGACCAGTGGCTCATCGACGGAGTGCCTTCCGGAGTGTACAAGGAGATGGACATGACCAACCAGGACGCCCTGCCGCTGTATCTCTATCTTCTCGGCAATGACCTCCACATGCGCCTCAGCAACGGCCACGACCTCATCTATACCTTCGTCGATCCCGTGACCAAGGGCAATATTCCCGTCATCTACCTGTACACCAAGAACAAGGCCGCCATCACCAGCAAGGAGACCTACGTGGAAGGGACCATGAAGATATCCAACCCTGACCTCAAGTTCAACGGAGCGGAGAGTTTCGAGGCACCGATGAAGATACGCGGCCGCGGCAACTCCACCTGGGACATGCCCAAGAAGCCTTGGAAGATCAAGCTCGAGGAGAAGGCCCGCCTGTTCGACATGTCCACCGACAAGGAGTGGTGCCTGCTTGCGAACTACTGCGACAAGTCGCTGCTGCGCAACCTGCTTGCGATGGAACTCTCCCGTATGCTCGGTTTCAGCTGGACTCCGCGTATGGTGCCCGTCGAGGTCAATCTCAACGGAAAGTACATAGGTGTGTACAACTTCTGCGAGCACAAGAAGGTGTCGGAGGAGAGGGTGAACATCGACCTCGACGCCGGCGACATCCTCTTCGAACTTGAGGAGAACCAGGACGAGACGGTGTGCTGGTGGACCGACCACGGCGCACCGGTGATGTTCTCGGAACCGGCAGAGCCCACGGCGGAGCAGACCGAATATGCCAAGCAGTTCTTCAAGGATTTTGAAACCGCGCTCTGGGCCAAGGACTTCGCCACCGTCTACAATATGATCGATGTCGATTCCTTCATAAACAACTTCATCATCCAGGAACTTACCAAGAACGTTGACGGCAATCTGCGCAAGAGCACTTTCATCACGCTCCCGAAGGGCGGGAAACTGGAGATGTACCACGTGTGGGACTTCGACATCACGCTGGGGAACTGCGACTACTACGGCGACGGCCTCAAGCCCTGGCAGGGATGGTGGATCAAGGACCGCGGCTCCTCCGGAAAGAACCATGGCTGGTATTACCGGCTGTTCATGGACCCGGAGTTCGTGAAGAAGGTCAAGGCCCGCTGGAACGAGATGTACCCCCAGTTCCAGGCCATCCCCGACTGGATAGACTATAATGTGCAGGTGCTCGGCGACGCCCCAAAGAGGAATTTCATCGCATGGAAGATACTCGACCAGTACGTATGGCCCAATTACAAGGTCACCGGTTCCTACGAGGGAGAGGTGGAGTGGCTCCAGGAATACTACGCCAAGCGTCTGGAGTGGATGAACGAGAACATCAATGCGCTGTAAAGAGACGCTCCGGTCCAATATTTTTTCGTAAATTTGTCTGATTGTGACAGACAAGGGCAAATATATCGAGATAAGGGGCGCGAGAGCCCATAACCTTAAAGGAATCGACGTGGATATCCCGCGCCGCAAATTCATCGTCATTACGGGAATCAGCGGCAGCGGCAAGTCTTCGCTGGCGTTCGACACCATATATGCCGAGGGGCAGCGCCGTTACATGAACACGCTGTCGCCGTATGCTAAGCATTTCATGGGCATATTGGAGAAGCCTCACGTGGAGAGCATCGACGGCCTGAGCCCCATCATCGCCATTGAGCAGAAGACCACGGGCAACAATCCCCGCTCTACCGTAGGCACCATTACGGAGATATCCGACTTCCTCCGCCTTCTTTTCGCCCGTGCCAGCACGGCATACTCTCCCGTCACAGGGAAGGAGATGGTCCGCTATACCGACGCGCAGATAGTCGACCTCATCATGAAGGAGTACGAGGGCGTGAAGTGCATGCTGCTCGCCCCTCTGGTAATCGGCCGCAAGGGCCATTACCGCGACCTGTTCGAGCAGATGCGCAAGAAAGGCTTCACCCAGATACGCATCGACGGTGAGATACAGGAACTTGCCGAGACCGAGAGCGTCGACCGCTATAAGGCGCACTTCATCGAACTCGTAGTCGATAAACTCAAGCCAGGCGAGGGCGACCAGGCCAGGATACGTTCATCGGTGGAACGTGCGCTGACGTTGGGAAAGGGCTCGCTCGCCGTGCTCGTGCCCGGCGGCGACATCAGGTTCTTCAGCAAGCATCTGGTGGATCCTGAGAGCGGTCTCTCACTGAGAGAGCCCGCCCCGCACAGCTTCTCGTTCAACTCTCCCGAAGGTTACTGCCCTCATTGCAAGGGTCTTGGAACCGTGGTGGACGTGAACCCCGAACTGATTATTCCCAATCCTCATATCTCCATCGCCGACGGTGGTATAGTGCCTCTTGGCAAAGTCCGCGACAACCACAAGTTCGAGGTGGTCCGCAGCATCGCCCGCAAGCATGAATTCTCGCTCTTCGACCCCATCGAGGATCTTCCCGAGGAGGCTGTGACACTGCTTGTCTACGGTTCCGACGAGTTCTACCGCATAGGTGAGGGCCCTTCTTCCGAGATGGTCAACTGGCCCGGCGTGGTAGAGGACATAGAGGACAAGAAGGTCTGCCCGGTATGCCACGGCACCCGTCTGCGCAAGGAGGCCGAATGCTTCCGCATTGACGGAAAGACCATAAGCGACGTAAGCTCCATGGAGATCACCGACCTCCACAAGTGGATACTCGAGCTGCCCGGCAAACTGTCCAAACGAGGCAACGCAATCGCGCACGACATACTCAAGGAACTGGCCGACAGGGTCGAGTTCCTGCTCGACGTCGGCCTTGACTATCTGACTCTCGACCGTCCCACGGTAACGCTTTCAGGCGGAGAGAGCCAGCGTATCAGGCTCGCGACGCAGATAGGCTCCAAACTGGTGAATGTCATCTACATCCTCGATGAACCCTCGATCGGTCTGCACCAGCGCGACAACCGCAAGCTCATCGCCTCCCTCAAGAAGTTGAGGGACGAGGGCAACACCGTCATTGTCGTGGAGCATGATACCGAAACGATACAGTCTGCCGACTGGGTTGTGGACGTGGGCCCCGGTGCAGGAGAAAACGGCGGCGAGGTCATCTACTGCGGCCCTCACCGCGACTTCGACAGCACTATAGAAACCCCTGCTGCAAGACGCACTGGCAGCGGCAAGGTCCTCGGTATCAGGGGAGCCTCAGGCAACAACCTGAAGAACGTGGACGTGGATTTCCCTCTCGGATGCTTCGTCGGTATCAGCGGCGTCAGCGGCAGCGGCAAGAGCAGCCTCATAAACGAAACGCTGATGCCCATACTCAAGGGCCGCTTCTACCATATGAAGGAAAAGCCTCTGCCGTATGCGGAGGTCATCGGTGTGGAGAACATCGACAAAGTCATAGAGATCGACCAGAGCCCCATCGGACGCACCCCCCGGTCGAACCCCGCAACGTTTACGGGCGTGTTCTCCGATATCAGGGATCTGTTCGAGCAGACTCCCGACGCCAAGGTCCGCGGCTTCAAGGCCGGCCGGTTCTCGTTCAACGTTCCCGGCGGGCGCTGCGAGGAGTGCAAGGGCGCAGGTCTCAAGGTCATAGAGATGAACTTCCTCCCGAGCGTCAACGTAGTGTGCGACCAGTGCGGAGGTAAACGTTACAAGGAAGACACGCTTGCGGTGCACTACCGTGGCAAGAGCATAAACGACGTCCTGGAGATGTCGATAGCGGAGGCCTATGAGTTCTTCAAGGCCCAGCCGAAGATATCGGCCAAGCTGAAGGCGATGGTCGACGTGGGCCTGGGCTATGTGCGCCTCGGCCAGTCCGCCGTGACCCTTTCAGGTGGCGAGAGCCAGCGCATGAAGCTGGCCGCCGAGCTGTTCCGCAAGGCCACGGGAAACACCCTTTACATGCTTGACGAGCCCACCACCGGCCTTCATGCAGAGGATATCAAGGTTCTTCTTGCAGTGCTCCAGAAGCTTGTGGACCAGGGTAATACGGTAATCATCATAGAGCACAACCTCGACGTTCTCAAGAGTGTCGACTATCTGATCGACATGGGTCCCGAAGGCGGCGGCCGCGGCGGTTATGTGATGGCAACGGGAACCCCCGAGGAAATAGCGGATAATCCGGAATCAGTTACAGGAACTTATTTGAAAGAAATATTATGACAAAGATTGAAGCCGCAAGGCAGGAATACAGAGACTGGTGCGAGGCAGTTGACATCAAGTCGCTTGCCGACGTCAACGCCATTCTCGAAGCCGGTCAGGGAATTGATCTCATCAACCTGTGTGAAGCACGTCAGGAGCGCAAGTATGCCGCTGCCGCCGACCAGATATTCTGGGGCAGGAAGAAGCATCGCATTGTGATGATGTCGGGGCCGTCAAGCAGCGGCAAGACTTCGTCATCGCTGCGCATCGCCCAGCAGTGCCGTGTCCTCGGCATAACCCCCAAGGTTATAGAACTTGACAATTACTTCGTCAGCCGCGACCGTACGCCTAAGAACGAGAAGGGCGAGTACGACTTCGAGGCTCTGGGTGCAATGGACATCCAGCTGCTGAACGACAACCTGAACGCCCTGCTGGCAGGGGAGGAGGTTATAATCCCCAGATTCGACTTCAAGAAGGGCGAGCCCGTGTTCGAGGAGTCCCGCAGAATGCGCCTGCAGCCGACTGACATGCTTTTCATGGAAGGCATACACGCACTCAATCCCGCTCTCACGCCTGCGGTTGACCAGAACAGGATATTCCGCATCTACATATCCGCACTCTCAGCTCTGCCCGGCGGTGAGAAGGTCCACAACAGCACCACCGACAAGCGCCTGCTGCGCCGTATCGTCCGCGACAACCGCACCCGTGGCATCAGCCCCGAGGCGAACATCCTCATGTGGCCCAACGTCCGCAAGGGAGAGACCGTCAACATCTTCCCTTACGAGGAGAATGCGGAACTCGTGTTCAACTCATCGATGCTGTACGACATTCCTCTTCTCAAATACTACGCAGAACCCCTGCTCTATGGTATCACAGAGGCGTCACCCGCCTATGAGAAGGCTCACCAGCTCATCGAATTCCTCCAGCATATCAACGCGCTCAAGCCTGCGGAGATAGCCGCCATACCTCCCACCTCCATCATGAGGGAGTTCATCGGAGGCCAGACATTGTAGCCGGGACATGAAGAAACTTAGGATATTACTATTTCTCTGCCTTCTTTTTGCGGCAGTTTCCTGTGCGTCCTCGCGGTATCTACCAAAGGACCTGGTTGCCGGCATCGACCGGCTTGCCGTGCTTGCGCCACTGTCGTATGTGGACTATCTGGCGGAAGACGGGAACTTCTACCCCGATGACAGTTTGTCCGCGTACTCCCAGGACATGCTTGTGGAGGCGCTGATGACTTCCGGCCTGCCTGTCAGCAAGTTCATTCCGGTGGAATACCTCTCACTTGGTCAGAGTTTCGAGAACACTGTGGCGTCCCTTAGCAGGCTGACACCCAAGCAGGTCCCGTATCTTGAGATCCCTCCCGAGATCGACAGGCTTCTGGAGGCGAATGGCGAGAGATACGGTGTCATGGTGTTCAATACCGGCTTTGTGCGCGACATCAAGGAATATCGCAAGGAACTGGCCAAGGACGTGGCGCTGACCGTGGTGACAACCGCCCTTGCCGTCCTTATCGGCGGAGGCATCTCCACTTATGGCGCTCCTGAGAAGAATATCTCACAGATGTTCGCCATAATATATGACGCGCAGGAGAACAGGGCCGTATATTACAACAATACGGCGGGCGCGAACGAAAGCCGCAGCCCGCTGGACCCGGCCTCTCTCAGAAAGCAGGTGGATTTTCTTTTCAAGCCTCTTATTAAGCAGGCGAACTGATCAGTTCATGCCGCGTTCCCGCTTGATAGACTCATAGGCGGCCTGGATCTTCTGGAACTTCTCCGTTGCAGCCTTCTGTACCTCGGGGCCGAGAGTGGCGACCTTGTCGGGGTGGTATTTCATTGCCATTGTGCGGTAAGCCTTCTTGACCTCCTCATTGGTTGCGCTGGGGCTGATTTCCAATATGGTATATGCCGACTCGGCTGACTTTGAGAACATTGCGAGGATGGAGTCGCAGTCGGACGCATTCAGCTTGAGGGCCGCTGCTATTGCCGAGAGGACATCTGCCTCCTCCTTGCAGACGTTGCCGTCGGCATTGGCGAGATCAGCAAGGTAGTGGAACAGCTGCAGGCGCTGCGAGTAGTTCATGTTCTGTGAGATCTGCGTGCCCACGCTGTAGATGTTTATCTCCTTGTTGTTGAGCTCGTAGAGTATGCGCATGGCCTCGGGCTCCGCGGAGGCTCCGAAGTTCGAGCGGATGAATGCACGCACATAATCATATTCCTGCTGGAGGTATTTGCCGTCGGCTCTGATCACCGCTGACGACAGGACCAGCAGACTTACCATGAAACTGTTCCTCTGTTCCGATGAGGTGTATGTGCCGGGCCTTGTATATGTCCTTGTGCCGGATCCCGCGCTTGAGCTGGATCCGGAGCCCGTGCCGGCAGCGGGGTTGCCGTCGAATGCCGATTCAAGTGCCGAACCTATGAAATATCCTATCAGTGCTCCGATGGGGCCTCCTGTGACCCATCCGAGTATGCCTGCAATCCATTTGAATGTACCCATTATTCTTTTATATGGTGATACGGTTCAAGTGTCTGTCCTTATCACGGCGTAAAGATACTAAAAAGTTTAGGTATCTTTGCGTATATGAAAAAGACGATACTTTGCATTATCCTGTTTGCCGTGTGCTTCTGTGCGGGAGCCAGGAACCCGGAACTGAAGTTTGACAAGGACGGAAAGTTCAAGGTCCTGCAGCTTACCGACCTTCATATGACCGCCGGCAACGGCGAGGCTGAGAAAACAACCCTCGCAAGAATCCGTTACGAAGTCAGGGCGGAAAAACCTGATCTGATCGTTATCACCGGCGATGTGATCTCCAACGGCGGGGTGTGCCGGCCGCTTTTCCAGCGTTTCCTTGACACTCTCGACGGCTTCAAGGTTCCGTTCTGCTTCGTGTCCGGCAATCACGACCAGGAGCAGGACATGACCAAGGCGGAGATATCGGAGATGGTTGCCGCCTGCAAGTATTCCATCGCCGTAATCGGAAAGGACGGCGTCCTTGCCGACATCAGGGTTCCCGTCAGGAACCATAAGGGCAAGGGCGACGGATTCGAGCTGTATTTCATGGATTCCCATACCAGCATACAGAAGGGGAGCCCCTACGAGGACATGCAGATACGTTACGAATGGATGAGCTTCGACCAGGTTTCATGGATACGCAATGAATTCAGGAAAAGCGCTGACGAGCATCACGGAATCATCCCCTCAGCAGCCTTCTTCCATATCCCCCTGCCGGAATTCCTCGAGGCCTGGCAGGTCAGGACTTCGGAGCACTTCACCCACAACAACGTTACGGGAGTGCGCGGAGAATACGGCGGCCACAGCCGGATCAATTCCGGAATGTTCGCCGCCATGCTCGAAGGTGGCAGCACCATAGGCGTGTTCTGCGGCCATGACCACGACAGCGACTTCATCGTCGACTATATGGGAATCGCACTGGCATACGGCCGCTGCTGCGGCGACGGTGACACCTATCACCACCTCAGAAACGGTGCGAGAGTAATAGAGTTCCATGAAGGTCAGAGGTCCTTCACCACCTGGATCCTCGAAGATGACGGCACCCGCGTATACACCGAGACCTTCCGCGACGGAGCCTTTGCAGATTAGCAGGCGAAACCTTCCGCAGCTATGAATAAAGTAAAGACAATATCGATAACCATCTTATTATCTGCCTTCATTATCATATCCGGAGGCCGGGCCGCATATCCGAATATCCATAATGTACCTGCTGACGCATGCCTTTCCCTTTCAATCACAAACAACCTTGACGGAGGTGTTCTGGAATTCAGGGAAGGGACTCCTGACGGACCCGTTCTGGGAACCCTTGACTTGGGGGAAAGCAACAATGCCGGTCATTATCAGACGCACAGGGTGACGCTCTCCAACCACCCTGGCACCCTCAACTTATGCATAGTAGCCAAGGGCGGAGGTGATGATTCTGAAATATGCAGGATTGACAGTTTCCGCTTCGCGTCCCAGTCAGGGGACCATTGATGTAAACCCGAAAGTTCGGACTATAATAGCCGCACCAGAAAATGCTACGATATCGCCTCCGAACGTAGCAGAAAGTCAACTCCGCCCTCATGGGAATGGGGAGGTGATTTGCCCGGCGGGGCGGGCACATCACTGGACCTCCGCGGGCCGCTTTCAAGGGTGGCAAGGAGAACGCCCGGCATTCGCCGGGCGTTCTCCTTGCTCCCTTGAGCTTGGTTGGTGATTCCGCGGGGATTCGAACCCCGGACCCACAGCTTAGAAGGCTGTTGCTCTATCCAGCTGAGCTACGGAACCAAACCGGGTGCAAATATACTATTATTTTTGGTTATACCAATTCAATTCCGGCTTTGTGGCAGGCATTGACCATGTCGGAAGGCCAGATACTGCTCTGGATTTCGCCTATGTGGGCCTTGCGGAGAAGGAACATGCAGAGGCGGGACTGGCCGATACCGCCGCCGATGGTGAGGGGCAGTTCGCCGGCGAGGAGCCTCTTGTGGTACATGAGCCCCGTCTTGTATTCTTCTCCTTTGGCCTTGAGCTGGCTTGACAGGGATGCTTCGTCGACCCTTATTCCCATGCTGGAGATCTCGAATGCGCGGCCGAGGATGCTGTTCCAGAGGAGAAGGTCGCCGTTGAGCGACCAGTCGTCGTAGTCGGCTGCGCGTCCGTCATGCCTGCTGCCGTCGGACAGGGTGCCGCCGATCCCGATGATGAAGACGGAGCGGTATTTTTTTGTTATAGCGTCCTCCCTCTGCTTTGCATCGAGTTCCGGATACATGTCGAGGAGTTCCTGGGATGTGATGAAGAAGATGTCTTCGGGGAGCTGGGGCTCGATCTGGGGGAACTCGACATAGAGCTTGTTCTCCGTGACCTTGATGGCCTCGTATATCCTGCGGACGGTCTTTTTCAGGAAGTCCAGGGTTCTGTCCTGCCGGGTGATGACCTTTTCCCAGTCCCACTGGTCGACGTATATGGAGTGGATGTTGTCGAGCTCTTCGTCCGGACGTAGGGCGTTCATATCGGTGTATATGCCTCTGCCGGGCTTGACGCCCATCTCTGCAAGCTTCACCCTCTTCCACTTTGCAAGGGAGTGGACTACCTCGGCGCCTGCGTCGTCAAGGTCCTTGATGGGGAAGGACACGGGACGCTCCACGCCGTTGAGGTCGTCGTTAAGGCCGGTGCCGGAAAGGACGACCATGGGGGCCGTGACCCTCAGCAGGGCAAGCTGTGCGGAAAGGTTGTTCTGGAACATGTCCTTCACAGCCTTGATGGCTTTCTCTGTGTTCTCGGTGCTGCCGAGCAGGTTGGTATAGTTCTCCGGGATTAACAGTTTCATTTTTTGAGGCGGTTTCTTTTGATGGAGACGTAGATGTAGGATGCGGCTCCCAGCACTATGACAAGAAGCAGGTGCAGTTCATGGTTGAGGGTGGCGAAGAGGATACCGGTGTCCCATGAAGCCCCGTAGATGCTCGACAACGTCAGGGCTATCAGGTAGTGGTATGCCCCCATGCCGCCGGGAACGGGGATGACCGATGCGATGTTGCCCACGGCTGATATGAACAGGGCATCCGTCATGCCGAGCCCGCTGAGTGCCGGAACGGCCTTGAGTATGCACCAGCACATGAGAACGTACATCGTCCATATGCCGGCCGTGCAGAGGGCGAAGGCCCATTTGCGCTCCATTCTGGATATGCTGCCCATGCCGTGCCACAGTCCGCTGACTATGCCTGAGATCTTTCCGCAGATGCGGTTGCGGTCCCTGAACTTGTAGATGGCCAGAATGCATCCTGCAATGAAGACGACAGCCAGTACGGCAATCCACCAAAGCGAAGCCCCGCTGCCTGCCAGAGGCTGCAGTATGTGCTCCTGGAAGAATGCTCCGAACCTCTCCCGGCCAAGCAGCAAGGCGAGGATGAAAAGAAGGCCTATTGCGAGGAAGTCCCAGAGACGTTCCATTACTGCCGTGCCCAATGCCTTGTCGTAGCCGCAATGCCCGCAGACATAGCCGCAGCGTACGAACTCTCCTGTGCCGGGCAGGACGGAGTTGGCAAGATTGCCCACATTGTTGGCATCCCAGAGGAGGGAGGTCCTGATCTCAGGGTCGAGGGGCTTCAGCAGCATCTTCCAGCGGAGAGCCCTGAATATCAGTGCTCCAACCGATGCTGCAAAGAAGAGGGGAACCCAGATCCAGCGTGTCTGCGCAAGCCCGTCGAGAAAGGCCCGCCAGTCCACCTTGCGGAAGGCGAACCATATGAAAACAGCTGCCAGAAGGAACGACAGGGTGTATTTGATGGCCTTTGGGGCTTTGGATTCCATATGGGGCAAATTTAGTCATTATCACGATATTTTTCGTATTTTTGTAAGTTAATTATAGTCTTATGAAATCTATCCTGGGCATAGGTAATGCACTTACCGACATCCTGGCTATACTGCCGGACGACTCTCTTCTGAATACCTATCACCTGCCTAAAGGCAGCATGCAGCACGTCGACATGGAAACCGGCGACAAGATATGGGCCGCCCTCAAACCCCTCGGAGTCAAGTATGTTGCAGGCGGAAGTGCAGCCAATACCATCAGCTGCACCGCCATATTCGGCATGCCCAGCAGTTTCATCGGCAAGATTGGCGACGACGAGCTCGGCCTCCTGTTCAAGAGCGACCAGGAGCAGTATGGCATACACACCACACTGCTCAAGAGCGAGCACTCCAGCGGCCGCAGCATGGTGTTCGTCAGCGGCGGCAATGCGGAACGCACGTTCGCCGTATACCTTGGAGCAGCACTCGACCTTGTGCCCGAGGACCTCAAGCCCGAATACTTCCAGGGCCATGACTATTTCCATATAGAGGGATATCTTGTGCAGAACCAGGCGCTCATCCGCAGGGCTGTGGAACTCGCACATGAGGCTGGATGCATCATCAGCCTCGACATGGCCTCATACAATGTAGTGGAGAGCAACAATGCATTCCTCCACGACATTGTCGAGAAGTACGTCGACATAGTCTTTGCAAACGAGACCGAGGCGAAGGCATTCACAAAGATCGCGGATCCCAAGGCCGCCCTCGAGGAGATATCCCGCATGTGCCGCATAGCTGTGGTGAAGGTCGGGAAGGACGGCAGCTGGGTCAGGAGCGGCAGCGAGGAGTACTACATCCCCGTCTGGCCGGCAGAGGCAGTGGATGCCACCGGCGCCGGCGATACATACGCCGCAGGCTTCCTCTATGCACATTCGGGCGGCATGCCTCTCGAGGTATGTGGCAAGGTCGGTTCGATAATAGCTGCCAAGGTTGTTGAAGTGGTTGGTACAAAGATTGACATTCCCCGTTGGCGTGCCGCCAAGGCCGAAATCAGGGAACTCATGGCAGAATACGGGCAGAAATGATATTCATCAATCCATTGACCTTGCTTGTACGCAAGATAGCATTGCACAGGCATGCCTCCACTGCGCCCACACAGATCCTTCCCATTGGAGAGATCAGGCGGGCAACCGTGTTTGTGGACATGGATGCGGATGCGGACATAGTGTCGAAAGACATCAGGAAGTTCTTCGACTCCTATAGCATTCCGGTGCAGATCATAAGTCCCCAGAAGTGGGACATAAACCTTTTCGGCTGGATGAAGAAGCCGAAGATGAAGGAGATGGACGACTGGGATGCGGATATCTTCATATCGCTTGCCGGTCCTGAGAACTTTACCGCGGAATATGCATCGCGTTGCAGCAAGGCCCGCTTCAAGGTAGGACGCTTCGAGCTTCCCACCAATGTATATGACCTGGTGATCGCCAACCGTGAGCATCAGCTGCCCAGGCAGCCTGTGGCGTTCACCACAATCAAGGAATATTTGTTAAAGATTATCTGATGGGAAAGATTAAGGATATTTGCCTGGTGGCCCTTAAAGGCTTCGGCATGGGCGCAGGAAGTGTGACTCCAAGCGTCTCAGCAGGCACTATCGCCCTTCTGACGGGCATATATGGCAAGATTATCGACAGCCTTGACGCCATGTCGAACAAGAAGACCTGGAAGGCTCTCTTCTCAGGCAACTTCAAGGAGTTCTGGAGCCTCATAAACGGAACGTTCCTTGTGGCGCTGGCCGTGGGCTTCGTTGTAAGCGTGCTTGCGCTTGCCGGTCTCGTCGACTGGGGGCTTACCCACTATCCCATCATAACCTGGGCGTTCTTCTTCGGCCTTATCATCGCCTCTACGGTGCTGCTTCTCAAAGGCACCAGGGGCCTCAGATGGACCGACCTCATATGGGCTGCCATAGGAATCGCCCTCGGCATCGGCATCTGCCGTCTTACGCCGTCGGAATCTCCCGATTCACTGCTCTACATCTTCATATGCGGTGCCGTTTCTGTCACTACCATGATTCTTCCCGGTATTGCAGGCGCCTTTGTGCTGCAGGTGATGGGAAAGTATGAATACATCATAAACGCCATCGCTCCGCCTATGAACTGGCCCGTGCTTGGCGTGTTCGCCCTCGGCTGCATAGTGGGCCTGCTGGCTTTCGCCAAGTTCCTCAAGTGGCTCATGGGCAAGTGGGAGAGGCAGACAATTGTGCTGCTGATAGGATTCGTCATCGGTTCCCTCGTGCGCCTGTGGCCTTATTACGATATGGAGGCAGTGCGAGCCGCACAGGAACTCCGCACAGGAATGCCGGTATCTGCCGTAGACCTGCAGATACCCGGTGCAATCATCTCCGGCATAATCGGTGTCGCCCTCGTTGCGGCAATAGCATTCATAGGTAACAGAAACAACAGGAAGGCATGAAACGTATAGCCGCCATTGCAGTTGCCCTGCTGGCTTCGGCCTTTGCAGGCAATGCGCAGATATTCGATTTCGATTTCGGCTTCGGCAGGGAGACTGCCGCTCAGAAGCCCGTCAAGTTCGAGTATGACGTGGATTTCTGGTACTATTTCGACAACCGGGAATTCTCTGCATCGGACAATATCTACTATGCTTCCGGCACAACCCACGGAGTGCTAGCTGTTCCTTATGCAGGCCTCAGCGTGCAGCAGGGCAGGAACGTGAACCACAGGTTCATGCTCGGAGCGGAGTTCTGCCGCGAGATGGGCGCAGGCCAGAAGATAGGGGACGTCCCCAAGGAAGTGCTTGCATTCTACGATATGCACGCAAGCGGCAAACGCGGCTGCTTCGAGGTGGTTGCTGGTGTTTTCCCGCGTTCTTTCCAGGAGGCTGATTATACGGAGGCCATATACCGTGGCGGCCTGAAGTTCGGCGACAGGAACTTCGAGGGATGCATACTCAAGTACGGCAACGGACGCTTCTATGCCGAGATGGGCCTCGACTGGATGGGCATGCGCGGCTATGATGTCAAGGAACGCTTCCAGATATTCACCGGCGGCCATTGGAACGCCACATCATGGCTGAAGCTCGGATGGGCTGCAAGCATGTACCATTTTGCAGGTTCCGAAGTTGCTCCCGGCGTTGTAGACAACCATCTGCTCAATCCCTATATCAAGTTCAATCTTGCCAAACAGACAGGCTTGCAGGAACTGTCGCTCAAGGCTGGTGCGCTGCTCACCTACCAGTGGGACCGCATGCAGTCCGATGTGGTGCAGTGCCCGGGAGGCGGCGAGTTCGTGCTTGCGTTGAGGAACTGGAACGTCGGTCTGAGGAACACCCTGTACCTTGGTGGCGGCATCATGCCCAACTACTTTGATACCGATACGTCAGGGGAGATGTACGGCAGCAGGCTCTATATGGGCAATCCCTTCTACCGCAGCGGCCCTTACGACATGGCGGAACTTTCATACAGCCCTAAGATTACGGACTATCTGAGGCTCGACCTCGTGTTCCGCATATATTGCGGCGTGGCGCCCGAACATACGGGTACGTTCGGCTACGCCGGCAATCAGCAGATATGTTCACTGGTGTTCGACCTCGACAAGATACTCAATCCCAGGCGCACCTGCGGCAGGTTGGGAGAGTTCCATCCTGCTACCAGGCACCATAGGCATCATAACGGCGAGGTCCTCTCGCTTTAACTTCTAGATAATCCTATCCAGGTTGCACATGATGAGCGAGCCGTCATCGGCGCGCAGGTGCATGCCGTTGCCCATGCAGTAACGCCAGAACGAGCAGTCGGCACATTTGCCTTCCTTTGCCCAGGTTCTGTCGCGGAACTGCTGGAAGCGGTTCTCCCATACGTCCACGAAATCATCCTTGTAGATGTTGCCCTGGTCGAAGTGGGCGCGGACGCTGTTGCATCCTGAAATCCCGCCGTCAATGCGCACGGAGGCCACGCTCAGTCCTGCCTGGCATGTGTACAGATGATCCCTCACCTTGCCTTCGTAGCGGCCAAGGAAGCCTTCGCAGGCGTATTCAAGCTTTATGCGTCCTTCCTGCCTTGTCTTTGCGATGAAGTCCATCAGCTGCGTGTACTGCTCTGCGTTCAGCTGAAGTTCAGGGTCGTCCGCGGCGCGCCCCACCGGAAAGACGGTGAAGATCCTCCAGGCCTTCAGGCCCAGTGAGATGAGGTATTCCTTGAACTCCCCGAGCCGTGCAAAGTTCCTTTGGTTCACGCAGGTTACGACGTCGAAGGCATTCAGTTTGGTTGAGAGTGTTTTGATGGCTTCGGTGGCATGCCTGAATGCTCCGGGTGTGCCGCGCATCCAGTCGTGTTCCTCCTCGAATCCGTCGAGGCTTATGGTGGCCGAGCGCATGCCGGCGCGCAGGAGTTCGTCGATTCTGCCTGCTGTCATGAGCCGCCCGTTGCTGACAATTCCCCAGGGGAATTCCAGCTCCGCGATCCGTCTGCCGCAGGCGGCAAGGTCCTCGCGGACCAGCGGCTCGCCTCCGGAAAGGATGATGAGTATCTTATGCGGGTCGTAGGCTTCCTTGATTCTCAGGAGAACCTTCTCGAAGTCCCCGAAGGGCATATCGGCCTGCTGCTCGGAGATCTTGCAGTCGCTGCCGCAGTGGCGGCAGCGCATGTTGCAGCGGAGAGTGCATTCCCAGAATAACTGATGGAGGGGGTGCTGGCGCACCTCCTCCTTGATGATCTGCCTCTGGGCCTCGAGGGCCAGACGCTGTTTAAAGCTCAGCTGTGACATCTGCTTCGGGTTCTTCCGCTTCAGTTTTCACCTGCTGGTCTTCCTCGATGGTTACAGCTGCATTCTCCTGACTCTGGGGCTGCGGGAGCTCCTCAGGCGGGATGTAGGGGCCATAGCATGCAGTGAATGTGAGCAGGCCCGCTGCTCCCATCAGGGACCTCAGGATGTGTTTTCTTAAATTCTTCATATGCTTAACTCAACAGGACAGTGGTCCGATCCGAATATCTCGTTATGTATCTCAGTGCCGTTGATGCGGTCTTTGAGAGAATCTGAAACAAGGAAATAATCTATACGCCAGCCTACGTTCCTCTCACGTGCGGCCATTCTGTACGACCACCAGGAATACTTGGCTTCGCCGGGGTGCTGATAACGCCAGGTGTCGCAGAAGTCTGCGGCGAGAAGTTCCGAGAACTTCCCGCGCTCCTCGTCCGAGAATCCGGCGTTGAAGTGGTTGGTGGCGGGGTTCTTCAGGTCTATCTCCTCGTGGGCGACGTTCATGTCGCCACATATTATGACACCCTTCTTAGTGGCCAGGCCGCTGACGTAGGAGCGGAATGCATCCTCCCACCTCATGCGGTAATCGAGACGCTTGAGCCCGTCCTGGGAGTTGGGTACATATACGCAGACCAGATAGAATTCCGGCATCTCGAGCGTGACGCATCGGCCTTCGTGGTCATGCTCGTCCACGCCTATTCCGTAACTTACGCTGAGAGGTTCATGTTTTGTGTAGATGGCCGTGCCGGAGTAGCCCTTCTTGTCGGCATAGTCCCAATATGAGTTGTAGCCGAGGAATTCAAGGTCGATCTGGCCGGCCTGGAGCTTGGTCTCCTGCAGGCATACGAAGTCTGCGTCGAGCTGCTCGAATATCTCGCAGAAGCCCTTGCCGCATACGGCGCGCAGGCCGTTGACGTTCCAGCTGATGAATTTCATACCCAAAAATACGTATTTAACTTGAAACACGCAATTGGGCGGAGGTCTATTGGTGTACGATAGTGAAACAGTTGATGTCCGGAGCGCCGGATACAACGTTGAGAATGGTCTCCCTCCAGTCGTCCCCGTCAAATTCAACTGTGGCGGCGGAAACTTCCTTCCACTCTCCGCCAGTAGCGGGCAGGCTGACTTCCTCGCCCTTCTTTCCGTCGATGTCGAACCTGACTTTGGCCGCATCTTTTGAGGAATATCTGATCTTGATGCTTGATTTGCCGCCACTGTAGGGGAGCTCGACCCACTTGAGCCATTCGCCGGCCTCGGTCGAGGTCACGCACCAGCCCTTGTACCCGTCGACGCATCTTGCCACGTCGAGGTCACCCTTGCGGTACTGGTTGCCGGAATTGCCGGTAGAGGTCCATGTTCCTCGCCGCTGCCCATGATGCAGGCGCGTCGTCGAAGATCGCAATCTTGAGATTGGTCTCTCCGCGCCTGTCAAGCGCGGCGATGAGGTCCTTTATGTGGCCCGGGTCGCCGTGGTCCGTATAATATGAGCGGTCGGTATCAGCTTTGGGAAGCCTTCCGCGGCAGTTCGGCATTATATAGTCGAGTCCGGCAATACAAAGCAAAAGTCCAACGTGTTTCATTGTCCGATTTTTTACAAATGTAAAAACGAACAATTGAAACCGGGGACTTTTTGCTCTTAATAAAGAATTAAAAAAGGATTATTCTATGGTCCACTCAGCTCCGTTCTTGCCGTCCTTGACCTGGATGCCCAGGGCTTTAAGGGCGTCTCTGATATGGTCGGAGGTGGTCCAGTCCTTTGCTGCCTTAGCTGCTGCGCGCTGTTCGAGCACCATGTCCATGAGGCCTGAGATGACCTTGCCGGATGTGCCGTCGGTGCCTTCCTCGTCCTTGAGACCGAGGACGCCGAACACTACGTCGTCGAAGAGCTGGCAGAGAGTGTCGATATCTTCCTTGGCGAGCTTGATGCTGCCTGCCTTTGCGCTGTTGATGATGCGGACTGCCTCGGAGATGCCTGCAAGGGCGATGGGGGTGTTCATATCGTCGCAGAGAGCGTCGTAGACGTTCTCCCAGAGCGCCTTGACTTCTGCGTTAACTGCTGTGCAGGTATCGGGAGCCACGCCGAATGCTTCCTCGCCGTAGACGTACTGGGGAGCCTTGCGGCCTGCCATGGCGTAGAGGTCCTTGGCGGCCTGCATGAGGCGCTTCAGGCCCTTCTCCGCAGCCTGGAGGGCGTCGTTGGAGAAGTCGAGGGTTCCGCGGTAGTGTGCCTGGAGGATGAAGAAGCGTATGGTCATGGGGCTGTATGCCTGTGCGAGCTTCTCATGCTCGCCGGCAAAGAGCTGGGGCAAGGTGATGAAGTTGCCGAGGCTCTTGCCCATCTTCTGGCCGTTGATGGTGATCATGTTGTTGTGCACCCAGTAGTGCACGCCCTGTGTTCCGCGGCAGGCCACGTTCTGGGCTATCTCGCATTCGTGGTGGGGGAACATGAGGTCCATTCCGCCTCCGTGGATGTCGAATTCATTGCCGAGATATTTCTCGCCCATGACAGAGCACTCGAGATGCCATCCGGGGAAACCTTCGCCCCAGGGTGAGGGCCAGCGCATGATATGCTCGGGCTCCGCCTTCTTCCAGATTGCGAAGTCGAACGGCGCGTGCTTGTCGCCCTGGCCGTCAAGTTCGCGTGTGCCCTCGAGGGTGTCGTCGAGGTTGCGGCCGCTGAGAATGCCGTATTTGTGGTCTTCGTTGTACTTGCGTACGTCGAAGTATATGCTGCCGTTTGACTCGTATGCGTAACCGGCCTCGAGGATGCGCTTCACGGCCTCTATCTGCTCCACTATATGGCCGCTGGCCCTGGGCTCGATGCTGGGAGGAGCCACGTTAAGTTTGCGCATGGCCTCATGATAGCGCAGGGTATAGGTCTGCACTACTTCCATGGGCTCGAGCTGCTCGAGGCGGGCCTTTTTTGCTATCTTGTCCTCACCTTCGTCGGCGTCGTGCTCGAGGTGGCCTACATCGGTGATGTTGCGCACGTAACGGACCTTGTATCCGAGATGGCGGAGGAGTTTGCTGAGCACGTCGTAAGTCACACCCGGGCGGGCGTGGCCGAGATGTGCGTCACCATATACGGTGGGGCCGCAGACATACATTCCAACGTGACCGGGGTTTACGGGCTTGAAGACTTCCTTTGTTCTGGTAAGAGTATTTGTGAGTCGGAGTGTTCTCATAACTGATCTTGACTATAACATACAAATATACGAAACTTTATTATTCAAATGGCTTTTTGTATCTTTGAAAAGCAAATAAGGATATAGTGGAGATGAACAGGAACATTGAATTCATGAAGCTTGCCATCGAAGAGGCAAGAATAGGAATACGGAACGGCCACGGTGGTCCTTTCGGTTCAATCATAGTAAAGGATGGAGAGATTGTCGGACGTGGACACAACAGGGTCCTGTCGAACAATGACCCTACCTGTCATGGAGAGGTGGCCGCCATCAGGGATGCCGGCCGGCGCCTCGGCACATTCGACCTGACCGGTTGCGAAATCTACACCACGGGCGAGCCCTGCCATATGTGCCTGTGCGCCTGCATGTGGGCAAACATCAGCAAGATATACTATGGCTGCACCATTGCCGACAATGACCGTATAGGTTTCCGCGACGAGAAGTTCGACAAGATCTTCGGCGGCAGGGAGAAGTTGGGCGATTATTTGGTAGAGTGCGGCAGGGAAGAGTGCCTTGAACTCTTCGAGGAATTCATGGGAACGGAACATAAACAATACTGATATATGAAGAGACTATTGATGGCAGTGGCTGTGATGGCCGCTCTTTGCGCCTGCACAAGGCAGGAAACGATGACACAGATTGCAGACAGGGTCTATGCTCTCGCACAGCAGCAGCTCAAGGTCATGGTCCCCGAACTACAGGCAGGCGTCACCCCCGTGCATGTGGAGGACGGTGAGTTCATAAAGTCCGATGCGGGCAGTTGGGTGAGCGGGTTCTATCCCGGTTCTCTCTGGCTCGCGTACGAGTATACAAGGGACGAGGAGCTCAAGGCCCTCGCCGACAGGTTCACCATGGATCTTGACAGCCTTGTGAACTACACCCCCGACCATGACCTCGGTTTCCGCGTAAACTGCAGTTACGGCAACGCATACAGGATAACAGGCGATGAGAAGTATCTTCCCATGCTCAGGTGGGCTGCAGAAACGCTTGCAGACCGCTTTGACCCGGTTGTAGGCTGCACACGCAGCTGGAACCATGGCATATGGGAGTATCCTGTGATCATCGACAACATGATGAACCTGGAGCTCCTGTTTAACGCCACGGGCCTGTTCGAAGACCTGAATTACGATGACATCTGCAACACCCACGCGCAAACGACGATAAAGAACCACTTCCGCGAGGACTATTCCACCTGGCACCTTATCAACTATTCGACTGAGGACGGTCATGTAATAGGCAAGCAGACGGTTCAGGGCTATGCTGATGACTCAATGTGGGCCCGCGGCGAATCCTGGGCGCTTTACGGATACACCATGATGTACAGGGAGACCAAGGATGAGGCATATCTCAAGCAGGCATGCAGCATAGCCGACCTCCTTCTTGCCCGTCTTCCCGAGGACGGTATCCCTTACTGGGATTTCGACTGCAAGGACATACCCGACACTCCCAGGGATGCATCCGCAGGCTGCATCATGGCATCAGCCTTCCTCGAGCTTGCCCGGCTTTCCGGCAATGCTGCGTACAGGACAATGGCAGAGAAGCAGATACGCACGCTTGCCAGCCCCGAGTATCTTGCAGAGCCGGGAGAGCAGTTCGGCTTCATCCTCAAGCACAGTGTGGGCAACTACCCTGGCGGCGACCAGATCGACGTCCCTCTCACATATGCCGACTACTACTTCCTCGAAGCCCTTTCAAGGCTTTAGGAACCACGGATAAGCAAAGAAGCCCGGCCAGTCGGCCGGGCTTCTTCTATTTGATTACAATCTGCTAAAGATCGTTGAGTTCAGCGATAGCGTCGTCCTTGCGGCCGACAACGATGTCCTGGTAATCCTTGAGACCTGTACCTGCAGGAATCAGGTGACCGCAGATCACGTTCTCCTTCAGACCTTCGAGGTAATCCACGCGGCCGCGGATTGCTGCCTCGCTGAGGACCTTTGTGGTCTCCTGGAATGAAGCTGCTGACATGAAGCTGTCTGTCTTGAGGGCTGCTCTGGTGATTCCCTGGAGCACGAGGCGTGCGGTTGCGGGAAGTGCAGGGCGGGTAACAAGAGTCTTGAGACCCTGACGCTCGAGTGAAGCATTCTCGTTGCGGAGCTCGCGGGCGCCGATGATGTCACCTTCGGTGTACTTCTGTGAGTCACCGGCAGCGCATACATAGAACTTGCCGTAGATGCGGTCGTTCTCGTCCATGAATCTCCACTTGTCGACCATTTCCTCCTGAAGGAAGGTGGTGTCGCCGGGGTTGGTGATCTCCACCTTGCGCATCATCTGGCGGACGATGTTCTCGAAATGCTTGTCGTTGATCTTCACACCCTGGAGGCGGTAAACGGCCTGGACCTCGTTCACAATGTACTCCTGAGCCTTTACAGGACCGAGGATTGCGAGGATGTCGCTAGGTGATATGCCACCGTCTGAGAGGGGAGTACCTGCCTTTACATAGTCGTCCTCCTGAACAAGGATCTGCTTTGTCATGGGCACGAGGTAGCTCTTCTTGGCTCCGCTCTTGCTCTCGACGATGATCTCCCTGTTACCGCGCTTAACCTTGCCCATGATAACCTGACCGTTGATTTCGGAGAGGATTGCAGGGGTGGAAGGATTACGTGCCTCGAAGAGCTCTGTAACTCGGGGCAGACCACCGGTGATATCGCTGGCCTTTCCGAATGTACGGGGGATCTTCATGATGATGTCACCGACCTTGACTGATGCACCGTCTTCAACAAGAACCTGTGCCTTTACAGGGAGGTTGTACTGCTTGATGGTGTCGCCAGCCTCGTTAACGATGTGGAGGGTAGGGCTCTTTGTCTTGTCCTTTGACTCTATGATGGTCTTGCTGGTGCTGGTGGTACCTGACTCTGTGATCTCCTTCTCGAAGGTTGAGCCTTCGATCATGTGCTCGTAGCGTACGGTACCTGCAGTCTCGACGATTGTGAGTGCGTTGTATGCATCCCATTCGCAGATGCGCTCACCCTTCTTGACGCTTTCGCCGTTCTTCTTGTAGAGAACTGCGCCGTAAGGGATGTCGTACTGTGAGAATGTCATGCCGGTGTTCTCGTCCACGATGCGGAGCTCGGTCATGCGGCTTACTACAACTTCCTCAGTCTCACCTGCGTCGTTGACTCTCTGGATGGTACGGAGCTCTTCGAACTCGATGCGGCCATTGTATTTTGAGTCAACTGAAGAATCAGCTGCTGCTGAAGATGCAGTACCACCGACGTGGAAGGTACGGAGGGTAAGCTGTGTACCAGGCTCACCGATTGACTGTGCAGCGATTACACCGACAACCTCACCCTTTTCAACCATACGGCTGGTTGCGAGGTTACGTCCGTAACATTTTGCACAGACACCCTTTCTGCTTTCGCAAGTGAGGACGGAGCGGATCTCGACCTGCTCTATAGGGAGCTTGTCGATGAGGTCTGCCTCCTTCTCTCTGATTTCAGAGCCCGCTGCGAGGATGAGTTCTCCTGTGAGAGGGTTGAATATGTCGTGGACTGTAGTTCTACCGAGGATTCTTTCGCCGAGGGATTCTACGATCTCGTCCTTGTTCTTGATTGCAGTTG